>JBFLYN010000011.1:0-74727 GCA_040756655.1 Bacillota bacterium
AAGAACTGGGCTTTTTGTGCTTATCATGGAAATCGCGAAGTCTCGATACCAGCCGCCTTCAAAATGCCAGGAGCCATGAGGTCCGGGTATTCGGCTCCGTACACCACCCTCACAATCCCGGCGTTGATGAGCATCTTGGCACAAACACTGCAGGGCGCGGTGGTCACGTAAACTGTGGAGCCGTTTACCGGGATCCCGTAGCGGGCAGCTTGCACCAGCGCGTTTTGCTCCGAGTGCAGGGCCCGGCACAGCTCCTGCCTTTCCCCGGACGGCACATGTTCCCGGGCACACCCAATGTCCAGGCAGTGCGGGAGCCCACTAGGCGCCCCGTTGTAACCTGTGGCCAGGATGCGCTTGTCCTTGACCAGGATGGCCCCGATCTGCCTTCGAAGGCAGGTGGAGCGCTTGGCCACCACCGACGCCACTTCCATGAAATACTCGTCCCACGAAGGACGCAAATCCCCTGCCCCCTACCTGGTGCCAAATAGCCTATCCCCGGCATCTCCAAGCCCGGGCACGATGTACCCGTGGTCGTTGAGGTGTGAGTCCACCGCGGTCGTGTAGATGTCCACGTCTGGATGACTGGCCTGCACGCGGGTGATGCCTTCGGGAGCGGCCAGAAGGCACATGACCTTGATGCCCGTAGCGCCCGCGGCTTTCATCATGTCCAAGGCCCGGGTCACGGAACCGCCCGTAGCCAGCATGGGATCGACCAGGATCATCTCCCGTTCTTGGGCGTCAGAGGGCAGTTTGCAGTAATACTGGACCGGTTGCAGGCTGTTCGGGTCCCGGTACAGGCCGATGTGCCCAACCCGGGCGGCCGGGACCAGCCTCAGGATCCCCTCTACCATGGGCAGCCCGGCCCGGAGGATACAGACAACGCCGGTCTTTTTGCCCGACAACACCCGGCACCTGGCCTCAGCCACTGGGGTCTTCACCGTGACTTCTTCCACCGGCAGCTCGCGGGTGACCTCATAGGCCATGAGCATGGCTACTTCCTGGACCAGCTCCCGGAACTCCTTGGGACCGGTGCGCTCATCCCGGATGAAACTGATCTTGTGCTGGATGAGGGGGTGGTCAAGCACATGCACCCTACTCACTTTTGACCCCTACTCCCTTGGTATAGATGACGCCCTTGCCGAAGCGTTGTTCCACCTCGTCCAGGGCATATACGGCCCGGGTTCCGCCCACAAGCCGGGGCCTGGTCCTGGCCAGGGTGACGTGGGCCTGTCCCAGGGTGCGCCGGGCGAGGCGCACCGGCACCGCCACGGGTCTTAAGTGCATGCCGATGATGGTGTCACCTATGTCCATCCCGGCATGGGCCGCCACCGCCTCGACCACCACTGCGTTCTCTATGCGGTCCATGGCCAGGGCCGCGGTGGCTCCGCCGGCACCGGGCACCGGCAGTACCCACACAGGTGTAAGGTCGTACTTGTCCACCGCGGCTTCCGCGATGACCAGCGCGCGGTTGAGGTGCTCGCAACACTGAACCGCCAGGTATACACCGGTGTTCTCAAGCGCCGCCTGCACGCCGTCTAGCACCGCCGTGGCTACCCTGGTGCTGCCCGCTGATCCAATACGCTCCCCCTGGATTTCCGACGTGCTGCACCCCAACACCAGGATCTGGCCGGGTTTGAGCCGGGCTACCTCCAGTAGACCCCGGGCCAGCTCTTCTGCCCCGGCCCGAACTTCTTCAAGGTCCATGGCCAAGCCTCCCAACCTACCTGCGATACTTCTCATCTATGGCGCGGATCTGTTCCACCCGCCGGGCGTGGCGCCCTCCCTCGAAAGCCTGCTCCAACCACACATCTACTATGGCCCGGGCCAGCCCCGGGCCGATGACCCGGGCGCCCAGGGTAAGCACGTTGGCATCGTTGTGAGCCCGGGAGGCCCGGGCGCTGAACACATCGTGGCACAGGGCAGCCCGGACTCCAGGCACCTTGTTGGCGGCCATGCACATGCCCACACCGGTACCGCAGACCAAGATCCCCCGGTCATATTCCCCGGATGCCACGCCTTCGGCCACGACCAGGGCCAGGCCGGGATAGTCCACCGCGTCTTCAGAGCCCGTACCTACGTCCGTCACTTCCAGGTTTCGCCCGGAGAGGTAGGCTTTGAGTTCCTCTTTGAGGCGGTAACCTCCGTGGTCGCTGCCCATGACCAACTTCATGCTGCCCTTCCTCCAAAAACTACTAGCACCCGTCCCGGAGCTTTACCACCAGCGCCGCCACGGCCTTTTCCACGGTGCTCACCATGACCCGGTACTCCTGGTGGTCTCCGCCGTACGGGTCGGGGATATCGCCGCTTTCGCCTACGTATTCCTGTAGCACAAACACCCGTCCCGCTGCGGAAGGTTCCAGTTCCAGCACTGCCCGGCGGTGGCCCTCGGTCATGGTCAGGATCAGGTCGGCTTGACGTACCATTTCGGCGTCCAGCCGGCGGGCGGAGTGCTCAGCGGACAGTCCGAAGTCGCTTTCCAGTATGTCTTGGGCGTGCCCAGACATGGGTGATCCGGGCCAGGCAGAAAGACCCGCCGACGCCACCTCGACGGCCACGCCCGGGGCGGCCTGTCCAACTGCCGCCCGTAACAGGGCTTCGGCCACCGGCGACCGGCAGGTATTCCCGGTACACACAAACAGCACTCGCAGCGGCGACTCCAAGGTGGTCTCCCCGGCCTTCACCAGCTGACCGCCCGCTGCCCGTTCCAAGCGGTCCATGATGGCCACGCCCAGACCCCGGCGAGGCAGCCCTTCGCAGAAGACCACGCTCACACCCAGGGCGTCTATCTCCCGCATAGCCGCGTAGAGGCGGGCGGCCACCTCTTGGGGCCGGTTTCGTGAACCCACTACGACCACAGGCACCTGACCGTAGGACCCGGCCGTTTCCTCGGTGGCAATGACTCCCACGGACCGGCCTTGGGCTGCGCATTGCTGGATCCTTTTCGCTATCTCCCTGGAGATTTCCTCCGCTGACTTCCCCTCAACTACCACTACCCGGGCCCGGGGGGCGTAGTGCTGGTACTTCTGGCCCGGCGAGCGCGGCCGCTCGGGGTCGTTGCTGGACACCCGGATCTCGCCTACGACCGCCCGTAGCTCTTCTTCGGTAATGCCGCCCGGCCGCAGGATCACGGGTGGCGCTACGGTCACGTCCAGCACGGTGGACTCCACACCGATCCCGGTCGGTCCGCCATCCACCACCGCCGCGATCCTCCCCCCCAGGTCGGCCAATACGTGGCCGGCCGTGGTAGGACTGGGGCGCCCGGACCAGTTGGCGCTGGGGGCTGCCACCGGCACGCCAGCCAGTGATATGAGTTCCCGGGCCACCCGGTGGTCGGGCATGCGGATGGCCACCGTGTCCAACCCGCTGGAGACCTCGGCCGGCACCACCGGACTACGCCTGAGCACCAGGGTGAGCGGACCCGGCCAGAAGTGCTCGACCAAACGCCGGGCGCAGTCCGGAAACTCTGCCACCAGCTGGTGCACCGCCTCGATCCCGGATACGTGGACGATGAGCGGGTTATCCGAGGGTCTGCCCTTGGCAGCGAAGATGCGCAAGACCGCCGCTGCGTCCAGGGCGTTGGCCCCGAGCCCGTAGACCGTCTCCGTAGGGAAAGCCACCAGCTGGCCACCGCGCAACAACCCGGCCGCCCGGCGCAGGCAGGCCAGGTCCGTTCCCAGCAGCTCAGTGGTCATGACTTCACGTCACCTCGCCTGTCGACCGGGCTTGGAGCACACGCTCGATGCCGGCGTAATCGTACCGGATGCTCTCCACGCAAAACCCCGCCTCTTCCAGGATTCGCCCAATGGCACGGGCCTGCCCGGCCCCGGCTTCCAACAGCAGCTTACCCTGTGGCGAAAGATATGACCGGGCCTGGGGTACAAGGCGCCGGTACACTTCAAGCCCATCGGTGCCCCCGTCCAGGGCCAGCCTGGGTTCGAAGTCGCGGACTTCCCTCGGCAAGTGTGCCCACTCGCTGCTGGGGATGTACGGCGGGTTCGATACCACCACGTCCACTCGTCGCTCCAGCCCCTGCCCGGACAGGGCATCCAGGAGGTCTCCTTGGAAGAACCGGACCCGGTGGTGAACATGATGGCGCGCAGCGTTCTGTCGCGCCATTTCCAGAGCCGAGTTATCCACGTCTGTAGCATATACCACCGTGTCCGGGCTCAACACCGCCAAGGAGACAGCGATGGCCCCAGACCCAGTGCCCACATCCACGGCCAACCGGGGACGGCAGGCCGTGGCGGCCTCCACCAGGAACTCGGTTTCCGGTCGGGGGATGAGCACCCCGGGGCCAACAGCAAACTCCAGCGACATGAACTCCTGCCTCCCGGTGATGTACTGGACGGGTTCGCCCCGGCACCTCCGGTCCAGCGCCTCCTGGAGTCTCTCCCTTTCCGCCGGGGCCAGCTTCCTTTCCGGGTGAACGTACACCTGGTGAGGCGTCCAGCCCAACACCCATCCTAGCAAAAGCGCCGCCTCACGGGCGGCATGCTCGATGCTGGCATTCCTCAGGCTGTTACGCGCGTAACCCAGCGCTTCCTGTGCGTTCATGCCTTTCTCAACTGGTCTCTTTCAGCCGCTCGGCCTGGTCGGCCACGTGTAGGGCTTCGACGAACTCGTCCAGTTCCCCTTCGAGGATGGCCTCCAGGCGGTGGGAAGTCAGCCCGATGCGGTGGTCGGTTACCCGGGATTGGGGGTAGTTATAGGTGCGGATACGTTCGGAACGGTCGCCCGTCCCTACCTGGGAACGCCTGGCCTCAGCCAGCTCGGCCTGCTGGGCCTGCTGGGCCAAATCCAAGAGCCGGGCGCGGAGTACCCGCATGGCCCGTTCCTTGTTCTTGTGCTGCGACTTCTCGTCCTGGCAGCTGACCACCAGTCCCGAGGGCAAATGAGTGATGCGTACGGCCGAGTAGGTGGTGTTGACGCTCTGCCCGCCGGGACCACTGGCGCAGAAGATGTCAATGCGCAGGTCATCCTGGTTGACCTCTACGTCCACCTCTTCGGCCTCGGGCAACACGGCCACCGTCGCCGTGGACGTGTGGATGCGCCCGCCGGCTTCGGTCACCGGTATGCGCTGGACCCGGTGTACGCCGCTTTCGAACTTCAGACGGCTATACGCGCCGTGGCCTTCGATCATGAAGATGACTTCCTTGAAGCCGCCCAAGTCCGTGGGACTGGAACTTACCAGCTCCGTCCGCCACCCTTGCCGCTCAGCGTAGCGGTTGTAGAGCCGGTACAGTACACCGGCAAAAAGGGCCGCCTCGCCGCCCCCGGCCCCGGCCCGGATTTCCATGATCACGTTTTTATCGTCATTGGGGTCACGGGGCAGGAGCGACTTACGCAGCTCCAGCGTTAGTTCCTCTTCGCGGTCTTTAAGCTTGGCCAGTTCGGCGCTGGCCATCTCCCTAAGCTCGGGTTCGGTCTCCTCCTCGAGCATGGCCCGGGTCTCTTTAATCTCGGCGCGTACCCGCTTGAGAGCACGGTAAGGGAGCACGATCTCTTCTAGACGAGAATGCTCCCGGGCATACTTGGCATAGTCGGGAGAGGTAACCAGGCCGGGGTCAGCCAGGAGACCTTCGATCTCTGTGTACCTGGCCAGGATGGATTCAAGTTTTTCAAACAATGGATCTCACCCCTGCTGGAGCACGGCCTTGAGGGCAGCCACGGCCACCTGGATCTGGCCGTCGTCGGGCGGGCTGGTGGTGAACCTCTGGAGTTGGAGGCCCGGCCAGACGCACGCCCGCGCCAGTGGTGACCGGGATTTGCCCGCCAGCCGTATGAGCTCATAGGAAATGCCGGCCACCACCGGCAACAGCGCCAACCGCAGAAGAATGCGCTGCAACACCGATGGCCACCCAAAAAACCCAAACAGAAGCACACTCACCAGGACCACGACGAACAGAAAACTCGTGCCGCACCTGGGGTGAGCCAGCGGGAACTCACGTACTTGCGCCACGTCCAGCTCGTGCCCCTGCTCCAAGGCGTGGATGGCCTGGTGCTCGGCCCCGTGATACTGGAGCATGCGCCGGATTTCGGCTATCCTGGACACGCCAAACAGGTACAGGGTCAGGATGGTGACACGCAGCAGGCCCTCCAAAAGGTGCACGCCGAGCCGGGACTGGATCGTCCTGCGGAGGAACGAAATCAGTACCGTGGGTAGCACGATGAACAAGCCCACTGCCAGCACTACGGCCAACCCCACGGCCAGCGCCGCTTCTTTCTTCCCCAGGTGCTCATCTGGGTCCTCGGATAGGTTGGCTGAAACCAACAACGATTCTATGCCGATGGAAAGTGTCTCGGCCAGGCCTACCACTCCGCGCACCAGCGGCCACCTGTACCACGCTTTGCGGGTGTGCCAGGGCTGCCCGGGGATGACTTCCAGGTGCACTTGGCCCGAGGCCAGTCTTACGGCCACGGCCCGGGACTTGGGTCCGCGCATCATTACTCCTTCTATTACAGCCTGACCGCCGTAGTTGAAGGACAAGGGATACCCCCCGATTCTGGTCTACTTTTTGTCCTCGAGCATACCGTATTTCCTGCGGAACCGCTCGACGCGCCCGCCGGTGTCCACGATCTTCTGGACGCCGGTGAAAAACGGGTGACACTTGGAACAGATCTCGACCCTGAGAACCTTCTTGGTTGATCCCACCTGGTACGTGGCACCGCAGGCACACGCGATTACCGTACGGTGGTACTGGGGATGCTTGCCTTTTTGCATCTATCTCACTCCAATCCTCCAACCATGCCCAAAGAGCAACATCATTTATTTTATCACAAGTTTTCGCAGGCAAGCAATAAGCCCAAAGAGCTCAGGGCCTGCACACCTACATTGACTCCAGCACTGTAAGACCCAACACCGTCATTAACGCGGTCATGGTGTGGCGGAAGCCTTCCACCAAACCCAGCCGGAAGGAACGGGCGGGCTCGGGAGCGTTGAGCACCGGGGCAGCTTCGTAGAAAGCGGTAAAGGCACCGGCCAACCGGTAGCCATACTCGGCCAGCGCCGAAGGCTGCAATGAGGCCGTGGCCTGTGCCAGGACCCCAGGGAAGCCGCCCATGGCCAATACCAGTGCCTTCTCGGCCGGGAGCAGTTCTGGGACCGCACCGGCGGTCTCCCGGGAAGACCCCGCCCGGCGCAGGATGCTGTGGGCCCGGGCCACGGCGTACTGGAGGTAGGGGCCGCTGTTGCCCTGGAGGTTCAAAGCATCGTCGAAATCGAAAACCACTGTGGAGCCCGGGTGGAACCGGAGCATGTAGTAGCGGATGGAAGTGGTGGCGATGTCCCGCGCCAGCTCGTGCCGGGCCTTTTGTGTTAGGTCGGGGCGGCGGGAACCTACCTCCTCCAGGGTCTTTTTGACCATCCGGTCCAGGAGGTCGTCGACCTTCACCCCAATACCCTGCCGGCCGGCCATGGCGTACATGCCCCGGGAACCTTCGGCTGCTTCTACCACCCCTAGCTCTGCGGCAGTAGACGGGGAGAGGGCCACCACCTCGTAGCCAAAGTGCACCGAGTTAGCCGCCTGGCGGGGATAGCCCAGGGTCTCCAAGGATACCCGCAAGATATCCTGCAGGTATTTCTGCCGGATATCGATGACGTTGATGACCCGGTGGGCTTGTCCGAAAGTGTGACCGGTATCGTTGCCGGGCGCTGCCCGGGTGGTCCACAGGTGGCGACCACTGGGCTGGAGGATGAAAGGTTCGTAACCAAAGTCCAGTCCCAGGAGGCCGAACTTCCACATCTGGTAGGCTATGTCCTTGGCCACATAGGTGGCGGTACCGTTGGAACGCACCAGGACCTTGTCCGGATTTTCCAGACCAGCAAACTCCGGGTGCCCGGCCAGGCGCACCATCCAGCACCCGGCGTTGGGACCCTGGGTCTCTTTTTCCAGCCCCGGGCTCTGGCGCAGGCGCTCGAAAGCATGCTTCCAAAGTCCCACGCTGAGGATATGGCCTTCCCAGGTAAGAAGGTCGTAGTCCACGCCGAAAGCCCACATGGTTTCCAGGTGCCGGTGGACGATACGGGTGGCCACCGACCGGGCCAGGGAGGCGACTGCGTTTCCGCCCTCTTCGATCTCCTGGAGCACCCGGGCGCGCTCTTGGAGAAGCTGCGGGTTACGCTCGTATTCGGAGTTCACAGCCGTGTAAAGGTCCCAGCAGAAATGGTCGATGGGCCGGTCCTCGGGGATGCGGTGCCCAAGCACCGTGAGCCCCACCACGATATCGGCCACGGCCGCGCCGGTATCGTCGATGTAGTTTTGGACCTCCACCTCGTATCCCAAAAGCTCATGACAGCGGGCCAGGGTGTCGCCAAGGCAGGCGTTGCGAAGATGGCCGATGTGGGCCGCCTTGTTGGGGTTGACGTTGGTATGCTCGATGACGATCTTGGTGCCGCTCCCTGCGGCACTTTTGCCGTAGGCAGGCCCAGCCGCCCTGACTTCCTCCAGGATGGCGTATACCAGGGCTGGGGAGTAGGTGAAGTTAACATAGCCGGGGGGCGCCACGGTCACTTCCTGGACTAGACCGGGCAACCTTTCCCGTAATAGTCCGGCTATATCCTGCGCGATGGCCAGCGGAGGACGGCGCAGGCGCCGGGCCAGTTTCATGGCCACTGGGCAGGAAAGGTCGCCGAATTCGGGCCGGGGCGGGACTTCGAGCACCACCTGGTCTTGGGACGTCTCACCCGTGAGCTTTTCCACCGCTTGCTGCAGGTGTTGTCTCAGTTCGTTGCTAAGCCGCTCTAGTGCGTACACGGTTCCACCTCGCTGTAGTTGCTTACCTTAGCTCTTTTTGTACCTGGTTGAGGTAGTCCCGGTTGGACTTGGTCTTGGCCAGCCGGTCGATGAACCGCTCCAGGGTCTCGGCGGAGGGGGCCTCGTTGGTGAACCGCCGGAGCGCCCACATGATCTCCAGTTCGTCCGGTTTGAGCAAAAGCTCCTCTTTGCGGGTCCCGGAGCGCTTGATGTCAATGGCCGGGAAGGTGCGCCGCTCGGCGATCTTGCGGTCAAGGTGCAATTCCATGTTCCCTGTGCCCTTGAACTCCTCGTAAATCACATCATCCATACGACTGCCGGTGTCCACCAGCGCCGTGGCCAGGATGGTCAGGCTGCCGCCCTCTTCGATGTTACGCGCGGCGCCGAAAAACCGCTTGGGCTTGTGGAAGGCCGCCGGGTCCATGCCGCCCGACAGGGTCCGCCCGCTGGGCGGGACCACGAGGTTATGAGCCCGGGCCAGGCGGGTGATGCTGTCTAAGAGGATCACCACGTCGCGCTTGTGCTCAACCAGGCGCTTGGCTCTCTCCAGCACCATATCGGCCACCCGCACGTGGTTTTCCGGGATCTCATCGAAGGTGGAAGCCACCACTTCACCCCGCACCGACCGCTGCATGTCGGTGACTTCCTCCGGGCGCTCGTCCACCAAGAGGACCATGAGGTGCACTTCCGGGGAGTTGGTGGTGATGGCGTTGGCGACCTTCTTGAGGAGCACGGTTTTGCCAGCCTTGGGAGGCGATACGATGAGTCCTCTCTGGCCTCGCCCGATGGGAGCCACCAGGTCCACCAGTCGTGTAGACACTTCATCACGGGTAGTCTCCAGCACTAATCTTCGGTTGGGGAAGGTGGGAGTCAGGCCCTCGAAGTAGGGGCGCTCGCGAGAGGTGTCGGGGTCTACACCATTAACTGCCTCCACGCGGAGCAGTCCGTAGTATCGTTCGTTATCCTTGGGCGGGCGGACCTGGCCTGAGATCATGTCCCCGGTGCGCAAGTCGAAACGGCGGATCTGTGAGGGGGATACGTAGACATCGTCCTTGCTCGGGAGGTACATGCCGGGCCGCAAAAACCCGAAGCCCTCGGGCATGATATCCAACAGCCCCTCGGCAAACAAAAGCCCTCCCTGTTCAGTGCGGGCCTTTACCAGTTCGAAAATGAGTTCCTTCTTGCGGAGGGAGTAATAGCCGGGTATGTTTAGTTCCCGGGCTATCTTCTGGAGTTCGACCAGTGTCTTGCTCTCCAGTTCACCAATGCTCAACTACTTCACCTCTTTGGATGCCCTGGCGGGCAGTATGAGAGTACAGGATATACCGGGGATACCTGGTACAACCAACATCTTAGGGTGAACCTCCTACGCCTGGGCGCGGAGCGCAAAGTAGAAATGGTAACAGTTGGGGGAAAGACCGGCTACTGTAAGCAAGGCTTCATACAGGTTTCCAAAGGAGAAGACCTTCGTCCTGGTGGATGAAGGCCCGCCCGCAAACCGAGGAGGAAAGTATGTAGACCTATCTACAGTCTACCAGTTTCCGCCCGGTCGAGTCAAGCCAGCATGGCTATTTTCCTTGATTGGAAATTTTCCCTAACTTCCTTCTGAGCATCCAGTTCCTCACCGGGTAAGCACACCGGCGGGTATTCTGGATCAGGCGCACCAAGGTCTTAACGCCCAAATCGGGGATGTGGTAAGTATATCCCAGAATATCCCCTCTCAAACGTCCCTCTGCCTGCAGCCTCTGGGCAATGGGCGTGCCACTGTACACCTCCATCACGTTTAAGGGGAGGCTCACGTACCTGCGAACACTGGCCCAAGAACCAAAGGCTCGCTCCAAAAAGGCGAGGCTGGCATGGAACTCCTCCATGGTTGAGTCAGGGTCGAACATGATATACCCCACTACCGGCTCGATACCCAGTTTCCTGAGGACTGCCAGGGCATCCAGATTATGCTGCACAGTGGTGCCCTTGCCAAACCGGTCCAGGACCGCCTGGACCCCGGATTCAATGCCCAGGAACACCTTGCTGAGCCCGGCTCTCTTGAGTAGATAAAACAAGTCTTCTTCCACATCGTCTGCCCGGCATGCCAGGTAAAACCGGATGCCGGTCCCAGCGGCTATGAGGGTTTCAGCCAGCCGGCGGGCCTGCTCGCGGCCGTACTGTCCCGGTCCGATGAAGTTATCATCTACGAAGTTGATAGCCTCGATGCCATAGCCGGAACGTAAGGCCTCGATTTCCGCAACCACACTCTCGGCGCTGCGAGTTCGCCAGGAGGGACCTTGAGCCTGGCCGTAAAACGCACGTAGGCTGCAAAAAGAGCAGCTCCCCCAGCATCCCCGGCTGCGAGAAATCTGGGCTGCGCGGTTACGGGCACTGGCCAGCGGCAATAGGTCCCGGGCGGGAAACGGCAGGCTGTCCAGGGAGCGGACCAGAGGCGGGCGCGGGGTGGTCACCACCTGCCCGTCGCGTCGAAACGCCAGCCCCGGTATGCCGTCCAGGGTGCCCGCGAGAAGCAGCCCGGCCGCTTCCTCTCCTTCTCCCATGACTATGCAATCAAACACCGGGTATCTCTCCAGGAGTTCACGGTGCAAGAAGGTAGCGGGCTGACCACCAGCGACCACCAGAGCCTTGGGCAGGGCTGCTTTGACGGCGGCGGCCACTGCTGCTGCCTGGCCAATGCTTTCCTGGAACAGGATGGAGACCCCGGCCAACTGGTATTCCGTGTGAGCCAGTCTCTCCCGGATGGCCCGGGGGGTCAGCCGTTCCAGGGTACCATCCATGAGGGTAACCTCGTGCCCCTGCTGGCGCAGCACGGCGGCAAGGTAACCCAGGCCGAGGTTCTCCTCTTCGTCACCCGGGCGGATGCTGGCATTGGGGGTGTTGATCAGGACGGCGCGCAATGCTAAAACTCACTTTCCGGTCTTCTGCACGGTCCTCCAGTCGGCCAGGAAGCGCTCGATGCCCTGGTCGGTCAAAGGATGCTTCAGCATGCGCTGGAGCACACCAAAGGGGACGGTGGCAATGTGAGCGCCCGAGCGGGCGGCCGCCAGTACGTGCAAGGGATGCCTGATGCTGGCGGCGATGACTTGCGTGGGGAGCTGGTGCAGCTGGAAGACCTGGACCAGGTCGGCCACTACCTCCATGCCGTCATGGCCGATGTCGTCCAAGCGTCCCGCAAAGGGACTCACGAAGGTGGCCCCGGCCAACGCAGCCAAGAGACCCTGGCCCGCCGAGAACACCAAGGTGACATTGGTCTGGATGTTATCCCGGGACAGGATGCCCACGGCCTTGAGCCCTTCAGAAGTCATGGGGATCTTGATGACCACGTTGGGAGCGATCTGGCTAAGCTCCCTGGCCTCCCTCACCATGCCCGTGGCTTCCAGTGAAATCACCTCGGCGCTAACCGGTCCGCGCACCAGGGAAGTGATGCGGGCAACCAGTTCGGAAAAATCCAGGCCCTTTTCCTTGGCCACCAGGGTGGGGTTGGTGGTGACGCCAGAGATGACGCCCCAGGAAGCCGCCTCAGCAATCTCGTCTAGGTTGGCGGTGTCCAGGAAAATCCGCATGTTGCTGTATCTCCTCTGCTAACTTCACGGGCGATCTTGCCGCGA
Organism: Bacillota bacterium; assembly: GCA_040756655.1. Lineage (GTDB taxonomy): Bacteria > Bacillota > Sulfobacillia > UBA8153 > UBA8153 > JBFLYN01. Next base: position 12,368 of record JBFLYN010000011.1, read on the forward strand.
ACGGTCGGCGGCAGACAGCTCGGACATGGTGATGTTGGGGAGCTTCTTGAGGCGGGCCAGATCGTTCTGATCACGGGCGTGCATCATCCAGTAGCGGCCGCAGCTGGCACACCGCAGCACTACCCGGTCGGGGAATATTTCCACCTCCGCCGAAGGGCTGCCACACCGGCAGGATACCCCGCCGCCCCCGGCCAGGTCGTGGAGGTGGTTTAGGGTCTGGTACATGATCTCGGGATCTTCGAAGTATTCGTCGGCCACGTCCTGGTCCAACGCCGGAGGCTCCTCGGGTAAGGCCGCAACCGCCTTGCCCTGGGCTACCTGGCCAACAATGGCCAGCGGATGCCCCCCCACCGGGCACGCTACTTCGTGCCACGTCTCTTGGCAGAATGACCGGGCATCAAAGGGAAACTCGTGGGCCTCCCCGCAACTGCGGCACCGGGTCCGGAGGTACAGGATCCTTCCCTCGCGTTCCATGGAGAAGAGCCGGGCGCCACACCGGCAGTGGGCGATGGAGGCGCGGTGAGGAGATAGGGCAAACAAGGATACTTGCGATACATTGACTGAGCTGCATTTGGCACACCGCATGGCCACGTTGGTGCCGGTATGAATGAGCACCTCCGTCCCTCCTCTCAGCTAGGGTACTTCGCCGGGTCTACCGGGTTTCCCTGCGGGCTCGGTAACTCCAGAATGTGCCGAGCATCGGCGGGGCTCGCTATGGCCCGCCCCAGTTCCCGGGCGATGCGCACCACCCGGGACACCAGCTGGGCATTGGAGGATGCCAGCACCCCCCGGCTGTAGTACAGGTTATCTTCAAAGCCCACGCGCACGTTTCCTCCCAGGATCACGGCCATGGTGGCCAGCGGTAGTTCGTGGCGGCCGATGCCCGCCACCGTCCAGGTTGAGCCCGGCGGCAGGCTCTGGACCAGGTGCAAAAGGTGAACCGGCGAACCGGGGATGCCCCCGGGCACGCCCATGACAAAGTCAAAGTGCAGGGGCAGCCTGAGCAGTCCTTCCCGGACCAACCGCATGGCGTTTTCGATCATGCCCACCTCGAAGACTTCTATCTCTGGCTTGATGCCCAGCCGGGCCATTTCCCCGGCAAAGTACTTGATGTCTCGCTCGGAGTTATAGAATACCCCGTCGCCAAAATTAACCGTGCCGGTAGTCAGGGTCGCCATTTCGGGAACAAGCTGGAGCGGGGACGCCCGTTCCTGGCGGGTCATGCCCACGGCACCGCCCGTGGATACCTGGATGACGATGTCGCAACGCGCGCGGATGGCCGCAATGATCTCCTCATACACCGCAGCATCCTGGGTGGGGTCTCCGTTTCTGTCCCGGGCGTGAAGATGCGCAATGGCCGCCCCTTCCTGGTATGCCTCGTACACAGCCTCGGCTATCTCGGCCGGGGTAAGAGGGAGCGCGGGGTTGTGGGCCCGGGTGGCCTCCGCTCCTACCGGCGCTACGGTGATGATCAGCGGTCCCATCGTTCGCGCGGCACCACGCAGGTCCCGCTTGCCCTCCCCACCAGCATGGGTACGTCCAGTACTCGGCCAGAAGTAGGCAGCCTCCCGCCGGATGTAATGACCTTGTAGGCCTCAAACTCCATGCGCCGCGAAGTGTTCCCTACCTTGACTATTCTGCCCACGGCTTCGATGTAATCCCCGGCGTAAAGCGGGGCCTTGAACTCTACCATGTCGTAGGCCACAAACAGCCCTTCGTCACCATCGTGGCGGATGAGAAGTTCTGTGGCCACATCCCCCCAAAGGCCCATGAGCCGTGCTCCCGCCACCAGTCCTCCACCGTAGTGGGCATCGGCGGTGCTCAAGCGCACGCGCAGCTTTGCTTCGAGCATCTTTCCCGCCACCTCCTTTTGGCCAAATCCATTCGTCCCCCCCTGCCCGCACTCCTGCTGTACAAGCAGAAAAGAGCCTTGAAGGCTCTCTTCTGCTGGTGGACGGCGCGACAGCTAGGAAACGAACTTGGCTGTGCCCGCGAGGTCATAGATCAACCCATCAGCGCCAAACCGCACGGTTACCTCATCCCCAGCCGCCAGCTCCCCGGGTTCAAGCGTGCCTGAACCATAGGTGATGACGGTGGCCGTAGCCAGCATGCCGGTATGCTCGTTACCACCGGCATCACGGATGGTGACGATTACGGTATCCTCAGCGATTAGGACTTCCACGATTACACCCGCCACTTCGATGCGCGCCGCAATGGCCATCTCCACTACTACACCGCGGCGGACAATAACGGTTACGGAATCTCCCACCAAAACGGCGCCGTAGTCAGCCGGTTGTCCCTCCAGAATTACCACCGCGTCCGGGGAGACTTCCAGCTCCACGACGGTGGTACCGGCCATGATGCCCACGGTCCGGTCGACCGAGGACACGGCAGTGACCAAACCCTAAAGGGTATCAGTGGGGGCAGTGGCCTCTACCAGAAGGGCCACGCCCACGCTGGCGACGACCCGGACCCCATCGCCCACACGCAGGGCGGCGGCGGTAGCGAACCGACCATCCAGTGTGATGACGGTGCTTCCCGTCAGGGTCACGGTATGCTCGATCCCGCCTACATCCACGGTGAGCCCACCAGCCGGGAGCGCGGAGATGGTCCCCGCGTAGGCGACCTGATGAGCGAACTTGGCGGTCACCGTCAGGCTGTAGATCCTGCCATCGCTGCCGAATCTGGCCGCCACCATGTCGCCGGCGGATAGCTCTTCTGGGGCGATCACGCTTCCGTCGTACACCAAGACCGCGCCCTCGACCAGGTCGCCGGTGACGTCAACCCCCACTGCAGGACGGATGGTAAGGATGCGGGTAGGCCCTGGGTTCTGGATCATCATGATCTGGCCACTCACCAGGGCCCGGTTGATGATGCCGATGGCGGTGGCCAGGTTGCGCCGCACAGTCAGCACAACGGTGTCTCCAGCGGCGATGGAGCTGTAGGTTACGGGCTGTCCCTGGTAAGTGACTGTAGCGGCGGTGGCTACCGCCACGACTGCCGGGGGGTTGCCGGAGGCAGTGAGGACGGTGAGAGACCCGGTTGCCACTTCTTGCACCAAGCCAATCACCTGGGACATCTGGGCCTGGGCCTCAACCCTGGTTACCACCCCGGAGACTACAGTCAGAGTAACGGTGTCGCCGATTTGCAGAGAACCCAGGTTAGCGAGCATACCGTCTAGGGTGAACGCTGTTGCCGATGTTACGGTCAATGGGTACCCACCGTCGATGGTGATGGTGTCAGCCCCGATGGCCGTAATCTGGCCGGTCAAGGTAGTTTCGCCCGGCTGCTGGAACCTGACAATCACCTCGATGACCGTGACCAGGTCCCGCTTCACGGTGAGGCGGACGATATCCCCGCCAGCCAGGGAGTTGAAGGACCATGGCTGGTTTTGGTGCCTCACCTCGGCATTGGCAGAGACGCTGTACCTCACTGGCTGGGGCGACGTTGTCACCAGGAGATCCAAGTAGCGAGCAGGGGTTAGAGAATTGGACGCACCTGTAACCACGCCAGCGATGTAGGTAACTGCAGCGGTGGCCTCGACGCGTATGGCCATTCCCGCCTCCGCGGTGACGGTTACCTCATCCCCCACCCTCAGGCTCGCCATGCCGCTGGCCGCACCATCCAGGGTAACCATGGTGCTGGCGGACACGGCCAGGGTGTGGACGGTCCCATCCACCTTGACCTTGATCCCACCCGCGGGCAGCTCGAAGATGGTCCCCTCGTACACCTCTTGAGATGAGACGGCAGTGATCACCGCCACCTTGCCCGCAGCGTCCAGGACCACCCGGACCGCATACCCGGGCCTGAGATCGCTATAGGCCTTGTGCTGGCCGTCGATGATCACCACGACCTGGTCGGTGAGGGTATACTGGACTTCATCCACCTTGACAAACGTGGTACTCATCTCGGTGAGAGTGCCGCTTACCGTCTTGCCTGGGTCGCGGTTCACAAAGCGGTCGATGAGAGCGGCCATCTCCGCGCGGGATACCGACCGGTTAGGCCGGAACGAGCCGTCTTCGTAGCCCGCGATGAGCCCGGCACCAAGAGCTGCGGCCACGTAGTCGGCAAAACCAGAGGGTATCTCACCAGCGTCGCTAAACGGCACACTTCCAGAGGCCGTCACCGGAAGGCCCGCGGCCTTCACCAGGAGCACGGTGACCCAAAGGCGCGAAGCGGACGCATTGGGTTCAAAGCCCGCCAAGTTGATGAGGCCCTTTTGGGCCGCCAGCACTAAGTAGCCTGACGCCCAGAGACTGGCCTGGATGCCCGGCAAGGCCGGGACCTGCTTGATGGCCAGGGCTTCTTCCTCGAGTCCCATGGCCCGGATGACCATGGCCACGGCCTCGGCCTTCTTTACGGCGGCCATGGGGTTGAACTTACCCCTTCCCACGCCCTGGACCAGGCCGCGGGCCTGGGCGCTGGCCACATGACCGATGGCCCATGGTGCCTGATCCATGTCGACAAAGGGCAGCACCTTCTTGGTCAGGCCGGGCGGGCCGATCATGGTAAGCTGAACCTGGCCTGCCTTCCCCTTCCGATTGGGAGCAGCCAGCACCACTCCCGGTAATGACAGGATGAAAAGCAGTGCGGTAATCGTGGCAACCTTTTTTCTCATGTACATTCCCTCCCAGATCAGAATGCCCCCGATAACTTGATCGCCGGGGAGGGACGGTTTGTGAGGGTTGGCAACAAGAATAGGTCTAACGTCCTATCAGCTGCGCGTAGCGACTGAGTGCAGGATACGAGGAGGTGCGAGGACACAAATAGAGGGGAGGTGGTTGCCAGCCTTGGGCGGGTAGCCACATAGGCAAGGCGGATTGTGCCCCGTTTGATGACACTAGTAGGGCCGCGGTCGGCAGCAGTGTACAAGGAGTACCGTGACAAGAACTGTCCGTATGATCTAAGGCCAACAGTCATCTTCGCCTGCTAGTAAGTGCAGGCTGGATTACTGATCAGATCATAGGTTCCGCCAGGCACAGGACAATACTTCAGGTATGCCCAGGACCTCCGGGGACATAATGGGTTTGATGCACGACAAAGTAAGTAGCGCCTGCGTGGCTATCTTAGGCTCTTAGCGATCCATCAGCTGTCGCAATATCCCAATGGCTCTGATTAACTGGGCATCACCGCTGTTGGCGACTAGTTCCACGTTCAGTCTTACAAGAGCATCTGTGTCCATTATGCCTGTTACTGGAAGATCATTGACTTCCTGGTACAGGCATACTGCCCTGCGAGTCTCGTCATCGTATATGCCGTGCATAGCACCATGATAGTGCCCCAGCATCCTAAGAGCTTGCTGCAAGGGTGCAACCCGGTGAGCGGGGGATGCCGAGTCCACCACTGCCACAGGTAGCAGGGGAATCGGCACAGGAGGAGGTCCCTCAACATGGATATCCGGCGTGACGCCTTTTCCCTCCATAGGATGGCCTTTGGGCGTCAGAAAGCGAGCCACGGTGAGCTTGACTCCTCCTTGGTCTTCCAGAAGAAATATGTCCTGAACAGTGCCCTTCCCAAAGCTGGGTGTCCCAACAAGGACGCCAGTTCCGTAATCTTGGACAGCTGCTGCAACAATCTCCGCACCACTGGCGGTGCCCTCGTTGATGAGAACCACCAAGGGCAGGTCCAAACCAGCACCCTGGCCAAAGAAGGTGATTTGGTCGCCATCAAGCCGCACAACATGAAGCAAGGGTCCGGCAGGCACGAGTGCGCCAGTAGCCTCAAGCGTAGAATTAAGCAGGCCGCCGGGGTTGTTGCGAAGGTCCAGGACTACTCCATTGCCACTGGCAGCCAAGTGACGGGCAATGATCGCAAAGCTCCTCCCGGTTTCCTCCGTAAACTGGGAGATGCTGATGTAGTACATACCTTGACCTAACTCCTTGACCTCTAGGACGCTGGGTGCGATGAGGGCGCGAGTGAGTTCTACATCAAAGCGTTCACCAGTGGACGGGCGGAAGATAGTCAGCCGGACGGTTGTGCCCGGCTCTCCTCGTATAAGCCGCGATACCTGAGGCAGGGTCATGCCAGTTAGGTTACGTCCATCTACGCTCAGAATGATGTCAGCAGGCAGTAGTCCTGCTGCTACGGCAGGGGTGCCGGCAAGTGGCGTTATCACGGTGACTGCACCATCGATCACCTCGATAACAACACCGATGCCTCCAAACCGTCCTTCAACCGACTCCAGCAAATCGTGCAGCTGAACAGGGTCATAATACGCGGAATATGGATCCCGCAAGGACTCAACCATGCCACGAAGTGCCCCTTGCATGATAGCAGTAAAGTCCACTATTCCATCGAAGTTCGCCCGGATCAGCTGCAGGAGCGCAATGATGACATCCAAACGGAACTGCCCATGTGCGGACAATGGTGCGCTCTGTACAGCTGTGACAGTACCCAGGCTGATGGAAAGGACAGCAAACACCACGATTCCAGCAACTATCCTCTGAAAACGCAACCGACTACCCCCGTTTCATTGGTCCCGCAGAAGTGTCATTAGTTTCTGGTAACGGTCTCCGTCGCCACCCACGATGGAAGATCCATGACGGCTGCCCAGAGGAGCTACCATTACTTGGGGTTGCTCTTCCACAAACACTCCTTGGTCCGAAGCGTCAACAGAGACACTAACACTGGCGGACTGGCCTGCGAAGGGCACTGGTGCGCTGACCACTCCGGACCTGGGAAGGTACTTGATACCGTTGACGTAAGCCGGTGACTCCACTCTCCTGAGGTTCTCAGAGACGAAATGAACAGACACGTTCCCGTGTGACCCGGCAACCGCCCCTCCGGGCACCAGTTCGGGCCGTAGAGGGTAGTCCACCCGCGGCAAACTGAGGTAGACTACCGGGACATCACTCTCCGATGGTCTTACTGCCAGTCGGAGGTCATCAGAGTAAAGCGGAAGCTCTGACAGCGCCAGCTCTATGATCTCATTGCCTACCAGCCGGGTCGCAGTGGGCGCTAACGATACGCCAGCGTTCACCGTAATGCGCTCTCGGTAGCGCACGGTAATCTTGCTGGCGCCGAGGATGCCGGGTGTCTCCACGTATGCAACATACGCGCCCGGACTAGGGTGGACGACTTCAACTCGCTGGGTGGAGCGTCCAGAGATCGCAGAACTACCTACTTGGCGGTAACGCTTGATGCTAGGATCATAGTAGTAAAGATAGAGGGCAAGCTCAGTGCCAGTCACGGAAGGCTGATCAACAATCACCTCCAGGGCACTCACGCCGAAGGGCACCGGGGTTACTGCCTGGAAGCGGGCATACCCCTGGTACAGTATCAGCATTTGCTCGCTAGCGCTCGGGGGAACTAGATCCCTGACTACCTGAAAGCTTACATCTCGTCCAGGGCCAAAGTAGTGGAGACGAGCCGATGCGGAAACACGAGAGCCTTCAACTGAAAAGCCAGACAGGTAAGGTTCTACCCTGTAGCCACTCACGCGCACGTCGAGCTGCACAACTTGTGGACGGCTGTTGGCAGAGAGGTCAACCACTGCTTCCCAGATGCCTGGGACCGGGTCGTCGATCTGAAGTACTAAGCCGCCTGATAGCGGGCCAACCGAATGCAGGCGGCCACCCGGTTCGAAGAGGTAGACGTCCCCTGAATAGGCATCATGCCCTAAGGCAGCGATGGTGCCATCGAGATCAGTTACTCCCTTGCCGACGGCCACGTGAAACCGTGCCAGCATACCGGGTTCTACTCGCTTGGTGAGCGAAACACGGGTACCTCCAGAGATCCGCCCGTAGGGGATGATCACGACGATGAACGCAGAGGCGGCGACGCGTCCATCAGGGGTTACGGCGTCCAACCGCGCGTGATGAACCCCAACTTCCTGGGGAGGGGTTAGGGCCACCCGGATGCGCCTGCTCGTACCAGGCTGGACCGTGGTAGAGGACACCAGGGGCCTCGCCCATGCTGTGTTGCTGAGAACCCTCAAGTCGGCGCTGTTGAGGCCCTGGTTCGTCAACAGCCATTCTACCTCGCCAAGCGGCGCATCCAAGACAACGGTTTCTTCATGAATCTCGTCTCCTAGGATGACTTGCGAGTGAAGGTCTGGGGTGCTCAGCTCGCTCCGCAGGTGGTTCCAGGCTCCCAGCAGGTCTATCTGGCCATATCCCCGTTCGAGGGGGCTAAATGCAGTGAGAGCTCGAGAAGTCGCCCGTACCGACCTCGCAAGGTCGCGCTCACCCGTCCCCAGGCGCGCGGTGTAAGCTGCTTGCCACAACAGCGCCACTCCCCCTGCCACTTTGGCCGCTGCTACACTGGTACCTTCAACAAGAGCTACAGTCTCGCTCCGCCACGAAGGCAACAGCGCCACCGCCATAGCAGGTGCCACCAGCGAAGGGGAGCCATAGATGCCACCAACTGATGAATAGACAGCAACGGTGGGGTGCTGCACGCTAACGCCAAAATGGTACTGCCACATACCGGGAGACACGAGCCCACCGACAATCAAAACGTTTCGCCCCGGGGACCCCAAGGTCATGGTGTCCAACCCAGGACCATCGTTACCAGCTGCCAGTACCACCAACATTCCGTACCGTTGTGCCGCAGCGTGGATGGCCTCTAATTCGCGACGGGCCTGGGTACCACTGCCAGCAGCACTTATCAGAACTATATGAGCCCCGGCACTCCCTGCATATTCCACCGCTGAGACAATGGCCTTCCAGGTCCCCTGCCCATCTGAGCCAAAAGCCTTGAGGGCCATGATCTTGGCACCGGGTGCCGTGCCACTCATGCCATGACCAACGAGAACACCTTCTGCTGCTGCTATGCTCGCCATCTGGGTGCCGTGACCATGTCCGTCAAAACCAATGGATACTTCATTCCCGGCTGGGTCAAGGCCTGCAACCACCACACCCGTTCCTTTCCGACCACCGGGGGACTGCAGCACCACGCTTTCGCGATAGTGCCGGTAGACGGATATGCCGCGGTCGTCGGACAGGTCGAAGTTCCGGTTGCGGTCAATGTATACAGTCTCATAGTGCCCAGCAGTGGAGCTATCCACTACCAAAACAAGGAAGGCATCGTTGGGTTTGCCGTTACCGTCCAAGTCACGTCCGTTTGCCGCTCCTGCAGGCAGTTGCCTTTCCTCTAGCCAGCCATATTTGTACTGGCCGCTGCGCGAGCGGATGGCACCAAGCCGTACCCACCTTCCCTCAATGAACACAGCGTCACCGCGGACTTCCTCAACATCCCTGAGGGCAACCCTGCCCTCACCTGAGAAATCGACCCACTCCAGAATCTTAGAGCGGTCGCTACCATGCAAGGAAGGTAGCGTAGGATCAACGCCAGTGTCAACAACGGCAATGAGGATGCCGCTGCCAGTGGCTCCTGTAGCCTGCCTAAACGCGGGAACATTCATCTCATCCAGCCAGAGCAGGGGTTGGAGCACTGTTGAGGCCCCCGCCGATATGGGAGCGAACAGACCGATGACCTGCAGAAGCAGGGCCAGTAGAACTAAGAAGGTCTCTACCTTTCCAGCCTTTCTCATCGTCTTGCTTCCTCTCTACTCCCTGCGCTGAACTTCCAGGTAGTCGATGAGCCCACCCTTGATGGCATACGAAATGACCATTCCACTCACAAGACTGCCGGGCTTGAGGCGTTCGCCACAGCAAAAGATAATGGCCTCTGGAGACAACCTTATCACAAACCTCTGTAAGCCCGCTTCAATCAAGAGAACATAACCGTCTGAGAATACTGCTCTTATCGAACCATGCCCGGAGAAGCGCACAGCGTCAACGGCCCGTATGCTCCCAGTTGCCCAGTCGTACACGACGTAAGCCAAGTCTCCGGAGCCCAGATCGGTACTGGATGCCGGGCGTCCTTGGCGGAACACCCGGGCCCCGGGTACCAGCGGAGCCACAACGGTCTGGCCCTTGACGTCCAAGACCAGACTCACTACTCCACCAGTACGCTCCACTGCAACTACGACGCCCTCTTCGGCCCAGAAGAAAAGGTGTACCTGTGCCAGCCCACCGCTATCCGCAAGGATGACCCCGGCTTGGTCAAAAACCGGGGGGATATCCCCAATGAGTCTGCGCCCGTTTCGAAAGACCAGGGTGTCACCTATGAAGGGAAGCAGTCGGGAGCCTGAGGGAGTTTCCAACCTCCAACCCTGGCCTTCATGGCTGGTAACCGTACCGAACAGGTGGAAATCCCGTCCAAGCCATCGCATCAGACGCCTGACCATGACAGCTGCTTCCGACCGGGCGATTTGGATAGAGGGTCTGAAGCTACCGTCTGGATAACCAGTGATGAGGCCATGGGCAAAAACCATGTTGACCCACTCACGAGCCCACTGGGGGATGTCTCCTGCATCTGTAAAAGGAGTCTCAGGATACGATGCTCCCCCCTTGGCACCCAAGACCTGCAACGCACGCCCAAGGGCCACTGCAGCCTCGGCCCTGGTAATCGGGCTATCGGGCTGAAAACGGTCATTACCATACCCCTCAAAAACTCCGTATTCGCTGGCCGCGAGGATCCAGCTAGTCGCCCAGTGCTCCGCTGGAACGTCACGGTACCGAGGCGCGTAGTGGCCTTGGTCTCTGAACTGGTCAAGGTCGGCCAGAACAGACACAACCAGCTTGGCCATCTCGGCACGAGTCACGGAAAGGTCAGGCCGAAAGGAACCGTCCTCATAGCCGTGTACGACACCCCAGGCAGTCAGAAGCGCCACATCGGCCTCAGCCCAATGGTCACGTAAGTCCCAGGGGAGCACTGTAGCGTAGGTATGGTGGGTTAGCAGGACAAGAACCGTTAACCCAACTAGGAGCCCGGCAACGCCCCGAAATCTCCTTTGGCAGACTTTCATAAGGGAGTGCACCACCGCTTCACCATAGACAACACTAAGATCCCCGCTCTGAAGTTTCTCCATACCGGACCGCTTTCCCTGCGCCTCCATCATCTGGTAGCTTACGGTCTCTCGGAGAGGGCCACTCTTACTGCCTCCTCCAAGACACGATCACCCGGGAGCGACGCACGGGCTGCTAGCAGCGACTCTACGGCCTTGAGCCATGAAGCGTCTATGGTATCCCTGGGTACCAAACCCAACTCATCCTGCAGTTCCATCACGGCTGCTAAGGAACGAGGACCGAATATCCCATCTAGTGGCCCTGGGTTATATCCCATCTTGTGTAGCCATTCCTGAAGGGCAAGAACGTCAAGGCCTACCGTCCAAAGCCTGACCGGCCGATACAGGTTCGGCACTGGCGCCACGGACGCTGCAGAGATACGGATCGGTACATCAGGATGGACTCCTACTCCGTGCAGGCGCTCGCCGGTGCTCCTCAGCAGTTCACTGACGGTAAGTCTCAGAAGTCCACCGTTAGCTAGCGGAAACGACTGCTGGACCGTCCCTTTGCCTAATGTACGCTGACCTACAACTACTGCACCAGCCAGATCCTGGAGTGCAGCCGCTAGAAACTCGGCAGCTGAGGCCGTCCTGCCATCCACCATCACAACTATCCTAGCACCAGGATCCACCGCATGGGTCGGCGGGGAAGCATCGCCCAGACCCCCACGTGTACCGTCCCGGCGTAGTTCAAACCCGACCGTTGCCTGTCCAGTCAGGTCTTGAGCTAGTGCAATAGCTACCTCCAGGTTGCCTCCCTCGTTGCCCCTGAGGTCCAAGATGAACGGCTCCGCTCCGAGTCCTTCTATGGCATGAAGCAGAAGCGACCTAGCCTCACTTGTTATCGCCCTTACTTGGATGACGAGTACCCCCTGGATGTGGTTCCCTTCTACCACCGGTAGGGCTGCCGATTGGCGTTGCAGACTCACGATTACAGTTCTGCCGGTACCACCGACCATCACCGTGACATCAACCCGGGTCCCTGGCTCACCTTCTAGGATCCTGATGGCAAGGTCGAGATCGCTGCCAATGTGTGCAGTCCCTACAGCCAGCAAAGTGTCGCCGGGCAGTAAGCCTGCGGACGCTGCTGGTCCCCCCTCCGCCACTCGAGCTACCTGCACAGTTCCGTCTACCACCCGCAGCTCAAGCCCTAATGTCCCAGCCCGACGACGTGCTGCCGCCAACCCATCGTTGAGTTCCTGAGCCGAAAGATATTGGGACGCAGGATCGCGAAGCGCCTCCACAGCGCCACGTAGGGCGCCGTCAACCAGCTTCACGCGGTCCGTCAGCCTGTAGGAATGTGTTTGGATCATTCCCACAGTGGCATCTAAGATGGCAAGGTGGTCCAAAGTACCGTCGGCCGCACTCATCACGGAGCAGATCAGGCTTAGCATTATGGTGCAGACGAGTAGCAAGTACCAAGTATCTTTACCCATGGTTGATCCTGCCCCCAATCGAGTAGGAGAGTTCTCCTGTTGGCCTGTGCCGCAGGCCCGGCCTGAGAGTACTGCTGGCTCGTTATTGGCGCTCCTCGTGTGGTCTGGTACGTCTTTCTGCGGTTTCTCCGTCCCTCTGCACACCTATGCTTCGAGGTTGTGTGGAGACCGCTCGCACGGACCCGCTGGCGCTTTCCCGTCTCCAGCGCATAATACAAGGGGCGCCCACCGGGGCGCCCCCTGCTCATGTCGGTTTCGGAGATGCTACGGGGTGGTAACCTCCACGTAGGTGGCAGTGGTCTGGTCCGCCTTGATCTTATCGTTGATCAGGATGTTGTCAACGGTAGACGCTGCACCATTCTTGATTACAATAGCACCGCTAGCGAAGTCGACTGTCGTCGTACCACCACCAGTCAGTGCTACAGTCAGGGTGACGGTAGCAGTGCCTGTGGCACCATACACCACGCTCTTGCCGGTTACCACACCGTCCACGGTGAACTTCTTGGCTACAATGGAGCTCAGCTTGCCGGTAGTGGCATTGAAGCTCAATGTCGCCGTGCTGCCCTCTAGCACCGTACCGAAAGCAGTGGTACGCCCGTTATAGACGATGCTGGTGGCACCCGTCTCTGTGGACGGAACAATGCTCACCACGGCCGGAGTCCAGCCAGTCGGCGGGCTAGCAACAGTGTAGGTAACGTTGTTCCCGGTGATGGTGGTGATGGTTGCCGACATGGTCCGGTAGAGGTCGACGTTGGTGGGTTTGCCGTCCAGATCATAAGTGACCTTGGCAGCATCGTTCTGCCGCACTGCGGCGAAGCCGTTGTCATGGGCAGGAGCACCGAAGCCAGCACCGTTGAGGGTGAACACCACAGTGCCCGGGATCTCCAGGGAGGTCCCGTCGGTGAAGGTGATGGCCTTGGCAACGGAGCCGTCAGTCTTGATGTAGACGGACTTGTTGGCCACGGTCAGGTACTCCACGCCGGTGACGACTACCTGGGTCACCTTGCCAGTGCTGTCCAGAGTCAACTTGACCTGCTCACCCGCTTTGATGGTTTCGCGGGCCACCTGAGTGCCGCCCCGGAAGAACGTCACGCCGGTAGCGAAAGTGTACGTGGTTCCACCGACGCTGATGGAGGTGCTGGTGGACGTCAGATCCGTACCCACCGAGCCGGTGACTGTGGTGAAGGCTGTGACGAACAGCAGTTTGCCGGTCTGGTCCAGAGCAGCCGAGATAGCGTCACCGACCTTCACCTCAGCATAGAAGGTAGCATCGGTCTTGGAGGCTCCACCGAGCGCGTATGTGGCACCAGCAGCAGCTTCATACTGTACACCGTCGATGGTGTAGTAGAACCTATGGGGTGTGGTAGTGGTAGTAGTAGCCTTCGCCGTCAAGAACCCGGTAACTTTGCGCTGTGTGGCCACGACAGTGTCGATCTTGCCATCCCGGTTGAAGGTGATGGCCAGATGATCGCCGATCTTGAGGCTAGTTACATCCGCATTGTAGTACGTGAGAGTAGGAGTAGTGGCGCTATCGTCAACAAGCACTCCTGCAGCCGAGATGCTGTACGAGATCCGCCTGTAGCTAAAGCCTACCGGAGGGGTGGCTGGAGCTGGTGGGTTGACGGCCTGGACACCATCAAGGATGATGGTGCCAATCCCGCTGTTACCATCGTAGGTAGCCGTCGTCATGTAGCCTTCGGTCTTGAGGAAGAAGGCATCTACATTGGCCACATTCGTGGTCCCGGGAGTGATCGCCAACTTAACGTTGTCGTTGAAGGCCAGCTGTGCAAAGGTGGCAGTCGCACCATTGCGGGTGATCTCAGCAGCACTCACAATAGTGTACTCTGTGCCGCCCACGGTGATCTTATTGACCACCGAGCCAGTGCTGGTAACCTCAGTCTTCTTGCCGGCGATGTAGCCAGTGACGTTGAACACGAAGATGTTCATCGTCGCGACCTTACCGTTGGCATCGAGAATGAGGGTGGCTTCCGGCTTCTGGGCCAAGAAAGCGGTGGTGTTGACGTCGCCGATCACGTAGGCTGCACTTGTGCCGGGATTGGTCACCAGGCCGTTTACCCTGATGATGGGGGATGCGGCCAGCTCATACACAACCCCGCCGACAGTGACCCGGTTACCGAGAGTGCCAGAGGGAGCAGTGTACGCCGTGTAGGCACCCTTGATTACCACGGTCTTCGGCAGAACATCGATGAACACGATCTTGCCGCTCTTCTGCGTGTAGGCGATGATGCGGTCGCGCAGATCGGCTAGCTTGGGTACACCCTTGAGGATAGCATTGGAAGCTACCTCGAAATTCTCCCCACCGATAGTCAGGCTCGTTACGCCAGCCGAGCTGGTCGTGACTGCAGTGACAGTACCCTCAACAGCAGCTGCCATGGGGGTAGTCCCGAGTTTGTTCAGCAACTTCGCGGTGTCGAAGGTCCAGGCATTGGTCGCGGCCGATCTGCCGGTGCAGAAGTTCACGGTCAGAGCGTTGGACACGAGCTGGGCGACATCACCACGAGTGCTCAGCTTGTTGGCGGAGAAGTTCGCTGGCAGGATACTCTTCCGAGCTGTGCCGTCAGCGTTCACGCTCATGTTGGTGGCAGTAAGGATCTCACCCAGGGGCCAAGTTGCGGTGGCCTCGGCCATCGCGCTATAGCCAAGGGCGCGTACGATCATGGTCACAGCCTGGGAGGCCAGGATGGTGTTGGAAGGCCCAAAGGTTCCATCCGGAAAACCTCTGATGATGCCCATAGCCGTGGCCACATTGATATAGCCTGAAGCCCAGTGGCTGGCGGGTACATCCGGGAAGGTGGTGGGGTTCCCTTCAAGAATCTTGGCGGCCGATTCCAGACCCAGCATCACCACTAGAACTTTTGCAAATTCTGCCCGGGTGACTTCCTGGTCGGGCTTGTAGGTTCCATCGGGATATCCAGCGAAAATGCCGAGAGATGCCGTTTGCAGGATAAACGACTCCTGCGCATGACCGGCAACATCGCTGAAGACCGCCGACGGAGCCCTTACAGACGCGAACGCGCTACCGACGGTCCCAAAGACCATCGCTGCTACGATCGCGGCTACAAGCACTTTCCGTAGACTCTTCACTTAGTCATTTCCTCCTTTACGTGGTTTCCACGTTCTTTCCTCTCTAAAACCAGGTCTACTTGGGGTTCATTCCTCTCCTCCTCAGCTCTCTGGCTAATCCCCCCTTTCAAGGATGACACTTGATCAAATCTGGATCTCTTTCAGACTGGTTGACAGCGATTTTGCAACACTGACACGTATTCGATGGCTCACATCATTTTTCCTGCGTTGGATATATGTCTGCGCTTCGGGAATTGCTGGTTATGCTGGCTTTTAGCATTTGTGGTTCTAGAGACAAAGAATCACCTGTTTGGCAGGGCTGTAATGGACATTATAGCACCTTGTCCCAGAACAGGTCAATAATTGCATTTCGTGGGCTGGCGCCAGGGGCTTTGGACAATCCAATCTATGAGCAGCCAGTCCCGATATACCTTTGCCCCCAATATTTGGGTTAGTACCGATCATTCGCCGTGGCCGTCAAAAATCCTTCAAGCAATCACCCAAACTTTCCAACTCGTGCCGCGGGCGGGTGCCGGATGCCCAGAACTCTCTCAACCAGTCTCCGGCCGCCTTTTGCTGGGGCCAGGCGGGCCCGAGCTGATCGGTGAGCCGGTGCCTTATGGAATTCTCAATGAGCATCGCCCGAAATCCCGTGAGGACTCTGGCCCAGCAAGTGAGGGCTTCGGCGGCACTCTTTAGAGGGTAGGCTGACCCTGTAGATTCAGATACGTATTCGACGAGGCTATGGAGTTTTTGTTCCCCATAATATGCCTTAGCCGTCACCATTTGACCGGCATGCCAAAACCCCTGTATAAGAGCAGCATGCTTCCTCAGGTGGAAGAGGCGGGAGATCTGCAGTTTGCGGGCAGCACTGGGGCCACAAGAGATTCCCGCCACCTGTTCCAACCATAACTGGTCACTTGCCAGGTGCTCAAAGAGAAGCCCGGAGGCGGGAATGAGGGCAGGATCCCCCATCCGCCTGTATTCCAGGGGCAGCCCGCTTCGCATGTGCGCCAGGTGCAGCGCCCGGCCTGCCGCGTTGAGGTTTTGGCGGTAAGCCTCGAAGCCGTCAGCCGGGGCAAGGTGCAACCAGGCTTCGGTGGTGAGCGCAGCCTGGGGGACGCTGGCCCCAGGCTCTAGCCTCAGAGGCGCTCCCTCCAGTCCCAGGTCTTGGATGGTGCGCTCCAACGCCCGTAGGAGCCTATCCGCGGGAAACAACCCGTCTGGCGCTGTAGGCAGTGGTCCTCCTTCCACCAGTTGGTGGTAGCGTTGGGCGGTAGACTCTAGGCATACTCCGGCGAGGTAGGCCAGCTGTTCTAGGTCTGTGCCCGCCAATTCCGCTTGCAGCGAAAAGTAGTCGGTAGGCAGGTGGGGCAATAGCTCCAGGTATCTTCGGCTCTCCAGAAGATCTCGGTAAGGGCGCAATGCCAGTGCCAGCTTGCCCGCCAAGGTCAGGCGCTCCATCCCCCGGATCCGCTCCCTAAGCTCCCCTTGCGCCCGGCTGCCTTCGGCGGCCAGGGCGGTAGTGGAAAACAGGTCCTCATAGTCCGGGGCCAGCTCCCACCATCGGTTTCTGCCTTCCAGGCGACCTTGGTGGATGCACCGCAGAAACTGCTCCGCCCGCTCGCGCCAGTGTTCAAGGACCAGGCCTGGCGTGGCCAGAGACGTGTCCACGGCTGCCAGGAGTCCGCGGTTGATGAGTTCCTGGGTCATGCTGGGGCCACCCCGGGACGCCGCCTGCTCGGGCAGGGGTGGGATGTGGATGAAGCCCGCCGGAATGGACGATGGCTTGAGGTGATGCATGACCCCGTAGAACACGTGGTTGCAGAGGTAAGTGCCGGCGGTGTAAGACGGCTGGGCCGGAACGCCTGCTGCTTTCAAGGCCTGGACTATGGCCCGCACCGGGAGGGTGGAGAAATACGCCGCTGGTCCGCCGGGGACTACTGGTTCGTCCAACGGCTGGTTGCCGGCGTTATCCATGCCCGGCCCGCTGATATTCACCGCTACCTTCTCAATGGAAAACTCGCCCCGGTCGCTTTGCCCGGTCATGACGACCAGCTCGGGCCCAACTTCTTCAATATATTCTATGGCCCGGGCAATGGCCTCCTGGTAGACGACGGGCAACACCCGGCCCACCACGGTCCTGCCGGCCACCTTTTGCCCGTGGAGATCCCGGGCGGCGTTCCCGGATGGGTTGGTCCCGCTGCCCCCGAAGGGCTCAAAACCGGTGATGAGCACCTTGCCCGCCACCACTGCCACCCCCGTCAGAAATGAAGAGTCCCCCTGAGGACGGTGACTGCGCGGCCGCCCACGCGCACTCTTGTGATGACCCCATTCTCCCTGTCGATAACCACGTGGATGAGGCTGGGGCGCCCGAGGACATGACCCTGCTCCATGGTCATGTGGACGTGCGGGGCGGGCGGTAGTAAACCCTTCATTGCCAGGTAGGCGCCGGTGGCCCCGCTGGCCGTGCCCGTGGCCGACTCCTCTGGAATGCCTACCGCCGGAGAAAAATCACGGCAATGCACGGTGTGGTTCGGGTCTATGGTGTCGTGGGTGAAGGCATGCACGCTGGTTACGCCCAGGGTCCGGCAAAAGTCCGCCAGCCGCGGGAAGTCGGGGGTTATTGCCCACAGGGATGCCCGGTCACGGATGGGAACGATGAGGTCGTAAAGCCCGGTAGAGACGATGGCAGGTTCACCAAAGATAGCGTCCGTCCCCAGCATTCCTGCCAGCTCCCTCAGCTGGTGGAAAGGGCGGACCTGGGGCAATGCCTGGTCCATCATGACCACGCCGCCGGCATCCACCTCCACCGGCAAAAGACCAGCCCCCGTCTCCTGCACCATCCGGGCGGGACGCCCGATCTGGCCCAGCTCGGCCAGAAGGTGAAAGGCACCCACAGTAGCGTGCCCGCAGAGATCCACCTCGTCGGTGGGGGTAAAAAAGCGTACCCTGAAGTCTCCGCCCCGCTCGGGCGTGAACACGAAGGCCGTCTCCGACAGGGCCATTTCCCGGGCAATGCGCTGCATGGTGGCCGGGTCAAGCCCAGACGCATCGGGTACAACACCGGCCGGGTTACCCCCAAACGGCTCGGTGGTGAAGGCATCCACCTGGTACACCGGGAGGGAGCGCACGGTTTCCCCCTCCTAGACCGGATGATAGCCCGGCGGGTGGTTCTTTCTGGACTCTTCAAAAATGCCGTAGTCCACCCGGGTCCTGCCCGCCAATCTTTCTTGGAAGAACTTCATGGCCTGTTGCGGGAACAGGGCATAAGACAGGACGTCTTCTTCCTGCTGGTAATAGGCGCCCACTTCGGCCCTGGCCTTCTCCAGCCCGGGCTCGATGAAGTCGGCCGGCCGCGCGGTGATGGGCGCTTCGTCACCAATAAGCTGCTTGCGCACTTCCTCGTTGACCGGACCCGGGGGCTGCCCGTAAAGACCACGCATGTAATCGCGCGTCTCGTTGGTGGGCATCTTGTACCGGCCTGTCAGCACGTTGAGCACCGCCTGGGTGCCCACCATCTGGGAAGACGGGGTGACCAGGGGCGGGTATCCCATGTCGGCCCGCACCCGGGGGACTTCCTCCAGCACCTCGCTGAGACGGTGCACTTCGTTTTGCTGCTGGAGCTGGGAGATGAAGTTCGAGATCATGCCCCCGGGGATCTGGTAGCGGAGCACGTTGGTGTCCACCGCCGGGCTGACCACGTCGAACTCCCGGTACTTTTTGCGCACTTGCCGGAAATACTCAGCAACCTCCGCCAAAAGACCCAGGTCTAGCCCGGTGTCATAGGGTGTTCCCTGCAGGGCGGCTACCATGGTCTCGGTGGGCGGCTGGGAGGTGGCCAGCGCCATGGGGGATATGGCCGTATCCACCACGTCGCACCCGGCTTCAATGGCCTTGAGGTAGCTCATGGATGCCATGCCGCTAGTGTAGTGGCAGTGGAGCTGCACCGGTAGGCTCAGGGCTTCTTTTATGCGCTTGACGATGGTGTAGGCATCCGTAGGGCTGATGATGCCGGCCATGTCCTTGATGCAGATGGAGTCGGCACCCATGTCTGCCAGGACGCGGGCGGTGTTTACGTAGTGCTCCACATCGTGCACTGGGCTTATGGTATAGCACACCGTCCCCTGGGCCGTGCCACCAGCTTTTTTCGTGACCTCAATGGCCTTTCTCATGTTCCGCACATCGTTGAGGGCATCGAATATCCTCAGGATGTCGATGCCGTTGGAGACGGTCTTTTTCACAAACGCCTCCACTACGTCGTCGGCGTAGTGGCGATACCCCACCAGGTTTTGCCCCCTAAGGAGCATCTGAAGACGGGTGTTGGGGTAAGCCCGGCGGAGGGCCCTCAACCTCTCCCAGGGATCTTCGTTAAGGAACCGCAAACAGGAGTCGAAGGTAGCGCCACCCCAGACCTCCAGCGAATGGAACCCTACTGCATCCAGTTTGGGGGCAATGGGCAACATATCCTCGGTCTTCATCCTGGTAGCCAGAAGAGACTGGTGGGCGTCGCGCAGGGTAGTGTCGGTCAACCCCACCCGCCGCATAGTTACCTGCAAATCGTATCACTCCCGCAAGTTAGAAAATTCCGGGTAGACCCGGTAAGTCCCAGAGAAACGGCAGGGACGCTAGGGTGGCCATCACGATGATGACCAGGAGAATGACTGTGAACACACCGGCCACCAGCGGCGCCAGCACCGTCAGAATCGAACGCCCGGTGCTCAGCTGGTGGCTTTCGCGCACGGCGATGACCATGAGCACCATGGCCCAGACCGAGAGCAATAGGGAAAACAGGGCTTCCAGGCCCCACCCCGCCGCCCGGCTTATGAGCCCCACCACCGGCATGAATATGCTGGGGAGCCCGGCAAACCCGGTGGCCGCCAGGAGCGATAGGCCCTTCCCCCGGCCGCCAAAGAGTTCAGCGATGATTTGTAAAAGCCCGGTGTAAACCAACCAGACAGCCACCGACAGGGTCACCAGCACCATCACCATGGCGGCTGGCACCACTGCAAGGACGGCCACGTTTACCTGGCGGGAAAGCCCGATAATGTTGAAGGAACCAGTTAGCGCCGTAGCGGTCAGGTATACCAGGGCCGCCATGCCCAGGGGCCGCTCCTCGGCCAGCCGGCGGGCGGTGGGTACGGGCTGAAAAAGGGTCCCGTAGATGAACTCCAGGAGGCGGGATAACCATCCCTCCTGCTTGGGGGACTCCGCCTCCACGGGCCTTTCTTGAGATTCCATGGCGAAACCTCCAATTCCCGGATTCCCCTTAATTCGGCTTCCGGAACCTGACTACCTGCCTCCCCCACCAGATCTGGGTGGTCAGGTTGGCGGGTAACAGCCCGGAACTACCCCCCAGGATCCCCAGGAAGCGTTCGAGTCGGGTAGCCTGGCCTATGACCCGTACCGTCCACTGGTCGAGACCTGCCAGCTGGGCGGCCAGTTGAATGGCATCCTCCAGGTCTCCCAGGTAGTCCACGAGCCCGTAGGCCAGGGCCTGGCGGCCGGTGAACACCCTCCCGTCGGCCAAGGGGAGCAGGACGGTCCGGTCCATATCCCGCCCGGTGGCCACGGCGTCCACGAACTGGTCGAATATGTCGTCGATCATGCCCTGGAGGATCTGGCGCTCCTCGCCGGTGAGCGTCCGGGTGGTCGCCCCCATGTCCTTGTGAGGCCCGCTCTTGAACACCTCGTGGTCGACACCCAGCTTGTCAAACAGGTCTTCGAGGTTCACAATCTCCATGATTACCCCGATGCTGCCGGTCATGGTGGCCGGGTTGGCCACGATGGCGTTGGTCTGGGCCGCTACCCAGTAGCCGCCCGAGGCGGCCACGTCGGCCAGGGAGGAGACCACCGGGAGGCGTTCCTTGAGACGGTTGACGGCGGCGGCCACTTCCTGTGCCGCCGCAGCAGAGCCGCCCGGGCTGTTGATCCTGATGACCACGGCGCGCACCGACGGGTCCCGGAGTACTTCTTCCAGCTGGTTTACAATCCTGTCGGAGCCCACAAAGTTGTCAAACAGCCCGCCCGCCGAACGGCCGGTGACAAAGGGACCTTCCAGGTAGATGAGGCCGATGACGGGCCCGCCCCATCGTACGCCCGGCACCCCCTCAGCGGGTCCCAATGACAAAACCAGCGACATCAGCACCAGGGCGGCAATGGCCAGTACGATGAGGCGCTTATGTCTCATAGTCATGCCTCCCTTCTATGACAGGCTGCCCCGAGAAAGGCCGCAAAGAGCGGGTGCGGGGCATCGGGCCGGGATCTGAACTCCGGGTGGAACTGGGTGCCGAGAAACCAGGGGTGGTCACGGAGTTCCATGATCTCCACCAGTCCCGCCTGGACCCATGTACCCGATGGAACCAGTCCTGCCCGCCGCAGGTCCTCGACGTAATGGTTGTTCACCTCGTAGCGGTGCCGGTGACGCTCTCCAACCTCCAGCGCCCGGTAGGCCCGGGCGGCCAAAGAACCGGGCACCAGCCGGCAGGGAAAGGTGCCCAGCCGCATGGTTCCGCCCAAATTGACGATGCTCTTTTGCCCGGGCATGATGTCTACCACCGGATGCTCGCAGGTGGGGTCAAACTCGGTGCTGTTGGCCCCTTCCAGGCCCAGCACGTTGCGGGCAAACTCCATGACCATGCACTGGAGGCCCATGCAGATCCCGAAAGCGGGTACCCGGTGCTCCCGTGCATACCGCACCGCCTTTATCTTCCCCTCGATGCCCCGGTAGCCAAAAGCCCCCGGCACCAAGATACCGTCGGCCCTTTCCAAGTATGACTCCACGTCGGCGGCCTGGTCCAGTTCCTCGGCATCGATCCAGTCGATGTCCACACCTGCCTCGTGAACCACGCCAGCGTGTACCAAAGCTTCATTTATGGAAAGGTAGGCGTCATGCAGGCCCACGTACTTGCCCACCAGGGCGATGCGTACCCGGCGCCTGGGCTCCAGGATGTGCCTGACCAGGGCCTGCCACTGGCCCAGGTCGGGTTGGCCCGAGGGTAGGCCCAGGTGTTTTAGGGCCACGCGCGCGGCTCCGGCTGCCTCCAGCTGCAGCGGCACCTGGTAGATAGAGCGGGCGTCGGTATTGGGGATGCCGGCATCCGGGTGGATGTTGCAAAAGAGCGCAACCTTGTCCAGCACCTCCCGGCTCAACGGTTGTTCCGAGCGGCAGACGATGAGATCGGGCTGGATGCCCAGACTGCGCAGTTCGGCCACGCTGTGTTGGGTGGGCTTGGTTTTCTGCTCCCCGGACATGGCCAGGTAGGGTACGAGGGTTACGTGGACAAAGAGCACGTGTTCCCGGCCCACATCGGCAGCAAACTGCCGGATGGCTTCAAGAAACGGCAGACTCTCAATGTCACCTACCGTGCCTCCCACCTCCACCAGCACCACCTGGGGGTGTCCATGGCGGGCCACCCGCCAGATCCTGTCTTTGATCTCGTTGGTGACGTGGGGGACGATCTGGACGGTACCACCCAAGAAGTCCCCCTTCCGTTCCCGGCTGATAACCGCTTCGTAAATGCTACCGGTGGTGACATTATTAATACGCCCCAGTTCCACTCCAAGGAAGCGTTCATAGTGGCCAAGGTCAAGGTCGGTCTCACCACCATCGGCAGTGACGTAGACTTCGCCGTGCTGCAATGGGTTCATGGTCCCGGCATCCACGTTGACATAGGGATCAAACTTGAGCGCAGTCACCTCCATGCCCCGGGCCCTCAGAAGAAGGCCAAGGGATGCGGCGGTGATCCCCTTGCCAAGGCCGGACACGACTCCACCCGTGATGAATATGAACTTTACCACGATGCAACCTCCCCTATAAAGTAGAGGGTCCGGGCTTGGGGCCCGGACTTTCGGCTACAGGTACTGGAGGACGTAGACCTGCGGTGGCCCTTGGAGGCCCTCGCGGGCAATCTCCAGCGTGGCCCGGGGGTACCGCGTCCCTCCGCGCATGCGGTTTAGAAACCGCTCGACTCCGTCCAGGGGAAACGCCAGTGCCGCCGTGCGATAGTGCATGGGGATAACCACGTGGGGCTCCAGTTGCTTTACCACCTCGGCGGCGGCAGCCGCATCGATAGTATAGGTCCCGCCCACAGGTATCATCAGCACATCCACCCGTCCCAATTCAGCGCGCTGGAGATTGTTGAGCACATGACCCAGATCGCCGAGGTGGCAGACGCGGATTCCCCCAAGGTCTGCCACGAAGGCAAGGTTAGTCCCCCGGTGAGCTCCGCCCAGGTCATCGTGGTAGGTAAGCACGCTGCGGACCGGGAAGGGGCCGAGATGAGCATCCCCGCGCTGGTCGTAAACCACGGGGTTTCCGCCCACGGCCTGGACGTAGCAATGGTCAAAGTGGGAGTGGCTGACGGTGACGTAATCGGCCTCCACCGGGGGCATGAGGTATCCGGTGCTTTCGTCGAAGGGGTCAGTAACCCACCGGACGGCATCGCCGGCGGTTATGAGGAAGCTAGCGTGCCCAAGCCACCGGATCTTCACGGGCGGAAAAGATTCCGTTCTTACCTGTGCTGGCACATTACCCTCCATCAATTTCCAGTCCCCTGCTGCTGCAGGGCGGGGCTCTGGCTGGCGGCATGCTTGCATCCACCCGGCCTACACAGTCATTGTACCAGATCAGGCAGGTATTTCAACGCCCAGTCCGGGTTTTCTGCGTTCTTTTCACCACCTCCCTGGCCAGGAAAGAAGCTACTTGGGAGGGCAGCGTGCCGGCTCCGAACCCGGCATCGTAGCCCAGTTCCAGGGCCAATTCGTGGGAGATGCGCGGCCCCCCGCATACGGCCACTACCCGGTCGCGAATTCCCTCGGCCTCCAACAGCTCGATCAGGCGGGTCAAGTTGGGAAGGTGCACGTTCTTTTGGGTAACCACCTGGGAGACCAGCACCGCGTCGGCACCCAGCTGGACCAGGTGAGCCACGAGAGTCTCGTTGGGCACCTGGCTCCCAAGGTTGTGGGCATCTATTTCCGGGTAGCGCTCCAGCCCGTAGGACCCGGCAAAACCCTTCATGTTCATAATGGCGTCCAATCCCACGGTGTGGGCGTCGGTGCCGGTGGCGGCTCCCACCACCACCATTTTCCGCCCCAGTTCCCGGGCAATGTAGGCGTTGACCTCTTCGAAGGTCATGTCAGGCGCAGTGGCCCGGACCACGCGCACCCGGGAAGGGTCCACCCCTTGGCGGCAGCGGGCGTAGGCAACGATGAACGCAAAGCTCGCGCCGGCATCGTCGGTGGCCACTACCTGGATGTCTTCAAGCCCCAGCTGTTGCAGCAGCGCCCGGGCCACTTCCCTTGCCTGGTCCCCGGCCGGAAGTGGCAGGGCAAAGCTCAGCTGCATGCGCCCGTCGCCCAGGGTGTCACCGTAGGGCCGCACCAGCCCATCACCTGCCACCTTCATGTTAGACTCCCCTTTCCCCCAGCATGTACTCGACAAATGGGTTGAAGTACCCGTCTTCCCGCCTGACCACCCCATCCAGCCCCTTGCCCCCGTCGCGTCTTCGCCTGACCTGGGCAAACAGGCCCTGTTCCAGCCCGGCCATGAGCCCGAGGTCGGCCAGCTCCCGGAGGAGCTGCACGGCCTGTTCCAGCACGGCCCGGGCCCGGGCCTCGATGGCCCCCCCGGCGGCAAACTCCAGCTCACGGAAAAGGTGCCGCCCGGCGTTCATGACCAGGCGGGCCTGGCTGATGGCCAGGTACCGGTCTTGTAGGTAGGGCGTGTGGATGGCCTCGGTGGCCATCCCCAGCAGGTGGATGTCCTGCCCGGTGGCCACGGATACCAGGTTGAACAGGGTGTCCAGCACACCCGCCCGGAAGATATCTCCGGTCTTATACTTGGTAGGCGGCATGAACTTGATGGGACAGTCCGGGAACACCGCCCGCACCAGGGAAGCCATGGCCAGCTCGTAGAGGAAGGCGTCCTCGGTGGCCGGGTCCACCTGGAAGGCGTGGCCCAACCCTACCTGGTGGTCGGGTATGCCCGAGAGGCGGGCGAACTCCAGGTTGATGAACTGGGAGGCCAACACCGTGTGATGGGCACGGACGGCATCGTCGGTGGTCAGGTAGTTGTCCTCGCCGGTGTTGATGATGGTGCCGGCAAACCCGTTGATCATGCGGGAGAAAAACTGGTCCACAAGCGTGCGCTTCATGTTGATATCTCTAAACAAGATCCCGTACATGGCATCGTTGAGCATGACGTCCAGGCGCTCCAGCGCTCCCAGGGCGGCGATCTCGGGCATGCACAGACCCGAACAGTAGTTTACCAGGCGGATGTAGCGGCCGTGCTTCTCCCCGCATTCGTCCAGGGCCTGCCGCATGATGCGGAAGTTGGCCCGGGTGGCGTAGGTCCCGCCGAAGCCCTCCGTGGTGGGGCCGTGGGGCACGTAGTCCAGTAGGCTTTGGCCCGTGGACCTGATAACGGCGATGATGTCCGCGCCTTGCGCCACGGCGGCCTGGGCCTGGAGCACATCCTCATGTATATTGCCAGTAGCTACAATCACGTAAAGCCAGGGCCTGGGCCCGCTGCCCAAGCGGGCCGCCAGTTCCTCGCGCTGGTTGCGAAGAGCCAACAACGCTTCTACCGCCCGGGCGGCCATTCGCCTTCCGGCGGCCAGCACCTCCTCTGGGCGGTGGGAAGGCAGTCGCAATAGATCCAACCTTCCTGCTGCACATTCCTGGGCCAGCTGGGCTGGCTCTTCTCCAGTGGCCAAGGAGGCATTGGCCAGCCAGTAGGTGATGCCCCGGCCCAGCCTGCCCGCTTGGGCCACGCTTTCCACCACTACGTTGGGGAGTGGCACACCCTGGTCATCTACGCCGTCGATGTCCAGGAGACGGCAACAGGCCCGCTCCACGCTGGTAGTAGTGTGGGCGTCGATGTGCTCCTTGACGTCAAGCACGATCTGGCGGGCCAGCCCGGTGGCCTCTTCCACCAGCGCCGGGTCCACCCGGATGGTCGCCATGTTCATTCCTCCCCTTCCAAGATGCGTTGGGCCCTGGCCAGCACTCGGCGGTCCAGTCCCAGGAGACTGGCAACAAACAGGGCGTCCCGGGGGGTGCCGTTTTTGGCCCCGGCGGGTTCTAGGCGGTAATCCATGTGTTGCTGCAACCACGAGATGCCGCCTGCCAGGGCGTCTTCGCATAAGACACCGCGCAGTCCCCGCACTTGCCAGTGTTGGGTGTTGGCCAGGCCGGCCAGCCCGTCAAAGTGGGTGGCAAACAGGGTGATCAGCTGGGGACCAGAAAGCTCCGCCAGCAGGGCTGCGGCCAGGGCGAATCCCTCCGCCGGGTTGGTGCCCCGGGCAAATTCGTCCAAGAGCACCAGGCCGCGCTGGTCTTTGCGCTCTAGGACCCACTGCAGCGCCCGCACCTCCGAGGCAAAAGCCGAAAGACCAGGGGATGTTCCGCTTTCGGGCCCCGAATAAAAGATGAAATCACACAAGGAGAATTCCATTCCGGCCGCGGGCACCAGCAACCCGTGCTGGGCCATGGCCACCATGAGCGCCACGGTCTTGAGAGTCACGGTCTTCCCGCCCATGTTAGGGCCGGTGATGACCGCCGCTCCCCCCGGTACTTCCACGCTCACCGGGGTAAACCGGCGGCCCTCGCGCCGCAAAGACTCCTCCACCCCGGGATGACGCGCGCTGGTCAGCAGCAGGCCCGGCGCATGAAGGATCTTGGGCCTGCTCCCCTGCAGGCGCTGACCTAACCGGGCCTTGGCCAAGAGCAGGTCCAGCTGGGCCAGCTTCTCCATGTTGCGCAACAGCACCGCAGCGTGCCTCGACACTTGCCGGGAAAGGCGACGGCGCACCCGGGCTTCAGCCCTGAACTCCCGTTCCTTGAGCCGGGCCAGGCGGCTTTCCAGCTCCTCCTGTTCCGGGCTAGGCCGTAGCTGGAAAAACAGGTGGGCCCGGGTCTCCCGGGTAAGCTGCAGGCACTCGGAGCCTGCCAGCTCCTCCAGGCGCGGGTCGGCCCTGGACACTACCAGCTCGCCTTGCAGGCCTGTTTCCAGTCCCAGGGTGGATTCGACTGCGGCCTTCAGGCGCGCTCGCTCGCGACCCAGTGCTTGCTCACACCGCCGCTTGTCCTGGCGGATGCTTTCGAGCACCGGCGAGAAGCTGTCATCTATGTAGAAGGCAGGGTCGCCCCGGCCCGACGGGTCCAAGGCCCCGGCCAGTTCATCCGGGTACTCAGGTACCAGCTCGGCGGGTGCGGGCCAGCCCGGCTCGGCGCCCCGCCGGGCCAGTTCCTGGCATATCCCTACCAACCGCTTGATCTCGTACAGTTCTACCGCGTCCAGGGTAACGCCGGTCTGGCTCCGGTGCACCGAGCCCCGCACGTCCTTGACTTCAGAAAGAAGCGCCGCCAGGGAGCGGGCCTGGGGAACATGGGCAGCCAGCACCGCCCGGGCCCGGTCCACCCGTTCCAGTTCGGCCTCAAGTCCCAGTTCATCCCCGGGGAAGTAAGGAGCAGCCCGCGCCCGGGCCTCGCGCCCGAAAGGAGTGATGGGGTCAAGGAGC
Source organism: Bacillota bacterium (assembly GCA_040756655.1). Lineage (GTDB taxonomy): Bacteria > Bacillota > Sulfobacillia > UBA8153 > UBA8153 > JBFLYN01. The sequence continues at coordinate 40,261 of JBFLYN010000011.1, forward strand.
CTCCACACCGCCTCAAAGCCGATGGCAGCCGCCGTGGCCCGGGACATCAGGCTCCTGGTTTCGGGCATGTCTCTCCCCCCTTCCGCCAAAGACCCATGACCACGTCGAACACCGGCAGCGGGCCAGCGACCCGGGCCAGGCTGTCCAAGAACAGCTCAGGGTCGTGGGCCAGGCCGCCCGGGCCGGTAGGATTCACTGCCAGCGCAATGACGCGGATGGGCGCTACCACCTCCACCCGCCCACCGGCCCGGACCCAGCGCTGGTATACCCGGCGGCTGGCGAAGACCCGGGTGGCGTCATGGACAATGAGGGTAAGTCGTTTGACCAGTTTGGGGTAGGCCAGGAAAGCCTGCATCAGCTGATCGGTGAGGGCACCTCCCAGCACCACGGCGGCGGTATGGTCACCCACAGCCTGGTGGATGGCCGCGGCGCTATCCAGGGCCGTGCGCAGACGCAAAGGATGAGCCTGGCCGTCCTGGTCCAGCAGGGTTACCGCCCGTTCATGAACAGCCCGGGACGCCGCGCGCGCTAACCTGCGGTCGCGCACTGGTCCCAGGCTGAAAAATTCCAGCCACAGCGCCGTTTGCTCCACGATGGCAGGGAGCCCCGCCGCAAGCGCTGCGCCGGTCACCAGGACTACGTTGCCGGTGATGGCCGGTGCCGCCGACGCCCGGCGGTCGATGGAACCGTCCACCAAAACCAGGTCTGCCCCGTGCCGGAACAGCGCCCCGACCACCTGCCTTACCCCGGCGGCGGTGTCGGGTCCCACCAGTTCGATGCGCCCGGCCTCCCGCACCCGGCCCACGGTGATACTGCCGAACAAGGTCTCCAGGGGAAGCACCTGGAGGATCTCGGCATAGACCTCGCTGGCAGTGAGCACCCGCTCGGCAGTGGCCAGGAGCGAACCGGCAGGAGCCTCCACGGCGGGCTTCTCCTCGCCCGTCACCAGGTCCAGCGGTTCACCGTCACGCCCGGTAGACATCAGGCCCAAGGTCTTCACCGGGGACAGCTGACGACACAGGTAGTTGAACACCGTGGTCTTCCCGGCGTTTTTCGAGGTGCCCACCATGCACAGTCCCCGGCAGCCCGATTCCAGTACCAACCTGGCCAGCTCCACGCTCCACCTCCAGGTCTAGAACGAGTTCTGCCCCGGGCAGGCTTTCCCCACCCGGCGCTCCAGCCGCGGGAGCCCGACCGGCTCCAGGCTGGTCGCTTGCCCGCTGAACAGCTGTCCCAACCCTACACCGAACTCCTCGTGGCCGGTCCCACAGAGCCCACAAGGCTTTTCGCGGTCTTCAGGCCGGGGCCTGGGCTCAGTGTAGGCGGCGATGACGCCCTCGTAGTTCCTGAGGATGACTTTGTCCTCGCTCATGGACAAAAGGTAGTTGGGCATGACCGGGATTTTCCCGCCCCCGCCCGGCGCATCCACCACGTAGGTGGGGACGGCGAACCCGGAAGTATGCCCGCGCAACAGTTCCATGATCTCCAGGCCCCGGCGGATGCTGGTGCGGAAACCTTCCAGTCCCCAGGAAAGGTCGCACTGGTAGATGTAGTACGGGCGGACCCGTGCCCGCACCAGGGCGTGGACCAGTCGCTTCATCACCACCGGGCAGTCGTTGACACCTCGCAACAGCACACTCTGGTTGCCCAGGGGAATGCCTGCGTCCGCCAAGCGGGCACAGGCCGCCACGGCCTCCGGCGTTAGCTCCACCGGGTGGTTAAAGTGGGTATTAACCCAGATCGGGTGATAGCGCGCCAGCATAGCGCAAAGCTCCTGGGTGATGCGCATGGGCATGACCACCGGGGTACGCGTGCCGATCCGGATGATTTCCACATGGGGAATGGCCCGCAGCCGGGAGATGATGCTCTCCAGGATCTCGTCGGAGACCAAGAGAGGGTCGCCGCCTGAAAGCAGCACGTCGCGCACCTCCGGGTGCTCCCGGATGTAGGCCAACCCTGCCTCGATGCGTTCGGGCGGGGCAGTACGGTCGGTGACCCCCACCAGGCGGCGCCGGGTGCAGTGACGGCAATACATGGAGCACTGGTCGGTGACCAAGAACAGGACCCGGTCCGGGTAACGGTGGGTAAGCCCGGGCACCGGCGAGTCTTCGTCTTCGGCCAGGGGATCTTGCACCTCGCCTGCTCCGGTCATGAGTTCATCAGTGGTAGGTATGGCCTGCCTGCGTATGGGACAGGCCGGGTCTTCAGGGTCGATCAATGTGGCATAGTAGGGCGTGATGGCCATGCGCAGGACCTGGAGAGTCTGTTCCACGTCCCCCAGCTCCCGGCCAGACAAGGGAACCACCCGGGCGACTTCCTCCGGCGTGGTGAGACGGTTTCTCACCTGCCACCGCCAGTCCTGCCACTCGGTCCCGGTAACGTGCTGCCATATGGGGATGTCCCGGTAGTTCTGCATCCGGCCACGCCGGGTCGTCGGCCCGGCGCGCACCTCCCTTTCTAGACTTCTAAAGATAGAGTTTTTCCAGCGCCGAACGCAGCGATGGATGCTCTCTCAGCATGTGCAGGGCGATTTTTGCATGACCAGGCGCATAGCCGTTGCCTACGATCATGGTGGCCCCGCTCCCCACGCCCTCAGCGCCCAGGGCGGCCTTGGTAAAGCTAGTGGCCATGCTGAAAAAGTAGATGGTGCCCGTGGGCTTGGTGCACAGGATGGAAGTCATCTCCGTGTCGGGGATGTTCACGCAGTTGATGGTGACGTCGGCCTTCTTGCCCCCGGTGGCCTCCAAGAGGCGGGCCATGGTCTCCAGGGGGCGAGTGGCGTTGACCTGGAGTACCAGGTCGGCCACGCCCAGATCGCGCACGCGGCGGCACGAAGCATCGGAGTGTCCCAGGGCGATCACCTGCCCGGTTACCCCGGCCCGCACCCGGGCTTCAGTGGAGCACATGAGCCCGGACTTGCCGCCAGCTCCTATGATGACCACGGTATCCCCGGGACGCACCAGCCGGGCGGTCTGGGCGGGCGCACCAGCCACGTCCAGCACGGCCAGGGCCAGGCGTTCTGGGATGTCACCAGGCAGTTTGGCCACCGGACCGGTGGCGAACACCACGGCCCGGCCTACTATGTCCACCTGGTCGGCTTCCAGCCGCACGGCCTTGACTTCGTCGATGGTAAGCGGGGTTAGGGTTAGAGAGACCAGGGTAGCCACCCGGTCGCCCACGGCCAGGCCGTCCCGGCCCAAGACGGCAGGACCCAGGGCGGCCACCTGTCCCAGCAGCATGCCGCCGGACCCGGTGACCGGGTTTTGGAGTTTGCCCCGCTCCCGCACTACCCCGGTGATAAGCTCGGCCACCCGGGCAGCCACCGCCGCCGGTTCGACACCCACCTCCGCCTCGGCCTGTTGTCTGAACTGGGTGAAGCTGGCCGAGTCCACGTTCAACGTGGCTACATCGATGACCAGTTCGTTGTCGTAGGGCTGGGCGGAGTTATCAAGCCTCCAGGCCGCCTGGGGCAGGGCCCCGGCAGGTTCCAGCACTCGGTGACTACCATAGGGGCATCCGGGTAGCAAGTTGGTTCCCTCCCTGAATATTGCTACCCTCTTGTTAAGCAAGTCCCGTGCCAACGACAGGAACGTCACACGCTGCCACTACTTTCATGGGAGGGCCTATCCCTCTGCCGGGGACCCGGCAGTCACCTGCCCGGACTTGGGCAGTTTAGCCCCAGGGCTTTCATGCGGTACTGGAGGGTTTGCCGGGGAATATCCAGCTCGCGGGCGGTCCGGGCCACGTTCCCCTGGTGACGGGAGAGGGCGCGTTCGATAAGGGAAGCTTCCAACCGCTCCAAGGCCTGCCGCAGGGGAAGCACCGGTTCGGCCGCAGGCCCGGGTTCAGCGGGAGCCCGCAAAGAGGGCGGCAGATGCTCGACGGTAAGCTCGTCACCGTCGAGGAGGTTCAACGCTCCTTCGATGGCATGCTCTAGCTCCCGGACATTGCCCGGCCAGTCATGGGACAATAGCATAGACATGACTTCTGGAGCCAAGCGCACGGGCACGCCGCCCAGGGCTGGGCCGTGCTTGGCCAGGAAGTGCTCGGCCAAAAGCGGGATATCCTCCTTGCGCTCCCTCAGGGGGGGTAGTCGCAGGGACACCACGTTCAGGCGATAGTAGAGGTCCTGGCGAAGCCTGCCCTGGGTCACGTTGGCTACGGGGTCGGAACTGACTGAGGCCAAAAGCCGCACGTCCACCGGGCGCCGCCTGGCCTCGCCCAGCCGGACCACGGCGCTTTCCTCCACGGCTCGCAACAGCTTGGCCTGCAGCCCTAGGGGCATGGAGTTCAGCTCATCGAGGTAGAGAGTACCCTGGTCGGCAAGTTCGAAGAAGCCCGGCCGGTCACGGGCCCCGGTGAAAGCCCCGCGGGCGGTGCCGAACACCATGCTCTCCAGTAACGTCTCAGGCACGGCCGCGCAGTTTTGGGCGATGAAGGGCCGGCAGCTGCGGGGACCCTCACTGTGGATGGCTTGGGCTACCAGTTCCTTGCCGGTCCCAGTCTCCCCGCTGATGAGCACCGGCGAGGCGGTGAGCGCAGCCTTCCCTATGGAGCGCTTAAGGAGGAGCATGGCCTGGCTACGCCCGACGATGTCGTCCAGGGTGTACAGGCGGGAGTGGCGGGGCCGGGGAATGCCTTCGTGCCGGTGGGATAGCAGAGCCTGCAGGCTGACGATGCGGTCGGCCATGCGCTTGAGCATGGTGATGTCCTTGGAGACTTCCAAAGCTCCCACTAGCTTATGGCCGACCATGATGGGAATGGTGGAGTTGACCGTGGTGATACGGCGCCCCTTAAAATTGGTAAACGTCTGTTGCTGGTCGGTAACAGGCCGGCCGGTGCGGATGACCTGTAGGAGCGTGCTGGTTTCGGGCGACAGGGACGGAAACACCTCGAGCACGTGACGGCCCACCACTTCATCTACCTCCAGGCCATCCATGCGGGCGGCCGGCTGGTTGTAGAAGATGGTGCGACCCTCCACGTCCACAGCGTGGATCCCCTCGTCCACGGCGCCCAGGATGGCCCGGAGGATGGTCTCATTGATGGCAGTCAAGGCGATCTCCCCCCGTGCCGGGAATTCGGCACCAGTGGGCGGGTTTCCTCTTTCGCATCAGGAGGGTGCAACGGGACAGCCCCGGCTGCACCCGGCGAAGCCCTGGCCGTCTATGCCATGAGGAGCAGGATCTCCCGGCACAGCTTGGCTGCCATGATGGCAGTCAATTCGGAGTGGTCGTAGGCCGGGGCCACTTCCACGATGTCCGCGCCCACCAGTTCCAGTCCGGCGAAGGCGTGGATCGCCGCCAGGAGCTCCCGGCTATCGATGCCACCAGGTTCCGGAGCGCCGGTACCGGGGGCGTAGGCCGGATCCAGCACGTCTATGTCTATGGAAAGGTAGATGGGTCGCCCTTTTAGCCGGTCTTTCAACCCCAGCAGGGGTTCGAGCACTTGGTCCCGGTGACAGCCCGGACGAAAAGCCAAGTCCGCCTCCTCCCGTGCCACGGACCGCACCCCCAGCTGGATGAGGTTTTCCTCCCCGATTTCCTCCAGCACCAGCCGGGCCACGGTGGCGTGGGAAAGACGCGACCCGTTATACTCCCGGCGCAAGTCGGCATGGGCATCAAGCCACACCACCACCAGGCCGGGATGGTAGGCACGCACCGCCCGGACCGCGGGCAGGGTAACCAGGTGTTCACCGCCCAGCACCAGCAGGCGGCGGCGCCACTGGTAGACTTGCGCAAAGGCCCTTTCCATGCTGTCTAGGGTCGCATTCAAGCCCGCGTCGGCAGTGAGGTCCAAGTCCCCGGCATCGTAAAACCCCACATCCTCAAGGTCTTTCCCCAGGGAAGGGCTAAAGCTTTCCAGCACCTCGGAGACGTCCCGGATCCGGCGAGGGCCAAACCGGGTGCCCGGGCGGAAGGAAGTGGTAACATCCAGCGGGGCCCCGTATATCAATATGCGGGCCGACTCTTCTGTGTCCAAAGACTTGAGGAACCTGGTCACTCCGTGTTCCCCCTCCCAGTTCTCCTCCCCTAAGGGCCAACTACCGGCCGGGGCCCGGGTGGACTGATCACCTGCTGCACGTAAGGCGGAAGGACGAAGGCCGCCCGGTGCACGTCGGGCGAGTAATAGCGGAGCCCGTCGGGGGCCGGGCGAACCGGAACCGACGGGTCGTACTTCTTGGACCCGGCGGTGAACGACCACAGGCCCCCGGGGTAGGTCGGAACTACCCCCAGGTAAAGGCGGGTGATGGGGAAGCTGGCCCTGATGCGGCCGAAGATGGCCGGGACCAGGTCGGTGTTGTAAAACGGCGACTCGGTCTGGGCCACGCACAGCCCGTCCTCTTTCAAGGCCCGGAAGACGTCGGAGTAGAACTCCACGGAGAAGAGGCCGACGGCCGGGCCGATGGGATCGGTGGAATCCACGATGACCAGGTCGTAGTAGTCGCGGTAGTCTTTGACGTGCTTGATCCCGTCGGCAATGATCACCTTTCCCCTGGGGTCATCCATGGCCGAAGCCAGGGACGGGAGGTACTGGCGGGAAATGGCCACCACTCGCTCATCGATCTCCACCAGGTGGCACTCGGAGACCCCCGGGTGCCTCAGCACCTCGCGCATGGTGCCGCCGTCTCCTCCGCCGATGATGAGTACCCGCCGGGGGTTAGGATGGGCAGACAGGGGAACGTGAGCGATCATCTCGTGGTACACAAACTCGTCCCTTTCCGTGGTCTGGATGATATCATCCAGAGTCAGCATGCGCCCGAATACCCCAGTCTCCAGCATGGCCAGGCGCTGGAACGGCGTTTTCTCCTGGTGCAGGACCTTGGTCACCTGGCAGGAAATCCGAAGCCCGGGTACCTGGTCTTCGGTGAACCAGACTTGCACACCACCGCCTCCTTTGCTTTGCCTGTGGTCAATACCAGAGTGCCACCGCTGCGAACGCGCACCCGGTTCGCTCCACTACATGCTCAACACTGGCAACCTTGACGCCGGTAAGCTGCAGACCCCGCATGCGGAACGCCTCCTCCACCATGGCCCGGACTTCGGCTTCGGCCTCGGCGGCGCTCCCGACGCGCGAGTGCTCCATGATTACGCCAAACGAACGGCCGTTCAGGCCGACGGCCACCGCGGCGGCGATCTTCTGCCCAGCGAGCTCGCTGGCGATGTAGCCGTAGGCGGTGGGGACCAGCGACCCCGGCGGGATGTCCAGCTTCTCTACGGAAACCGCACCGGGCGGCAAGATACTGGATAGTTTCACCAGGTTTACGTTGCCTATGCCGGCGCGGAGCAGGGCCCCGTCGAAAGCGTTGAGTTTAGTCGTCCCCTCACTGCTGCCCGATACCAGGCAGAACTTGGACGGAGTTGGCAGCATTCCAGACCTCTCCTCTCGTTAACGTAGCTTGCCATGGGAGGGATGGTGACATTCCCAAGACGTACGCCAACGATTATACCAGAAAACCTCCGCCCTGGAAACGCCGGAGATCATAGGAAATGCGCTGTTCCGTCATAATATCCGGGAGAGGGGTTTTGCCGTTGCTCAGGAGCATTCGCTGGTGGTACGCGGTTTTGCTGGTACTTTTCGTGGGATTCCTGGGTGGAGCCCTCGGCCTGGTGTTGCTGGTGGCGGCATCTCCCCTCCCCGAACCCGATGTGCCCGCGGCCACCCGGGTACTGGACGTGCAGGGACGACTCATCGGGGAGCTCTTCGTGGAGCGGAGGATCCCGGTTCCCCTGGGTGAACTACCCTTGGTTCTCCGGCAGGCCGTGGTGGCCGTGGAGGATGAGAGGTTCTACAGGCACGTGGGCATTGACCCGGTTGCCATATTCCGGGCGGCCCTGGTAAACCTGCGGGCACGCCGGATCGTTGAGGGCGCGAGCACCATATCCATGCAGCTGGTGAAAAACCTTTACCTGTCTCCCGACCGCACCTACCATCGCAAGTTCATGGAGGCCATCCTCACTCTAAAACTCGAGCGCAAGTTCACCAAAGACGAGATCCTGGGCCAGTACCTGAACCAGATCTACCTGGGGCATGGTACCTTTGGCGTAGAGGCGGCAGCCCAGGCCTATTTCCGGAAGTCTGCCCGCCAGTTGGACCTGGCCGAGAGCGCCCTCATCGCCGGTATCATCCGCAGCCCCGAAAACTACTCTCCATACAACAATCCGGATGCCGCCCTGCGCCGCCGGGGCCTGGTGCTCCGGCTCATGGTGGAGCAGGGGATGATCTCCGAGGCCCATGCCCAAGCAGCGGCTGACCAGCCACTGGGCGTGGCCGGCCTGCCCCCGGGCCGCGCCGCCCCGTATTTCATAGCGCACGTGCTAGCTTCCATACGTGAGAATTACCCGGCCATAGCCCCGGATATCTTCCGGGGAGGCTTTGTGGTCCGCACCACTCTGGACTTGGACATGCAACGAGCGGCCGAAGCCGCGGTGGCCCGGCAGCTGGGGCCCGGCACGCCCGACCGGGACGGGATCCTCCAGCCCCAGGTGGCCCTGGTAGCCGTGGACCCGACCAACGGGCACATCCGGGCCATGGTGGGCGGTAGAGACTTCCGGCAGACCCAGCTAAACCGGGCAGTGCAATCCCGCCGCCAGCCGGGGTCGGCCTTCAAAGTGTTCGTGTACACGGCGGTCATAGCCCAGGGTTACCCTGCCACCAGCTTCCAAACGTGCGAACCGGTGTCGTTCCCCGGGGCGGTGGCCGGCGCGCCGTACACACCCAAAGACTTCGGCGGTGGCTACCACAACCGCCCCATGAGCGTCCGGGAGGCCATCACCATCTCTGATAACGTAGTGGCGGTAAAATGGACGCATCTTCTGGGCGCCCACACGGTGGCGGAATATGCCCGCCGCATGGGTATTGAAAGCCCGCTGCACACCAACTTGTCTTTAGCCCTGGGGACAGCTGAGGTGACCCCCCTGGAGATGACGGCGGCGCTCTTGCCGCTGGCCAACGGGGGACTCCGGGTCCAACCCACGGCCATCCTGGAGATCACCGATGGTTACGGGAACGTCCTAGCCAGGAGCAACTCCACGCCACGCCCGGTGCTGGATCCCCGGGTGGCAGCGGTGGTTACGGATCTTTTCCAGAGTGTGCTCTGGCCGGGAGGCACGGGTTCGCACCTTAGGACTACAGTGGGAAGGGATGCGGCGGGCAAAACCGGCACCTCGGCCGACCTCCTGGATGCCTGGTTTGTGGGGTACACGCCGAACCTGGCGGCCACGGTCTGGGTGGGTTGGGACCGGCGCGAGGAGAGCCTGCCCGGTACCGGCGGGCGCATCGCCGGGCCGGTGTGGGCCGAGTTCATAAGAGATGCCCTGGCCGGACTTCCTGCCCGGAGTTTCCAGCGCCCGGCGGGAGTAATTGAACTGGAAGTGTGTGCCGAGACGGGGCTTTTGCCCAACGTCACCTGCCCGCTCAAGCGCGAAGTGTTCGTGGAAGGCACTCAGCCCAGGGTCTACCACCGGAGTTTCCACCTGCCGCGGCGCACCGGCGGTGAGGAAGACGGGGAACTACCGGTGGACGAAAGCGAACCTGAAGACGCCGAGGGAGGTCAGGACCTCTTGAACTGGCTGTTCGGCGACTAACGACCAATGCCAGTGCGTTTCTTCTGGCCAAACCCGCGCGACCAAGTCCCGGATCTGCCTCGTTAGCTCGCGGATGTCACAGGCGTGGTCGGTGAGTATGTGGTGAAGCTCGTCTTCGGTCACAAGGTTGTACCGGTGAACCAACCGGTTACGGTAGCCGGCCACGGCGACCAGCGTATCTTCCAGGCTCCGGCTAAGCACGCCTTTGAGCACCAGTCCTCTGGCTGTGGACTTGTGCTCGCTGGCAAGGTCGGTGTGACCGACCTTGGCCAGGATATGCCGGCCGATGTCGAAGCTGGAGCAAGTCCGCCGTCCTGGGTTATGGAAGGCAGATTGTTAACGGGAGTTAGGGCGTGCTACACAAGTAGGATGTCCCCCCCCTCATCCTCCGGTTTTCCACGTCTTTACTGGAAAGCTCCCCTTTTCAGGAGTCCGAACAAGCTGGGCACTCGAAGTCCACTGTTCGCTCGGGACAAGCCACATCCTGCTAGCTGGTCTCCAGCAATTGACTGCGCTCAATGGGGTGGAAACCAATGCGGACTGCTCAAGACAAGCCCGGAGTGGCATTGCGCGGGTGTGGAGAGGAGGTGGTAAGGGGCTCGAGGGCGGGGTGCTGAGGGCTTTAGGGCATCCACGCCACCGCAAAACTGCCCAGGGCATTCCGGTGCAGGAATGAGGAAAACATTGGGATAATGGTCAGCCGGGTCGGCTTGGCCCACCGGGATAACCGGGACCGGGGGCGTGGTGTTGACCCCGGGTTAGCCCAGGAGAACCATGTTGACAACCGGGCAAAGGTCTTCTTCTTGACTGCCACCAGCTCGATGCTTGCAGGCCGATCGACAGATCATCATAAGTACTATCGGACAGTTGTTCCTAATATCGATGTGACGGCAAACTCGCCAGAGAGCCGGGAACAGGGAGAGTCCAGGATAGTAGAGTGGGTGAGAGGGGCAGCCATATGTTGACCAGACGAGCCTTGAGCCAGCTGGCGCTGTTGTTTATGTCTCCTTACGTATTGGGTCCCGCCGCCGGGGGCTCGGGTTCGTCGGCTGCCGTAACATGCTCTACCTGGGCGTAGGGACGCAAGCGCCGCCGGTACTCGGCGGCTGCGTCTGCTAGGGTCTTCTCCCGGGTCTTGCCCACTTGGACTACGGTGATCTTCACGAAGACGGCACTTCGCCTAAGGTGATCTCTACAGTTTGGGTCTGGCCGTTCCTGATGATCTTTACCGCCACGGTCTCGCCCACCCGGTGTTCGCGCAGGGCCACCTGCAATGAACCGATGTCATCCACCCGCCGCTTTCCGATTTCCACGATGATGTCACCGACGCTGAGGCCTGCCCGGGCGGCTGGACTGCCCGTCACCACTGCGTCCACATAGACCCCGCGGTCGAACTGCACCCGGACTTCGATCCGGTACTGCTGGATGGTGGCCCGGTCCAGGATTTTCACGCCCAACCAGGGGCGCCTGACCCGCCCGTCACTTATGAGTTCCTCCACGATGCGCCGGACGGTGTTAGAGGGTATGGCAAAGCCCATGCCTTCCACCCTGGGAAGATCGATCTTAAGAGTGTTTATGCCTATGACTTCCCCAGAGCTATTGGCCAGCGGTCCACCGCTGTTGCCGGGGTTAATCACTGCATCCGTCTGCACCAAGCGGATGAACTCCTCGCCCACCTGGAGGATGCGGTCAATCCCACTGATGACACCGGCAGTGACGCTGTGCCTAAACTCCAGCCCCAGAGGGTTACCAATGGCAATGGCAGGTTCTCCCACGCGCAGGGCATCTGAGTCTCCGAGCCGGGCGTAGGGGACATGGTCAACCGGTATCTTGATGACTGCCAGGTCCACCGGGGGATCGGAGCCAACGATCTCGGCACTAAACGAACTCCCATCGGCCATGATAACCGTAAGCTGGCTGGTGTTGGCGATGACGTGGTGATTGGTGATAATGTAGCCGTTGGAGCTAATGAGTACCCCTGAGCCGGTGCGTGTCTCCAGCAACTGGCGCCCCCGGAAGTCCTGCCCTACCACCGCCCGGTTCACCACTCCCACCACGGCGGGGCCCAGGGTTTCTGCCACCATGACCACGGGATAATCAGCAGCCGTGGTGGTGACTGGTGGAAGGTCCGGGAACTGGAACCTGGGGAGTTCCCGGGACCAACCCATGCGCTGGGCTATGACACCCGGAACCAGGTACGCCATCAAGAGGGCTCCAATGATGCCGCCAGCTACGGCGCTGAGGAAATACCCTGCTATAGACGCACGGCCAGTCCGCCTCGGGGGCTGTCCGTAGAAGTAGGTCATGATACCACCCTTCTAAAGCAGGCGCTATTCTTCGGTTTCCCGGGAAATCCTTGCGCCCATTGCCGTAAGCTTACCCAGGATGTCCTGGTATCCTCGCTCCACATGCTCGATACCATAGATATCGCTCTTGCCTTCCGCCGCAAGCCCGGCGATCACCAAGGAAGCCCCCGCCCTCAGGTCATTGGCTCGCACCGGGGCTCCCAGCAACCGCTCTACTCCTTCAACCACCGCCGTCCGGCCATCTACCTTCACCTTGGCGCCCATGCGCAGAAGCTCGTTCATGTAACCGAACCGGTTGTCGTAGAGGGTCTCGTGGATCACGCTCACCCCGTCGGCGGTGGTCATGACTGCCGCGAAGGGTTGCTGGGCGTCGGTGGGAAATCCAGGGTAGGGCAGGGTCTTGATGTTGGCCGAGCGCGGCCGGCCCGTGCCTATTACCCGCACCCAATCACCATTTTCCACCACTTCCGCCCCGACCTCCCGGATCTTGGCCATGACCGATTCCAGGTGCTTGGGGATGACATTCTCCACGACCACATCGCCGCGGGTTGCCACTGCGGCCATGAGGTAGGTGGCCGCCTCAATATCGTCGGGGATGACGGCGTGAGCCGTCCCCTGCAATTCGCACACCCCGCGGACCCTGATGACATCCGTGCCGGCCCCCTGCACCCGGGCTCCCATCGCATTCAGGTAGTTAGCCAAATCCACAATATGCGGCTCCTTGGCAGCGTTCTCAATGGTAGTCATGCCTTCGGCTAAAGTGGCCGCCAGCATGATGTTGATAGTGGCACCCACGGAGACCACGTCCAGGTATACCGGGGCCCCGCGCAAGCGGCGGGCCTCGGCCTTGACGACCCCGTGCTCCAAGGTGACCTCGGCCCCCAGGGCTCTGAACCCCTTGAGGTGTTGATCGATGGGACGGGGCCCGATATCGCAACCGCCGGGCAGCGCGACCTCAGCCCGGCCGAACCTGGCCAGGAGCACGCCCAGGAGATAGTATGAGGCCCGAAGGCGTTTGACCTGCTCATAGGGGGCACGGTAGGTTTCGAACCCGTTGGGATGGATGGTCACCCCGCGACTGCCGTTGACTTGTATCTCGGCGCCGAGGTCGCCGAGGATTCGGATGAAGTTTTGGACATCCTTGATGTCGGGCAGGTTTTCCAGGTTGCTGGGGCCGGAGGCAAGCAAAGCAGCGGGTATGGCGGCTACGGCTGCGTTTTTCGACCCGCTAACGCGCACTGTTCCTCTCAAGGGAGTACCGCCCTGGATAACGAATTTGTTCAACCGCTTCTCCTCCGCATGTCCTGCCAGGACCATTTTGCCTTCCCGGATATAAGACAGAAGACCAACAACACCGGTTCCCTCATTGTCCACCGATGGTCTGGCCTCATGCCCGTCTTGATACTTCTTCACACAAGGGAATAATCCTGCTTACCTAGGCATTTCAGATAGACGGGCAATCTCCTCGACTTCGCCGTTGTGCGCGTTCACCATGATCTGGACTCCCCCGGCCAAAAGGATGCGCCAGACGGGTACGGCTTCCCACTCGTAGGCATCCATTGGCTCTACGTAGTAACCCAGCTGGATCCTTTCTATCACGGTCCCGGGAGGCAGGAGCGTCGCCGCAGCCGCTCTTGACAGGGCGTCAGTAGCCGGGATCACCGCCCGGCCCGGCTGGCGTTGCCCGATGATCTCCACCCAGTACCAGGCCAATCCCACTACCTCGTCTTTGACTACTCGGGCCACCGCCTGGCTGCCGAACACCGGGAAGCCCTCAAATTCCTGGTGGAAGACCACGGTGTATTCACGGTCGCTTACGCGCACCGCGTAATCATAGCAGGCATTGACCAGGGAAATCGGGAAGTCCGCCAGGTAGGCGCCTACCTTCGTACGCAGGGCCCGCCCCTGCAGCAAGGAGACCGGTTCTCCGGTGTGTGGCAGCAAAGAAGCTCGCTCCAGGGCGAAATGCCTCCTCCCGTCCACCCACACCGCCAAAAAGCCCGAGCGTGACTCGAACACGTCCACCCCCGGGTACTTCCCCACCCTAACATGGTCCCGGCTGAGCAAGATGGCCACCAATTGCTCTTCAGACACGCTCCCGTGTCTTACGATGAGAAGTGGCATGGCCATGGCTTCCCTGGGAACCCGGGCGCGGACTATAGCTCCTGCAGCCTCCAGTTCCCGCACTACGCGCCTGACCTCTCCGTGGCTCACGGCGGCACCATAGAGTTGCTCTCCGGCCAGTTGGGTGAAAAGGCGGTAGAGCAAGAACATGTTCAGGACCAGAAAGCCTACAATCATCCCCGTCTTGGCCCGGCCCCAGTCCATGATCACGCCTCCACTTCAGCGCCTAACGGTAGTCTGTCCGGAACGCACATCCACCGAAACCAGCCGGTCATGGCTAAAGTACACCAGCCATTCCAGGCGGTAGTCATCCTGGACCATACCCGGCGGCTGGTTCCAGTAGGCCAATTCCACCCGGGTAATGGATATTTCCTCCTGTTCTTGACGGTCCTCGGGAACGCCCAGGGCCGACACGGCCAAGCTGACAGCGGCGGCGGCCGCCAGCGGGCTGCGAGCTATCCCGAAATTCGGCCCGGGCTTGCGCAAAGCCCACCGGTAAGCCTCCACACCATGTGGTCCAACAGACACCACGATGGGGTAGTCGGCACCTTCCACCGGCACACCCTCCAGGTCCACGGAAATCTTCACACTCCACCGGAATCCTCGGGCCGTCCAGAGCCGGTCCAGCCCGACAATGCGGCTGTCCTCAACCAGCCCGCCGTGGGCAGCGGCGAACCGGGCCGCTACTACCAGGGCCTCCAGTTCGGTCCTCACGTCCTCCGCCCCGCCCAGGGGAGAGGTGAATTCCCAACCACCCTGGGGATATATGCGCAGGCCCCGCTTGCCATCGGTGAATATGGTTGAGCCATCGCGTTCCTCGATGCGGCGGACGATGGACACATCAAAGAACACCTTCCGCACCAGTTCGTTCACGCTGGTAGTATCTGGTATGATATGGAAGGGCCGGGTGTCGATGAAGACCGGAACGTAGGCACCCGGCGCAACGGCGACCCCGTCCACCGTTTCGGGCAGCTCTTCCCAGGCCGGTCCCGACACCCCGGCAGCGCTCTCCACCACCTGCAGTAGATCGAGGATGCCCTCTCGTAACCGGTAGCAAAGGATCCCACTGGGACCTTCCACTACCAGCTTGGGTATCTCTCCGCCCAGGTAGATATGAAACCGGCTTACCCAGAACTCAGGCAGCTGTTGCCAGGCAAGGGCGGAGTACAGCTGGCCCCACTGGCGCAAAGGCAGGGCCAGTGGAAACCATAGTTCGAAGCCCGGCCCCTGCTGGCGCCACAAGTGCTCTTCCCGTTCCCCGGTATGCGGCTCCATTACCATGGTTAGACTGCGGCGCAAGAGCCGCCCGTCGTCCCAGACCAGCCGGAACAAGGCTTCGCCGGGGCGTCCCACCAAGTGGCGGTCTTCTCCCGCGTGCACCGCCACGCGCCCGGGCACCACCAGCGCGGTGAGCGGCGGTGCCTGCGGGTCAGGGGCCGGCGGCAGGTAGATCCCTTCCACCGGTGCGGCCCGGCCACCCGGGAAGCCCATCCACAGGTAACCGGTGATACTTAGGCTGGACAAGATCAAGACCAGGAGGAGGGCTGACTTTGCTCGTTCTTTCATGACGCCCCGCCTCCAAAGGACGTGAGCCTCTGGGCGGGAAGCCAGAACCGGACGGTGGTGCCTGCGCCCAACTGGCTTTCAATGGCGATGCGCCCCCCGTGGGCTTCGATCATCTCCCTGGCTATGGCCAGTCCCAGACCGGTGCCCCCCATCTGACGTGAACGGGCCTTGTCCACCCGGTAGAACCGCTCAAAAATCCGGGGGAGGTCTTCCTTGGGAATCCCGATGCCAGTATCGCTAATGCTGGCCATAACTTCCTCCCCGTCGGTGCCCAGGCAAAGCTCGATGCGGCCTCCCGGCGGGGTGAACTCGATGGCGTTGGACAAAAGGTTAAGCACAACCTCCTCAAGCCGGTCTGGATCACCCAGTACCAGCGGATAGCTATCTGGATAATGGCAAGTTACCGAGATCTCCTTCTGCTGGTAGGCAGTGCGCAAGCGTTCAGCTGCGCCCGACAGGACCAGTCCCAGGTCCACCGGCACCCTCTCCCATGTGACCCGGCTGTGGTCCAGCTGGGATAACGCCAGGAGGTCATGGACCAGCCGGGCCATGCGATCAGTTTCGTCGGCCACCACTCCCAGGAACTTCCTCGCGGTTTCCGTTTCGTCTAACGCCCCGTCCAGCAGGGTTTCCACGTAGCTTTTCACAGTGGTCAGCGGCGTGCGCAATTCGTGAGACACGTTGGCCACAAACTCGCGTCGCATGTTGGCCAGCTGGGTCTGCTCGGTAATGTCGTGGAGGACGATAACCACGCCCGTGGCCGTGCCGCGTTCATTCCTGACCGGGGCGTACCAGGCTTTCAGCAGGCGACCCGTGGTCGTCTGGATTTCGCCGGTGAGTTCGTCGTCGCCGGCACCGCTTGTGTCCCGGGGAGGCACCCCCAGCACCGTGCCTACCGGGCATCCCGTGATGTCGGCCACGGTGGTCCCGAGGAGCCGGGCCGCAGCCGGGTTGGCCAGCACTACCGTGCCTTGCCCGTCTACGGCCAAGATGCCATCGGCCATATAATTCAAGATAGCTTCGGCTTTGCGCTTTTCACTGGATATCTCGTGCAGGGTCTCGCGCAGTCTTAAGGCCAGGTGGTTGAACATCCGTCCCAACTGCCCGATCTCATCGTCAGACCTGACGTCCAGCATCTCTTCGAAGTCTCCCGCGGCCATGTGGCGAGCACGCCGGGTCAGGCGCACTACGGGTCCGGTGATGGTGCGCGCAAGGAACAGGCCCAGGATGGCAGTGATGGCCAGCGCCAGCCCGGTGGCACCCAAAAGCATCATGCGGATGTCACCCAGGGTCCGGTAGACGTCCTCCAGGGAGGCCACCAGGTAGACCGCGCCCAGGAGACGGGCCCCGGCCCGTACGGGCAGGGTCAAGTGAAGCAGGCGCATCCCGGTCACCGGGTCGCGCCGGATGCTTTCGCCACGGCCGCCGGCCAGCCCCTGGGCGATCTCAGTTTTCAGGAGGACGTCGGGGATGCGGAAACGGCTCTCGCCGCTCATGGCCACCACTGCTCCGCTGGTGTTGAGAATGGCGATCCCCGCGCCGGACTGCTGGGCAAACTCGGCCAGGAGCCGCGAGAGCTCGTCCTGGTCGGGCTGGCCCGCCAGGTATCGTTCCAGGAAACCGGCCAGGAGGCTTCCCTGGGTGGCCAGGGCCGAGGTGAAACCATCCATGTAGTAGCGTTCCAAGGACCCAAGCAAGTACACGCCCACAAACTGCATAGCCAAGAGGATCAGGGCCAAGAGCATCAGGACCAGTCGCCACTGAAGACTTCTCATCATGGGGTTCACCCCTGGGGGCGGAAGCTATATCCAACGCCGCGCTTGGTGACGATGTAGCGGGGCGCGGCGGCGTCAGGCTCGATCTTTTCTCGTAGCCTCCGGATGGTGACGTCGACCGTGCGTGACTCCCCGTAGTACTCGTATCCCCAGACCTCATCCAGCAAAACTTCCCTGGTGAAGACCTGCCCGGGGCGGGAAGCCAGAAAACGCAGCAGTTCGAATTCACGGTGGGAGAGAGGGATGCGCTGGCCGGCTTTGATCACTTCGTAGGTGGAAGGGTCTATGACCAGGTCTCCTACTGCGATCGTCTCTCCCGACGTTGTGGGTGGCTGGCCCACCCGGCGCAAAATGGCCTTGACCCGGGCCAGGAGTTCTCGAGGACTGAAAGGCTTGGTCACGTAATCGTCGGCGCCCAGTTCCAGCCCCAGGATTTTATCGACTTCCTCATCCTTGGCGGTTAACATGATAATTGGCACAGTAGAAAAAGCACGCACGGCGCGGCAAACCTGGTAGCCGTCCCGGCCGGGCAGCATGATGTCGAGGATGATGACGTCGGGGGTTTCGCCCCGGGCCCGGGCAATGGCCTCTTCGCCGTTAAACGCCACCGCCACCTCATACCCGGCCCGGACCAAGTTGAACTCGATGATCTCGGCGATGGGACGTTCGTCTTCCACCACCAGTATTCTGTGAGCCAAGCTCGACCACCCTCCAGTAGTCGCAACTTCGCCCTCGGACTTCACCGTTCCTGCAGGATGGAGTTGGTAGCAGGCATCAGGCGCCAAGGATTGCCCGGGTCTTGCACCCATGCGTACCACGCCAGTTCCCACTGGCCAAATCGCATACCGGTGGTGCGCTCAATGGCCAGGCGCGCCGGCATTCCCCGGGCCAGTTCGGCGATGATCCCGGCCAACCCACCGGTGGATTCGGTGAGTTCCTCCAGGTGGGCGACCATGAGCAACGATTGCCGGTAGGCACGGGCCTGGTGGTTGGGCCGGTCAAGGTGCTTGTTGACGGTGGCGAAGCTGTAGGGGTTGTCTTCCACCGGGGGGCCCGGCTCCAGCCACAGGTATCCGGTGAGGCGGTATTCCTGCAACTGGGCCAGTCCTTCAGAAAACCAGCGGGGGTAATTGCCGGCAGTGGCATAGTCCAGCACGAAGTGGGAAAGCTCGTGGGCCAACGGTCCTTGGGAACGGAAACGCTGCTCCATCTCCTGGAGACTGGAACCCGGGATCCATGCCCTCGGGGAGAGCAAGCGGATGATCCCCGCCATGTACACGCCCAGGGCGTCCTCGCCCTGCTGCCAGCCAAACTGCGCCCGCAGTGAGGCCCGGTCGGGATAGATCGCGATGATCGCCCGCTCTCTGGGTAAATGTCCGGTCTCTTCCCACACTTGCGGGTAAAGCTCCTCGGCAGTCCTCAACACCATAAGTGCCAGGTCGTAGTCGCCGGGCCTGTACCGCACGTCGACGTTGGAGCCGGATAGCGCCTCCCATCCGAGCAACTCTCGCCGGGCCATGAGCCAGCCATAGTGCCGAAGACCAGCATACAGGTAAGACCGGGAGAGGTTCGCCGCATGCCAAAGGTGTTGCCAGCAGAAAAGAAGCAAAAAGACCACGGCCAGGGTTGTCTTGATCTGCGGTCTTTGCAGCAATGTGAGCAACGGCCCCACCCCGGTTGTATCTGGTAGCTTTGATTCTACTACAACAGTTTACATAAAGGCCATGGCAAGATTCTCCGGAAAAGAAAAGTGGTGGTGCGATGCACCACCGAAACTATTGTATATTAAGAGGGGGTCATGAAAGGTTGGCCTCTCAGGATCGAGTATACTGGACCTCAATTACACCAGGATTACATTCATGTAAAAATTGTGTTACAGGATGCTGCCCCAAGCGCGGCCGCCTATCCAACCTCCGGCATCTGGCCGCATGGGCCAGTGACTCTAGGAGCCAGATGAAGTCAAAGCCTACCTGCCCTTTCGTAGAAGGTGGTGGGATCCACGGGCTGCCCGTCGATGCGTACCTCGAAATGTAGGTGCGGCCCGGTGCTGCGGCCGGTGTTGCCCACGTTGCCAATGACATCCCCGGCCTTGACCTGCTGCCCAACTCTTACCGCAAACTTGGAAAGGTGTGCATAGGCCGTGGTGATTTGCTTGCCATCACGTTCGCCGTGGTCGATTATGATCATGTTCCCGTAGCCGCCGTGAGCGGCGGCGAAGGTTACCATGCCGCCGTCGGCTGCCTTGATGGGCGTTCCCATGGGCGCTCCAATATCCACGCCGTTGTGCCAACCCAATCTCCGCCAGCCGAACCTGGAAGTAATGGGGCCGTTGAGGGGCCATGTATACTGACCCGTCCCGTGGGCTGGGATCGCCCGGTTGCCCCGGATCACTACCTGCTTGACAGGGTCCTTCATGACCACAGTTGAGACTATCACCCGGGACACTTCGCGGCCGTTCTCTCTTTTGATCTCCAGGGTGATCTCTCGCTGGCCATTTTCGCCCCACCGCTGCACTTTCTCTTCCCATGGCCACAGCTCGGCGGACATGATCACCTCCGTGCTGAATGGGATGGCCTCAGTGTAGGTCCGGTGCTCTATGGTCTCCACAGTGACATAGGGATCAGGGACAACCAAGTTGAGCTTTTGACCGATCTGCAGCAGGTCTGAGGTTAAACCCGGGTTGGCCCGGCGCAGCTGGTCCACGGTGAGATCATGAGCCTGAGCAACACTCCAAAGGGACTGCCCCCTCTGTACGGTATGAACTAGTGTGCGGTCGGTCCCCCTAAGAAGGATGCGACTGGCCATCTCCACGTCGCGTACCGCCTCCAGGGGCGCCTGGGTAGGTCGGATGCTCACTACCTCCCGCACCCAAACATCACGGAGTTCTGTATTGCCCCCGGGGGCTAGCGTCTCCAGCACCACCTGGCGCACCCGGCTCAGCACGGCTTGAGCTGCTGACTCGGTGGCTACAACTACGACCTCCAGATCTTCAACGTAGATGCCGAAGGCCCGGACTTCCACATAAACCGCCCCGGCCAGAACTTCGGCCAGCTGTTCCTGCTCCAGCAAATCCTGTTCGGATGCTAGTTCCACGGGCTCAACCGAAAGCTCCGACAGGATCACCAGTTCGCCCGGGGCACGGGAACCAAGCTCATCCAGTATCTGCTCCCAAAGGACGACAGGCAACTCCCGGTCGGCGGTGTACCCCAATAGCTCACCCTGAACGAACACGGCAAAACCGTGCCGTGCCGGAGGGGCAGCCGCCTCTGGCGCTGGTATGCTGGCTTGCCTGAGGATGATGGCACCGATGGAAAGGGTGATAGCCAAGAGCAATGCACCAGTCCTGGTGCGCATGACGGGAACCACGGCTACTCTCCTTCGCAAGCACCCATACGGGCGTATTCACCAGGGTTCTCGGTCACCGAGGCCGGGTTGGCTGCGGACAACTTGGCCTGCACGTACAGAGCACACTCCAGCCGTTTTTTCTGCAATATGCACCCTAGCTGGTAGGGGCGGTCCATGTCCTGGTTAAGCAGGTGGGCGCTGGCATGACACCCTCCGCCACAGTGGTAGCGGGCCCAGCACGTCCTGCAGGGCGTCTTGGACATGGCGTGACAATCCCGGAAACGCTGTGCCAGCTCTGGTCGCTGGATGCCCTGATCCACATGGCCCATGAGAAAATCAGGATTCCCCACAAACTGGTGGCACGGGTACAGGCTCCCGTCCGCGGCTACCGCCAGGTACTCCACCCCGGCGCCGCAGCCGGTAAGCCGCTTGGGCAAGCAGGGCCCGGCATGGAGATCAACTTCGAAATGGAAAAATGTAAACCGCCGGCCGGCCAGGGCTTCCCGGAGGTAGAGATCGGCCAACCGTTCATACTCGTTTTCGACAGCGGTCATATCCTCAAGCCTCAAAGCGTAATCCTCGTGAGGAAAGGCGACCACTGGCTCAAGCGACAGGGACAGAAATCCCAGTTCTGCCATGTGCTTTACATCTTCTACAAAATCCAGATTCTGATGGGTATATGTGCCGCGAACATAGTAGGTGTGAGCCGGCCGCCGGCGGGTCAGTTCCAGCATGGGCCCAACCACCCGTAGATAGGTACCCACACCCGCGCGGTCACGGCGGTGCCGATCATGCACCGCCTTCCGCCCGTCCAAGCTCAACACCACGCCAAACTCCTGCATTGACAGAAAGTCCATAACATCCGGAGTAAGATGGGTACCATTGGTGGTTACAGTAAACCGGAAGGGTTTCCCGGTCAATTTGGCGAATTCACGGGCATACTCTGCAGTGTCCCTGATTACTTCGAAATTGAGCAGGGGTTCTCCTCCAAAGAAATCTACTTCCAAGGAGGAAACCTGACCCGAATTGCTGGCCAGGAAGTGCAGTGCGGAACGGGCCACCTCCCTGGTCATGAGGCCCCGGGGGCCCCGAAACTCGCCGCGACCAGCAAAGCAATAGGAGCAGGCCAGGTCGCAGTCGTGGGCAACGTTTAGGCACAGGGCCTTCAGTGGTCGGGTAGCCTGGAGGGCAGGGGGAAGCGGGTCTTGGGTGAACAGGAGGCCGCACTGGACCAGCTCGTTCACCTCGTCCCAGACTTCTGCCACGGTCCGAGGACCAAACCGGGGGCCAAGTTGGCGGAGGATGGCGGCGCGGCCCAGGCAGTAGGCAGCAATTACCTCCCAGGCCGCCTCGTCCACGAAGTGCAAGCTGCCGCTGGCCACATCCAGGGCCAAGCCCTCACCAAGCACCTTGAAAAGGTGTACTTGGCCGGCTACTTCCTGGCGCAAACCTGGTTGCCCACGGTACATGAAGTCTTGCAGGCCGACTGGCAGGAAACCTGGCACTTCCCGCAGCCCCCGCCCGATGTGGTCAGGCGCGGGGCGGCTACCGTGTGCACATGTTTTCTTCTCTGGTGGGTGCTGGCTGTAGTCATTTACAACGCTACGCCTCCTTTCCTCTGGAGGAGATTATATCACGAGTAGGCAGGACATGGATACCCGGGACCTGGTCACCGACGAGGTGTAAGTTTGTGCCATCTTTGGGGATTATATGCTAGACGCGGTTTCTATGTTATACTATCTATATTGGTTTCAGGTGCCAAGGAGGAGGCTCGTTCGTTGATACACTCGCGTCGCAGGGGCGTTCCCCGGGTAGCGCCGCTTCTGGTGATGCTCTTTCTAGCTGCCATGATCTTTGGTTCCGCAAGCTCCGGCCGCGACCATGGCGGGGTAGGCGGGCCGCGGAACAACCCGCTTCAGTATGCACCCATAGATGTAAGCAGCATCCTGGCGGACCTCCCCCAACCCCCGCGGGTAAACCCGGGAGAAGCTCCAGCGCCAACCTCATCCGCCGCCAGCTCACAGCCCACACTCAGCAACCACGTGGTCGCCAGCGGCGATACGCTCTGGGACTTGGCCGTGCGGTATAGGACCACCATAGAAACCATAGCCCGCCTTAACAACCTGGTGAACACCAACTCACTCCAGGTAGGCCAGAACTTACTCATCATGCAAGACGCGGCAGGTACCGTGCACCGCGTGCGCAGCGGGGACACCCTCTGGGAGATCTCCCGCCTCTACCGGGTGAGCGTGGAAGTCATCGCCCAGGTCAACAACCTCACAGCGTCCTCCACTCTCTCGGTGGGGCAGCAGCTGATGATACCCACGGGAGCGGCTGCCAGCCCCATGGAAACCACGGCTGCGCGCAGCGGCAGCGTGGGTTTTGTCTGGCCCGTCCGCGGTCGCATTACCTCTGGATTCGGCATGCGCTGGGGCAGGATGCACGAGGGCGTCGACATCGCCGCTTCGCACGGGCACCCCGTACTGGCAGCCCGGGACGGCCGGGTTACTTTTGCTGGTGCGCGGGGAAGTTACGGCAACTTGATTATCATCTCTCACGGTGCGGGCGTTGAGACCTACTACGCCCACCTATCGGTAATGGAGGTCCGGGTGGGTAACGTGGTGTCGGCCGGGCAGCGCATTGGGCGCGTGGGCAGCACCGGCAATTCCACCGGCCCCCATCTTCACTTCGAGATCCGGATTAACGGCCGGCCCGCGGACCCACGATCGCACCTGCCCTAGTTACCTCACCAGGAACTGGTGCTGGGCCGGCCGGGCGTCGGTGGTCACCAGCACGCCCAGTTTGCGGAGGGCCTCCTCGTCTCCGCGGCTGGGTGCATGGGTAGTGTGCATCTGGCAGCCGCGCAGCTTGTGCAGCCGATCCAGGGCAGCCTGGGCCGTAGGATTGGTGGCGCAGGAGATCGCCAGGGCAATCAATGTCTCTGACAGGTTCAGGCTGGGCGACCGGCCCTGCAGGTTCTGGGTCTTCAGCTGGTGGATGCTGGCTATGACGCTGGGGGCTAGGAGATGGATGGCGTCGGGGATGTCCGCCAGGAGTTTGACGGCGTTGAGGATCATGGCGGCCTCCGCGTGCAGAAGTGGTGAGTTCTTGCCAGTTACGATGGTACCATCCTCAAGTTCGATAGCCGCGCCACAGAACACCCCCTGGTTTCCCTTGCCTGCGCGCTCGGCCTCAACCGCCACTTTCCGGGCGGGAGCCACCACTCGCCGCTCGAGAATGTCGATACCATGCTCCCACATGATCTTCTTGACCCGGTCCAACGTCTCCGGCCGTTCCACCCGGCGCAGGGTCTCCCAGTGATACCTGAAGTACCGCCTGATTATCTCTTGCCGTCCTGCCTGTCTTACGACCTCGTCATCGACAATTCCATGGTGGGCCATGTTGACCCCCATGTCCGTGGGGGACAGGTAGCCGGGCCCGGCGGCGATGCGGTCCAGGACCCGTTTCATGATGCGGAAATTCTCCACATCCCGGTTGTAGTTGACGGCCGCCACCTTGTAGGCTTCTAGGTGAAACGGGTCGACAACGTTGAGATCCCCAAGGTCGGCTGTGGCCGCTTCGTAGGCCAGGTTGACCGGGTGAGAGATGGGAAGGCTCCAAATGGGAAAGGTCTCGAACTTAGCAAAGCCCGATGGGATGCCTGCCTGGTGGTCGTGGTAGATCTGGGCTAGGCATGTCCCCATCTTTCCACTGCCCGGCCCGGCCCCGGTTACCACCACCAGCGGGCGCTCGGTCTCAATGTGCGGGTAAGAGCCGTAGCCTTTCTCGCTGACGATGCCGTCCACATCGCGGGGATAGTCGGGCAGCTCGGGCTGCAAGTACACCCGGACCCCGTTTTTCTCCAGATAAACCTTGAAACGGTTGGCCTGTTCCTCCCCGCTATACCTGGAGATCACTACGGCCCGCACCTCCAGGCCGTGCTCATTGAGGTCATCAAGGGTCTTGAGGGTGGCGTTGTCGTAGGTGAGCCCGTAGTCTCCCCAGATCCTGCCCTTTTGGATGTCCTTGGCGCTGACGCAGAACAGCAAATCAAGCTGTGGCTTAAGGCGCTTAAGGATGCTCAGCTTGGCACTAGGATCGTACCCGGGCAGCACCCGGGCAGCGTGAAAGTCGTAGACCAGTTTCCCGCCAAATTCGAGGTAGAGCTTGCCCCCGAGGGCATCTACCCGCTCGGAAATGGCCCTGGTCTGGGCGTTTAAGTATTTCTCAAGATCGAACCCGGTTCTCATTGGCACTCTCCTTAGACCCGCAGTTGCACAACATAAACTTCCACGCCGCGCACCAGTAACCTTCTTGCCGTATACTCCATCCCTTCCCGGCGCAACTTGGTGCTGGGTGGCCAGAAGGGCCACTCCGTCCTGCCTGTTGACGGCCACCAGCGCGTGTCAGCCCCGTCGTGGACGCATGGAGCCATTGGAAACAGGGCCGGACGAGGTGACTGGCGGGCCGGCCCTGCCTGGTACTCCGGGGGGTCCGGGATATGGCTAAGAGCACCGCACCGTTAGCATGCACATGCCAGCTCGACTAGCAAGGCTCATACTCGGGGCCTTGGCTCGACAACGCTCGTTTCTGTCAGTCCAACCCGTTATGTCTAGTCCAGCTTGGGCCCGGACTACTCGATGTCTCCCCGGCCTTTTTCCGGACGCAAGACCCCCGTAACATCTAGTTAATGGGAGGGCGCGTCCGGTGCCTGGGTCACCGCCCTTCCACCGTTCGTGAGCATGGAGCGCCTTTGGCCACTGGGAAGGAGGAGAAGGAAATTAGAATCCTAGCGGTATCGGATATACATAACAACCCACAAGCCCTAGAGTTTGTAGAGCGAGTGGTTGCCGGCTTTGACGTGGATATGGTGGTCGATGCCGGCGACATGACAGATTGGGGTGCCACACTCGATGGCCTGCTCGTGGCGGCGGTAGAGCGTATCCCGGTCCCCTACTTGCTCGTGGCTGGCAACCATGAAGCTCCCGGGACCATGGACGCCCTGGCAGGAAAGGGCATGGTCCAAGTCGTGGACGGACTGGTAGAAGTCCGGGGCGTGTCGGTACTGGGCATACCTGACCCCGGGTCGTGGTCGCTGTCACCCGCCGTAAAGGTGCCGCTTCTGGAGCAACAGCGAAAGGAGGTAGAAGGCCGGCTGTCGGCCCGGTCCAGCCCACCCCACATCCTGGTAGTGCATAACCCTCGGGTGGCCTCTACCTTTGCCGGGCAGGTGCCGCTCATCGTCACCGGCCACACCCATACGGCCGGGGTATGCCAAACCGGTGGGACAGCTATGATAAACCCCGGGACCGCGGGAGCAGCGAGGCGGGGGTTGGATCCACACGGCGTGGCGGTGATTTACCTGACCCGTGCCGGGCAAGGTCCCGCACCGGAGGCTGTGGACTTGATCTCAGTCACCGGCATAGGGGCGACTTTCACCGTCCAGCATGTGCTGGTGGACCGGGCAGGTCCATAGCTGGGCAAGAGGAACCGGAGGAGAGACGGCGAACTAGCACAGCATGGGGAGGGAGGCTCCTGGTGCCTGTACGATTCACAAAACCGGCGATTCTCGTGTCGTTGCTGGTATCGGTAGCCCTATCGGGTCACTTCGTTATGATGGCCGCCTCCCCGGTGGTCATTCCGGTTGCGGCTCCGCTTGTGATGGACCTTCCTTCCATCCCTGAACTTGAGCCCTTGCTCGTGCCCCAGCAAGCCACCCTGGAGGCCTTAGCCGGGTTACATGGGCTACCTTTGCCCCTGCCCAACCCTAAGATCGTAATAGAGAAGTCCAAGTACATGCTTATCCTTTACTCGGGCGACACCCCGGTCAAGGCTTACCGGGTCGGCCTGGGCGCCTCGCCGGTGGGCCAGAAGGAACGAGAAGGGGACAACCGCACTCCAGAAGGAGTCTTCTACGTGTGCCAGAAGGCCGGGGCTTCCAGCCTGCACGACCCCTACCTGGGCACCCGGTGGATGCGCCTGAGCTATCCCGATATCGAGGCCGGAAGACGCGGGCTCGAAGCCGGTGTCATCAGCCGTTCTACGTTCCAGGCCATCGAGTCGGCCATCGCGGCCGGCAGGATCCCCCCGCAGCACACGCCCCTGGGGGGCGGGATCGGGATCCACGGAGGCTACGACCTGGTACCCGCCGGTCAGAGGAACTGGACCCAGGGCTGCATTGGGATGTACAACGCCGACGTGGAAGAGCTTTACGGCCAGGTTTCCTTGGGCACTCCCGTCATAATAAGGCCGTAACCAGCCGCATGCGGTCCCTCCTGTGACGCAGGAGCACTTCGCCCAGCTCCTCACCGGTGGCAAATCCCTGGGCCACAAAGAGGTCCACCGGCCCGTTGGGATAGGGGGTTTCCTCTCCTGCCGCCGTGCGGACCTGTCGGTACCCCAAGCTCGCCCCCTCTTCCATTAGACGCGCAAGCACGGCCGGCCGGTAGTCCTCCCCGCCACTTACCCCGTAGATGCAGGTGATCCAGGCGGATGAAGGATCGGCACCAGGGATGGCGTAGGGCACGGACGTTTCGGGAAGCATCTCCACCACCGCCACGGCCCGGTCCTCCCGGTAGCCCACGTACCCCAGGATCCCCCGGCCCGCCCGGCCCCGGATCTTGTCCAGCCACTGGCCTTTGCCACCGGCCCCCGGTTGCACGTGGGGGCCCAGGCATACCTCCGATGCCTGGTAGGCCAGATCAGGGGTCAGCGGGACAATGCGGTCGCACTGACCCGGGGCCCCGGGCCGGTAGCTGTAGGTCCCCGGCAAAGGACCGCGGCGCTGGCAGCTTTCGTAAAGCTGCTCGGGGGTGCCCGGGTAGGAGATGACAAAGCCGTCCACGAGGATGGTGCCTGGGAAGAAGATGCCATGCCGTCTGCCCAGTTCCGGGTGTTCCTCCAGGTTGATGACGGTCAACCCGCGGCCCATGAGGTTGGCCAGTCCCATTGCCTGCTCGGCCATGTACATGTAGCCGGGGCACTGGGCCCCGAAGTGCAAGTATTGCACCGGATCCATCCTCCGTGCTCCCTCCAGAAAAGAGATCCTGGCTTACGGGTTGCTGGCAAACAAGCGTGCAATAGCGTGGGGCTCGCTGGTAATGCTCAAGGCCAGCATGAGCTTGATGCGGGCTTTAGGCCCGGGGAGATCGCTGGCTATGAATCCCTCGCTGGTGACACACCCCGCTGATCCGGCTCCTCCCGCCAGGCACCTGGAGGTCACCACCACCGGGATCCCCGCCTCCACGGCCCGGAGGCATGCCACGCTGGCCCCCTCGGGCATGTGACCCAGGCCCATGCCTTCCACTACTAGCCCTTTGACGCCAGCAGTCACAGCTTCAGTGATGAGACGGTCCCCACAGTCCAGGGCAAGCTTGATAAGCTCCACGGGTTGGACCGGGCTGGTGAACGGTTGGGGCTCCCGGGGCCAAGGGCCGTGGTGAAACCGTACGTCGTCGCCGCTTACCAGTCCCACCGGGCCCAGGACCGGGGAGACAAAAGCATCCAGGAGCCAGGAATGTGCCTTGGCAACATCCCGGGCGGTGTGGATGCGGTCGTTCATTACTACCAGCACGCCATAGTTCCGTGCGTGACTGGTAAGCGCTACCCGGCAAGATGCCGCCAGGTTGGCCAGGCCTTCCGGCGATGCCGACTCCCGATCCCGCATGGCGCCGGTCACGACCACCGGACCGGGGCCGTGACCCACCGTCAGGTCGAGGAAATAGGCGGTTTCCTCCAGGGTGTCAGTGCCGTGGGTCACTACTACGCCCTGAGCTCTATGCTGAAAGGCCTCGCGGCACGTGCCGGCCAGCCGGTGCAACAGGTTGAATGTGATCTGGCTGGACCCTACCCGCGCCAATTCCACTGTTTCCAACTGGACCTGTGGCAAAAGCCGGGTAACTTCTGCCGCCAGTTGCGTGCCCGACACCATGGGCCCGCCCCGGGACGAGGCGATGGTCCCCCCGGTGGTAATCAGAGTGATCTTGCCGCTCTCCATGCCACAACCTCACCTTCC
Organism: Bacillota bacterium; assembly: GCA_040756655.1. Lineage (GTDB taxonomy): Bacteria > Bacillota > Sulfobacillia > UBA8153 > UBA8153 > JBFLYN01. The sequence continues at coordinate 68,975 of JBFLYN010000011.1, forward strand.
TTTTTGTCCCATAACACATTACCACTGGCGCGCGGGCCGTAGCAAGAGATGGCAGGAGATTTTGATAACTGGTGGAAGTTTATGACCGAAAGGAGGGGGATCAGATAATCTGCAAGAGGGTTTCAACTGATCGACTGGATCGTTGCCACGTATGGCATTTTGTGGTATAATGTCCACGGTGATGGACATGAAGTTAAGTGAATGGGCAAAGCAAAACGGGATTTCATACAAGACAGCATGGCTTTGGATAAAGAACGGCAAGTTCCCAGTTCCATACGAGCAAACCGCAACGGGCACCATTTTGGTGAAAGTATCGTCACCACCCACGGGAACGGTGGCGCTTTACGCCCGGGTGTCGAGTAGCGACCAGAGAGCGGACTTGGAAAAGCAAGTGGTGCGCATTCTGGAGTTTGCGAATGGCCGTGGAATGGCGGTGGCGCAAACCGTTACCGAGATTGGTTCGGGCTTGGACGGGCATCGTCCGCAGTTGTTGAAACTGCTGGCCGATCAGCAGGTGACGACTATTGTCGTGGAACATCGGGACCGCTTGATGCGCTTTGGGTTTGAGTACGTGGAAGCGGCATTGGCGGCGCAGGGACGGCGGATAGTTGTCATGGAGAACGGCGAAGTCAAGGATGACTTGGTACAAGACATGATGGAGGTGCTGACATCGTTCTGTGCCCGTCTGTATGGGCGGCGTTCTGCGAAGAACCGGGCGCGGAAGGTGTTGGAGATGATAGAGCGCGCTGATTAACCGGGCATACCGTTATGAACTGGACCCCAATGTCCAGCCACGCATTCTCCTCGCTAAACATGCAGGGGCCGCACGTTTTGCCTATAACTGGGGGCTCGCCCGTCGCATGGCACTGTGGGAACAAGAGAGGAAACGCACCGATGCTATCAAACAGCATCGGGAACTCAACGTATTCGAAAAGACCGACTTCCCCTGGATGTACTAGGTCTCCAAGTGCGCTCCGCAAGAGGCACTTCGCAACTTGGACAACGCCTTCAAGCGCTGCTTTGCAGGACTGAGGCAAGGGCGCAAGGTCGGCTGTCCTAAGTTCAAGAAAAGGGGCGTCCGCCAATGATCGGCACGAGCATGCTGCAAGGAATCTAGAGGCGCCAGCCTCTTAGCATTTTATGTACCGCCAGTTCGGCGGGAACTTACGCCTGTGGACATCGGAGGTTACAGGCTGCGGCCAGTGCCGGTGAATGAAACAGGAACCCTTAGAGACATTTGTCCACGAAAGGAGAACGGTATGCCAACTGTGTTTTCCAGCGAGATGACAAGAGCCGACCGCGAGATCATCGGCGACATCTGGACGTCGGAGTCGGCCTACGAGAACCTGGTGACGCTGTGCGACGATTTCGGGAGCCGGTTTGGCGGTACCGAGGGCGAGCGACAGGCAGCGGAATTCATGGTGAGAAAGCTCCGGGAGTACGGTCTTGACAACGCGTGCCTGGAGGCCTTCCCCTACAATGGGTGGATCCGCGGCAGCGCCCGGCTTGAGGCCGTACAGCCCCACGCTGCCAGTTTCGACTGCATCGCCCTGCCCTACTGCGGTACTGCCGAGGTGGAAGGAGACCTGGTATTCCTGGGTCACGGTGCACCAGAGGACTACGAAGAAAAGCGTCATCAGATCCAAGGCAACATCGTCATGGTGAGCACCCAGTCCCCGCAATTTGCACGGCGGCAGATGCACCGTATGGAGAAATATGGGCGGGCGCTAGAAGCGGGCGCGACGGCCTTCATATGGATGCGGGAGGAACCCGGCCTTTTGGCGGAGACCGGTTCCATCAAGTTCAACGCCGAGGCGGAGATCCCCGGGGTCGGTGTATCCCGGGAAGTAGGGGCTGCACTCCAGAGGATGATGAAAAAGGACACGGTCCGGCTCCGCATGACCACCTGTCACGTGAATAAGCCAATGACCTCGTGGAACGTGGTCGGGGAGCTAAGGGGACACACCTACCCCGACCGTTTCCTGGTCATCGGTGCCCACTTTGACGGCCACGACATCTCCCAGGGGGCCCTGGACGATGGGGCCGGGGCGGTGGTGGCCATGGAAGCCGCCCGTGCCCTGGCCAAGCACAAGCATCTTTTGCCCAAGAGCATCCGGTTCGTTCTGTTCCCCCTCGAGGAGATCGGCCTGATCGGGTCCCACGCCTATGTAGATGCCCACATGGCCGAGCTTAAAGACTGCGAGTTCATGCTAAACCTCGACGGGGCTGGCCGGCACGGGGATACAGCCCTTGTTCTTCAGGGGTGGAGCGAGCTAAAAGGTGTGTTCCGGGACTTGTCCAAGGACATGAAGCACCCCATAACGGTAGGCAACCGGATCAGTCCCTATTCGGATATGTATCCCTTTGTGCTCGAGGGGGTGCCCGCAGCCAACATGATGTCCTTGGGCGGGGAACCCAGGACCGGGAGGGGCTGGGGACATACTGCCGCCGATACGCTGGACAAGGTTTCGCCCCGGGCCCTGCAGATGGACGCGCTGACCGTGGCCCGGCTAGCCCTGCGCTTGACCAACCTGGAAGTTAGCTGGCCGGCACCCCATAAGACCCGGCAGGAGATCAAAGAGCTTTTGGACAGAGAAGAGCTGCTGGAGGTACTGAAGTACGAGCGCAGGTACCCCTTTGATCAATGATGAGCAAGCCGGGGGCAAGGTCCCGCTGAGCAATGACTTCGAACCCAGGTCACGTACGGGTACCGGGGATGGCTGTCTGGAGCGTCTTTGACCTGTGGGCCTTTCGTCCGAAAGCAAGAACGTGAGAGCGTAAGGGGGAAGCATGTGGCAGCCAAAGTCATCCTCAACCCTTATTCGAACCGCTGGAACGCCCAAAAACGCTGGCCAGAGGCGGAAGCGTGCCTGAAGGCCGCAGGCGTTGAGTTCTCAGTGGATGCGTCGGCACATCCAGGACAGGCCATAGATCTGGCCAGGCAGGCGGCGCTGGATGGCTATTCGCCGGTCATCGCCGCCGGGGGCGACGGCACCATCGGAGAAGTGGCCAACGGCCTGGCCCAGGCTCGCGGCGAGGGGCACCTGGGGGTCATCGGCATCATGCCTCTGGGCACAGCCAATGATCTGGCGTATAACCTGGGCCTGCCACTGGGCCTTTCCGATGCGGCCAAGGTCATCGCGGCGGGCAGGACGCGGCGCTTGGATGTGTGCAAGGCCGGAGATCGGTACTTCGTGAATAACTCGGCCATGGGACTGGAACCGTACGTGACAAGGATCCAGAGCCAGATGACCCGGCTCAAAGGCGTGCCTCGCTACTTGGCGGCCGCACTAACCGGTATATTGCGCAATCCCAAGTGGAACGCCAGAGTGGAATGGGATGACGGGCACTACGAGGGGCCGCTGACCTTGATCTCTGTGGGAAATGCACCTCGTACCGGTGGCCTCTTCTTCATGGCGCCCCATGCCGATCCTGCCGACGGCAAGCTTACTGCAGTCCTTGCCTACAAGAGATCTGCCATCAGCCTATTGGCCCTGTTGCCAAAGACCATGTCCCCCAAGGGTACCTTCGTCTATGCCAGCGGTGTTCAGGAGATCCACACCACCCGCATCAGCATACGACTAGAGCCCAGGTCACCCGCCCACTGTGACGGCGAGCTCTTTGCCCAGGAAATGGGCGGGCTTGAGTATGGGATCCTGCCGGGACGGCTTGATGTGCTGGTTCCCTAGGCAGGTTGGTCCAATGCGGTAACCAGGACTGAAGTACGGGAAACCCGGCTGCCCCGGGGTAAGTAATGCAGTCCAGAGATGATACGGAGAACCCGGTTCGGCGAGGGTCTTTGCCGGGGCATGGCGGCCGACCAGGGGTCGCCCCAGGGCAGTATCTTCCGGTGCTGGGAACGTGCATGCTGAGCTATTTCGCCATCCGCTCCCTGAGCCATCTGGTAATATCGTCGATAACTTCACGCGCCACATTGCCGGGCCGGTAGTATTCCTGGGGCGTGATCTGACCCTCTCCCGCAATGAACAGGTGGTTGAGAGCCGGGTAAGATTTGAAATGAACGCCTGGCTGTGCGTGCAGAGCCTGCTGCCAAAGGGCGAAGTCTGCCATGGTCACCTGGTAGTCTCGCTCACCCTGCAACACCAGCAAGGGAATGCCCAGATCGCGTGCGGCCTGTACTGGACTGAAATCTCTAAGATCAAGCCAGTAGGGAGCCGCGATGCCCAGCGGCAATTGCTCTCGGGGAGTGTTCACAGAGAGATTGGGGGATTTGACCCTGGTCACCTGCGCTCTCACCTCGGCAACGGCGGCCTCTCCTTCTGGAAGGTGCCCTGTACTTCCAAGATACGTGACCTGGTCAAGTATGACATCCTCGAGAGGCCGGCTGGCGCCAGCAAGCAGGATCAACCCGGCAATGCCCTCCGTTGCGGCGGCGATCCGTGGTGCCACCGTAGCACCCAAGCTGTGGCCGAGCACGAAGATGCCCGAAGAGTCAATGCGCGGATCGGCTTGGAGGAAGCGGACCGCCTCCACTGCGTCCTCAACCACCTCTTCCCACACGGTAATGCTGTTCACATCCATCCTTGCGCCGTGCACCTTGGTCCGCTTGTCGTAACGCAGGACAGCAATTCCCTGGCTGGCCAGCCCCCAGGCCAGGTCCTTGAAAGGCTGGTTAGGCCCGATGGTCTCATTGCGATCGTGAGGACCCGAGCCGTGCACCAGGATCACGGCTGGATGTGGAGACGGTGCCGCTGGCAGCGTTAGCGTGGCCGGCAGCGCCCACTGGCCGCTACCGATGATGACCTCGGACTCGGTGTAACTATCATGCAGTGCGTAGCTCGGTGCTTGGTAGAGATGGGTAAGGCTATCCTCTACGGAATCAATGAAGAAACCGGCAACCTGCTTGTTCGAGTTGAAGACCACCCGGAATCGGACAAAGGCGCGCTCAAAGTGCACCGTGACAAATATCAGGTCAAACTCGTGTATTCGCCCAATCTCTGTTCCCAACTGGTTCTGGTAGGAGCCGAATTGGGCAATGATGCCCTGCCAGACCTCGGCCAGCTTGTTTCCAGGCAGCGCGGTTCTCATGCCGGCATCGTGGAGTACACTAGCCGCAGAGAAATCTCCCTTTGCCAGTCTGGCGATGTAGTCAACGGCAAGATCGGTGATATTGCCTTCTACCGGCAGCTCCACCACAGGCTTTGGACGGCACGACGTCATCCCCAAGAGTAACGGGACCAGCAGTAACGCCGTGATGGCACGCCTGCCCATTAGACCCACCCTTTCCGCAACAGACTGATCGAGTGAGTGGAAGCCTGAATCCCACGAGACTAGCTTCGCCTCCAACGCCAAGGACCCCTCTTCAAAGCCTTAGAGGATTGTTCCCAACGCTCTGATCTTACGTCCAAATCCTCTTGGCTATATCTTCAGGAGGAAACAGTCAGGTGCCCTGCTGCCTCAAAATAGAAGATATTGGTCCCAGTAACGTTGCCTCAAAGCCGAATTGTACCTGAAGACCGGTATCCATCAGTCCTCTCTCGGCGGCAAAAGCTGTCGACTGAGAGTGACTGATTCGACCAGTTGCTGCTGTATAAGGTGGATTCTCCGTTCATGATCACGTATTTGGCTTGAAGGCGGGTGTTACTGCTGAAGCATAGTGTCCAGAAGGGGGGTGCGGATGTTTTCTTGGACTGATCATATGGCCCATCCCAGGTGATTCCTGTACTCCATGGGACTCATCGCGCCGAGGGACATCTTGATCCTCTTCTCATTATACCAATGAAGATAGCCAT
>JBFLYN010000012.1:0-69109 GCA_040756655.1 Bacillota bacterium
GACGCCGGCACTCCACGCTCGGCTATCACAGCCCAGTGGAGTTTGAAAGGAAGTGGTACGCTAAGCAACTACACGAAACGGCTTGAGATCAAAGCCTCATGGTGTACATCAAACCGGGGCAGCTCCACTCCCCCCACCGTGATGGCGATGGGTACTTCCGTATACGTGGGAAACGCCCTCCGCCACCAGGTGCGTCGCCAGCCATCTGCCCACCAGCCCGGTTGCGCCCGTGATCATTGCCCTCACGATTCCGCCCCCTGTTTATGTCTACGTCAAGATATGCCGGGGCCTGGTGCTGTGTGCCCGGCCCCAAGCTGGGGCTTATCAAGCACGCTGTCTCGCACGATGATCTAAGGGCAGGAGAATGCTAGCAAAGGAGATGATCACGGGTGTCCAGTGGCGAGTTGCAGCTGGTGGTCTTTGAGCTGGCAGGCGAATCCTACGGCGTGGACATAGCGCAGGTGAGAGAGATCATTGTCATGCAGAAGATCACGCGTGTTCCCCGGGCTCCCGGCTTCGTGGAGGGGATTATCAACCTGCGCGGCAAGGTGATACCCGTAGTGGACCTGCGCCGTCGCTTCGGCCTCCCTGCAGAACGGGCCGTGGCAGGGCAAGAACGCATCGTGGTGGTGGAGTTCGATTCCACTAGCATCGGCTTGGTGGTAGACGCCGTGTCCGAGGTGCTCCGGGTGCCGCTGGACACCGTCGAACCTCCCTCACCGGTCATCACGGGCACTGAAGTGGAGTACCTAGAAGGCGTGGCCAAGCTGGAGGAGAGGTTGGTGATCCTGCTCAACCTGGACCGGGTGCTCTCCCACCGCGAAAACGAGGAGCTGGCGGCGGTAGTCTGACGGGCAGGTGATTAATGTTGGTATCCGGCACAGATGATGTCCAGCTGTTCCTGGCGGAAGTCGAGGACCTGCTGGTGGTGATGGAAACCGGGCTCATCCACCTGGAAAAACACGGCTATCACCAGCAATCCCTCAACGAAGTGTTCCGGGCGGCTCATACCATCAAAGGTGGCGCGGCAATGCTCGGCATTTCTTGCCTGGCTGAGGCCACTCATCTCATGGAGGACCTGCTTGACGCCATCCGGACTGACCAAGCAGAGCTGGCTCCTGAGGTGCTGGAGGTGCTCTTTGCTTGCCTGGACTGGCTCTCCCAGGGCCGCGACCGGCTGGGCCGGGGCGAGCTACCCGAAGAAGATCCGGACCTTACCCGGCGACTAGGCCAGTTGTGCTCGTCTTGGCGCAAACCCAATCCACATCGGGAGGTATCCACGGGCCCATCCCCCGCCCAAGGGCACGTCCTGGAAATCCAGTTTTCCCCCGATGCGCCACTTCTCTCGGTGCGAGCTTTCCAGGCACTGGCGCTGTTGCGCGAGCATTTCCGTGTCACAGGATCCAGGCCGACGGAAGAAGACATTGAATTGGACCGCTGCGGCCCGGTGCTGCAGGTGTTTTTGGCCAACGAGCCCGGGGAAACCCAGGTGGCCCCCCTCATCCAGCAGCTGCCCGACGTGGTGTCCTTCAGGCTGGAGTCGGCAAACACCGCCGGGCCAGAGGCGCCCACCACCGCGGTTAGCCCCTCTCGCACGGTCCGGGTCTCGGTGGAACTCCTGGACGAGCTCCTGGCCCTCGCCGGTGAACTGGTGGTGGACCGGGCCCGTCTATCGGAGACTCTCAATCGCCTGACCCCGGCGTCCGTCATGGACATGGCCGGGCAGATCCGGGAGATCGCCAACCACATGGGCCGGCTCACGTCCCAGCTGCAGGAGGGAGTCATGCGCGGCCGCCTGGTGCCATTGCGCCAGATGTTCAGGAAGTTTCCCAGGCTGGTCAGGGACCTGAGTCGCACAGCAGGAAAGGACGTAGACCTGGTCATCACTGGTGAGAACACCGAGCTGGATCGCTCGGTGATGGAGGCCATCGACGACCCCTTGGTGCACCTTATCCGTAATGCCATCGACCATGGACTGGAGACTCCGCAGGAGCGGGCGGCCTCAGGCAAGCCCCGGGTCGGCCGGGTCGAGCTCTCGGCAGGCTACGCCCAGGGCCAGGCCGTCATCACCGTTGCCGACGACGGGCGGGGCATGGATCTGGAGCGCGTGCGCCGGGTGGCGGTAGACCGGGGGCTACTCACAGAAGAGGCCTCCCTTCGCCTCACACCCCGCCAGGTTCTGGACCTGGTTTTCTCACCGGGGTTTTCCACGGCCAGCCAGGTTACGGAAGTGTCCGGGCGAGGGGTGGGCCTCGACGTGGTCCGGACTAACCTGCGACGGATCAACGGGCGCATAGAACTGGAGACTCGCTCAGGCCAGGGTACGCGCTTCCACTTGTACCTCCCACTCACCCTGGCGATTATCCGGGCCCTCCTGGTATCATCTGACCGCCAGGTCTATGCGCTGCCGGTCTCGTCGGTGCTGGAAGTCGTGGCAGTGAACCACCGGGACGTGTACACCGTGACGGGGCGGCCCATGGTGGCCGTGCGCGGGCGCATGTACCCGCTGGTCCAGGTCGGAGCCCTCATGGAGTCACAGGGGCTTATGGCCTCTCCCTATGCGGTCTTGACCAGAACCCACTCGGGGGTCATTGCCCTCGGGGTTGGTGGCATTGTGGGCGAGCAGGAGATCGTCATCAAGGAACTGGGATCCTATATAGGACAGGTGTCCGGCATCACGGGAGCGGCAGTGCTAGGCGACGGGAGCCTTGCACTGATAGTGGACCCCTCCAGCCTGCTGGAGGTGATGGTTTGAAACGGGACTGGTCCGTGGCAGCCTTAAAGGCAGGCCTGGCCCGAGCCACCGAGGTCCTGGAAGGCATGACCGGGCTGACTTTCCAGATCTCCGGTCCTGTCTGCCGCCTGATGGAGCTGGAGACACTGCCCGAACTTGCCAGCGACTCAGAAGCGGCGATGATCGCTGTGTACACCCGGCTCTTGGGAGATACGCCGGGGCATGCGGTGTTCCTCTTTACCCCGGCAGCGGCCAGATCCCTGGCCGACCTGATGGTGGGTGCCGGACAGCCCCCGACTCTGCGGGAGTCAGCCCTGTCGGAATTGTGCAACGTAGCCGGCTCAGCTGTGCTAAACGTGCTGGCTGATGCAGGCGGTATGGAACTGGTGCCCAGCCCGCCGCTGGTCATCGAGGACATGACCGGTGCCGTCCTCCAGTCAGTGGCGGCGGGACTGGCCACGCTCTCTCAGGTGCTGGTGATCGAGGGCGTCATCTCCATAGGGGGTGAAAGCTGCTCGGCCCGGCTTCTGATGGTGCCCGATGACCATGTCACGGTACGGTGAGAGGGGGCACTGGCACCATGAGAGAAGGTGCCATCCAGGTCAGGATGGGCGAGGTACGGTTCTCTCACCATGGAGTGCTGGCATGTTATGCGCTGGGTTCGTGCGTGGCGACGGTTTTATATGACGAAACAGCGCGTCTGGGCGGAGTAGCCCACGTGGTGCTGCCCGGGTCAGCTCCCCAGGGCTCGCCTTTCCCGGGGCGTTACGCCCATCAGGCCATAGATTGGCTGGCGGCGGGCATGTCCGCCCGGGGAGTAGATCCTAGGCGGTGCCGCACCTACCTGGTGGGTGGAGCACGATTGCTCCAGCTGGACCCCCCGCATAGGGGCACGAATATTGGTGCGCAGAACATCGAGGCGGTCAGGTCAGTGCTCAAGACTTACGGCATAGTGCACGCAAAGGAGGACGTAGGTGGGACGCAGGGTCGGACCATGCGACTTGAGGTGGAAACGGGAAGGGTGACAGTGAGCCGGGTGGGACAGGAGGCGGAAGTCCTATGATCCGAGGGGGGGCAGTACGTTGAAGGTCTTAGTGGTGGATGACGCAGCCTTTGTACGTGCCAAGATCGGCCGGCTTTTGACCGCCAACGGCTACACCATCGAGGAGGCGGAGAATGGTGCCGAAGCAGTGAGCAAGTACCCGGCCTTCCGCCCGGATGTAGTACTCATGGATATTACTATGCCGGTGATGGACGGGATTTCGGCGGTGCGGGAGCTGAAGCGCTTAGACCCCGGTGCCAAGATCGTAATGTGTACGGCCCTGGGACAACGGGCCATGGTTGTTGAGGCCATCAAGGCGGGGGCCAGGGACTTTGTGGTCAAGCCCTTTGATAACGAACGGGTGCTTGAGGCTGTTGAGAGGCTGGCCAGAAATGACTGAGTCCATCCGTGTACTGGTCGTGGACGACTCTGCCCTGTTTCGACAGGTGATTACCCGGATCCTGGAGTCACATCCCCGGGTGAAAGTGGTGGGAGTGGCCCGCAACGGTGAGGAGGCGGTGGCCCGGGCGGCGGAACTCAGGCCCGATCTCATCACCCTGGACGTGGAGATGCCGGTGATGGATGGACTGTCAGCGCTGTCAGTCATCATGGAGCACAGCCCCACCCGGGTCCTCATGGTATCCAGCTTGACGGCACGAGGAGCCAAGGAAACGGTAAAAGCCCTCTGCCTGGGAGCCCTTGACTTTGTCACCAAGTCCGGCGGCCGCACGGACCATTTGAAAGAACAGATCATGGCCAAGCTGGAGGTGGTTATGCAGGCCCGGGTTCCCGGCAGTCGCCCAGTTACCATCCCGTACAGCCTGGAACGCAGGGAGGCCCGCCCCCTGGCTTCCGGCCTCCTGGTCATCGGCTCGTCTACCGGGGGGCCTTCCGCCCTGGAGGAGGTGCTGAGCCGCCTGGACTCACAGCTTCCCACCGCGGTCGTGGTAGTCCAGCACATGCCGCCGGGGTTCACCGCTTCACTGGCCGCCCGGCTCGACAGCATATGCCCGCTGCCAGTCCGGGAAGCTCAGTTGTCCAACGAGCTTAAGGCCGGAACCGTACTGGTGGCGGCCGGGGGGTCGCACCTGGTCATCAGAAGGCACGGTGAAGCTGGTACCGTGGACGGCCCCAGCCGCCACGGTGTGCGGCCCTCGGTAGACGTGGCCCTCGAGTCGGCCGTGGTTCACTACGGCGCCAACGTTACCTCGGTGATCTTGACGGGAATGGGTTGCGACGGGACCGAGGGGTCGCGGAAGGTCCGCGAGGCCGGCGGCCGGGTCATTGCACAGGATGAGGCTACTTCCATCGTTTACGGGATGCCGGGGGCTGTGACTCGCGCCGGGCTGGCAAACCTGGTCTTGCCCCTGGGTCAGATCGGCAGGGCAGCCAGCCGTATAGGAGGTGAGTTTAGGCTTGAATCCAAGGCAAAACGCGCATAACTTTCAGAGTGAAGAAGACACGTCCTATGCTTACCTGTGCCGGCGCCTGCGGGAACTGGGCGGCATGGATTTAGCCGCATACAAGAGTGCCCAGGTGCAAAGGCGTCTTAACTCCTTCTTGGAGCGGCACCGGCTCCCCAACCTGATCGCACTGGCCCGCTCGTTGGATGACCCGCAGCGCCTGGAGGAGCTCAAGATCTTCTTGACCATCAATGTATCCGAGTTCTTTCGTAACCCCGAGCGTTTCTTGGAGCTGCAGGACCAGGTAATGCCCCACCTGCCGCCGGGGGGAGTGCGTGTCTGGAGTGCCGGGTGCGCCAATGGGGCCGAGCCCTACACTCTGGCCATGATTATCCAAAAAGCCCGCCCTAACGTCGAGCACCACGTCTGGGCCACTGATATCGACGGGCCTAGCCTGGCCAAGGCAGAGGCGGCCCTCTTTGGTCCACAAGATGTGAAAAGCGTGCCCCGGGGATTTCTTCGGTCCAGTTTCGTGCAAGAGGGGCAGGTATACCGGGTACATCCAAGGGTTCGGCGACTAGTGCAGTTTGCCCGACACGACCTGCTCCGCGACGAGTTTCCCACCGGTTATCACCTGGTAGTCTGCAGAAACGTCCTGATCTACTTCACGGAAGAGGCCCGCGCCAAGGTGTGCATGGGTTTTAGGCAGGCACTGGTACCGGGAGGCTTCCTCTTCATGGGCGGAACAGAGACACTGTTGAACCCGCCGGCGTTTGGATTTGCCCAGTTTAGGCCGTTTTTCTATCGTGCCGTTTGAGTCACTTTCCCAGGGGGGGGACTGTTATGCTGAAGGCTTCATTCATCAACCCGTTTATCAAAGCAGCCTCTGAGGTCTTGCGGGCCGAGTGCAGTTTGACGGCTCGACGCGGCCAGCTGCGCATCGCTACCTCGAAGGCCACCTCTGCCGAGGTCACGGTAATCGTCGGAGTCACCGGGGACCTGCAGGGGATCGTCCTCTACGGAATGTCTGAGCGCACCGCCAAGGCGCTTGCCGCCATCATGAGTAACATCCAGGTCCCGATCTTCGACAGCATGGCCGAGTCGGCCATTGCCGAGCTGGGCAACATGATAACCGGTCTGGCCACCAGTGGTCTGGAGGCCGAGGGGTACCTTTGCCAGCTCACACCTCCCACCATAGTCTCGGGGCGGGGAGTGATTATCTCCACCATCAACATCCAGCACCTGGTCATCCCGGTGGAGACCGACCACGGAGGCCTTGAGATTAACGTCGCCATACGCAACGGTAGCACCGTAGAAAAGGGTTTTGGCAACTATGGCTAGACAAGGGCCCCCGCAGCAGTTGGCGGGGGCCGGAAGGACTTTAGCGCTTGGAAAACTGCGGGGCCTTGCGGGCCTTCTTCAGCCCGTACTTGCGTCGCTCCTTCATCCTGGGGTCGCGGGTAAGGAACCCGGTCTTTTTTAACGTAGTCCGGTGTCCCTCATCGAAGCGGACCAGGGCCCGCGATATACCATGCCTGATGGCGCCCGCCTGACCGGCCACCCCACCACCACGGACGTTGACCATCACATCGAACTTGCCCACGTTGTCCGTGTTGCGCAGAGGGCTCTCCACCATGGTCCTTAGGGTCTCTAGGGGAAAGTATTCGTCCAAAGGCCGACCGTTCACGACGATACGGCCTCTCCCCGGGTACAAGCGCACCCTGGCCACAGCTTCTTTACGCCTGCCCGTGCCGTAGAAGAACGAGAGGTGTCTCACACTAAACCTCCCCTCTGTCGAACCCTTGGAAGACTTCCGGCTTCTGGGCGGCGTGGGGATGAGCATTGCCAGAGTAGACCTTGAGCTTGTTCCCCATGCTGCGTCCCAGCCGGTTATGGGGCAGCATCCCTTTGACCGCTAGTTCTATGGCTTTCTCCGGGCGCTCCTTGATGAGTTTTCCGTACGGTGTGACCTTGAGCCCTCCCGGGTACATGGAGTGGCGGTACCACATCTTCTGTGTAGCCTTTTTGCCGGTCAGCACTACCTTGTCTGCGTTGATGACGATCACATGGTCTCCGGTATCCAGATGTGGGGTATAGGTGGGCTTGTGCTTCCCTCGTAGGAGGGTCGCCACCACCGTGGCCAACCGCCCCAGGGGCTTGCCGGTGGCGTCAATGATGTACCATTTGCGGGTGATGTCCCCGGTCTTGGCCATGTACGTAGTCCTCAAAACGTTACCTCCTCCCAGGCCCGCCGCCTGCAATGGTACGCAGGTAGGCGAACAGATCAATTTTAATATGCCGCAAGATGGCCTGTCAAGGCGCTAAGCCCGCTCATAGTGCCGTGCGGGTCAAGTATCCGTCCCAAGGGCGGTGGGTATTCCGCCCGGGCGAGCCATAGGCCCTGGGCCGGAGCAGTTGGACCCAGGAGCCCGCGCTCCCCGCGGGTCAGAGCCGGCTCAAAGCAACCCTCCACCTCCCGCCTGCCTGTACCTACCTGCATCAAGGTGCCAGCAATGATCCTGGCCATGTTGTACAGGAATCCGTTGGCCGCCACCGTGATAGTGACCAGTGGGCCGCTTGCTTCTACTGCCACGCTTGTTACGGTCCTAGTCCAGCTGCGTGCCGACGACCCGGACGACTGGAATGCTCTGAAGTCATGGGTGCCCACTAGCTGGCTGCCCGCTTCCTGCATGGCCTGTACGTTGAGCCCGGCCGGCAGGTGGCTAACGTAGCGCCGGAGAAATGGGCTGCAGGTTGAGGCAGTCCACAAGGCGTATACGTATACCTTCCCCAGAGCGCTCCTGGTTGCGTGAAACTCCGGGCCGACTTCAGATGCCGAAAGCGCGCTCACATCCCCGGGTAGGTTGGCATTGAGCGCGTAGGCCAGCCTGTCCACAGGCACGGTACCACCGGTCCGGAAAGAGATCACCTGTCCTGCCGCATGAACTCCGGCGTCCGTCCTTCCGGCCGCCAGCACCTTCACAGGTTCGTCCATGATCTTCTCCAAGGCGGCTTCCACTTCGCCCTGTACTGTCCTCTGCCCGGGCTGGTATTGCCAGCCGGCAAAAGCCGTCCCTTCATACTGGAGGAGCACGGCCAGCGATCTCATGAAAACCTCCCTAGACAAACCGCAGAAAGACTACGAACGCGGCTACCAGCGAAGTAGCGGCTACTGCCACGTAGTCGGCGGGTCCAGCCCTAAGCTGGCGCATGCGAGTACGGTTCTCTCCACCACGGTAGCAGCGTGCTTCCATGGCCATGGCCAGTTCGTCCGCCCTCCGGAACGCCCCCACAAATAACGGCACCAGCAGGGGCACCAAGCTACGGGCCCGTTGGAGCATGTTCCCGGTTTCGAAGTCCGCCCCTCGGGCCATCTGGGCTTTCATGACCTTCTCTGCTTCCTCTAGCAAGGTGGGAATGAAGCGCAGGGCAATGGTCATCATCATGGCTAGTTCGTGGGCGGGCACACCCACCCGGGCAAAGGGCTTGAGCAACCTCTCCAAGCCGTCCGTAAGCGATATGGGCGAGGTGGAAAGGGTCAAAAGCGAGGTGGTGCCAATAAGGATCACCAGCCGGGTGGCAACAAAGGCACCCTGCCAAAGCCCCTCCCAGGTCGCCGTGAACGGTCCCAGCCTGAACCACACATCACCCTTGGTCATAAACACGTGCAGCACCAGTGTGAACGTGAGAATGAACAGGATAGGCCTCAGCCCGCGCAGGATCATCCTTAGCGGGACGGTGGATAGATAGACAGCAAACAGCCCAAAGCCGGCCAGGATGGCAAAACTCAGAAACGACTTGGCCACAAACAGCACTACGATGAAGACAAAGGTGGAACCAATTTTGGTCCTGGGATCCAGGCGGTGGATGGGTGATTCGGCAGCATAGTACTGCCCAATGATCACTCCTCTAAGCACTGGCTGGCCCCCTGTTCAACCGGGCGATTATCTCGTCGCGGGCCTCTTCCACGGTAAGCACATCCAGTCGCACTGCCAATCCCCGCTCCCTGAGTTTCTCCATCACCGCGGTGATCTGCGGCGTACCCAGTCCCAAGTCGCGCAGTCGCTCGGTCTGGCTGAAAATGCCGGGAGTAGGTCCATCCATCACTACCCGGCCATGCTGCATGACCACCAGCCGGCGGGTCATGCGGGCGATATCCTCCATGTTGTGGGACACTATGATTAAGGTCAGCTTGCGTTGGTCGTGAAGTTCCCGGATATGGGCCAGGATTTCGCCCCGCCCCCGGGGATCCAGGCCGGCGGTGGGCTCATCCAGCACCAGGACTTTCGGTTCCATGGCCAGCACTCCGGCAATGGCCACTCGCCGCATCTGTCCTCCGCTCAGCTCGAAAGGCGAGCGTTCAGCCATGCTCTCCGGCAGCCCCACCATGGCCATGGCATCTCTCACCCGCTGCTGGACCTCGCCCTCCGGAACACCCATGTTGCGTGGGCCAAATGCTATGTCCTTGGCGACTGTCTCCTCAAACAGCTGGTGCTCCGGGTACTGGAATATCACACCCACCTTCCGCCGGATGTTGCGGAGGTTGGTGCCGCGCTGGGACAAGTCCTCGCCATCCACCAGCACCCGGCCCTGGCATGCCTTCAACAGCCCGTTCAAGTGCTGTACCAGGGTGGACTTGCCCGATCCGGTGGGGCCGATGATGCCAATGGATTCCCCATCTTCAATGCGGAGACTCACCCCGGTTAGGGCTGTTACGGCGCTGGGCGTTCCGGGCAAATAGACATAACTGACATTGTGGAGCTCTATGGCCAAAGCCGCATCACCAGCTCATCAACTGTTAGGACGTCAGGTGGTACATCCACACCGCGGACCCGCAATTGGTGGGCCAGTTCGGTAACGGGAGGAATGTCCAGCCCGCAAGATTTCAGGAGTTCAACCTGGGTGAACACTTCCCGGGGAGAGCCCTCCAGAACAATCCGGCCCTCGTTCATGACTATGACCCGGTCTGCATGTACTGCTTCGTCCATGTAATGCGTTATGTGCACAACCGTGATTCCCTTTTCGTCGTTCAACTTCTTTACAGTGCGCAAGACCTCGGCCCGGCCGGCCGGGTCCAGCATGGCCGTGGGCTCGTCCAAGATGATCACCTCGGGCTGCATGGCCAGTATACCGGCTATGGCAACCCTCTGTTTCTGCCCTCCTGACAGCAAGTGAGGCGCGTGCCTCTCGTACCCCGTCATATCTACCGCAACCAAGCTGCCGGCCACTCGCCGAACGATTTCTGCCGGAGGGATCCCAAGGTTCTCGGGCCCGAAGGCCACGTCCTCTTCGACGGTGGTTGCTACCAGCTGGTTGTCCGGATTCTGAAACACCATCCCGGCGGCACGCCTGATCTCCCAAAGCTGGGCGGCGTCCCGGGTGTCCATTCCCTTGACCCATACTTCCCCGGTAGTGGGGAGAAGCAGGGCGTTGAGATGCTTGGCGAGGGTGGACTTGCCCGACCCGTTGGGGCCGATGATTACCACAAACTCCCCCGCCCGAACGTCCAGGTCGACGCCCTCAAGAGCCTCGACCTGGGTTTCACCTGCTCCATATTGATGGCTGAGCTTTCTAACAGAGATGATCATCTGCCGGCCTACACCTCCTTCTTGGAGGTGACGTCCACACTGGTCCTTAGATGAGCTCGAGTATGACCATGGGTGCGGCGTCGCCCCGGCGGTTTCCCAGCTTTATCATACGCGTATAGCCGCCCGGACGGTGGGCATACCTGGGTCCTATGGTTTCAAAGAGCTTCTTGACCACGCTTTCGTCAGTTATGAAAGCCAGTGCCTGCCTGCGGGCATGCAGACTCTCTTGCTTGCCCAAGGTAATCATCTTCTCCGCCAGTGACCGGGTCTCCCTGGCGCGAACCTCGGTGGTCTCTATCCTCTCGTTGGCCAGCAATGCCGTGACCAGCCCGCGCAACATGGCCCGTCTTTGGCTGCTGGGCCTGCCCAGCTTGGCATAGCCCATAAAACATTCACTCCTTAAGGGCAGCTCATTCCTCAGAAGGTCTGAGCGCAAGTCCCAGTGATGCGAGTTTTTGTTTGACTTCCTCCAGCGATTTCTTGCCCAGGTTGCGGACTTTGATCATTTCCTCGTCAGTGCGGTCAACCAGCTCGCCCACGGTGTTGATGCCGGCACGCTTTAGACAGTTAAACGACCTCACTGACAGGTCCAGCTCTTCTATGAGCATTTCGTGGAGACGCGTCCGCTCGCTCTCCTCACGCTGGTTCATGAGCTCGACCTTATCCGACTCTTCACCAAGGCTGATGAACAAAGACAGGTGCTCACAAAGGATCTTTGCCCCCAGGCTCATGGCCTCGTCGGGCTTGACTGTACCATTGGTCCATACTTCCATGGTCAGGCGGTCATAGTCGGTCACTTGCCCCACCCGGGTATTCTCAACGGTGAAATTCACCCGCCGGATGGGGGTAAATATGGAATCCACGGCAATTTCCCCGATGGGCTGATCGGGCCTTTTGTTCTTGTCCTCGGTGACGTACCCCCGTCCCCTCTCCACCATCATCTCCATGACCAGTCTTCCGCCGTCCAGGGTGGCGATGACCAGGTCAGGATTGAGGATCTCGATGTCGGGCCCGGCGATGATGTCGGCGGCCGTTACCACGCCATCCCCCGAGGCATCGATGCGGATGATCTCGGGTCCATCCACGTACATTCTCAGGGCCAGCTGCTTTAGATTGAGGATGATATCAGTGGTGTCCTCCCTGACTCCCGGAATGGTCGAGAACTGGTGCAGGACTCCCTCTATCTTGACGGAAGTCACGGCCGCCCCCGGCAGCGAAGACAGGAGAATCCTTCGCAGTGAGTTCCCCAGGGTGGTGCCGTATCCTCGCTCTAGCGGCTCAACGACGAACCGCCCGTAGCGGTAATCGGGAGCCATGTCGACACATTCAATGTGGGGCTTTTCGATCTCGATCATCCAGCAAACCCCCTCATCATCTGTTAACCCCAGGGGTCTTTCACTACTTGGAATACAGCTCAACGATCAAGTGCTCCTTTACTGGAACATCGATCTCATCCCGCCGTGGCAACCTGATGACCGTGCCGCGCAGGTTCTCAGCATCCACTTGCATCCAGCCGGGCGCGGTGCGCGTCTTGGCCAGTTCAGCTAGTTCCTTGACCTTGGCCACGTCCCGGCTGCGGGGAGAGATCGCCACCACATCGCCTTCGCGCACCAAGTATGATGGTATGTTGACCTTCCGGTCGTTTACCTTGAAATGCCCGTGCCGGACCAGCTGCCGTCCTTCCGCACGGGACCCGGCAAAACCCATCCGGTAGACAACGTTGTCCAGCCGCCTCTCCAGAAGCTGCAACAGTGCCTCACCGGTAACACCCTTGGCCTTGGCAGCTATGGAGAAGTATCGCCTAAACTGCCGCTCTAGGACCCCGTAAATCCGTCGCGCTTTCTGCTTCTCGCGCATCTGTACACCATAGGGGGTGTCCTTCTTCCGGGTCTGCCCATGCTGCCCGGGCGGTACTGCTCTTCTGTCCATGGGACACTTGGGCATGTAACACCGCTCGCCCTTAAGGTACAGCTTAATACCTTCACGCCTGCACAAACGGCAGACAGCCTTGGTATACCTGGCCAATATCTCTACCTCCTCAGTACCGGCTCAGACTCTTCTGCGTTTAGGTGGCCGGCAGCCGTTATGTGGAATAGGCGTAACGTCCTTGATGGAGCTAACTTCAAGGCCTGCCGCCTGCAGCGACCGGATGGCGGCTTCCCGGCCTGCCCCCGGACCTTTCACGAAGACCTCCACTTCCCGCATGCCGTGCTCCATGGCCTCCTTGGCCGCGGTCTCCGCTGCCATCTGGGCTGCAAACGGCGTGCTCTTCCGGGAGCCCTTGAAGCCCATGCTACCGGCAGTCGCCCAGGACAGGATGTTGCCCTGGGGGTCACAGATGCTGACTATGGTATTGTTAAACGATGACCGTACATGAGCCGTTCCCCGCTCAATCAGGCGCCGGTCCTTGCGTCTTGGCCTGGCCTGTCTCCGTGCCATGTGGGCACCTCCCTGTGTTTTACTTCTTCCTGCGGACTCCCACCGTCTTCTTCTTGCCCTTGCGAGTTCTGGCGTTGGTCTGGGTGCGCTGTCCTCTCACCGGCAGCCCCCGGCGGTGGCGCAGGCCACGGTAAGAGCCAATGTCGATAAGGCGCTTGATATTCATCTGTATCTCGCGCTGCAGGTCACCCTCGACCTTGTAATCCTTATCTATGACTTCCCTCAAACGGGAGATCTCGTCTTCAGTCAGGTCGCGCACGCGCGTAGCGGGGTTGATCCCCGTCCGGTCAAGGATTTCCCTCGACCGTGGCCAGCCGATCCCGAAAATGCTGGGTAGCGCTGCGTCAATCCTCTTTTCACGCGGAAGGTCAACTCCAGCGATTCTTGCCAACTATTCCACCTCCTCCCGGTTAGCCCTGTCTTTGTTTGTGCTTGGGGTTTTGACAGATGATCATGACCCGGCCCTGTCGCCGGATAACCTTGCATTTTTCACAGATGACCTTGACCGATGGTCTGACTTTCACTACTTCAAACCTCCTCAGAAGCCCGCTAGTCCACTATTTGTAACGGCGGGTTATGCGCCCACGGGACAGGTCGTACGGCGAGAGTTCCACAAGCACCCGGTCGCCAGGAAGAATCCGGATAAAATTGATTCGAATCTTGCCGGAAGCGTGAGCAAGAACCTTGTGCCCGTTGGCCAATTCCACCCGGAACATCGCGTTGGGCAGCGGCTCAACCACTGTCCCCTCAACTTCGATCACATCCTGCTTGGGCATACCAGCGCATCACCCTCCCTTGCTTCGGCTCTGTTCTCCCCTTCACCAAGCCTGGCCAACGCCCAGCGAATGGACTCGTCTTTTACACTGTCAAGCAGTTTGTCGTGGACAATCAGGTGCTTGATGTTTTTCTTCTTGGGCCGCTCCGATGGGCGGCTGCTCCCATTACTTAGCAGCACATGCCGCTGGTCAAGGTTGCCCACAATTACATAGGCCTGGCCCCGGTCCCGGCCGCAGCGTGAAGTCACTACGCGTCCGATTTGGAAACCCGCCGGCTGCATCCTGCGACCCCCGTCCAAAAACACACCATTTGATCATCATTGCCCATAATCTGCCAGCCTATTCCTCAGTTGTCAGGACGATGACCCCGGTCTCGGTGACGGCCACAGTGTGCTCAAAGTGGGCCGACAGGGAATGATCCCGTGTCACCACGGTCCAACCATCCCCCAGGGTACATACCTGGTAGGCACCGGCATTCACCATGGGCTCGATGGCCAATGTCATCCCCGGTCTGAGCACCGGTCCGTTGCCGGGTGTTCCAAAGTTCGGCACTTGCGGATCCTCGTGCATTTTCCGCCCGATGCCATGCCCTACCAGTTCCCTTACCACGGAAAAGCCCTGGGACTCCACGTGGGACTGGACGGCATAGCCGATATCCGACACATAGACTCCCGGCCTCACGGTAGCCACTGCCCTGGCCAGCGCCTCCCGGGCCACCTCTAGCAGTTTCTCAACTTCCGGCGTCACCTCGCCAATGGGCAGCGAGATGGCTGCATCCCCGTGAAACCCTCGGTAGAAGACACCTACATCGATGCTCAACAGGTCACCCTCGGCCAGCTTTCGCGGCCCGGGTATACCGTGGACCACCTGCTCGTTGATGGACGTACATATGCTGGCGGGAAAGCCCTGGTATCCCTTGAATGACGGCTCCGCCCCCGCCTTCTTGATCATGTCCTCAGCGATAGCATCCAGCCTGCGGGTGGTGATGCCCGGCCGGGCTTCCTGGGCCAGTCTCGCCAGCACCCGGGCCACCATGCGACCTGATTCCCTCATGATGGCCAGTTCGTCGGCGGACTTGAGAGTGATCATCAGCTCAGCCCCTGGAGGATGCCGGACAGTTCAGCCAGTACCTCGTCAATGGAACGGTTTCCGTCCACGACCCAAAGCTCCCCGCGCTCGCGGTAATAGTCCAAGAGAACGGCCGTGTGCTCGTGGTACACCTTTAGCCGGTTCCTGACCGTGTCCTCCCGGTCGTCGCTGCGCAGAAACAACTCGCCGCCGCAAGCGTCGCAGAGTCCGGTAGTCCGGGGCGGGTTCGATTCCAAGTGGTAAGTGCGCCCGCACTGGCGGCAGACTCGCCGCCCCACCGAACGCCGCACCAGTTCCTCTACGGGTACCTCAATACTGATGGCACCGTCCAAAGGTATCTCCAGCTCATTAAGAACGGCCTGCAGCACACCGGCCTGGGCGAGGTTACGGGGAAACCCGTCCAATATGAAGCCTTTCCTGCAGTCGTCCTCGGCCAGCCGTTCTTTGATGATCGCGTTGGTGATTTCATCCGGTACCAGCGCGCCCTTCTCCATGTAGGAGCTGGCCTCGCGCCCCAAGGGAGTGCCGGCCCGGGCCGCCCGCCTGAACATCTCGCCGGGCGAGACGTGAGGGATCCCGAACTTGCCTGCCAGCATGGCAGCCTGGGTCCCTTTCCCGGCTCCTGGCGGTCCCATCAAGATCACGTGCACCCCGTCCACCTCTTACCTCATGAAGCCTTGGTACTGTCGCATCAGGAGGTGGGCCTCGATCTGTTTCATGGTTTCCAGAGCCACACCCACTACGATCAGCAGGGCTGGTCCTCCAAACTGGAGGCCGGGGATGTCCGTGACCAGCAGCATGAAGTTGGGCATCACCGCGATGAGCGCCAAGAAGATGGCTCCCACCAGGGTAATCCGGGACACTACCCTGGACAGCTGTTCAGCGGTGGGTCTGCCCGGCCTGATGCCCGGGATGAACCCCCCGTGCTTTTTCATGTTGTTGGCCACCTCAAACGGGTTGAACACCATGGCCGTGTAGAAATACGTGAAGAATATGATGAACATCATGTACGTGATGGTGTAAAACGGTCGCCTAGAGTCAAACAAGAGCTCAAAGTTACGAGCCCATGGAGCCGCCACGAACGAAGCTATGGTCGCCGGAAAGGCAAGCACCGACGAGGCGAAAATCACCGGGATGACGCCTGCCTGGTTGATCCGGATGGGGATGTGCGTAGAATGACCTCCGTACATCCGGCGGCCTACCACGCGCTTGGCATACTGCACCGGGATGCGGCGTTCTCCCTCGGTGATCCATACTACGGCCGCGATCACCGCAAGGCCGATGATGAGGAGTATTCCCAGGTTGAACAAGTTGATCCGCCCGGCCAACAGCAGCCTGACCGTGTTGAACGTGCCGCTGGGAAGCCTGGACACGATACCCGCGAAGATGATCAACGAAATACCGTTGCCAATGCCCCGGTCGGTGATCTGTTCGCCCAGCCACATGAGAAACGCCGTCCCGGCCGTAAGGGTGATGACTACCATCCCAAGGCCCCTGGGGCTGGCATCCAGGAGAGCCCCCTGCCTTTGGAGGACAAAGGACATGCCCGTGGCCTGGATGAGCGCCAGGATTACTGTACCGTACCTAACGTACTGCTGCAGCTTCTTTTTGCCGTCTTCTTCTTTGGCCATGGCCTCCCACTGGGGTATGACCACCGTCAAAAGCTGCATTATGATGGACGAGTTGATGTACGGCGTGATGCTCATGGCAAAGATAGAGAACGTCCTCAGGGCGCCTCCAGAAAACAGGTCCATGAACGCAAAGATCGAACCCTCGCGGAACATGTCGGCGATGATGGCTGTGTTGATCCCCGGGACCGGGACTGCCGTTCCCACCCTAAAGACCAGGAACATCCAGAGGGTGAACAGGATCCTTCGCCTCAGATCACCGATCCTCAGCGCAGTGCGGAGTGTCCCCAGCACCTATATCACCTCGGCTTTGCCACCGGCAGCCTCAATACCCTGCGCTGCAGTGCGGCTGAACTGTTGAGCGCGAACGGTAAGAGCACGCTCCAATGTGCCTCGCCCGAGGATCTTGACGCCGTCGTAATTACCCTTGACCAACCGTTTCTCCCGCAGCAGTTCGGGGGTTACCACCGTACCGTCGGCAAACAGGTTCAAGTCGGAGAGATTAACTTCGGCGTATACCTTCTTGAAGATGTTGGTGAAGCCCCGCTTGGGCACCCGCCTCACCAGAGGCATCTGGCCGCCCTCAAAGTGAGGACCCTTGCCCCCGCCCGCGCGCGCCTTCTGTCCTTTGTGCCCGCGGCCCGAAGTCTTGCCCCGGCCTGAGCCAATACCGCGGCCGACTCGTTTGCGTCTGATACGGGCTCCAGCCGGCGAGCTGAGCTCGTGCAAATCCATGGCCAAACCTCCTTATGGGTCTACTGCGACTTCTCTTCTACGCTACGAACGCGGCCGCGCAGCCGGGCAATATCTTCAGCACTACGTAGCGTCTTGAGCCCTTCGATAGTGGCATACACTACGTTACAGTGATTGTCGGAACCAAGAGACTTGGAAAGCACATCCCTGATGCCGGCCAGTTCGAGGACGGCCCGGACGGCGGCCCCGGCAATTACTCCGGTTCCCTGAGATGCCGGCTTGATCAGGACTCGCCCGGCGCCGAACTCTCCGGTAACCTCGTGAGGAATGGTGGTCCTGATCCGTCGGACCTCAATGAGGTTCTTTTTGGCATCCTCGATGCCCTTGCGGATGGCTTCCGGAACCTCACTAGCCTTACCCAGGCCAGCTCCGACCTTACCGTCCTCGTTGCCCACCACCACCAGTGCCCGGAAGGAACGGCGGCGTCCACCCTTGACCGTCTTGGACACGGGGCTGATGGACACCACGCGCTCTTTAAACTCGACTTCGCCCTCGACCTGCGGCTGCTGGTCTCTACGGGGGGGGCGGTCACCCCTGGTTTGACGCTGTTGTCGCGCCACACAATTCCCTCCTTCCTCTAGAACTCTAGTCCGGCGGCACGGGCGCCCTTGGCCACGGCTGCCACCCGGCCGTGAAAAATGTACCCGCCGCGGTCAAAGACCACTGTGGAGATTCCCCTGGAAAGGGCCCGGCGGCCCACTAGCTGGCCAACAACCTCGGCAGCGGCAACATTGCTAGTGGCGTCCAAGGAATTCCTGACCTCTGGATCCAAGGTTGATGCAAAGGCCAGGGTCTGACCGGTGGAGTCGTCGATGACCTGGGCGTATATGTGCTTTGAACTGCGGAACACAGAAAGCCGCGGGCGCTGGGATGTGCCGAAGCTAAGCTTGCGCACCCGCTGGTGCCGCCTCTTCCGGGCCAGGTTCTTATCCTGCTTCTTTAGCAACCAGATTCACCTCGCTACTTCTTACCTGCCTTGCCCGCCTTGCGACGGACTCGCTCACCCGCATACCTGATGCCTTTGCCCTGATAGGGCTCAGGCGGCCTTACATCCCGGATGGTGGCGGCCAGCTGGCCCACGGCTTCCTTGTCGCGGCCCTTGACCACCACCAGCGTTGGGTTGGGTACATCGATCTCGATGCCTTCAGGCGGGATGAACTCCACCGGGTGTGAGTAGCCCACCGACAGTACCAGCTTGTTGCCGGACTTGGTAGCCCGGTAGCCAACACCTACAATCTCCAGTGACTTGGAGAACCCCTTGGTGACACCCTCAACCATATTCGAAATCAGGGTCCTAGTCAAGCCGTGTAGAGAACGCATGCGCTCAGAATCGTTGGGACGCTCCACAATAACCTTGCCACCTTCGACCCGCACCGCCAAATCGGGATGAAGCTCCCTTTGCAGGTTCCCCCGGGGTCCTTTGACCGCGACTACCGTCCCTTTTACCTGGAGGTCGACCTCGGCAGGTATGGGAATGGGGCGTCTACCTATGCGCGACATTGATTTTCACCTCACAACCAGGGACCCTACCAGATGTAGCAGAGCACTTCGCCGCCCACGCCGGCCGCGCGGGCCTGGCGGTCTGTCATGATCCCCTTGGATGTTGATATAATGGCTATGCCAAGCCCCCCCAAGACCCGGGGGATCTGTTCCTTGCTGGCGTAAACACGCAATCCAGGTTTGGATATCCTCTTGAGGCCCGAGATGACCTTGGTCCGGTTGGGGCCGTATTTCAGGTAGACCCTGATCCTGCCCTGGTACTCGTCATCCACCC
The DNA here is from genome assembly GCA_040756655.1 of Bacillota bacterium. Taxonomy (GTDB): domain Bacteria; phylum Bacillota; class Sulfobacillia; order UBA8153; family UBA8153; genus JBFLYN01. Next base: position 19,227 of record JBFLYN010000012.1, read on the forward strand.
ATTCGAAATCCCGGATGAAACCTTCTTCCTTAAGGATCTGCGCCACGGCCTTCTTCATCTTGGAGCCGGGTATCTCCACTCGCTCGTGCCTTGCCATAGTGGCGTTTCTGATCCTGGTGAGCATGTCGGCAACTGGATCGGTCATGCCGCTGCAAACCTCCTTCTTCCGTCTGCCGTCATCTTACCAGCTGGCCTTCTTGATGCCAGGGATCTCGCCCCGGTGGGCCATTTCCCTAAAGCACAGGCGGCATAGGCCAAATCTCCGCATGTAAGCGTGGGGACGGCCGCAGACCTTGCACCGGTTATGCTTTCTCACGGCGAACCGGGGGGTCCGGTTCGACTTATTGATCATCGCTTTGCCCGCCACTGTCTCCCTCCTTTACTGGTCCCTGAAAGGCATGCCCATGAGTTTCAGCAGCTGCAGAGCTTCCTCATCGGTATGGGCGGAAGTTACAATGATGATGTCCATGCCCCGGATTTTTTCCACTTTGTCGTAGTCGATCTCCGGAAACACTAGCTGCTCTTTGAGACCCAGAGTATAGTTGCCCCGGCCGTCGAACCCCCGAGGCGACACTCCGCGGAAATCACGTACTCTAGGCAGAGCAACACTGACCAGCTTAGTGAAGAAATCTTGCATCCTTTCACCGCGCAGGGTTACTTTGCAGCCGATGGACATGCCAGCGCGTAACTTGAAGGCAGCTATGGATTTCTTGGCCTTGGTTATGACCGGCTTTTGACCGGTAATCAGGGTAAGATCGGCCACGGCAGCATCCAGGGCCTTGGGGTTCTGAATGGCCTCGCCGACCCCCATATTGACTACGATCTTGACCAGGCGAGGTACCTGGAGCTTGTTGGTATATGGAAATGCCTTCATCATGGCCGGCACAACTTCGTTAACATACTTGTCTTTCAAACTGGACACCAGTGCTGCCTCCTTCGCCACACGGCCTTGGGTACTTCCGGTCCTAACGGTCGATAACTTCCCCGCACCTTTTGCACACCCGGACTACCCTGCCGGTCTCCAGCATCTTCTTGCCTGCCCTGCTGGCCTGGTCACATTTGGAGCAATACAGCATCACGTTGGAGCTGGCAAGAGGAGCTTCCTTGTCAACAATCCCGCCTTGCATCACTTTCTGGGTGGGCCGCTGGTGCTTCTTGACTATGTTAGCGCCCTCCACGACTACACGACCAGTTTCCGGGACCACCCGGAGTACCCGGCCCTTGTGTCCTCTGTCCTTCCCGGCGATGACCTTGACCATATCGCCCTTGCGCACATGCACACGGTTTCCGTGACTCAAAGTTAGCCCTCCTTTCGGCTCCGCCCTAAAGCACTTCGGGAGCCAAGGATACGATCTTCATGAATTCCTTTTCGCGCAGTTCGCGCGCTACCGGCCCGAAAATTCGGGTGCCTCTCGGCTCGCGGGCATCCTTGAGGATGACGGCGGCGTTCTCATCAAACCGGATGTGGGACCCGTCGTCACGCCGGGTGCCCTGCTTGGTCCGAACTATCACCGCTCTTACCACATCGCCCTTTTTGACCACGCCGCCGGGGGCAGCTTCTTTGACCGAGGCGACAATGATGTCACCGAGGTTGGCATACCGGCGATGGGAACCGCCAAGTACCTTGATGCACATGATCTTCTTGGCCCCGCTGTTGTCTGCCACATTCAGCCTGGTCTGTGCCTGGATCATCGTCCGACCCTCCCATGCCCCCGTCTACTTGGCTTTCTTGATAATTTCCATGACCCGCCACCGCTTGTCATGGCTAAGAGGGCGGGTTTCCATCAGGCGAACCTCGTCTCCCACCCGGCACTCATTGTTCTCATCGTGGGCCTTGAGCTTCTTGGTGGTCTTGACTCGTCGCCCGTACAAGGGGTGAGCTACGACCCTTTCCACAGCGACAACCACGGTCTTATCCATCTTGTCGCTGACCACAACACCTACTCTGATCTTGCGCATCCCGCGTTCCACTTCTGCTCCCCCTTTCTGCCGTCAGGCCCGGTTGGCTCGCTCGTGCAGGATGGTCTTAACCCGGGCGATGGAGCGCTTAACTTCACGCAACCGAATAGGGTTCTCCAGCTGGCCAGTGGCATGCTGGAAGCGCAAGTTGAACAACTCTTCCTTTAGAGAACGCAGTCTCTTATCGAGTTCCCGGTTGTCCAGGTCCCGTATCTCCTTAGCCTTCATGGCCGGCTTCACCACCCAGCGCTTCTCTCGTAACAAACTTGGTTTTGAGCGGCAGCTTGTGACCGGCCAGGCGCATGGCTTCCCTGGCGATCTCCTCAGACACTCCCGCCAGCTCAAACAGGATCCGGCCCGGCTTGACTACGGCCACCCAGTACTCTGGGTTCCCTTTGCCCGACCCCATGCGAGTCTCCGCCGGCTTTTTGGTGACTGGCTTGTCGGGAAAGATCTTGATCCATACCTTTCCGCCGCGCTTGATGTACCGGGTGAGCGCGACCCGGGCCGCTTCGATCTGTCGGTCAGTGACCCAGGCAGGTTCAAGAGCCTGCAGGCCGTACTCGCCGTAGATCACCTCGGCGCCGCTATATGCCTGGCCCGTCATGCGGCCGCGGTGTTGCTTCCTAAACTTAACCCTCTTGGGCATTAACACGTCCAGACTACCTCCCTTGGCCTTTGGCCCGCTTGGGCGGAAGCACCTGCCCCTTGTAGATCCAGACTTTGACGCCGATCTGACCGGCAGCCGTGCGAGCCTCGGCAAACCCGTAGTCTATATCAGCCCGGAGTGTGTGCAGCGGAACGGTGCCTTCCACGTCGCGCTCGCGCCGGGCAATCTCCGCACCGGCCAAGCGGCCGGACACGACTATCTTGCACCCTTTCGCCCCCAGGCGCATGGCCCGCCCGATGGCTTGCTTCATGGCCCGGCGGAAGGATATCCTCTTCTCAATGGCTGAGGCCACATTTTCCGCTACCAGCTGCGCGTCCACTTCGGGTACCTTGACCTCGACGATGTTGACCGAGACTTGTTTTTTGGTCATAACCTCCAGCTTCTTCCGGAGATCCTCGACACCTGCTCCGCCCCGCCCGATGACCATGCCCGGCTTGGCCGTGTGGATAGTCACCTTGATACGGTTGGCTGCTCGTTCGATCTCCACCCTGGAAATACCGGCGTTGTACATGGTCTTTTTGACAAACCGGCGCAGTTTGATATCTTCATGGAGCAAATCCACGTAGTCACGCTTGCCCGCAAACCACTTGGCGTCCCAGTCCTTGATGATACCGATCCGGAGACCCTTCGGATGCACCTTCTGACCCACTTATCTGCCCTCCTCTCGTTCCCGGACTACCACGGTTACGTGGCTGGAACGCTTCAGTATGGCGAATGCCTGACCCCGCTGCCGGGGGTGAAATCGCTTCATAGTGGGCCCTTCATCGGCATAAGCCTCGGCGACATAGAGGTCACCGGGGTTCATATCCAGGTTATTTTCGGCGTTGGCCACCGCCGAACGGACGACCTTCTCTATGACGCCTGATGCCCTCTTGGGCGTATACCTGAGAATTGAGAGGGCTTCACCGACGCTCTTGCCCCGGATCAGATTCAGCACTATCCGGACCTTCCTGGGCGTGATCCTGATGTGCCTGGCCGTAGCCCTAGCCTCCATCAGCGGCCCCTCCTTTCACCGTCTACTTGAGTGCAGTTGACCTTTCGGTGTGATGACCATGGCCCCTGAAGGTCCGGGTAGGGGCAAACTCGCCTAGCTTGTGACCGATCATGTCTTCGGTGATGTACACCGGCACATGACGTCGGCCGTCATGCACAGCAATGGTGTGACCTAGCATGTCAGGCACGATGGTGGAAGCCCGGGACCAAGTCTTGATAACCCGCTTTTCCCCCTTGGCATTGAGCGCCGACACCTTGGCCATGAGTCTTGCGTCCATGTATGGCCCCTTTTTCAGTGACCTTCCCATGAGGCTACCCCCTTTCCGTTACTTACGGCGCCGGACGATGTACTGGTTGGACGCCTTGCCCTTTTTGCGGGTGCGATATCCCAGGGTAGGTTTGCCCCAGGGAGTCACCGGCTGTGGGCGCCCGATGGGCGACTTGCCCTCACCGCCGCCATGGGGATGATCCACCGGGTTCATAACCACACCGCGGACCTCCGGCCTCCGCCCCATCCAACGCTTGCGCCCGGCCTTCCCGATGACTATGTTCTCGTGTTCCACATTACCCATTTGACCGACGGTAGCCCGGCAGTCCTGGGGAAGCAAGCGCTGCTCGCCCGATGGCATGCGCAACAGGGCATAGGCTCCTTCCTTGGCCATGATCTGCGCTGATGTACCAGCAGACCTTACCAGCTGGCCGCCCTTACCCGGCTGCATCTCAATGTTGTGCACCACAGTGCCGGTGGGCATGTGGCGCAAGGGAAGACAGTTGCCCGGTTTGATGTCGGCGTTGGGCCCGGAAATCACCGTGCTCCCAACCTTAAGGCCGACAGGAGCCAGGATGTACCGCTTCTCGCCATCAGCATAGCTAACCAGTGCAATACGTGCCGACCGGTTGGGATCGTACTCTATAGACTGGACCTTGGCCGGGATGCCGTCCTTGTTACGCTTGAAATCAATGAGACGGTATAACCGTCGCGAGCCACCGCCCCGGTGCCTGACGGTAAGCTTGCCGCGGACATTCCGGCCGGAATGCTTTTTTAGGCTCTGGGTCAAAGCCTTTTCGGGCTCGCCCCGGGTGATGTCTTCAAAGCTACTTACGGTCATCTGCCTTCGCCCTGGTGACGTCGGCTTGAACTTCTTAACCGGCAAGGTTTTCCCTCCTTTCCATGCCGCCTAGATCCCTGCCTTTAGGCCTCAAACAGTTCGATCCTCTGGCCTTCTTTGAGGCTGACCACGGCTTTTTTCCAGCTAGGCTGCCGCCCGCGATGCACACCCATGCGCCGCATCTTACCGAGTATCCTCATGGTGTTGACACTTACCACGTCCACCTTGAAGATCTCTTCTACCGCGGCCTTGATCTGTGACTTGTTGGCCCTCACGTCCACGGCGAAGCTGTACTGGCCCTCGGCCATCTGCGAGTTGCTCTTCTCAGTGACCAGCGGCCTGATGATAATGTCCCTGGCATCCATCAGGAGAGCACCTCCTCGACGGCGCGCACAGCATCCCGGGTCAGCACAAGGTGGCGGTGGGCCAACACGTCCAGGACGTTCAAATCCCGGGCGATGGTGGTGCCCACGCCGGGCAGGTTGCGCGCTGACTTGTACACCACGGGGCTGGGACCTCCCGTAACGATGAGGGCCCGGGGAACCTCAAGGTTCGACAACAGCTCAGCAATGGCCCGGGTCCGCGGTGCCATCAGCTCGATACCATCTACGACCTTCAACGCACCGGCATTGAGCCTGGCTGATAGGGCGCTTTTTAGCGCCGCCCGGCGAGCTCTCCGGGGCATGGTATAACCGAAATCCCGAGGCCTGGGACCGAACACTACACCGCCGCCGCGCCACAGCGGAGACCTGATGGTCCCGTGACGGGCACGGCCCAATCCTTTCTGGCGCCACGGTTTCCTGCCGCCGCCCCGGACCTCGGCCCGGGTCTTGGTCTTAGCAGTCCCCTGGCGGCGGTTGGCCCGCTGCATAACCACCACCTGGTGCATCAAGCTTTGGTTGATGGGTGCTGCAAAAATGTCATCTTTGAGTTCCATTTCGTCCACGACTTCGCCGCGGACGTTATATACTGCAACTTTGGCCACCTGGGATACCTCCTTTCCAGCGTCTTCCCGCTCAGGACTTGCCCTTGGCCTTCACACTGTCCTTGATCACCAAAAGAGAGCCCCGGTTACCCGGCACGGCACCCTTGATCAAGAGCATGTTGCGGTTGGCATCAACCCGCACGATCTTGAGGCCTTGAGCCGTCACGCGTGCCCCGCCCATGCGACCGGGCAGCTTGCGTCCCGGAAAGACCCGCGAGGCATCCCTGGACTGTAGAGAACCGGGGCCCCGGTGGTACTTGGAGCCGTGAGCCATGGGACCCCGCTTGAAACCCCACCTCTTGATGCCGCCGGCGAAGCCCTTACCCTTGGACGTTCCTACTACGTCCACGTACTCACCGTCGGAAAAGATGGCGGCGGTGATCTCCTGGCCAACCGCGTAATCCTGGATATTCTCAAGCCTGAATTCGCGAAGGTAACGCCGGGGCTTCGCACCGGCCCGTACATAATGCCCTTTTACTGGCCTGGTAACCTTGCGCTCCTTGCAGGCGCCAAAGGCCAGCTGCACCGCATCGTAACCGTCATGCTCGGCTGTCTTCTTCTGAATAACCTGGCACGGTCCGGCCTCGACCACAGTAACGGGTATGGCATGGCCGTTCTTGTCAAAGATCCTGGTCATGCCGACTTTCTTACCCAAAATACCCTTGCGCATTCGTTCCACCTCCCTTGGCCGCTGCATGTCGCGAAAAGCCCTAGAGCTTGATTTCTATATCCACACCCGCGGGCAGGTCCAGGCGCATGAGGGCATCCACAGTCTTCGGTGTGGGATCCAGGATGTCGATGAGACGCTTGTGAACCCTCATCTCGAATTGCTCGCGGATGTCCTTTTCGCCGTTAGGAGCAACCAGAATGGTGTAGACGCTCTTTTCCGTAGGCAACGGCACCGGCCCCGATACATCAGCACCAGTACGTTTGGCCGTATCTACGATCCTCATGGCAGACTGGTCCAGGATCTGATGGTCAAAGGCCCGGAGCCGGATCCTGATTTTCTGGCTGGCCAATCATCCAACCTCCTTCCGAATCCCCACGGTGTCCGTCCCAGGACAGGGCGGGCAGGGCATCCTGCCCGCCCCGGCAGCTTACTCCACGATCTTGGTGACCACGCCGGCGCCCACGGTGCGCCCGCCCTCGCGGATGGCAAACCGCATGCCCTCTTCGATGGCTACCGGCGAAATCAACTGCACGTGCATGGTCACGTTATCCCCGGGAATCACCATCTCCACGCCTTCCGGCAGGTGGATGGACCCGGTCACGTCCGTGGTCCGGATGTAGAACTGCGGCCGGTACCCGTTGAAAAACGGCGTGTGCCGCCCGCCCTCTTCCTTCGACAGCACGAACACGCTGGCGTCAAACCTGGTGTGCGGCTTGATGGAGGCCGGCTTGGCCAGGACCTGGCCGCGCTCGATCTCGTCTTTGTCCACGCCCCGCAACAGGCAACCTACGTTGTCTCCCGCCATGCCCCGGTCCAATAACTTCCGGAACATCTCCACCCCGGTTACCACCGTCTTGCGCGGCCGCTCCGTGAACCCCACGATCTCTACTTCGTCCCCGGTCTTCACCATCCCGCGCTCAATCCGGCCGGTTGCCACCGTACCCCGCCCTGTGATGCTGAACACGTCTTCCACAGCCATCAGGAACGGCCGGTCCACGTCGCGCACCGGCGTGGGCACATACCGGTCCACCGCGTCCATCAACTCCCAAATGCAGCTGCAATTGGGACATTCCCGCTTGCCGCAACCGCAGTTGAGGGCCTTCAGCGCCGAACCCGGTACTACCGGAGTCTCGTCCCCAGGGAACCCGTACTTGTTCAACACGTCCCGGATTTCTAGCTCCACCAGCTCCAAAAGCTCCGGATCATCGATCATGTCGGCCTTGTTCAAGAACGCCACCATGGCCGGCACCCCTACCTGCCGGGCCAAGAGCACGTGCTCCCGGGTCTGGGGCATGGCTCCGTCGGCCGCCGACACCACCAGGATGGCCCCGTCCATCTGCGCTGCACCCGTGATCATGTTCTTGATGTAGTCGGCATGCCCCGGGCAGTCCACGTGGGCGTAGTGCCGGTTGGGAGTCTCGTACTCCACGTGTGCCGTGGCGATGGTGATGCCCCGGGCTTTCTCTTCCGGTGCCTTGTCGATGGCATCAAACGGGGTAAACTGGGCCAGCCCGGCCGCGGAAAGCACCCGGGTAATAGTCGCCGTCAAAGTGGTCTTCCCGTGGTCGATGTGCCCAATGGTTCCCACGTTCACATGGGGCTTGGTCCGCTCAAATTTCTTCTTGGCCAACGTGTACATCCTCCTTGCTGTCCATAGTGTGTTTGTCCACTTATCTACCTGTGATCCTCGCAATGATCTCCCTGGTGACTTGGTCGGGAGTGGGTTGATAATGGGAAAACTGCATGGTATAGGTTCCCCGGCCCTGGGTCATGGACCTCAAGTCAGTAGCATAGCCGAACATCTGCGCCAGCGGAACCATCCCGTTAATAACCTGGAGCTTCCCTTTTATATCGACGCCGTTGATCTCGCCTCTCCTGGCCGTCAGATCGCCCAGCACGTCGCCCATGTAGTCCTCGGGCACCATAACCTCGACTTTCATCATAGGCTCAAGAAGCCTGCTGTTCCCCTCCATGGCGTGCTTGAGCGCCAGCTGGCCGGCCATGCGGAAAGCCAGCTCCGATGAGTCAACTTCATGGTAGCTGCCGTCGATGAGCGTGGCCTTGATGTCAACCACCGGGTATCCAACCAGGGGTCCACCCTGCATGGCGTCGGAAATGCCTGCACGGACTGCGGGGATAAACTCCCTCGGTACGGCTCCCCCAGTTACCGCATCTACAAACTCAAATCCGGAACCACGCGGCAGGCTTTCAAACTCTACCACCACGTGGCCATACTGTCCACGGCCGCCAGTCTGCCGTACAAACCGTCCTTCGGTCTTGCAGCTCTTGACCAGGGTTTCCTTGTAGGCTACCTGTGGTTTGCCGACGTTGGCCTCGACTTTGAACTCGCGGACTAACCGGTCTACGATGATCTCCAAGTGCAACTCGCCCATGCCAGAGATGATCACCTGGCCCGTTTCGGCGTCCACGTGGCTGGTAAACGTGGGGTCTTCGTCGCTCAGGATGTTGAGGGTCGCGCCCAGCTTATCCTGGTCGGCCTTGGTACGCGGCTCAACAGCCACCGAGATCACCGGCTGGGGGAACTCCATGGATTCCAGCACGATCTGGTGCTTTTCGTCGCAAAGCGTGTGCCCGGTGGATGTATGCCTAAGCCCGACGGTGGCGGCGATATCGCCCGCCATCACTTCCGGGATGTCGGCCCGGTGATTGGCGTGCATTTGCAGGATGCGACTGACTCTCTCCTTCACACCCCGGCTGGAATTATAGATGTAGCTTCCAGAGGTCAGCACACCCGAATATACCCGGAAGAAGGTCAGCTTGCCCATGTAGGGGTCGGCCATGATCTTGAACGCCAGGGCGCAGAAAGGCTGATCGTCTCCCGCCATCCGGACTTCCTGCCCAGAAGTGACCGGATTCTGACCCACCACAGGTGGTACGTCCAGCGGAGAAGGGAGGTAGTTCACGATCGCATCGAGCAGGCGCTGCACCCCACGATTACGGTAGGCCGATCCACAGAGCACGGGCACAAGGGCGGCCTTGAGAGTGCCGCGCCTGATGGCGGCGATAAGCTCGTCAGCGGTGACTTCCCGGCCATCAATGTACTTCTCCATGAGGCTGTCGTCAAAATCAGCGGCTGCTTCCACCAGGGTATCGCGCTTGGCACGGCAGAGGTCTTGCAGCTCCGCCGGGACTTCCTTCTCATCGCTACGGGTACCGAGTTCGTCCACGTAGTAAATGGCCTTCATGTTAACAAGATCAACAACGCCCGAGAAGGTTTCCTCGGCTCCTATGGGCACCTGCACCGCCACGGGCCTGGCCTGCAGCTTGCTGGTGATACCCTTGATGACTCCAAAAAAGTCTGCGCCGACAATGTCCATTTTGTTCACAAAAGCAATGCGGGGGATCTGGTACCGGTCGGCCTGCCGCCACACAGTCTCTGACTGGGGTTCGACACCACCCTTGGCACAGAATATGGCCACAGCGCCATCTAGCACGCGCAAAGACCGCTCAACTTCCATCGTGAAGTCCACGTGGCCTGGTGTGTCTATAATGTTGATCCTATGGTCCTTCCAATAACAGGTCGTGGCCGCGGAGGTAATGGTGATCCCGCGTTCCTGCTCCTGGACCATCCAGTCCATGGTCGCCGAACCTTCATGTACTTCACCCATGCGGTGGACCCGTCCGGTGTAAAACAGGATGCGTTCGGTGGTGGTAGTCTTCCCGGCATCGATATGGGCCATGATCCCTATGTTCCTTACCATAGGCAGTTGGTGTGTTCTGGGCATGTCGTCCCCCCCCTCCTAGCGGCCTGGTCCGGCCTTGATTATTACCAGCGGTAATGGGCGAAGGCCTTGTTGGCTTCGGCCATGCGGTGAGTTTCTTCCTTGCGCTTGACCGTGGCTCCCGTGTTGTTGGCACAGTCCAGGAGTTCACCGGCCAGGCGCTCATCCATGGTGCGCTCATTGCGCGCCCGGGCATGCCTCACCAGCCAGCGCATGGCCAGTGCCCAACGGCGCTCGGCGCGAACCTCCACGGGTACCTGGTACGTAGCACCTCCGACCCGCCTCGGCCTGACTTCTAGCACCGGCATGGCGTTTTTGAGTGCCTGCTCAAAGACGCCGAGGGGGTCTTTCCCGGTCTTCTCCTTGATGATCTCCAATGCACCGTATACCTGCTTTTGGGCTACGGATTTCTCCCCGTCAAGCATGATCTTGTTGATAAACCTGGCTAGTGTGTCGCTCCCGTACACCGGGTCAGGGATGATGCTCCTGCGGGACACGCGTCCCCTTCTGGGCACACGCCTTCCCCCCTTTCTTGGCTACTTCTTAGGCCGCTTGGCTCCATATTTCGAACGCGCCTTAGCCCGCTTCTGGACTCCTGCCGTGTCCAGTGTTCCCCTTACAATATGGTACCTAACACCAGGGACGTCCTTGACGCGACCTCCACGGACCAAAACCACCGAATGCTCCTGAAGGTTATGACCGATCCCGGGAATGTACGCTGTAACCTCCCGGCCGTTGGTCAACCTCACTCGGGCAATCTTCCTGAGAGCGGAATTCGGCTTCTTGGGCGTCGTGGTCTTCACCACTGTACAGACACCACGCCTGAACGGGTTGGCCTTTAGGTCCGGGGCCTTAGACTTCTTCCTGACTTCGGCGCGACCCATCCTAACCAGCTGGCTGATCGTCGGCATGCTGCACCTCCTTCCGCACACAAATACGCCCACCAGACGCATAGCGCGAGCGGGCGTTGGATGGCTGCTATCCCTCAATAATGGCCGCTGATGCGGCACCTACCTGGATCCCACATGCTTTTCCCAAAGCCGCCATGGACTCAACATATACAATTTCGATCTCGTTTTCAGTGCACCGTCGCACGAGATCTCGCAACACTCTTTCATCGGCATCTTGTGCAAGGAATACGACCCTCGCGGTCCCTCGCTCGACGGCCTTCAGCGTCTGCTTGGTCCCTACCGTCCTCTGCCTGGCCGCCTTGAGTCGCTCGGCCATGGGTGTACCTCCTCTGCAAAGACACTTTTATATTCTAGCACCATTGTCTGCATGTGTCAACGAACTCCCGGGCCGGCCATCCCGGCCCGGGAGCCATGTGACTAGTTCCTGGAGCCGTGGTAGACGGGTCCGGCAGGGACATCGTCGTCATACTGGTCCTCGAACTCCTCCGAGGGCTCCACGTAGCGGTACAGGTTCATGCCGGTGCCGGCAGGGATGAGTTTGCCAATGATGACGTTTTCCTTCAACCCGATTAGCGGGTCGGTCTTTCCCTTGATGGACGCCTCGGTGAGCACCCGGGTAGTCTCCTGGAACGACGCCGCCGACAAGAAGGAATCGGTGGCCAGGGACGCCTTGGTGATCCCCAGGAGTGCTGCGCGGCCCACGGCCGGGCGACCGCCCATTTCCACAACTCTTTCGTTCTCTTCATGGAACTCGAAGATATCCACCAGTCCGCCGGGCAGCATCTCGCTGTCACCCGGGTCTTCCACCTTGACCTTGCGCAGCATTTGCCTGATGATCACTTCGATGTGCTTGTCGTTGATATCCACGCCTTGCAGGCGGTACACTTTCTGCACCTCCTGCAACAGGTAGACCTGCACGCCCCTAATGCCTTTGACCCGCAAAAGGTCATGGGGGTTGACCGAGCCCTCGGTGAGCTCCTGGCCTGCCTCTACCAGCTGGCCCTCGTCGACTTTCAAGCGGGCCCCGTAGGGGACCGGGTAAGCCTGGACTTCACCGTCCATGGAGATGATCTGGATCTCCCGCCGGCCTTTGCCCTCGGTGACCCTCACCACTCCGGTCAGTTCGGCAACTACAGCCTGCCCCTTAGGCTTACGGGCCTCAAACAGCTCCTCTACTCTGGGTAGACCCTGGGTAATGTCCTCACCAGCGACGCCACCTGTGTGGAAAGTACGCATGGTCAGCTGGGTACCCGGTTCGCCGATGGACTGGGCGGCGATAATGCCTACTGCCTCGCCGACTTCCACCATCTGCCCAGTGGCCAGGTTGCGCCCGTAGCAATTAGCGCAGATGCCATAGCGGGATTTGCAGGTAAGCACCGACCTGATGGTCACCTTGGTGATGCCCGCCTCCACTATGGCATCAGCATCCTCTTTGCTGATCTCCTGTCCTCTGGCCACCAGGACTCCGCCGGTGTTGGGGTGTTCAATGTTCTCAAGGGCCACCCGCCCGATGATGCGCTCGGGCAGGGTCTCGATGATCTCTTTGCCTTCCACTATTGCTTCCACGTCTATGCCGGCGTCGGTGCCACACTCGATCTCGCGGACGATCACATCCTGGGCAACATCAACCAAGCGCCGGGTCAGGTACCCGGAGTCGGCGGTGCGCAGGGCCGTGTCGGCCAGACCTTTGCGGGCACCGTGGGTAGAGGTAAAGTATTCAAGCACTGTCAGGCCTTCCCGGAAGTTAGCCCGGATGGGCAGCTCGATGATCTTGCCCGACGGGTCGGTGATGAGACCGCGCATGCCGCCCAGCTGGGTGATCTGGGCGACGTTACCCTTGGCTCCCGAGTCGGCCATCATGAACACCGGGTTGAACCCGGTCAGGGCAGTCATAAGTTCCCTGGTCACCTTGTCCTTGGCCTGCGACCAGACGCTGGTGATGCGCTCATACCGTTCCTCGGCGGTGATCAGGCCCCGGTTGAAGTGCTGGGTAATCTCCTCCACCATGTGATCGGCTTCTTCTAAGATGGCAGCCTTCGCCTCGGGAATCACCACGTCCTTGATGGAAATGGTGGTACCAGCCTTGGTAGCGTACTTGAAGCCCAGGTCCTTGATGCCGTCGAGCATGCGGGCGGTGACCGCCATGCCATGACGGCGGTAGCACTCAGCCACGATTTCACCCAGTTTGCGGCGGCCCACGATCCGGTCACTTTCCAGTTCACGGAGGTCTTCCGGCAGCTGATCGCTGAAGATGACCCGCCCTACGGTGGTCTTGATCCTGTGGCCGTTCACCCGCACCATGATGTGCTCATGAAGTCTCAAGTGACCCAAATCGTACGCCATCATCGCCTCTTCAGTAGACCCAAAAAACTTGAGTTTCTGGTCGGGCTCCTCTTTCTCGGCCACAGTCAGGTAATATGAACCAAGCACCATGTCCAGGGTGGGAGTGACCACCGGCGTCCCATCCTTGGGGTTCAGCACATTATGCACCGACAGCATAAGCAGCCGTGCTTCGGCCTGCGCTTCAGCAGACAGCGGTACATGCACGGCCATCTGGTCGCCGTCGAAGTCGGCGTTGTACGCGGTGCAGACCAGCGGGTGGATCTGGATGGCGCGCCCTTCCACTAAGACCGGCTCAAAGGCCTGGATTCCCAGGCGGTGCAAGGTGGGAGCCCGGTTCAGAAGCACCGGGTGCTCCTTAATAACATCCTCAAGAACATCCCACACTTCAGGCTTGACCCGCTCCACCATCCGGCGCGCGCTCTTGATATTGTGAGCTAGGCCGTCCTTGACTAGCTTCTTCATGACGAAAGGCTTGAACAGCTCCAGAGCCATCTCCTTGGGGAGACCGCACTGGTGGAACTTTAGTTTGGGACCAACCACTATCACCGAGCGACCGGAATAGTCCACGCGCTTGCCCAGGAGGTTTTGGCGGAACCTCCCCTGCTTTCCTTTAAGCATGTCACTTAGAGACTTCAGCGGACGGTTGCCCGGCCCGGTCACGGGGCGGCCTCGCCGGCCATTGTCGATGAGGGCATCCACGGCTTCCTGGAGCATTCGCTTTTCGTTGCGCACGATGATATCGGGCGCTCCCAGGTCCAAGAGCCGCTTGAGACGGTTGTTCCGGTTGATCACCCGGCGGTAGAGGTCATTGAGGTCCGAGGTGGCAAACCGGCCACCGTCCAGTTGCACCATGGGTCTAAGCTCCGGCGGGATAACCGGGATCACATCAAGGATCATCCACTCCGGGCGGTTGTTAGACTTGCGGAAAGCCTCAACCACCTCAAGTCGCCGGATGGCCCTGACCCGCCTCTGCCCGGTGACGTGACGCAGCTCGTTCCTTAACTCGTAGGCCAGTTCGTCAAGGTCGATTTTCTCAAAAAGACGCTTGACAGCCTCAGCGCCCATGCCTGCCCGGAAGTTCTGGCCGTACTTTTCCCGGGCTTCACGGTATTCGTTCTCCGTGAGGATCTGCTTTTCCATCAGAGGGGTCTCGCCTGGGTCAGTGACGATATAGGCGGCGGAGTAAAGCACCCGCTCTAACGCCCGGGGCGACATGTCCAGGATGAGCCCCATCCGGCTGGGTATGCCCTTAAAATACCAGATGTGCGAGACCGGGGCCGCCAGCTCGATGTGACCCATGCGCTCCCGCCGCACTTTTTGCCTGGTTACCTCCACACCACACTTGTCGCAGACAATGCCTTTATAACGCACCCGCTTGTACTTGCCACAATGGCACTCCCAGTCCCGGGTGGGGCCGAAGATTTTTTCACAAAACAGCCCTTCCCGCTCGGGCTTCAGAGTACGGTAGTTGATGGTCTCGGGCTTTTTGACCTCGCCCCGGGACCATTCGCGGATTTTCTCCGGCGATGCCAGCCCTATGCGGATAGAATCGAAGTAATTGACGTCCAGCAAGGGTCCAGACCCCCTCAGAATATTTCACTAGGCTTCACGCCAGCGGGTCGTCTTCCTCGTCGTCTTCGTTAAGATCAACATCTTTGAGCCGCCTCAGATACCTGAGGTCATCCATATCGTCGCTGTCCCAACGCCGGCGGCGGCCGGCATCCCTCGCCAACGCCGAGCGCTTCTTGCGCCGTCCCAATTCGCGCTGCTCTTCTTCCTCGGCCGCCTCAACAGGAAGCGCTTCTTCATCCTCCACATCCATGAGGTCAGCGTCGAGGTCCTCCTCCTCGTCCTCTTCTTCGGGAAGGGGTCCAAAAAGCCGGGCCAGGTCGGGCATGGGCCGGTCCCCGAGGGGACGCTCCGTGGGACGAGGCACGGGCGCTGGTTCCTCCGGCAGCTCTTCGGGAAGCGGTTCCACGGGCCGCAGCGGAGGAGCGACCGGTTCGTCTTCTTCAAAGGTCTCCTCTGGCTCAAAGGCAGCCTCCACTTCCTCCTCATCCTCATCGTCGTCCGGCGGCAAGATCGCCTCCCGGGCGGGCTGCCTGAGCTGGCGCCTGTCTTCCTCGCCTTCGATGGCCAAATCCAGCTCGCGAGCGGTTTCCACGATGTCCTCGTCGGTCTCCCGGATCTCGATCTCGCGCGCATCCTCGGCCAGCACTTTGACGTCCAATGCCAGGCTCTGCAGTTCCTTGATGAGTACCTTAAAGGATTCCGGCACACCGGGTTCGGGCACATTCTCGCCCTTTACGATGGCCTCGTAAGTCCTAACCCGGCCGACCACGTCGTCGGACTTGACCGTCAAAAGCTCCTGCAGGGTGTAGGCAGCACCGTAGGCCTCCAGGGCCCATACCTCCATCTCTCCGAAGCGCTGGCCACCGAACTGGGCCTTGCCGCCCAGAGGCTGCTGCGTGACCAGGGAATACGGTCCGGTGGACCGGGCATGGATTTTGTCGTCCACCAGGTGGGCCAGTTTCATCATGTACACGTAGCCCACTGTCACCCGGTTATCGAAGGGAAGCCCCGACCTGCCGTCGAACAAGGTGGTCTTGCCATCGGGAGACAAGTTCGCCCGGGCCAAGAACCTATCGATATCTTCCTCGGTGGCACCGTCAAACACCGGACTTGCCACCCTGCACCCGATGATGTTCGCCGCCCATCCCAGATGGCACTCGAGTATCTGGCCCAGGTTCATGCGGGACGGCACTCCCAGCGGGTTTAGCACGATCTCCACGGGAGTCCCATCGGGAAGAAACGGCATGTCTTCCTCGGGTAGGATGCGGGCGATGACGCCCTTATTGCCGTGCCTACCGGCCATCTTATCTCCTTCGGAGATCTTGCGCTTTTGAGCAATATAGACCCGCACCAGCTGGTTGACACCCGGGGCCAGCTCGTCGCCGCTTTCGCGGTTGAACACTTTCACATCAACGACGATGCCGCTTTCACCGTGGGGCACCCGCAGGGAAGTATCCCTAACTTCGCGTGCCTTCTCGCCGAAAATGGCACGAAGAAGCCTCTCTTCCGCCGTGAGCTCAGTCTCACCCTTGGGCGTGACCTTCCCTACCAGGATATCCCCGGTACGAACCTCGGCACCGATGCGGATGATGCCACGTTCGTCCAGATCCTTGAGCACATCCTCTCCCACGTTGGGAATGTCGCGGGTGATCTCCTCCGGACCCAGCTTGGTGTCCCGGGCTTCCGCTTCATACTCTTCGATATGAATAGAAGTGAAGGTGTCTTCTCGTACCAGCCGTTCGGATATGAGAATGGCATCCTCGTAGTTGTACCCTTCCCAGGGCATAAAGGCCACCAGGATGTTCTTGCCCAGTGCCAGTTCTCCGTGGTAAGTCGAGGGTCCATCGGCTACAAGATCGCCTTCATGGACATATTGGCCCTTGGTAACTACGGGTTTTTGGTTCATGCAAGTACCCTGGTTGGACCGGGCGAACTTCATGAGCCGGTAACGGTCATGCTGTCCATCGGCGGTCCGTATCAGTATTTCTTCGGCAGTGGCGCGCTCCACTATGCCCGCCCTCTTGGCAAATACCACCACTCCAGAGTCCTGGGCGGCCTTGAACTCCACCCCCGTCCCCACCAGAGGAGACTCGGGCTGGAGCAGGGGCACGGCCTGGCGTTGCATGTTCGAACCCATTAGCGCCCGGTTGGCATCATCATTCTCGAGAAACGGGATCAAAGCAGTGGCGATACTCACCACCTGCTTGGGCGAGACGTCCATGTGGTCGACTTGCTCCACTGGGACTTCCTTAATGTCGTGCTTGAACCGGGCCGATACCCTCCGCCTTACGAACCTCCCCTCTTCATCGAGGGGTTCGTTGGCCTGGGCGATGACACACTCATCTTCCTCATCAGCCGTGAGATAGACGATCTCGTTGGTCACCACTTGCTGCTCCTGGTTCACCCGGCGGTAGGGGGTCTCAATGAAACCGTATTCATTGATCCTGGCGTATGTGGAGAGCCCACCGATGAGGCCGATGTTAGGACCTTCCGGGGTCTCTATGGGACACATCCGACCGTAGTGCGAATGGTGGACGTCCCGGACTTCAAACCCGGCCCGGTCGCGGCTAAGACCTCCCGGGCCCAGGGCGCTCAAGCGCCTCTTGTGAGTGAGCTCAGCCAGCGGGTTAGTCTGGTCCATGAACTGGGACAGCTGGCTGGATCCAAAGAACTCCTTTACCGCTGCCACCACCGGCCTGATGTTGATCAGGGCCTGAGGAGTGATAATATCCACGTCCTGGATGGTCATACGCTCACGCACAACCCGCTCCATACGAGAAAGACCGATCCGGAATTGGTTTTGCAGCAGTTCTCCCACGGACTTAAGCCTGCGATTCCCCAGGTGATCAATGTCATCAATCTCACCCACGCCTTTGAACAGGCCAAAGAGGTAGTTCACGCAGGCTACGATATCTTCCCTGGTGATAATTTTGGTATCTATTCTGGGGGTACCGTTGGAGATGACCCGCACCACGTTGCCCTCGCGAGTCTGCACATCCACCCGGGTCAGCCCCGCTTCGTCCATGCGGATGGCAGTGGCCCGCTCGATGAGGCTGCCCCGGGCGGCAAGTACTTCCCCGGTCCCGGGGTGAACTATGTCTTCGATGGCGTAGGTGCCCATGGCCCGGCGCCGGAGAGAAAGCTTCTTATTGAACTTGTACCGCCCGACGCTGGCAAGGTCGTAGCGCTTGGGGTCGAAAAACAGGCTGTTCAGAAGCGTGCGAGCACTATCAACCGTGGGCGGCTCGCCCGGGCGCAGTCGCTTGTATACTTCAATAAGGGCATCGTCCGTGGACTTGGTGCCATCTTTGTCCAGGGTATTCTTGACCTGGGTGGTCTCACCCAGAAGGTCCAGGATCTGCTCATCGGTGCTGTATCCCAGGGCTCGTAGGAGTACGGTGGCCGGAAGCTTGCGGGTACGGTCTACACGCACGTATACGATGTCGGAAGGATCGGTCTCAAACTCAAGCCAGGCGCCCCGGTTAGGTATTATGGTGGCGAAAAACAACCGGTGGCCACTGGTGTCGATCTGCTCGGAGTAGTAGGCACCGGGAGAGCGCACCAGCTGGCTGACGATGACTCTTTCTGCGCCGTTGATGACGAAGGTGCCCTTATCCGTCATTAGCGGGAAGTCCCCCATGAACACCTCTTGTTCCTTGACTTCCCCGGTTTCTTTGTTGATCAGGCGTACCTTGACGCGGAGAGGGGCAGCGTAGTTGACGTCGCGCTCTTTGCACTCTTCCACCTGGTATTTTGGTTCGCCGAGAGAGTAGTCGGTAAACTCCAAAACCAGCTTTTCCGTGAAATCCTGTATGGGCGAGATGTCACGGAAAATCTCGCGCAGTCCCTCCTTGAGGAACCACTCATAGGAGTTCTGCTGGATGGCGATGAGATTGGGCATGGGCAACACTTCACGGATGCGGGAAAAACTGATACGTTCTGGATTGCGGGCCTGGACGGGCAGGGCCATCAACGCTCCTCCTTATACGTCGTAGTCTCAGAGCGTCTCCAAAGACATTCCACGGACGAGGGACAAAAAAGAAACAAATCCGGCAGTAGCCGGTCCCCGGGGCGCTCAACGTCCCAGGTGCCTTACTTTTCCAGCGATAAACAAGCTTACCCTGTTTCCCGCAGAATGATACACTGGGTGCCTCAAGTTCGCAATACGATGGCAATGTATAATAGTATCATAGCCTTTGGGGTCAGTCAATAGAGATCACCAAATCTGCCATGGCAAAAGTCCGGCCAGCGCGTGTGCCCTGGCCGGACCCATTCCCAGCCTCTTAACTACTTCACTTCGGCGGTGCCGCCGGCTTCCACGAGCTTTTGCTTGACGGATTCGGCATCCCGCTTGGAGATCTTCTCCTTGACTGCCTTGGGGACACCCTCCACCAGATCCTTGGCTTCCTTCAGTCCCAGTCCGGTCAGCTCGCGAACAACCTTGATGACCTGGACCTTCTTGTCGCCAAAGCCTGTGAGGATCACATCAAACTCGGTCTGTTCCTCCTCGGGTGGAGCTGCCTCGGCAGCCTGGGCCGCCGGGGCGGCCGCCATCACCGGGGCAGCAGCCGAAACACCAAACTCCTGCTCAAATGCCTTAACCAGTTCGGCCAGTTCAACTACGGTCATGCCCTTAACAATCTCCAGAACCTGCTCTACCTTGGTCACAGTAGCACCTCCATGTTCAAGTAGGATAAACTCAAGCGGCTTCCTCACGCTGTTTGCGCAAAGCTTCCACAGCCACGGTCAGACCGCGCACGGGAGCGGCCAACACCGAGGCCAGTCCGGTCATAGGGGACATAAAGGCGCCCAGTACCCGGCCCAGCAACACCTCGCGCGACGGCAGCGTGGCCAGCGCCTTAACATCATCGGCAACGATGATCCTTCCGCTCAATACTCCTGCCTTGATGATCAGCTGGCGGTTTTCTGCCGCAAAAGCAGTTAACACCTTGGCGGGAGCAACTGGGTCATCATAACCGAGGGCCAGTGCCGTGGGGCCGGCAAGATAGGGATCCATTCCCGTGATGCCGACCTTTTCGGCAGCAAAGTGCACCAGGCTGTTCTTCACCACCCGGTATTCCACGCCAGCTTCGCGCAAGTTCCTGCGCAGTCTGGTCATGGCCGCAACGTTAAGCCCGCGGTAATCGGTGATGATCACCGATTGGGCCCGGCGCAAGGTATGCACAAGTTCTTCTACGGCCTCAAGTTTCTCTGCGCGGACGGCTTTGCCCTCCAACTCAGCACCTCCATTTCTGGCAGACTGGTAAAATAAGGCCCCCGCGTAGACAAGCGGAGGCCAGAATGCTCAGGTTCTCGCGCCTCGGCCGGCGGTCCTTGACCATTAAACCCCGGAGGGTACCTGCTGTCTACGGCCTATGAGGTTTGATGCCGGCTCATAATACCATAAATCCGGGCGCTGTGCAACATCCTCAGGAAACTTGCTCTCGCCTGGATACTCGCAGTGGGTTAACGGAAATCCCGGGTCCCATGGTCGACGACAGGGTGACTCCTCGGATGTACTGGCCGCGGGCCGCCGCCGGCTTGGCCTTGACCAAGGCTTCAATCAGAGTGTAGAAGTTTTCCAAGAGCTTCTCACTAGCAAAAGACGCCTTGCCAATGGGTGCGTGGATGATGCCCGTCTTCTCGGTGCGGTACTCGATTTTGCCGGCCTTCACTTCGCGGACGGCGCTGGCCACTTCAAACGTGACGGTGCCGGACTTGGGGTTCGGCATGAGCCCGCGGGGCCCGAGCACCCGACCCAACCGGCCCACCACACCCATCATGTCGGGCGTGGCAATGGCCACGTCAAACCCAAGCCAGCCTTCCTGGATCCTCTGGATTACATCCTCAGCACCGACAAAATCGGCACCAGCCGCCTCGGCCTCTTTCGCCTTGTCTCCCTTGGCAAAGACCAGCACTTTGCGCTCCTTGCCGGTACCATGAGGGAGCACCACGGCGCCGCGGACCATCTGGTCGGCATGCCGCGGGTCCACACCCAGGCGGACCGCGCATTCCACTGTTTCGTCGAACTTTGCCCTGGCCGTGGACTTCACCAGTTCAACAGCTGCAGGCGGGTCATAGAGTTTGACCGGATCTACCAGTTTCTTGGCTTCGGCAAGCCTCTTACCAGCAATCGCCATTTCCCCGTTCCTCCTTGTGGTATTAGCGGACTCTTGGTCCTCCCACTTCTGATGGTGTGTTATCCTACTATCTCAATGCCCATGCTACGGGCCGTGCCTTCTACCATCCGCATGGCTGCATCTACCGACGCTGCATTGAGGTCTCTCCATTTTAGCTCGGCGATCTCCCGCACCTTATCCCGGGTCACCTTGCCAACCTTTTTCCGGTTGGGCTCTCCCGAGGCTTTCTCAAGACCGGCGGCTTTTTTCAGCAACACTGCCGCGGGCGGTGTCTTAAGCACGTAAGTGAACGTGCGGTCTTCGAAGATGGTGACTTCGACCGGGATGATCAGCCCAACCTGGGCCGAGGTCCGTTCGTTATAGTCTTTGACGAAGGCCATCATGTTAATGCCGTAGGGTGCCAGGGCGGGCCCTACCGGAGGTGCCGGCGTGGCCTTCCCGGCCGGTATCTGCAACTTCACTACTCCTGCTACTCGCTTGGCCATGGTAATGTCCTCCTAGAGATCATCGACCTGTGAATACTCAAGTTCGACCGGCGTTTCGCGGCCGAACATCGACACCAGCACCCTTAGCTTGTTACGATCAAACATGACTTCCTCGACCATCCCGATGAACCCCGCGAAGGGACCGGAGTTTACGCGGACACTCTGCCCAGGCTGGAACTGAACCTTGGGCCTGGCTTCCTCCATGCCCATGTGCCTGAGGATGTTCTGTATTTCGTCTTCTTGCAGGGGGATGGGCTTGGAACCGGAGCCCACAAACCCAGTGACACCGGGAGTGTTGCGCACCACGTACCAGGAGTCATCACTCATGATCATCTCGACCATTACATACCCCGGGTATATCTTGCGCTTGGTTACCTTCTTTTTGCCGTCCTTGTACTCAACCTCTTCCTCCATGGGGACCACTACGCGGAAGATCTTCTCTTCCATGCCCATGGACTCCACGCGCTTTTCGAGGTTAGCCCGTACCTTATTTTCGTAACCTGAATATGTGTGGACGACGTACCATTGCTTTTCCATGACAAAGGGACCCTCCGGCCGGACTCCCGACCGGCTGCCCAGGTCCCCAACCCCCTCCAGCTACCTTACTAGCACTCCAAGGATTAACCCAAACGAGCTGTCCACGACCCAGATCAGGCAGGCCACGATCAGGACAGCCACAATCACAATGCTGGTAAACAGCACTGTCTGCCGCCGACTCGGCCACAGGACTTTCCTGAGTTCGAAGCGGACGTCCTTTAGGTACTGGACTGCCTTGGTCCAAAAGCCTTTGACCCCTTTGAGCAACCCTCTCAGCTCCTGTTGCCGGCATATAAATGGCAGGCCCGGAGGGATTCGAACCCCCAACACGCGGATTTGGAGTCCGCTGCTCTACCGTTAGAGCTACGGGCCTGCGGACAACGAATACGGCTATCTGGTCTCGCGGTGGAGCGTGTGTGTGCGGCAGAACCGGCAATACTTCTTGAGTTCAATCCTGCTGGGATCGTTCTTCTTGTTCTTCATGGTTGTGTAATTCCTGCGCCTGCACTCAGTGCAGGCCACAGTGATAATCTGCCGCATGCTCCACTCTCCCGCAAATACTTCACCTGTCTATGCTATCCTAATTTAGCATAACCGTCAGCGGTTGTCAACAAACACGCCGCTTGCGTCACTCCACGATCTTGGTGACCACGCCGGCGCCCACGGTGCGTCCGCCCTCGCGGATGGCAAACCGCATGCCCTCTTCGATGGCTACCGGCGAAATCAACTGCACGTGCATGGTCACGTTGTCCCCGGGAATCACCATCTCCACGCCTTCCGGCAGGTGGATGGACCCGGTCACGTCCGTGGTCCGGATGTAGAACTGCGGCCGGTACCCGTTGAAAAACGGCGTGTGCCGCCCGCCCTCTTCCTTCGACAGCACGAACACGCTGGCGTCAAACCTGGTGTGCGGCTTGATGGAGGCCGGCTTGGCCAGGACCTGGCCGCGCTCGATCTCGTCTTTGTCCACGCCCCGCAACAGGCAACCTACGTTGTCTCCCGCCATGCCCCGGTCCAATAACTTCCGGAACATCTCCACCCCGGTTACCACCGTCTTGCGCGGCCGCTCCGTGAACCCCACGATCTCTACTTCGTCCCCGGTCTTCACCATCCCGCGCTCAATCCGGCCGGTTGCCACCGTACCCCGCCCTGTGATGCTGAACACGTCTTCCACAGCCATCAGGAACGGCCGGTCCACGTCGCGCACCGGCGTGGGCACATACCGGTCCACCGCGTCCATCAACTCCCAAATGCAGCTGCAATTGGGACATTCCCGCTTGCCGCAACCGCAGTTGAGGGCCTTCAGCGCCGAACCCGGTACTACCGGAGTCTCGTCCCCAGGGAACCCGTACTTGTTCAACACGTCCCGGATTTCTAGCTCCACCAGCTCCAAAAGCTCCGGATCATCGATCATGTCGGCCTTGTTCAAGAACGCCACCATGGCCGGCACCCCTACCTGCCGGGCCAAGAGCACGTGCTCCCGGGTCTGGGGCATGGCTCCGTCGGCCGCCGACACCACCAGGATGGCCCCGTCCATCTGCGCTGCACCCGTGATCATGTTCTTGATGTAGTCGGCATGCCCCGGGCAGTCCACGTGGGCGTAGTGCCGGTTGGGAGTCTCGTACTCCACGTGTGCCGTGGCGATGGTGATGCCCCGGGCTTTCTCTTCCGGTGCCTTGTCGATGGCATCAAACGGGGTAAACTGGGCCAGCCCGGCCGCGGAAAGCACCCGGGTAATAGCCGCCGTCAAAGTGGTCTTCCCGTGGTCGATGTGCCCAATGGTTCCCACGTTCACATGGGGCTTGGTCCGCTCAAATTTCTTCTTGGCCATAGTCGGCCTCCCCTCGCAAATGGGCATGCTGCCACCGGGTAGTATAACCGGGTGGAAGGAATGTTTTCTTCTCTGTCCACAGAATTCCTGCCCAGCAGTACTTAAAAAGAATGGAGCTCACAACCGGGATTGAACCGGTGACCTCGTCCTTACCAAGGACGCGCTCTACCGACTGAGCTATGTGAGCACCACCAGACTGGTTGCGGGGGTAGGATTTGAACCTACGACCTCCGGGTTATGAGCCCGACGAGCTACCTGGCTGCTCTACCCCGCGGCATAAAATTGTCAAGGATATCAAACTGGTTGCGGGGGTAGGATTTGAACCTACGACCTCCGGGTTATGAGCCCGACGAGCTACCTGGCTGCTCTACCCCGCGGTATCTAAGCAGGACACCTGCTTTTAGGCTTTATGGTGGAGAGGGCTGGATTCGAACCAGCGAAGGCGTCGCCAACAGATTTACAGTCTGCCCCCTTTGGCCGCTTGGGTACCTCTCCAAAACTCGAAGCGAGTGACCCATTTGGAGCTGGCGATGGGATTCGAACCCGCAACCTGCTGATTACAAATCAGCTGCTCTGCCATTGAGCTACGCCAGCGCATGGCTTGACATTTACTAATTATAACTGCGTGACGCTCCGGGGTCAATGGGTAACAGCTGTCAGTTGGCTCCATGCGGAGCAGTTGAGGGAGCGCCCTAGTCGACCTTGCCGAGTCTCTCGCCTTCCTTTGCGCTTTCCCGGTCGTCCAGGTAGCGCTCGAGTTTACGTTTGACTCTCTGCAAGGCATTATCTATGGACTTGACGTGCCGCTTGAGATCCCCGGCAATCTCTTGGTAGGACTTGCCGTCCAAGTAGGACATAAGCACTTTCCACTCAAGATCGGAAAGGATCTCGCCCATCTTTTCTTCAATGTCCCCGAATTCCTCGCGGTTTATGATCAACTCCTCAGGATCGGTAACCTTGGACCCGGATATGATATCCAAGAGCGTCCGGTCGGAATCGTCATCGTAGATGGGCTTGTTTAACGAGACGTAGGAGTTCAGCGGTATGTGCTTTTGGCGTGTGGCCGTCTTGATGGCCGTGATGATCTGCCTGGTGATGCATAGTTCTGCGAACGCACGAAATGAGGAGAGCTTGTCGCTGCGGAAATCCCGGATGGCTTTGTATAGTCCTATCATCCCCTCCTGGATGATGTCTTCGCGGTCGGCCCCAATCAGGAAGTATGAGCGGGCCTTGGCTCGGACGAAATTTCGATACTTGTTGATCAGGTACTCAAGAGCCAGAATGGATCCTTCTCGCGCGTACTCGACAATCTCTTCGTCCACCATGGCCTCGTACTCAATGCAGACTTCCCTCTGGGGGGTGATGCTCACTATATCGCCCTCCCATAATGTGGTACGCATCGCAACTTGTCCCGTAGGCTATTCTTTATTATAACTGGACAAACTCCAGTGATCAAGTGCAGTAGACCCGTCCCCATGCAACCCCGTCCACCGGGAGGAACCAGAAACCCCAGAACGAAAATCTAGAGCAAAAAAAGGAGCGTGGCAGCTTGAGCAACGGCCAGGTACTGTCCGCCATGTTAAGCCGGGCCTCAGTCCGCAAGTTCAGGCAGCTTCCGGTAAGCGAGGAAGTCCTCCGTACCATCGTCCGGGCCGGGCAGCAGGCCCCATTTGCTGGCCAGATGTACTCGGTCATCGTCGCCACAGAACGATCTGTCCGGGAAAGGCTCCGGCCGCTTTTCGGATCACTGGTGGTGCAGGCCCCGGTTTTCATGCTGATCTGCGTGGACTTCCTTCGCCTGGAATCATTCATTGCTGCCAGAGGAAGGTCCAACCGGGCAGACGACATGAGCATGTTGTTCCTGGGCATCCAAGATGCCTCCTACGCTGGCATGAACATGGTCCTAGCGGCCCAGGCTCTCGGGCTGGGCTCGGTATTCTTGGGCGCTGCTCCCTTTGTGGCTCCCCAGCTGGCTGAGATCTTCCAGCTGCCGCCACGGGTATATCCCCTGGTGGGCCTTGGCCTGGGCTATCCCGACGAAAGCCCCGCACCACGCCCGCGCATTCCCCTGGACCTCGTCTACATGTCTCAGAGCTACCGCCGGCCCTCTGCTGCCGAGATCGAAGAAGCCATGGAGGTAATGGACACTGGGTTGCTCCGGGAAGGATACTATGCTCGTCTGCACGCAATGATACCACTCGAAAGTGGACAAGAGACCCACGACTACACAAACTACGGGTGGGGAGAACACATAGCACGGAAATACGGGCAGATGAAGCCCCGGGGCATGCGAACAATGCTGCTGGGCCAGGGCATTTCTATCAGCGCGACGCCTTCTGACGCTGGCGCCTGACTTCGTACAGGACTACAGCCAGCGCGGCAGATGCGTTCATAGAGCCGACTACACCGTACATGGGGATGTTTACCAAGTAGTCGCAGTGCTCTTTGACCAACCTCCGGAGCCCGCGGTCCTCGCCGCCCAGCACGATCCCCAGAGGTCCGGTGAGCGGGGCTTCCCACATGCTTTGCCCGTGGCCGGCCTCCAGGCCCGCAATCCATAGACCTGCAGTCTTGAGTTCCTTGATGGTTTGGACCAGGTTGGTCACTCGTGCCAGTGGCACGTGGGCAGTAGCGCCCGCCGCCGCCCGGGCCACGGTGTCCGTGGGAGGAGCAGACCGGTGCCGGGGAATGACCACACCGTGCGCCCCTGCCGCATCCGCCACCCGGATGGCTGCCCCAAGGTTGCGCGGGTCCTGGACTCCATCGAGAAGTACCAGCAGGGGCTCCTGGCCCTTGGCGCCCGCGCTTTCCAGCATTTGCGCAGTGTCCGCCCACGTGATACCCTGGCACACCCGGGCGGCCACGTTCTGGTGTCGCGGCGCCAACCGGTCCATCTCGTTACGCTGCACTTTCCGGGCAGCGATGCCGCGCTGGCGGGCTAGTTCCTGGATGTCATCGGGCAAATCCTGGACAAAGAGCAGCTCCTCAACGGGTAGCCCGGCGCGGAGTGCTTCCCGCACGGGATTTTTCCCGGTGATCACCTCAAGCGGCGTCTTTGTGTCCACTGTGCACTGTGCCTTTCCCGACCGGAGTTGGACATAGTGTCAGCACCTGTAGCCAGCCTATACTTCCCGGCGGCGCTGTTTCCACGCTTTCTGGAACTCCTCGAGCGTAGGTGCCCGGCCGCAGCACATCTTGCCTTCCGGGCAGTAGCCTCGTTCTTCACACGAAGCCCCGGCACGACAAAAGATGTTGGGGGCGATCTTCTTGTAGGTGGCTAAAAGCTCCCGGAAGAGATCGCGTATCTCCCACTGGGCGCGCTCGCAGCAGCGCAGGTTGAACATGTGCCGGAGCTGGCGGGCATTGGTGGTAATCACAAAGCGTGTCTCGGTGGCATTGGAGAGGGCAAACCGCACATCCTCAGCCGGTATGCCCAGGTCAAGACCGGCAACCTGGAGCGAACGGATCTCTGCCTGAAGACGGTGAAACCGCTCCAGGTATTCAGGGTGCTTTTGGAAAGTAGGGGGCACAATATAGTGGAAGTCATCTTCCTTGACGTAGCGCTGGGACTGCTGCAACTGGGATATGTCGGGAGAGGCCTCCTGGGGAGCGTTAATGTACACCCCGGGCTCTTTGAGCATTTTCATAAGACGATGCCGGTCATTCTGCTGGCTGGAGATGCGGCTGTAGCCTTCTACGGCAAATGATGTGTGCCAGTGTTCCAAGGCACCCAGATGCCCGCTGGCAATGAGACCGCGGACAAACCGGCCGGTGGCCTCATCGTCCGGGCCGGATTCACCCTGTACCATGCCGGCCAGTTCGTCCAC
The DNA here is from genome assembly GCA_040756655.1 of Bacillota bacterium. Classification (GTDB taxonomy): domain Bacteria; phylum Bacillota; class Sulfobacillia; order UBA8153; family UBA8153; genus JBFLYN01. Next base: position 47,002 of record JBFLYN010000012.1, read on the forward strand.
TCCCAGCGGAGCATAGCAGAGCCGGGTCATCAAGAGCAGGCGCTCAGTGTTGATACTGGTCCCCATGAAAGGGTAGTAAATGACGCGAATTCTCAAGGTCGGTCTGAGCCTCCTTCCCTAGTCAAGACGGCTTTCCAGCAGAGCTACGCACCAGGCACAGACTCCCTCTGCCCGTCCCACAAATCCCATGCCTTCCTGAGTAGTGGCCTTGATCCCAATCCGGCCAGCAGAAATCCGGAGGATGGGTGCCAGCACTTCCTTCATCATGGGAATGTGCGGGGCGAGCCTGGGGTTTTCGCAGACTACAGTGGCATCCACGTTTAGGATCCGGAACCCGGCTCGCAGAACCCTCTCAACCGTGGTGTTCAGAAGACTAGTGCTGGCAGCTCCCTGAAAGGCCGGGTCGGTGTTGGGAAAGTGCTGGCCGATATCTGGAAGCCCGGCCGCGCCGAGCAAGGCATCGATGATAGCATGTACCAACACATCGGCATCGGAATGGCCCGCCAGCCCAAGGTCTGCCGGTATTTCCACTCCTCCCAAGATGAAGGGCCGGTCGGCCTCCAACCGGTGGACGTCGTAGCCGATTCCCACTGCCGGAACAGGGTTGGACAGGAGGCGCTCGGCCATGATCAGATCGTCTTCCCTGGTGAGCTTGAAGTTGTCACGGGCTCCTTCCACAACTTGCACCGGGTGACCACAGGCTTCCACCAGCCAGGCGTCATCGGTGGCCCCGGCCGGGGCCGGGCGCTCGTAGGCTTCAAAGAGCCAGGCGGCCCAGAATCCTTGGGGCGTCTGGATGGCCCTCAACCGGTCGCGGTCTACCGAGGACTCCACGGAGCCGGCGTACACCGTCTTGACGGTATCGTGAATCTCCACCGCCGGGACGGCGGCACCGTAGCTGGCAGCTGCCTGCAAAACCCTTTCTACCAGCCCGGTGGTGACCAGGGGCCGGGCACCGTCGTGTACCAGTATGATACCGGGTTCAAAAGCCCGGGCTGCGTCCAGTCCTGACTTCACCGAGTCCCATCGCCGTTCCCCGCCTTCTACTACGGCCTTCACCTTGCTGAGCCCGTAGGTAGGGACCAGCGCACGCCCCAGACGTATGTCCCCAGCAGGCACCACCAAAACCACAGCATCCACCTGTTCCAGGGCTTGGAAAGGGCGTATGGAATGGACCACCACCGGCACCCCGCCTATGGGCAGAAACTGCTTCTTGACACCGCCCATGCGCGAACCGGCCCCGGCCGCGACCACCAAGGCTATGGTTCGCGGCCGGGGCTTGTCCGGTACAGCGTCTTGCCAGTTCATCCCTGGTGGACTGCCCGCTCGTAGTATTTGGGGCGGGCAAAGATCATGCGGCCGCCCACTGTCTGGAGGTCACGGGTGACCGTCACTTCCAAGTCTTCGCCGATGTGCCGTTTGCCGCCATCGATGACTACCATGGTCCCGTCTTCCAAGTAGGCCACACCTTGCCCGGGCTCCTTCCCGTCCTTGATAATATGGACGGTCATTTCTTCGCCCGGCAGGAGCACTGGACGGACGGCCAGGGCCAGTTCGTTGACATTCAATACCGGTACACCCTGGAGTCCAGCCACCTTGTTGAGGTTGTAGTCATTGGTCACGATGCGGGCATTCAAAGTTCGGGCCAACTTGACCAGCTTGGAGTCCACATCCAGGTTGGAACCCAGGTCTCGCTCCTCGACCTGCACGGGCACAGCCAGCTCCTGCTGGATGCGGGCCAGCACATCAAGACCACGGCGGCCCCGGTTGCGCCTGAGCACGTCCTGGGAATCCGCAATGTGTCTTAGCTCTTCCAGGACAAAGGAAGGGATGACCAGCGGTCCTTCGAGAAAACCGGCAGCGCAGATATCCGCGATGCGTCCGTCAATGATGACGCTGGTATCCAGGATCTTGGGCTGGGACTCCGGGACTTTGACCAAGCGGCCTTTGCCGCCGCCCATGAACCCCGACAGGTCGTCCTTCTTGGTACGAGCGATGACCATTCCCAGGTAACCAAGGAGCAGGATGCTGATGGTCGGCAGAACCGAGCCAAGTAGCGGCATCTGCGAGAGCGCCGGACGGAGCAGATTAGCTATTATAAGTCCGATAATCAAACCGGCTGCTCCCAGCACAATCTCCTGTAGCGAGGCTCCGGTCACCCGGTCTTCAATCCAGGACACTATCTTGAGAGTCCACCGGATTAGCGATGGACCGAAAAAGAACCCGGCCAGCCCGGTCACAGCTCCGCCGAAGCCAATAAGGCCCACCATCTGCATAAGGTTCAACGTCCGGCCGGCCGCCGCGGTCAGTGGTCCCAGGCTGTAGTAAGTGGCCAGCCCCCCGGCCAGCACTCCTACGCCCGCCATGACCCGTGCGGCAATCCTTGTGTACACCAAACCACCTCCCCTGTACTGGCACTCATGTCTCCATCAATTATATGTTATCGGGACAGGCCTTTCAAGGCGAGCGAGGGTCTGAGGCCAGGGTTCCGTCAAAGTCTAATGGGATACCGAGCTAACCAGGGCAAAGAATTTCGGGGTGGCTTTTCGCGCAGACATAGTTTATCATGGGTATATGAGTACCTCCGCCCTAAATTCATTGGTAGTGCGCCCAATCCGGCCCGACGAGGAACCCACCTGGAATACGCTCATGGCGACCCATCACTACCTCGGATTTGAGCGTCTCGTCGGTGAGTCGCTCAAGTACGTTGCCCTGCTAGAAGGCGAATGGGTTGCGCTCATCGCCTGGGGGACCGCAGCGTTTAAGTGCGCAGCCCGGGACCAATGGATTGGCTGGTCCCGCGAACAGCAGTGGCAACGGCTTAAATTCCTGGCTAATAACCAGCGTTGCCTGATCCTGCCTCACGTGCACCAGCCCAATCTTGCCTCCAAGTGCCTCGCTTTGAACCTCCGGCGCCTGAGTGCCGATGGGCAGGCCAGTTTCGGACATCCGGTCCTGTTGGCGGAGACCTTTGTGGATCCGAGTCGCTTCCAAGGCACCTGGCTCCCCCTCGGCCAGACACGCGGCTTTGGTCTTAGTAGTAGCCGCTACTATCATCATGGCCAACCCAAAACCGTCTGGGTGCGTCCGTTGCACCGCCGGGCACGGGCCCTGCTAACGGCGCTGTTCACCGCTCCCATCCTGCAAGGAAAGGGGGGCATCCGCTTGGATCTCAATACCGTCAAGATTGAGAAAGCAGGCGGCCTCCTCGACTACCTCCGAAAGCTACCGGACCCACGCCGGCGCCGGGGCATACGCCACAGTCAGGTTGCGATTCTCGCGGTAGCGATCTGTGCGGTCCTCTGCGGTCATCGCAGCTACGTCGCCATCGGCGAATGGGCAGCCGATCAGCCCCAGGGCGTTCTCCAACGCGCCGTCATCACCTTACGGGTCGCTACATTCCACCCAGTGAGCCCACCATTCGCCGTACCCTCCAAGCGCTTGATCCCAACCTGGTTGACCGGGTGATCGGGGGTTGGCTCCACCGGCAGACGGGCGGCGAGGCCATCGCGGTCGACGGCAAGACCTTGCGGGGCTCAGCCTCGCAGCAGCGCAAGGCGGTTCATCTGTTATCGGCTCTGGTCCACAAGGAAGGCGTGGTCGCTGCCCAATGTGCGGTCGACACCAAGAGCAACGAGATCACAGCCTTTCGGCCTTTGCTGGATCCCTTAGACCTTACCGACACCGTCGTAACCGCCGACGCGATGCATGCTCAGGTCGACCATGCTCGTTATTTGGTCGAAGAGAAGCAGGCTGACTATCTATTTACCGTCAAAGGCAACCAACCCACCCTGCTGGCAGACCTCACCGCGCTCGAGGAGAGCGATTTTTTCCCCTCCGTATGTCGAGCGCGAACGAGGACACGGTCGCGTTGAGACCCGCATCATTCGCACCAGCACCGCACTCAACGGCTACCTCAACTTCCCCCATGCGGCCCAGGTATTCCGTATTGAGCGGCGTCGTGCCGATCTAGGCGGCAAACTCCTGTCCTAAGAAATGGTCTACGGCGTGACCAGTCTGCCACCCTGCCAAGCCGATCGTAGACGCCTGCTCTCCCTTGCGCGCAGACACTGGGAGATTAAGAATCGGCTCCATTGGGTGCGGGATGTCACCTTCGATGAGGATCGATCTCAGATCCGCATCCAGGGAGGGCCTCGGGTCTTTGCCACGCTACGCAATCTCCCGATCAGCCTATTACGACTGGTCGGGTGGGACAACATTGCCGCCGGATTACGGAAGTTCTACAGGTGTGGTGCCATCCATGCCCAGGAGTTAATCGGCTGCTAAACCGCAGCCCCTTAACTCCTGTGCTTCCTGCTAACCCGCCCACTCGTAGGACCTCTCTGCCATTTTCCCGGTTCTGTGACCCCTCGCGACCTCAACGACCTCAAGCAAACCCTTCACTGAGCCTTGGCGCGTTTGATCTACCGTAATCTAACGCTCATCACCACGCCGTGAAAACCTACTTTGACGGGGACCTGGGTCTGAGGCATTTGCGTTGTCCCTGTTTCTGACCTCAGGATCTTGGTCAAGGACTACGCAAAACCACGCTCCAGAGTCCCATCGGTACCCCTGGCGATGGTCTTGAACCACGTTTTACCCTCCGCCAGCGCATCGAATGCGTTCCTAGGGCGAACGAGAGCAACCGGCAACCATCTCTCCTTATGCGTCAGGTTTTTCGGTTTTAGCTTAGGCCGCTACCAGGCTGCGTAGCCCGTCCAGTTGCTGGGTTCGGATCCGGCCCAGCGCCATCGCCAGCATCACGCTCAGGGCCATCCCGCTTTGTAGTCCCCAGATGAAATGCTGCTCAAAGCCAAATGCCGTGTCCAGCCGGCTGTTCACCCGTTCCACCGCCGTCCGCTGCGCATAGGCCCGCCCCCATTTGTAGCTGGAGCGCGCTATGGGGACAAAGATGCGCCAGTCGGTGGCCAGCGGTATTGGAGTTGCGGTCCTTTGCAAAACCTCCATAAGCCAGTTCCCGTCGTTTGCCTGTGGCCGGACAATGGCAGTAGACCGTCCCCCGGTAGTCATACACCATATTATCCTTGTCCGCCAGCAGCCGGGTGGCCTCCCCATCCTTCCAGCAGTTACGGATATCGATCACCGGCTTGATCCGGTGCTCATCCCAAAGCCGGGTTAGAACTTGCTGTCAGCATAGCCCCGGTCCGCCCAAAACTGCTCCCCACGTTCCAGCAACCAGGGCTGCCGCTCCTGCAACGCATCCAACAACTGGCGGGCACACCGCACCTCGGACGCCGCCCGGGTGACCTTGAAGGCCACCGGCAGTTCATACTGGGCATCGACCAGCCGGTGCAGTCGGACGCCGAACCAGGACACTTGCTTCTCCCAGGCCGTGCCATGGGCGTGCTGACCCTGGTAGACTTTGACGCCCCAGTCCGCATCCGTCTCCCGGCGTCCGTCGGCGGCCTGCGCTGCGCCCTCCTTCCGCGTCGGCCGGGCATGGCTGGAGATGGCTTTCCCGTCCAGAGCCAGGCACTGGCCGAAGTCGGGCAGTTTCTCACCCAGCTCACGGGTCAACCGTTCAAACACCGCGCGGAGCTTACCAGTCTGGGTCCGCAGCTGTCTTAGAAACCGGCGGGAGGAACGGTACCCGTGAAACCACATAGCGCCTGTAACTGGCCGTTTCGCAGCAACACCTGTACTGTTGGGGTCAACTTCCTGCATTGCCGTCCCGGCTCGTCCTCAACCCCTGCATAATCCCCTCTACACCGGGGTAAAGACTTTTTCACACGCCTCAAAAACCTTCATCTATCTGCTCTGTCTTCACAGCGCAATTGCCTCAGTCTACGTTTTGTTAAGGGAAAAGTCCGGCTAAGAAAGCCGGACTCTCCTGCCAGGAACCAAACCTAGGCCAAGACCTGGTCCAATATGCTGCTTGCGTCAGTCTCCTTGATACCCTTGGCCAGCACCAGTTCGGATAGCAGGATCTGCCTGGCGCTGTCCAGCATCTTGCGCTCGCCGGTGGAAAGCCCCTTTTCACGATCCCTCTGGAACAGGTTCCTCACCACTTCAGCTACTTCGTAGATGTCTCCCGACTTGATCTTTTCGAGGTTGGCCCGGTACCGGCGGTTCCAATTGGTAGACATCTTGGTGCGGTCGGCCCTCAGGACGTCGAACACCTCTTCGACCTCTGCTTCGGTGATGACCCTGCGCAGGCCGATTTCCGTCACGTTATGAGTTGGAATCATCACGCGCATATCACCAATGGGCAGTCGCATTATATAGTACTGCTTGCGCTCGCCCAGGACTTCCTTTTCCTCTATGGCTTCGATGATCCCCGCACCGTGCATAGGGTAGACAACCTTATCTCCGATGTTGAACATCACGAGAGCCTCCTCGACATATCCTAATTTTAGGATAACACTGGCGGGCTCCGCTGTCAAGAAATTTGATATTATATCACGGTCATCCGAACAATGTCAACGACTGAGTTGGACTTTTTCGTGAAAAGCACCCTGCTTCTCTTTGGTGGCCGATGCCGGCCGGCCCGTTGGTCCTAGTCCAGGACTCAAGACTGGCCACACCTAGCCTAGTTAAGACTTAGAGCAGGGATCCTCTTCGCTTGACTGCCCCGGCAAAGTCGTATAGAATGTGATTGCCGTAAGGAGCTAGGAAAGAACACATGTGGGCGTGTGGCTCAGTGGGAGAGCATTCGGTTCGCATCCGAAAGGCCGCGGGTTCGAATCCCGCCACGTCCACCATTTCTTTTCCCCAGGTTAGAGTCTCCGGGAGGTAAGATCGTGGTCAAAGACTTGCTCTGCGATGGGTTCCAGGAAACTGTGGGGCAGTTTCTGATCCGGCACCGCAGCGTACTTGACGTCATGTCCAAGATGCAGGAAGCCACGGCACGGGTGAACCGGGCCGTGACCAAGTCGGTGACCAGTTGCGGATGCGTAGAGATTAGTGCCTCCAAACAGCGAGTCCCCTCCAGCCTTACTTCGTTAAGCGAAGTCCGAGACTACATGGCTACCCACCTGAGCGGCCAGATGTGCGAGCATTGCCGCGAGGTCCTGGAAAGCGAGATCGGAGGAGCCCTATTCTACCTGACTGCGCTGTGTAATATCGCCGGCCTTGACCTGCACGAAGTCCTTTTGAAAGAACACACCAAGCTCCAAACCCTCGGGGTGTTCAACCTCTCATAGGCTTTCCGTTATGTCACTCCCAGTTCGGCCAGTGCCTGGTCAACGTTGTCCACACCCCGGACTTCCATACCTGCCACCGACAACTTGCGGGCTCCGGACGCCGGAAGCAGGATGCGGCCGAATCCTAGTTTGGCGGCCTCCCTGGCCCGCTGTTCCAGGCCGCTGACTAGCCGGATCTCGCCCGTGAGCCCGACTTCTCCAGCCACCACCACCTGGGGATCGACACACGCATCCCGGTAGCTGGAAGCCAAGGCCAGTATGATCCCAAGGTCGGCGGCAGGCTCGTCAAGACGTACGCCTCCCGAAACCTTAACGTAGGCATCCGAGCTGCCCAGGTTCATTCCGACCTTCCGCTCCAACACCGCCAGGAGCAGTGCCACCCGGTTTTGGTCCACCCCCGAAACTGTGCGCCTGGGCGTCCCGAAGGTGGCCGGGGCCACGAGAGCCTGTACCTCAACTAGGAGCGGCCGGGTGCCCTCCATGGCGGCGACTACCACTGAACCCGGCGCTCCGCCCGGACGCTCGGCCAATAGCACCTGGGAAGGGTTCAGGACATCTATCAGCCCTTGGCCGGTCATCTCGAACACCCCCAGCTCGCTGGTGGAGCCGAACCGGTTTTTCACCGCGCGCAAGAGCCGGTAGACGTGATGGCGTTCTCCTTCGAAGTACAGAACGGTGTCGACGATGTGCTCCAGCACCCGCGGCCCTGCCAGATCGCCGGACTTAGTTACGTGGCCGACCAAAAATACGACGAGGTCCTGGGACTTGGCCACTTGCAGCACTCGGGCTGCGCACTCCCGTACCTGTCCCACGCTCCCCGGGGCCGAGACCAGCCTGTGATCGAACATGGTTTGCACCGAGTCAATGATGGCCAGGTCCGGTCTCTGTTCCTGTAAAGCGCCCTCCACAACCTCGACGGATGTTTCGGCCATCACCAGGATGCCTTCGCCGGTTCCTATCCTCGCCGCCCGCCTGGCGATTTGCCGGGCCGATTCCTCGCCGGAGATGTACAGGACCTTCCGGCCCATGGCCGCCACAGCGCCTGCTGCCTGGAGCAGGAGCGTGGATTTGCCGATGCCGGGGTCGCCGCCGATGAGCACCACCGACCCGGGCACGGCGCCTCCTCCTAGCACCCGGTCCAGCTCAGTGCTGCCGGTGGATATCCGAGCATCAGCCTCGTCCCCAAGTTCACTCAACTTCCCGGGTTCTGCCCGGGCGGCAGCCCGGGCCGGCAATACTGCAGCTTCTTCCACCATGGTCCCCCAGCCCTGGCAGTGAGGACAGCGTCCCATCCAGGCACTGCTCTCGTAGCCACACGACTGGCAGACAATCCTGGCCCGCGCGCGGTTACCCATGCTCTCTCCTCTTTCCATAAGGCATCACGGTTGCAAAAGATTCCCGCCGCCTGCCGAGGATTCCTGCGGCGGCGGCGGGTTGACCGGTCCTGGGTGTTAAGCCTTGTGGAACTGGAGTTTTCCATCCTCAACTTTCACCAGGACGGACTCACCTGGTGCGATCTCCCTCCTAAGCAGGGCATCAGACAGTTCATCCTCTACCAGCCTCTGCACGGCACGCCTGAGCGGGCGGGCACCGAATACCCGGTCAGTGCCTTCCCGGAGCAGGTGCTCCACGACACTATCGTCGAACTTGACCTCCAGCTGGTTTTCGGCCAGGCGCCCGGCTACGTCACTTAGCATCAACTTGACGATCTGCTTGAGCTGGGCATCGTCCAGGGAGTGAAAAACAATGAGCTCGTCGATGCGGTTTATGAACTCCGGCCGCAAGGTCCGCTTGACTTCCTCCATGATCCGATCCTTCATGTCTTCATAGTCCTGCTCTTGGTCGGCACCAGCCCTGAAGCCGAGTCCGGTCTTGCCCCGGATCAGGTGCGCACCGATGTTGGAGGTCATGATGATGACGGTGTTGCGAAAGTCCACGGTACGCCCGCGGGCCTCGGTCAGCCTGCCGTCTTCCAGCACTTGGAGCAGTACGTTGAACACCTCGGGATGGGCCTTCTCGATCTCGTCCAGGAGAACTACGGAATACGGTCGCCGTCGCACTGCTTCGGTAAGCTGCCCGCCTTCATCATACCCCACGTAGCCCGGGGGCGCTCCCACCAACCTCGAGACGGTATGCCGTTCCATGTACTCGGACATATCCAACCTGACCATGGCGTCCTCGTCACCAAACAGGGCCTCAGCCAGTATCTTGGCCAAGTGGCTCTTGCCCACACCAGTGGGACCCAGGAAGATAAAGGAGCCGATGGGCCTTTTGGGATCCTTGAGTCCGGCCCGGGCGCGGCGGATGGCCTTGGCCACAGCGGTTACGGCCTGGTCCTGCCCGATGACTTTCCCGTGAAGCTCCTCTTCGAGTTTCAAGAGACGTTCGGTCTCTTCCGTGGCCAGTTTCTTTACTGGAATACCCGTCCAGGACGAAACAATGTGAGCGATATCCTCTTCGGTCACGGCCACCTGGTCGGTCACTGAGCGTTCCTTCCATCGGTTTCGTTCGCTCTCTAGCCGCGACTGCACGTCCCGTTCCTGGTCCCTCAGGGTGGCTGCCTTTTCGAATTCTTGTCTTTGGATGGCCGCCTCTTTTTCCTTGGATAGCTCCTCAAGGCGCCTTTCCAGATCCTTGAGATCGGGCGGGGCCACTGTGTTGCGAAGCCGCACCCGGGAGGCAGCCTCGTCAATGACGTCGATGGCCTTGTCGGGCAAGAACCGATCAGTGACATACCGATCCGAGAGGCGGGCCGCTGCTGCCAAGGCTTCATCGGATATCTTTACCCGGTGATGGGCTTCGTAACGATCGCGCAGGCCCTCAAGGATCAGCAGGGTTTCCTCGACGGTGGGTTCGTCCACGGTGACCGGTTGAAAGCGGCGCTCCAGGGCAGCGTCACGCTCCACGTGCTTGCGATACTCATCCAGGGTAGTGGCGCCGATGCACTGCATTTCCCCGCGGGCCAGGGCAGGCTTGAGGATGTTAGCTGCGTCGATGGCTCCCTCGGCTGCTCCGGCACCGATGATGGTATGCATCTCGTCCACGAACAGGATTACGTTCTGGGCCTGGCGTATTTCGTCCAGTACCTTCTTGAGGCGGTCTTCGAATTCACCCCGGTACTTGGTCCCCGCCACCAGCGAGGCCAGGTCCAAGGTGACCACGCGCCTGTCTTTGAGGATTTCCGGCACCTTGCCATCGGCTATGGACTGGGCCAGTCCTTCCACTATGGCCGTCTTGCCGACCCCGGGTTCACCGATGAGCACCGGGTTGTTCTTGGTGCGCCGGCTGAGGATCTGGATGACCCTCTCGATCTCCCTTTCGCGGCCGATAACCGGGTCCAGCTTGCCCTCCCGGGCCATGACCGTAAGATCCCGGCCATAGGTATCCAAGGTGCTAGTCTGGCGACCCCTGCCCGCTGGCCGGGCTTGGGAGCCAGCGTTTTCGGTTTGGATATTTCCGCCCACCCGCTCAATCACTTGCTCCCGGGCTTTCTGCAAGTCCACTCCCATGCGGGTAAGGACCTGGGCTGCAACGCCCTCACCTTCCCGCAGCACCCCCAGGAGAATATGCTCGGTACCTACGTAGTTGTGACCCAACCGCTCCGACTCTTCAGCCGTGAGTTCCAGTGCCCGCTTGGCGTGGGGCGCCAGGGTCAAGTCGGCCAGCTGTTTGCCGCCGCGGGGAACCAGTCGTTCCAATTCGGTGCGAAGACGCGCCAAGTCCACGCCCAGGGAGACCAGTACCTGCCCGGCGATGCCTCCGCCTTCGCGGATCAGTCCCAACAGCAGATGCTCAGTATCTACGCGCCCATGCCCCAGGCGTTCGGCCTCCTCCCGTGCCATCAAGAGGACTCTCTGGGCGCGTTCGGTAAAGCGCCGAGACATTGAGTGTACACCTCCTCTAACTCGTTGCCAACATCTTCCTGATCAGGTCTGCTCGCACGGCGTCCCGTTGCAGCGGGTCCAGTGGCATCTGGGCACGGCGCTGCAGGAAAGAGGCGCGAGTAGCCACGATCATCTCGTTCAATACCGGGGTGGGCACCCCGGGTAATAGGCCCAGGTCAACTCCGAGCCGCACATCTGACCAAAGCTTGATGGCCTCTTCCGATGAGATCACATGGGCGTTGGTGAGGATGCCGTACGCACGGCCCACCCGGTCCGATACCTGGAGCGCTGCGTCTTTCACCAGGGCCTCTCGGGTGTGACGTTCCTGGTCGATGACCTGCTTGGCAACACCCAGGAGACTCCGCACCACTTCCTCCTCGGACTGCCCAAGGGTGACCTGGTTAGATATCTGGAACAGGTTTCCCGAAGCTTGTGTTCCCTCGCCGTACATCCCCCGGACCACCAATCCCAGCTTGTTAGTGGCCCCCAGGACCCGTCCCGCTGCGTCAGTCATGACCAGCCCGGGCAGGTGTAACATCACCGATGCTCTGAGCCCGGTACCGACGTTTGTGGGGCAGCACGTAAGATAACCCCTCGACCCGGAGAACGCATAGGGCAAGTGCTCCTCGAAGGAGTCGTCAAGACCGCTGGCAGCCACCCATGCTTCCTCCAGCTGCAGCCCGGGAAAGAGACACTGGATCCTAAGGTGGTCCTCTTCGTTCACCATGATGCTGGCACTCTCATCCTCCTTCAAAACCAGTGCTCGCCCCCAGGGCTCGCTGATGTGCTGGGGACTTACCAAGTGCTTTTCCACCAGCACTTTGCGATCCAAGGCAGGCATGCTGTCCAGGGGGTAGGTATCCAGCTTCCCCCAACCGCGCCCGCTGTTGATGGACGCAACCGCCCGCGATACATCGGACACCACCTGGTTTAGACCATCTACCGGCAGAAGGTGAGGAAATGGCACTCCGGCCAGATTCCGGGCCAAGCGCACCCGGGTCGATATGACTATGTCCGCCTCCGGCCCAGAACCGCTGGTCCAGCCGGAAGCGGCTCGCTGCAAGACCTTGTCCAGTGGCATGCCGTCTCCTCCTCACTTCTCCCCAGTTGACTCCTGCTTCTCCAGGAGCCGGATGCGGTCGCGGAGCTGGGCAGCTTTCTCGTACGCCTCCTGGCGGACGGCCAACTCCAGCTGTCTTCTAAGGCCATCGATTTCCTTTTTCACATGCAGCCCCGCAGCGGCCCGCCTGGGGCTTTTCCCCACGTGTTCCGAAGACCCCTGGATGCGCCTGAGCACCGCATCCAGCCGGTCGCCGAACACCTCGTAGCAGTCACTGCAGCCCAGTCGCCCCACGCGTGCGAAGTCCGAATAGGTAAAGTTACAGGTGGCACACCGGACTCCAGTAGGTGCAGGCAGCGACCGCCCTCTTCGTTCTTCATCGTCGAGAAGCGCCGATAACAGGTTATTTATGGAAAACATGGGGTTTAGGAAGACCCCCAAATCGCCCTGTTCACGAGCACACTGCTGGCACAGGTCATGTTCGACCTTTTCGTTGTTTACGACTTTGGTCACATGAACCGTAGCCGGGCGCTTTCCGCAGAGTTCACACAGCAACTATCATTCCCCCTGTTCAGGAATACTTCAAGAGCGCCGTGAGCATCGCCCTGAAAAGCGCGGCCCGTAACACATCCCTCTCGGGGAGGCTCACCTTAAGAATACTCCTGGCCATAGCGGCACTCATGAGTGCCGCTTCCCTTCCGGTAAGCCAGCCGGCTTCCTCCAGCCAGGCGATGCGGTGCAGTGCAGCATCCTGACTTAGCGTGGGAACCAGTACCCATTTCGGAACTGGGTTGCCTGACTCCAGGGTCAGCCGGTTGATGCGGATGTACCCGCCGCCCCCGCGCCGGCTTTCCACCAGGTACCCGCGCTCCGGGGTGAACCTGGTTTCCAGCACGTAGTTAATCTGCGATGGCACACAGCCCAGCTTCTCGGCCAGGAGGTTGCGCTGGATGTCAATGGTGCCATCCCCGGCCTGGTCCAAGAGATCCTTAATATACTGTTCAATGTAGTCAGAGAGGTTTCTGCTCAAGGTGCCCACCTTCGGTCTTGAACTTTGACTAACTTTGACCTTCCGGGTATATTATACCAGCCCCCCAACCAGCTCGCAATACCCTAAAGGACCTCCATGATGAGACACTTAAGGTATGAGGACTCAGGCACGGCGGGCAAGACTGGATGATCGGGCGGCGGGCTACGCCTTTCCAGGAGCCTGAGCTGACGTCCAGCGTCAGTGGCCGCGTCCACCAAGAGCTTGATGAAAGTTTCCTCGTCCAAGGGATACGAGCAAGAGCAGCTGACCAGGATCCCACCAGATGGCACCAGTTTCATGCCCCTCAAGTTAATCTCCTTGTATCCCCGCAGTGCGCCCGGGAGCGCGCTCCGGGAGCGGGCGAATGCGGGGGGATCGAGGATTACCACATCGTAGCTGACCTTCTGCTTCTCCAAAGACCTCAACTTATCAAAGACGTTGCCCGGCTGGAAGGAACAGGTTCTGGCCACTCCATTGGCCATAGCATTGGCCCGGGCCACGTCCAGGGCCGGTTCCGCCAGATCGATGCCGGTGACCTCCCGGGCGCCTCCCCGGGCGGCCTGGATGGCAAAACCACCAGTGTGGCAAAAACAGTCCAGCACCCGGGCTCCCCGGCAGTAGCCGGCCACGGCCAGCCGGTTGGCGGCCTGGTCCAGGAAATGGCCGGTCTTTTGCCCCCGCTGGATATCCACCACCAGTTTCATCCCATGCTCAACAATCTCCACCAGCGGGTCGAAGGGCTCTCCGAGAAAACCTGCCCGCTCGGGCATGCCCTCCAGCTGTCTTACGGGCGCATCGTTACGCTCATAGATGCCGACCGGGGACACCAGCTCCTGCAGGGCCGAGTAGATGGCATCCTTCCACCGGTCTATGCCTAAGGTCAGGGTCTGGATCACCAGGATATCGCCAAACTTGTCCACAATGAGCCCGGGCAAGAAATCCCCCTCGGAGTGGACCAACCGGTACGAGGAGGCATGGCCCATGAGCCGCCGGCGGTGCTCCAGTGCCCGCTGTAGGCGCCGGGCGAAGAATCCCGCATCTATGATCTCTGGCTGGCGCGTGAGCAGGCGCACGGTGATCACCGAGGCGCTGTTGTAATAACCCGAACCCAGGTAGCGGCCTGCATGATCCAGGACGTCAACGGTGCCGCCGTCCGCGGCTCCTTCCACACTGGCGATCTCGTTCCTGTATACCCAGGGGTGCCCGGACCGGATGCGGGTGTGCTGCCCCGGGGTCAAGCGCACTACAGCACCGCTCATGGATGTCCCGCCAGGTAGCGCTCAACGGCCACACCGGCCACGGCGCCGTCACCAACGGCCGTAGCCACCTGCCTAAGATACTTGGCCCTTACATCCCCGGCGGCAAATACGCCGGGCAATGATGTGCTCATGTCCTCGCCCGTCAGGATGTACCCGGCCGCGTCGGTATTGACCAAATGCCTGATGAACTCACTGTTGGGGACTTGTCCTATGTACACAAACACGCCGTCAGCCGCGTATTCCATCTCCTGGCCTGTCTTCAAGTTCCTGAGGCCCACCGCCTCTACCTTCTCGCGGCCCAGGACGGTGGTGACCATCGAATTGCAGACAAAGGCCATCTTGGCGCTGGCAAACGCCCGGTCCTGGAGCGCCTTGGCTGCCCTTAAGGAGTCCCGGCGGTGCACTAGTGTAACCTTGGAGGCAAACCGGGTGAGAAACAACGCTTCTTCCACGGCCGAATCACCACCGCCCACCACTACCACATGCCGGTTACGGTAGAAGGCCCCGTCGCAGGTGGCGCAGTATGAGACTCCACGTCCCCTGAACTCGGCTTCGCCGGGCACGCCGAGCGGTCTTTCTCGTGCCCCGCTGGCCACGATGAGCGCGCGCGCCGATAGAGTCCCTTCGCTGGTATGGACGTCGAACCCGTCGCCACTTTCCACCCGTTGCACGTCGGCCAGCACGGTTTCGGCACCAAATGCGCGTACCTGCTCCTCCATGCGCTGGGCAAGTTCCGGCCCCATCACTCCCCCTGGAAACCCCGGGTAGTTCTCGATGTGAGCCGTGGTAGCGGCCTGCCCACCGGGGCCGACCCTTTCCACGATTACCGTGACCAGCCCGGCGCGCCCGCAGTACAGGGCTGCCGTGAGGCCGGCGGGCCCAGCGCCGGTGATGACTACATCGGCGGACCTGTGCTTGTCCATGTTCTACACCCTCCCCAAAACCCCGTTCGAGGAACATTATACCACAAGCTCTCTTTCCGCTTTCGCCGGGCTGGTTTTAGCCCGGCAGACGCGTGGGACACTAGGGATGGAGTGATTCTGCACATTGAGGGGAGCCGCCCTATGGATCAAATGCACAGACTGTGGGAGAAGCTCAAAAACGACCGCCGCTACTGGGCCATTGCCGCCGCCGTGGTAGTAGTGCTGGCAGCCATCACCCTGGCCCGGCCGGGAGCGCTGCTCAGGCCAGGAGTGCCAAGGGTGGTGGACCGGGATCCCATCCCGGAGCCAACGCTTCGGGTGTTCTTCCACGATACCGGCGAGATCCGCCACATGCCCATGGAGGAGTACCTGATGGGCGTAGTGGCTGCGGAAATGGATCCAAACTGGCCCCGGCAGGCCTTGGCCGCCCAGGCCATCATCGCCCGGACTTTCACCATGCGCAAGCTGGAAGCCGGGGGTGTGGCCCACCGGAACGCCGACGCCAGCACGGATCCGGAGGAGTTTCAAGCCTACGACGCCGGGCGCATCAACGATAACGTAAGAGGTGCGGTCCAGGCCACGCGTGGGGAGATCATCACTCACCAGGGACGACCCATACTGGCCTGGTTTCATGCCAGTTCTGGCGGACGCACCGCCACCGCCGAGGAAGGCCTCGGCTTCACCGGTGAACCTACCCCTTACATCAGATCCATAAGTGACCTGGAGGAGACCGACGACATCCGGTGGTCCCGGGAATTCACCGCCGCCCAGATCATGCAGGCCGCTGCAAAACTGGGCGTACCCGGTGGCGCCCTAGAATCCATCCGGGAGGGCAAGAAGGGTCCCTCGGGCCGGCTGACCACGCTGGTCATCAACGGCCGTGAAGTACCCGCTCCTGACTTCAGGCTGGCCATTGGCAGCAGTCTCATGCGCTCAACGCTGATCGACGACATCCGCCACGACGGGAACACCGTGACCATGCGCGGCCGGGGGTTCGGGCACGGCGTGGGCATGTCACAATGGGGTGCTTGGGTCATGGCCCAGCGCGGGAGATCAGCCGAAGAGATCGTTGGCTTCTACTACCACAACATCCTCATCGAGCGGTTCTGGAGGTAGCGGCGAAAACAAACAGCCCCTCTTTCCAGAGCGGCTGTTTGCTTCTGGTAACCCGATCCGGCCTACTCCTTGGCTTTCTTGGCCTGCTGGATCACGGCCTCGGCCACGTGAGCCGGCACTTCCTCGTAGCTAGAAAACTCCATGGTGTATAGGCCGCGACCCTGCGTTATGGACCTAAGGTCGATGGCATAGCGCATCATCTCGGCCTGGGGAACCAGGGCCCGGATCACCTGCGTATTGCCGTGCGGCTCCATGCCCAGGATGCGACCACGCTTTTTGTTGAGGTCACCCATGACATCGCCCATGAACTGATCAGGCACCATGATCTCAACCCGGCAAATGGGCTCCAAAAGCACGGGCCTAGCATCCAGGCACCCTTTCTTAAAGGCCATGCCGGCAGCGATCTTGAAGGCCATTTCCGATGAGTCCACCGTGTGGTAGGAGCCGTCATAGAGAGTTACCCGGACATCAGTCACCGGGTAGCCTGCCAGCACACCCTCGATCATGGCTTCGCGCACACCTTTTTCCACCGCCGGGATATACTGCCGGGGTACGGCTCCGCCAAAGATCTTGTCCACGAATTCGAATTCTCCGCCGGGAAGCGACTCCACTTCCAGCCACACATGACCAAACTGGCCCCGGCCGCCGGTTTGCTTTTTGTGCCTGCCTTCTACCCGCGCAGACCCCCGGATGGTCTCCTTGTAGGGGACCCGCGGGGTGTCCAGGACCACGTCCACACCGAACTTCCTCTTCAGGCGGTCGGTGATGATCTCCAGGTGCAGTTCGCCCATGCCCGACAGTATGGTCTGGTAGGTCTGGGCGTTGCGCTCGACCTTAATGGTGGGATCTTCCTCTGCCATGCGCGACAGGCCAGAGGAGATCTTGTCTTCGTCTCCTTTGGCTTTGGGCTCCACAGCCACGGAAAAAACGGGCTTAGGGAAGCTGATGGGAGCAAACACCACTGGATTGGCCTCGTCACACAGGGTGTCGCCGGTGCTGGTCTCCTGGAGCTTGGCCACCGAAACAATGTCACCGGCCCTGGCTTCCGGTATGGGTTCTTGTTGCTTGCCTTTGATCACAAACAGCTGGCCCACCCGTTCGGATCTGCCCTTGCTGGCATTGTACACATGGGAGTCGGACTTGAGGATCCCGGAGTACACCCGGAACAACGTTAGCTTGCCCACGTAGGGGTCGGCCATGGTCTTGAACACCAGCGCCGAGAAGGGCTCGGTCTCACTGTGTTTCCTCACCGTCTGCTGGTTGTTCCTGGGGTCGCTCCCCTTGACCTCCTCGATGTCTGCGGGAGAAGCCAATAGCTTGACCACACACTCCAAAAGGGGCTGGATGCCCAGGTTCTTGGTGGCTGACGCGCACAGCACGGGAAAGACTTTCTGGTTGAGCACTCCTTGCCGTAGCCCGTGCCAGATCTCCTCAGTAGTGAGTTCTTCGCCGTCGAGGTACTTCATGAGCAGCTCGTCGTCGTTCTCGGCGGCGGCTTCAACCAAAGCCTCCCGGTAATCACCCGCAGCTACATCACCCGCATCACCGGCTTCTGCGCCGGTGCCCCGGTAGGCCTTCATCTCCACCAGGTCCACCACTCCGTTGAAGGAGGCCTCGGCACCGATGGGCACCTGGATGGGTATGACGGATTTGCCAAAAGACGCCCTGAGCGTGTCCAGGACCTTGCTGAAGTTGGCGTTATCTCTATCCATCTTGTTGACCACCAGCATCCTCGGGATGGCGTGGTCGGCGGCATATGACCAGACCAGGTCGGTACCGACTTCCACCCCGGCCACGGCATCCACCAAGACCAGGGCACTATCTGCCACCCGCAAGGCCGCCCGGACCTCGCCCACGAAGTCGAAGTAACCGGGGGCGTCCAGTATGTTTACCTTGTGGTCCCGCCACACCGCCGGCGCCACCCCGGTGGCGATACTGACCTGCCGCCGGATCTCTTCGGGGTCATAGTCCATGGTGGCGTTGCCATCGTCCACCCGGCCCAGGCGGTCGACGGTTCCGGAGTTGTACAACATAGCCTCGGCCAGTGAGGTTTTACCTGCACCGCCGTGAGAGATCAGGACCAGGTTACGCAGCCGGTCCACAGGAAAGCGTTTCATGGAAGTTTCCCCCTCAGCCATAATGAAAAAAGCCCAAAAGGGCCCAGGTGCGCCAGACCGGTTCTACTACCGTAAAGCCCATAGCGCAATAGGCACCAAACGTCATTCATTCGCCAGGCACTCGTCTTTTCCTGCTGGAAGCCAAGCCCAGACTATTTTCTCCGGCCCGCTCCGGGTTATGCGCCGGTGTCAAACGCGGCATGACGGTATACCCAGCGTCCCCCTACCATAGTCCCGAGTATCTTGGTGGCCGTCAAGCGTGCTGGATCCACCGCGAAGATGTCCTGGTCCATTACGACCAGGTCGGCAAATTTGCCCGGGGTAAGCGACCCTTTGAGGTGCTCCTCGCCCGATGCCAGCGCTGCTCCCATGGTATATCCCCAGACGGCCTGGTAGACGGTGATCCGCTCTTCTGGATACCAGGGTGGGCTTTCCCGGTCGTCCGGGTGCTGCCTGGTGACGGCAGCGGCGATGCCCTTGATGGGGTCGATGTTCTCCACGGGAGCATCGGAACCGAAAGCCAGCACCGCCCGGTGGTCCCAGAGGCTCTTGAACGCGTAGGCCCAACGCGCCCGGGTGCCCCAGTGCCTGTCGGCGATCCAGCGGTCCGAGACGGCATGGAAAGGCTGCATGGACGCGATGACGTTGAGCTCGGCGAACCGCGGCAGGTCCTGGGGAGTCAGCAGCTGGGCATGCTCGATGCGCTGCCTCAGGCCCCGCTTGGCCGCCTCGTCCTTCACCGCTTCCAGGGCGTCCAGCACTTCGCGGTTGGCCCGGTCTCCAATGGCATGGATGGCCACGGCGATGCCGGCCCGGGCCGCCCGGGCAACATCCTCGCGCAGCTCGTCCACGGTAATGGTGGAAATGCCGTAAGAACCGGGGTTGTTCTCGTATGGCTCGAACATGCGGGCCGTCTGCACGCCCAACGCACCATCGGCGAACATCTTTAGCTGGCCCACGCGGAGCCACTCATTGCCAAAGCCCGAACGTATCCCCAGTTCTATAGCAGTATCCAGGAGCTTGTGAGGAATGGTGGCAGTAAAGCGCATGTCGCGACTTCCTAAGCGCTGTAGTGCCCCCAGGGTGGGGGGGCCTTCCATGGTATGAATGCCGGTAAGCCCCAGCGCATTGGATGAAGCGATTCCGGCCAAGATGGCCCGGTCGTATTCCGCGGGTTCAGGCTCAGGGACCACTCGCCAGATCAGGGCCTGGGCGGTCTCTTTGAAAATGCCCGTGGGAAAGCCAGATTCATCCCATTCCATGCCCCCGCCGGGTGGGCAAACAGTGTCCCGTTCCACCCCGGCCAGTTCCAGCGCACGGGTGTTGCACCACATGGAGTGCCCGCACTTAGAGCGCAAAAACACCGGCCGGTCGGCGACCACCCGGTCCAGGTCATGCCGGGTGGGAAAGTCACCCTTGCCCCAGACGTTCTTGTTGAAGCCGCCACCTCTCACCCACGAGCCCGGCGCAAGCTTCTGGGCATGCACCCGCACCTTTTCCAGGGCTTCCTCCAGCGTGGGGATACCGTCGAGGTCCACCTCGATCTGCCTGAACGAATGGGACGCAAAATGGGTGTGAGCGTCTATGAGCCCCGGCATGATGGTCCAGCCTTTAGCGTCCAATACGAAAGTGCCCTGGCCGGAGAGCCCCGCCACATCCTTGAATTTGCCAACTGCCGCGATTTTGCCGTCACGCACCGCCAGGCTGTCGGCTATGGGGTACTCAGGGTCCATGGTGTGGATGCGAGCGTTTTGGATGATCAGGTCATCGGTCATTGGCTTCACCGTTCTCCTTTTAGGGATTGCATCCAAGCAGGCACGTATGTCCATAGCTGGGTGTTCTGTCTGGCACAAGAGTGCTATTCAACGCCGGGGTGGCAAAGACCTCTACGAAAAGACAACGCCCGGCTTACGCCGGGCGCTGCGGTCCTTTCACCTATGGCATCACAAAGTACGTGGCGGCCACGGTGCGATAGCTGCCTTCGATGTTGGACTGGACCTCGGCCAGGTAAGTGCCTGTCGGAAGGTTGTGCAGCGTCACGTAGTGATACCTGGTGGCCCCGCCGGCGAAGGTACCCAGGGACTGGCCGAATCCCACGCCCGGCATTACCTGCCCGGCATCGGGTCCGGTGGCCTTCTTCACCACGATCCTGTAGCCGAACTGGGCGGGCATGGTCAGGTCTTCGACCGGGTTCCGGATCTCCAGGGTCAAACGGGGCCCATTGCCCAGCATGCTCCGGGCCTGGAACGAGATGTTGTAACGAAGCGGGTCCCGCCGCACTATGGTGATGTCGGAAGATGCCACCCGGCGCTCAGCGCCGTTGCCGGCGAAGTAGGCTTCGGCCGCGTAGGTGCCGCCGGGCAGGTCAGGAAGATCGGTCCAGTATACCACGTGCTCGCCGGCCCTCAGCTGGCGCTGCTGTACCACCTGCAGGTAAACCTGGTCGTCGGACGCCTGCCATACCTTCACGCCATTTTTCCTTAGGACGAAGTCGTGCGTCTTGGAAGTGGGGAAGGTCAGGGTGACGTCTTTCCCCGTGCCGTTGTAGACCATGAGCCCGAGTCTCTGGTTGTTGGCATCGTGGAGGAGCCCATAGGTAAGCCGCGACGGCGTGGGCGCCGGGATGTTTAGGGTCGTCCTGGCCACAGCTGCCTGGCTACCCGGGAAATAGGCTTCGACAACGTAGCTGCCGGCTGCCAGCTGGGGCAGTCCGGTCCAGTAGGTCCGCGCCTGCCCGGGGTTGAAGGTCTCGTTCATGATGAGCATGAGATAAGCCTGCCCATCAGATGCCTGCCATACCTTGTTGCTGCCTTGCCTGATGATGAAGTCGTGGGTCTGGGACGAGTTGAACGTGACCTGCGCCCTCTGGTTGGAGATGTTCTTCACGGTCAGCCCCACGCGGCCATTGGGCAAATCCACTATTATCCCGTACTCAAACCGGCTTTTTGGGGGCGTCTCGATGATGAGTCTTTCTACATCCCAGCGCACCTGCAGTCCCAGGACGTCAGAGAGAAATGCCGTTGGGACGTAGCTGGTGCCCTGTGAAAGCCGGCTAGAAATGGGCAACTGGACTACCCGACCATCCACCGTCGCCTGGGCTTGGTCCATGGGGAACCTGATGGTGCTGCCGCCGGGCATGACTGCCACCGCGCTTCGGCCGGCACCATCCCAGCTGACCCGGGCACCCAGTGCGGCGAAGGTGGCCCGGAACGGCACCAGCGTGTGACCGCCCACTACCATGGGACGGTGCCTGGAGTGCAGTTCTTGCCCTTCCACCACTATGGTCGACCTGGCCGGGGCTGCCGCTGCCGGCACTGCTGCTGCCAGCGAGAAAACCAGGGCAATGGTGAGTGCCAGGCTGGTCCATCTGCTCTTCCTCATTGCTCTCTCCTCCAATACGCAGCATATGCTGCTGTTTTGCCTACTCCAGGTTAGACGGGGTTGTGGAGAAGAGGTTCCGGCGTAATTACTGGAAGAGCAGGTAGAAGCGTAGGAACAGCAAAGCCCGCCAAAGAGGCGGGCTTGGAAAGGTATTCCGGCGGTGTCCTACTCTCCC
>JBFLYN010000013.1:0-68669 GCA_040756655.1 Bacillota bacterium
TCTCGACGGCCCCCCGCACCCCCGGGCCCCACTTCTTTCAGGGTCGGCCCGGCCTCCCAGCAATGGTGTGCGAAAGCATCTACATAACCCCCGTTTTCGCCGGAGCCCCGGCTGGTGCCCGGGGGCGGAACTGGCTTTGAGAGGGGCTTTAACCACCCTAGCCCTGGCAATCCCCGATGGCGCGGCGGCACACGAAACCCATGCGCCGGTGTTAACGTGAGCCCGGCGGGAGATGCGTGGCATGTTGGCGCGGGCCTACGAGGCTGGTCGGGGTGGACCACTGTACCTGGCTAGCGTGGGAATGGCAGGCTGGCCACTGACCGGGCGACCTCTATCCCGGGTATCCAAGGCGACTCCCCGCCATCAAGGCGTTCTTTGGGAAAAGCCCCTGGACCGCTTTGTTCAACTTAACCGGCCTGGTCTTGCTCTTGGTGGTTCTCATGCTGGCGGCTGCGGCTTATGCACTGTACCGACTAACCCAGCTCCTGAATAGGAGGTGACGTTGCCAGCCTGAACTACCCTCCCCGCCCCGGCGCTTACCTTGCGGGGAAGTCATGGCACACTCTGGTTATCTTCAATGCAGTCTGGACCCGGCTGCTTCTAGTAGCGGAGCACCGCTCAGCCGCGTGCATCCTCCCTCCCAACTGGGCAGCCAGGATGATCCAGTTGGCCGCACCCTAATGAGAACACCTCGATGCCCGGGCAGGTCACACCAGACCCTGTCCGCCGGCCAAAGACAGCCCGGCTCCGGCCTGTTCCCGGTTCACTGGGCATCAGGACCGAGGACGCCCAGGATCACCAGGGGTACCTGACCCGTGTTCTCAAACCAGTGCATTTCTCCGCCCGGTATGTGAGCGATCATGCCACCGGCCACCCGGCTTCTGGATCCCTCGCCGGTTACCAGGACACCGTCGCCAGACAGGATGTAATTGACCTGCTCCCACTGGTGACGGTGCTTGCGGGTGATGCCGCCCGGGCTTACCTCCACCAGGTTGGAGGTGAGCCTCCTGCCGGGTGCCGGCCCCAAGATGGTCCTGTAAACCAGACCTACTGCTCCGTCTCCCAGGACCTGCTGTGACTGTACCTTTGCCGGGTCAACTATCATAGTCACCGTGTTTCCCTCCAGTCAACGGCATGTGGTGTTTCTAGAGCGAACTCCTGGTTGGCCAACCAGTTAATCGCTCCCAAGGTTAAATATTCCGCGTCAAGGAGGATTCCTGCTGTCAACGTAGTAAATTAAAAACTGTCAACAGTTTGCAGAGCCCTTTACCTGATGTCAGGGGGGGATGCCGCTGGACAATGCCCGGGGATTTCCCGTCGTCCTGAGTTTCGGAGCAAAGAGGTTGGCCAATTGACATGACTCGGCTTGTGTGCACCAGAGCCCCGTAGACCACGAACAAGGAGGATGAAAACCTTGCGGCCTTGGGTGATTACGCTTCTGCTCATTGCGATGGTAGCTTCGGTGGGAGGATGTGCCAGACAGGAACCAGCACCTGCGCCACCCGCGCCTTCCCCAGCCCCGGTGCCTCCGGTGCCGGCCGGCCCCAAAACCGGGGGCACTCTAACCATAGCCAGGCCCACTGACTCCATTTCGCTAGTTTCCAATCTTGATACCACTGCGCCGGGAATGTGGCTGTTCACCAACATAGCTGAGCCCCTCCTCCGCCTCAATGAGGACATGGAGCTGGAACCGGTGCTCGCCGAGCGGTGGGAGTTCATCACCGATACTACCGTGCGGTTCTACCTCAAGAGAGGCGTCACCTTTCACGACGGCACACCCTTTAACGCTGAAGCGGTCAAGTTCAACTTCGACTTTGCCATTTACGGCACCCCCCGGGCCCGGTGGGCGGGCCTGGTCGGACCGGTAGACCAGGCTGTGGTCGTTGACGCCCACACCATCGATATTTCCATGAAGGAGCCCTACGGACCGACCCTGTACGCCCTGGCCATGCCTTACTGGGGAGTACTTAGCCCGGCTTCCATCGCCAAGTACGGCAATGACTACGGTCGGAACCCGGTCGGGACCGGGCCTTTTAAGTTCGTAGAGTGGAGAACCAACGACCGGATCGTCTTAGAGCGCAACGATGAGTACTGGGGTGACAAGCCGTACCTGGACCGGGTCGTATTCCGGGTTATTCCCGAGGAGAGCGCCCGCATGATGGCCCTGGAGAGGGGCGAGGTGCAGATGGTCCTGCAGCCAGCCCCCTCGGCCATCGCCTCCCTGAGCAATGACCCGCGCTTCGTAGTCCACCAGGAGTTGGGCCTCAGAATCTACTACCTGGGGTTCAACTGTTCGCTGGAACCCGTCAATGACCCGGTGGTCCGGCGGGCAGTAGCCCATGCCATCAACATACCAGAGATAGTAGAGCATGTCCTGGAAGGCGGGGCCGTGCCCGCGCAAGGCTTCATGTCGCCCGGCGTGTTCGGGTTCCATGACATGGACCTGGAGACAAGCCTCAAGTATGATCCCGCGCTGGCCCAGTCGCTTTTGGCCCAGGCCGGTTGGACCACCAAGGACTCTGAGGGCTACCTCACCAAGGATGGAAAACGGTTGACCTTGACCATGCTCGGGTACCGGGGCCGCTTCCTCAAGGACGCAGAGATCATGGAAGCCGTACAGCATTACCTACGCCGGGCCGGGATCGAGGTCAAGATCGATTGGCTGGAGTGGGCGGCCGCCTTTGAGATCATGCGGTCGGCACACATGCCACAGCACCTGGTGGTGTCGGGCTGGCTGACGGTTAACGCCGATGCAGACTATAGCCTTTTTGGGTTGTTCCACTCCCAGGAGACGCCGCCCAAGGGGTGGAACAGGTTCCAGTATGCAAACTCGGATTTCGATAGGCTGATCGAGGCGGGCCGTGCTACCCTGGTCCTGTCAGAGCGGCTCCGGCTATACCGGCAGGCCCAGGAGGTACTCGTGAAGGACGTTCCCATGATCCCGCTGTCCAATACCCTTGAGACAGTCATCACTATCAACAAGATCAAGGGATTTGTCCTGCACCCGGTGGAGTACAACCTCATCCTCAAGGGTGTATGGATCGATTAGAGGCATGCTGATGCGTGCCATCTGGGCATGAGGACTGGCCGGGTTATCCGGAATCGCCGTTAGGAGGGGTGGCAGTTTGCTGAACTACATGATCAGGCGTCTTGTCATGTCGATACCCGTGATACTGGGCGTGGTCCTGGTCGTGATGTTCACCCTCGAAGTTGTCCCCGGAGACCCGGCCGCCCTGATGCTGGGGGAGTTTGCCACCGAGGAGGCGGTAAGGGAGCTTAGGACCACGCTTGGGCTGGATAAGCCTCTCATGGTGAGATACGTCAACTACCTGGCCGGGCTGGTCCGGGGCGACCTGGGGCGATCGGTGAGGGAACGGCGCCCGGTGATAAGGGAAGTGGCCGACGCGTTCCCGTTTACCCTGAAGCTGTCGTTTTGGGCCTTCATGGTGTCGCTATTGGTGGGAGTGCCGTCGGGAGTGATCTCTGCGGTGAGGAAGTATTCGATCTTCGACAACCTGGCCAGGCTCATCTCACTGCTGGGGCTGTCCATGCCCGTTTTCTGGATTGGGCTTTTCCTGATCATCATCTTTAGCCTCAGGTACCCGCTCTTTCCCGTGGGCGGACACGGCACATGGAAGCACCTGGTGTTACCCAGCATCACGCTGGGCTTGCCCTCGATAGCCATCATCTCCAGGATGGTGCGCTCCAGCGTCCTGGAGATACTCGGCGAGGATTACGTGCGCACCGCCCGTGCCAAGGGTCTGGCCGAACGGGTCGTCATCTACAAGCATGCTCTTCGTAACGCCATGCTCCCGGTCCTTACCGTGATGGGCCTTCAGATCGGGCAGCTCATGGGTGGAGCTGTGCTTACTGAGAACGTGTTCGGGTGGCCCGGCATGGGCCGTTTGATGGTGCGGTCCATTTTCAACCGCGATTTCGTCCTGCTCCAGGGCACGGTGCTGGTCTTTGCCCTGTCTTTTGTGCTAGTCAACCTCATTGTCGATCTTTCTTACGCGGTAGTTGACCCGCGTGTGACGTACAAGTAGCGGGCTTTCCTAGAAGGGGGTGATGAGGTTGAGCAGTAAGACCAGAGGGCTGGGAGCAAGTGAGAGTGTGCATCGTACCGGCATCCAGCAGCTCGTCCAGAGGTTTGCCCGTAACCAACTGGCGGTGGTGGGTTTCATACTGGTACTGGCCATCTCCCTGGCGGCGGTGTTCGCTCCGGTGCTTGCTCCCCACGACCCCTTGGACCAGAACCTTCCGCTCAAGCGGAGTCTCCCGGGTCAGCACTTTGTGCTGGGAGCAGATGAATTCGGTCGGGACATCCTGAGCCGGCTCCTGTTTGGCGGGCGATCCGCGTTGCTGGTGGGGGTGCTCTCTTTTGCCGTAGCTGCCTCCATTGGCCTGGTGCTGGGGATGGTGTCCGGGGTGGCCGCCGGGATTGTCGACGACGTGATCATGCGACTCAACGACATCGTACTCGCCTTCCCCTACCTGTTACTGGCCCTGCTGATCGTCACCGCCCTCGGGCCCAGTGTCCTGAGTACCACCATAGCGGTGGGGCTGTGGGGAGCACCCAGTTTCGTCCGGCTGGTACGGGCCGAGGTGATAGCGCTTAGGAACCGGGAGTTCATCGAGGCAGCCCGGGCCGTGGGTGCTAGGTCTTCTGCCATCATGGTAAGGCACCTGCTGCCGAACTTCGCAGGTTCCCTCATCACCTTCGGCACTCTGTTCATGGCCCGCGCCATCCTGGTGGAGGCAGCCCTCAGTTTCCTGGGACTCGGGGTCCAGCCACCAACGCCGTCGTGGGGGCTCATGGTTTCGTCCGGGAGGGATTTCCTGCGGGTTGCTCCCCACATCTCCACCCTCCCGGGGATTGCCATCATGCTGGCCGTGCTGGGCTTCAACCTGCTAGGTGACGGCCTGCGCGATGCCCTGGACCCCAAGCTCCGGAACTAGCAGTCGCCGACAACCGGCATCCAAGATTGGGAGGAATAGACGTTGAACAGCTCCATTCTCGCGCACCTTTCCTGGCCCCAGGCCAAACAGGCGCTGGCCGAGGGCCGTGTGGTAGTGGTCCCCATTGGCAGTACCGAGCAGCACGGACCGCACCTTCCAGTAGGAACCGACTTCATGGTGGCAGAGACCATCGCTCACCAGGTCGCCCGGCGCACCAAGTGCCTGGTGACACCGACCATTCCCATTGGCTACGCCCACTACCACACTGATTTCCCGGGCAGCCTGTCGGTGAGCCTGTCCACCCTGGAAGCTTACATCATGGAGAGCCTGTCGTCTCTCATCCACCACGGTGCCACCCACATCCTCTTTGTTAATGCCCACGGTGGGAACATGCCCGCACTGGACCAAGTGTGCTACCGGCTCCGGCGCCGGGGCATCGTGGCGGCCACCGTACTCTGGTGGGATGTCCTGGGCACCCTGACACCCGAATCCAGCCCAGCCGGTCACGGGGACTGGATCGAGACCTCCATGGTGCTTTCCACCCACCCGGGCACGGTGACCATGGAGCAAGCCCGGATGCCCGAGGTCAGCGACGTCGATGTCGACACCCTGACGCTGGCCAGTCCCCACGCCGTGCTGTTTAGGGGTGTGCCGGTGCATGTCCGGCTCACCACCGCCGACTACTCACCCACCGGAAACATGCCCGAGCCCGGGCTTACTCCTCACGGCGACACGAGCATCCCTCCGACGGCCGCCTCGGAGGAACTGGGCCGACGGCTCATTGATACCGTAGTCCAGTTCATCGTTGACTTGCTCGACGAATTCGCCAAACTGAAATTCCACTAGAAACCAGCACCGGAAGGAGAATTCTCATGGGCATATGGGCAATAGGGTCGGCGCAGGCTGAGCCGGGTACTAGGGCGGATGGGGTTATCCCGGTGCCTCTCCCAGGGACAAAACAGGAGCTACCGGTGATTCTTCTAAACGGCAGCGCGGGAGAGGGGCCCACCGTAGCCGTTATTGCCGGCATCCACGGGGCCGAGTACGCGGGCATCGATACGGTCTTGGCCCTGGCCCGGGACATCGACCCCACCCGGCTGCGGGGCCGGCTGATCTTGGTGCCGTGCGTGAACGTACCCGCCTTTTTTGG
This sequence comes from Bacillota bacterium, assembly GCA_040756655.1. Lineage (GTDB taxonomy): Bacteria > Bacillota > Sulfobacillia > UBA8153 > UBA8153 > JBFLYN01. Next base: position 6,110 of record JBFLYN010000013.1, read on the forward strand.
CCGCGGGATTTATGTAAACCCCCTGGACGGCAAGAACCTCAACCGGGTCTTCCCGGGCAGCACGGCAGGGACCGCCAGCGAGGTCCTGGCCGCCACGCTGGTGTCCCACGTTATAGGTGCATGTGATTATTTCGTAGACCTCCATGGAGGTGACATGGTCGAAGCCCTCATCCCGTTCATGATCTATGCCAGGACCGGTGACAGCAGCCTGGATGCCAAGTCGGTGGAAATGGCCCGGGTCTTTGGCCTGGACCTCCTGGTGGAGGGCGCCTCCAAGGGCAACACCCTGGATGTGGCCACGCGCATGGGCAAACCCTCCATTCTGGCGGAGGCCGGCGGACAAGGGATCCTGGACGCGGAATCGGCCGGGCTTTTGTACCGTGGCTGTCGCCGGGTACTGGCCCACCTTGGGCTGACCGATGATCCCAAACCCGAGGCCACCCAGGCTCCCCTGCGCAAGTTCATATGGATGAGGTCCGAGCACCGGGCCCTATTCTACCCGCTGGTTGCTGTCGGCCAGGAGATAGAGGCCGGGCAGAAAGTGGGAGAAATGCGGGATCTGTTCGGGAACACCGTAGCCGAGCTGGTCAGCCCGGATACCGGCCCCGTGTTGTTTCTTGCCACTTCGCTGGCCAGTAGCCCGGGCGAGCCGCTGTTGGCCGTCGGGGCCATGGCGTGATTTCCCGGGGGAGGAGGTCCGGTGGCCATGGGACTGGAGGCTGACGTAACTTTGAGGACCACCCTCAAGGCCCGGATTGCTGCTCAGTTGCGAGAGTGGATCCTCAAAGGAGAGCTCAAGCCTGGTTCCATGATCAAGGCAGGCGAGATCGCCGAAAGACTGGGCGTGAGCCGTGGCCCGGTCCGCGAGGCCATCTGGCAACTGGTGCAGGAAGGCCTGGTAACCCATGATCCCCACCATACGCCCCTGGTCGTGGACCTCTCGCCCCGGGATGCCTGGGAGATCTACACCCTGCGCGGAGGGTTGGAAGCACTGGCGGTGCAACTGGCGGTCAGCAATGTGACCCAGCCAGACATCGACTACCTGGAGGAGGTAGTTGTGGACATGGAAATGCTGCGCGCGGGCGACAGTGTGAGAAAAGCTCTCGAGCTGGACTTGGAATTTCACGGCCGCATCTGCGCCTTGTCGGGACACGGGCGGTTGATCGAGACCTTCCGGGCCATGGACGCGGCCAATGGATCCGTGTTTCTTAGTGCGGCCACTCTTCTCAATTGGAGCCTGGCCAGCACCGGCGCCCGGCACCGGCCCATACTGGATGCGCTGAAGGAACGCGACGCCGGCAGGGCAGTCCAGCTCATCAGTGAACACTACGGTTCCCGCGCCCGCGAGTTTTTGCAGATGCAGGAATAGCCCTGGTTTCAAGGTTGGGAGGCAGAGCCATGCACGTACTCCGAGTCGATATGACAACCCAGAAGATTACCTGCGAGCCCTTGCCAGACGGTTGGGAGCTGGTGGGGGGCCGGGCGCTGGTCGCAAAGGTGCTGTGCTCAGAGGTGCCGCCCCAGTGTGAGCCCCTGGGAGCGTACAACCGGTTGGTTCTGGCCGTAGGGCCGCTGGCCAGGTCGGGGGTGCCGTGCGCTGAACGACTATCGGCCGGAGCGAAAAGCCCTCTTACCCAGGGCATTAAGGAGTCCAACGCTGGAGGCGTGCTGGGATACCAGATGGCAGCGGCGGGAATGCGCGCCATCATCATTGAAGGCCGGGCTGTCCATGGGGGCCCCTACGTTCTTCACTGTAGTCCTTCGGAAAATCGCCTGGTGCCGGTGCCGGGGCTCAGTGGCCGGGGAGTGTATGCGGCTACTAGGATTCTCAAGGCGGAATTCGGCGACAATGCGGCCGTGGCGGTCATCGGCCCGGCCGGGGAGTTCCTTATGGCCGGGGCCGGGATCTTCATAACGGACACCGATGGAGTGCCGGGCCGCGCCTGCGGCCGGGGTGGCCTGGGTGCCGTAATGGGGGCCAAGGGCCTCAAGGCAGTAGTGGTCGGACCTCATCGTGCGCCAAGACCGAGGACTGCCGATCCAGCCGCTTTGCGGGCTGCCATCGCAGAATTCCTCGGCATGATCAGGGATACCCCTCAGACGGCCCATGCCTATCCCACCTACGGCACGGCGGGATCGCTGGGGCCCATCAACGCCCTCGGTGGACTCCCTACCCGCAACTTCACTGCCGGCAGCTTTGAGCAAGCCGCAGCCGTCAGTGGCGAGGTGCTCCGGGACCTGATCGCCTCCCGGGGAGGGCAGGGCAAGTCGGGTCACCGTTGCATGCCCGGGTGCGTTGTGAAGTGCTCCAACGTCTTTCCAGATGCCGACGGCAAGCCAGTAGTAGCCCCCCTGGAATACGAGACCATCGCCATGCTGGGTCCGAACCTGGGCATCGCCGACTTGGATACCATCGCCCAGCTCAACCATTTGGCCAACGACGTGGGTGTCGATACCATCGAAGCCGGGGTGGCTCTGGGCATGCTCATGGGAGCCGGGCGACTGGCCTTTGGCGACGGCCGGGGTGCCTTGGCTCTCATGAAAGAGATCGGGGAAGGCACCGTGCTTGGTAGAGTCCTGGGCAACGGGGCAGCCATTACTGGCCGGGTACTGGGCATAACCCGCATCCCGGCAGTCAAGGGCCAGGGCTTCCCGGCCCATGAACCCCGGGGGATCAAGGGCATGATCTCTACCTACGCCCTGTCCCCCATGGGCGCCGACCACACTGCCGCCGTTACCTTCCGGGCCGATATGGACCACCACCGGGGAGCTGGACATACGGCATTCAACCGGACTCTCCAGGTGAGGGTTGCCGGGTTCGACAGCCTGGGGATGTGCCTTTTTGTTACCCCGGCCATCGGCAAAAAGCCAGCGCTTATGGCCGATCTCATCAACGCCGTCCATGGTACCGGCGTCGGTCCTGAATACCTCATGGAGCTGGGAAAGGAGACCCTCAAGCACGAGCGGGCTTTCAACCTTGCGGCTGGTTGCGGGCCCGACCGGCTGCCCGAGTTCATGGCCGAGGAGGCCATCCCGCCTTTCAACCTGGTGGCAGACGCGCCTGGACCAGAGCTGGAAAGCTTCTGGGAGCCGGATTTCTGGGGGCCGCTTCCGGTCCTCCCGCGATGGTCCAAGCCATGATCCGGGTTTCGGTCATCTTCCACTTGACCCTTGCCAGGTACTCGCCCAATGGGGCCAGGTCTGAGGTTATCGAGCTGGCCCCGGGCCACGACCTCGGGGCACTGCTCGGGCAGCTGGGGATCCCGCCGACCTTGGGTGCGGTGGTGCTGGTGAACGGGCGGCGGGCCGGCTCCGGGGTGATACTGCAGGACCAGGACCGCGTGGACTTGATGTTGCCCCTGACCGGCGGCTAGGACCGGGCCATAAAAGGGCTCTGCTGGGACAGCCTGGCCTTGGGGGCGGACGGGGGCTGGTTGACTTATCGTGTTCCCGCCCTCAGAAACTCCCCGGCCCGCGTCCAGTAATGCTCGCGGACGGCCGCCATGGCTTCTGTAGGGTTTCGCTGCCTCAGCACCGCCAGGATGGGCTCATGCCGCTCTGCCATGGTTTCCGGCCCCCTGCCGAACAGCACGGCGATACCGACAAAGACTGCACCAATGGCAGGGTCCATGGCCCTAAAAGCGTCGGTAAGCCGCCCGTGACCCGACAAGGAGCAGATATGACCATGGAAGGCCAGGTCAAGCGCAAGCGCCTGGCTCATGTTGTCCCCGGGGCGCAGCGCCCGCATATCTCCGATCAGCCCGGCCAGGTAATCAAGGTCGTCATCGGTAACGGTGGAGGCCATAAGCTCCACAGCCATCTGCTCGAGCGCGGCCCGGAGGGTGTATATTTCCCACGCATCTAAAGGGGATAGCTCCACTACCATAGGCGTGTGATGAGGGTCGTGGACCACCAGTCCCTCTTGGACCAGCTGCCAGATGGCCTCGCGGACCGGGCCCCGGCTCACACCGATCTTTTCTGCGATGTCCCCGGCCTTCAGCTTGGTGCCGGGCGCGATTTCACCCTTGAGGATGAGGTCCCGGAGCATGGAAGCGATCCGGTCTTTCATCACGAACTTCATCTTGCCAAAATCGTTATTAAGCACTCCCAGGTCCACCACCTCCTTTCTCGGCTGGGTGAAGCGGCCCAACAGCATAGAACCCTTGGACCGCTACGACATCTTAGGCATAGTTACCCCAAAATCCTCCCGCGGCCGGCGCAGTATACCGGGGTGATACAGAAAAACCGGCCACAGTGGCCGGTTGACCCGTTTCAGCCCGGGCAGCCAAGTGCACACTCCCGTCCGCAAGCTGTCACCGGGCCAGCGCATCCGGTGCGAGATCGCCGCAGCGCTCATGCACTCGCCCCGGTTGATCTTCCTGGACGAACCCAGCATCGGCCTGGACATCACCGTCAAGCAGAAGGTCCGCGAGCTCAACAAGGCGACCGGGCTAACTACTCTCCGATCTCGAAAAGATCCACCAGGTGATCACGCTGGCGCCGGTAGGCACTGGATTCCAGCTCGTAGATCCTGGCCGGCAAGGCAAAAGAGTCCAGGGGGGCCAGGTGAAACCAGAGCTGGGACTTTTGCCCAAAGACGGTTCCGATGTAGAAGGCAAGGTCAGTCCGCTCCTGCCAGGGTACGCGCCCTAGGACGCTGGCGGTTCCGGCGGAAGGGTGGAGGATGCCAGAGAGCATTTTGATGGTGGTGGACTTGCCTGCCCCGTTGGGTCCAATGAGGGCCAAAGCCTCTCCCTCGTCCAGGGCGAAGCTGATGTCCTTGACCGCTTCTACCTGCCGGTAAGTGGGGGCAAAGAGGGAAGCTACGGCCTGTCGTCAGCCGGCCTTTCTTGCCTTCACCCGAAACACGCGCCTGAGGTTCTCGACGACGATGGCACGCACCAGGCTAACCCCTCTCAGACCTTTGACCCATGATAATGCTGGGGAGCAGGAGACGTGTCAAGGCTCTAGGCACCTGTCCGCCGGTGGAACCCAACGGCCAGCCGGCCAGGCTGCAGGTGGCGCCCTCCCGCCAGTATGCCGATGGCGCCCAGGATGAGGAGGCCACCGCTCAACTGCCCAAGCAGCATGGTCTCACCCAGGAGGGCGTAGGCCAGAACCAACCCCAGCAAAGGCTCAGTGGTGCTGGTGGTTATGGTGTGGGTGGCCGGGAGCAGCCCAAGGCTGCGGAGATAGAACCAAAAGGGCAATACGGTGCCCAGCACTCCAATGCTGCCCACGGCCAGGGCGGGAGTCGTAGCTGCCCATGCCGGATCCAGGCGCCAGGGTGGGCGGTACAAGGACCAGAGCAGGGCGCTCACCAGCAGGACGTAGGTGAGCACCGTCACCGGGTGGCTGCTGGAGAGCCTCCGCCGGCTGAACACGGTGTAGGCGGCAAAGAACCCGGCCGCCACCAGGCCACTGCAAAGCCCCGCCGGGCTGATGGCCAGCTGCCGGTAAGACCCGCCCGTGGCAAGTAGGAAGATCCCGGCGGTAGTCAGGGCCAGGGCCACCGCCGTGCGCCGGGTAAACGTTTCTTCCCGCGTAAGGGAACCCCATACTGCCACCAGCACCGGCGCCAGGTACTGGAGAAACACGGCAGTGGCCACGTTGGTGTGACTGATGGCGGTGAAGTAACTAAACTGCATGCCGGTGTTGGCAAATCCCAGCACCAACAAGGCCCCCAGCGACGACCGGTCCAGGATGAGCTGTCGGCGGTTTGTGCAGGCCAAAGCGAGCACCAGGACGCCTGAGGAGATCCAAAGCCGCAACGCTACCAGGTCTGCCGGCTGCAGGCCCTGGTTAAAGAGATACTTGGCCAGCGTGCCACAGCCGGCCCACAGGGCCGCGGCAGCAAGGGCGTACAAGTAACCGGCATTCTTCATCATTCGCAATCCATTTGACGTCTTTGGCCCGTATCCTGCAGCCGGGATCGGGAAAGGATCCCGGCGAGGGGGGGTGGGCCATGGCCTGGGCGCTCTTTTTAGTCCTCACAGAAATCCACAAGGTACCGGAAGTACTGTGCGAACTCAAAAAGGCGGGTGCCACCGGTGCCACGGTGGTGGAAAGCGTGGGCACCGGGCAGTCTCTACCGCAGCCACGCTCGCCTTTCTTCTCCGGGTTAAGAAGGTTGGTTGAGGGGGACCGTCCCCACAGTGATACGGTGATCTCGGTGTTGCCCAACGACGACCTTCTAGAAAAGGCCATAAGGGCAGTGGAAGCGGTGGTTGACTTCGGTCGCCCCGGCACAGGCCTGATGTTCACAGTGCCTGTACACCGGGTTCGCGGCGCTGAGTTCAACCTCCCCGGCGCCAAGGGCGACTGCTAATGGGAGTCCTGGTGGGACTGGGGCTGATGCTGGCCGCGGGATTGGCCGGTGCCCGCATTAGTACGGCGCTACGGCTGCCCGCGGTGACCGGGTATCTCCTGGTGGGCATGATCCTCGGGCCGGCCGTGACCGGGCTGCTGGCAGCCGGCGTCCTGGCCCAGTTCGGTCCCTTCAACGATTTTGCCTTGGGTCTTATCGCGTTTGGCATTGGACGGGAGTTGGACCTTTCCTACCTGCGGCGGGTCGGGTCCTCCGTGCTTTACCTTGCCGCCGTCCAGGCCCTGGTGCCGGTTGTGCTGGTGACGGCTACCCTTTTCTTGGCGGGTCTTCCTCTTGCCGCTGCCCTGCTGTTGGGAGGCATCGCGGCCGCTACTGGCCCGGCCGCCACCATCGCAGTCATGCGGGAAATGCGGGCCGACGGCCCCCTCACTCGTACCCACGTGCTGGTGGTGGCCCTGGACGACGTCATGGCCGTGCTCGCTTTTGGGGTGGCACTGCCCTTGGCCGACGCGCTCCGGGCCGGGTCTGACGGCCGGGCGCTGCTGCACGCGGCAAGTGCCCCGGTGCTCCACATTGCCGGTTCAATGACCCTGGGGGTGGTGGCCGGCCTGGCACTGGGCTTGACGTCCCGGCGGCTGCGTGGGGAAGGAGATCTGGCCACATCGGTGGTGGCCCTCATGGCCCTGGCTACCGGGCTGGCAGGAATCTGGAGATATTCCCCGCTGCTGGTTATGCTCGTAGCCGGTGTCACCGTTGGCAACCAGCTGCGTCCGCGCCGGGGCTTGTCCCGGCTCCTGGACGCCCTGGCGCCGGCCGTGCTGGTGGCGTTCTTCGTGATGGCTGGAGCCAGCCTCCGCCCGGCAGCGGTGGTAAGAGTGGGAGCCATCGGCATCCTGTACATCCTGGTGCGCTCCGCCGGCAAGTTGCTCGGCTCCATGCTGGGCGGGTTGGCCACGGGCATCCCCCCGACGGCTCGACGTTACCTTGGCTTCACCCTTTTGCCCCAGGCAGGCGTGGCCATCGGCATGGCGGTCATGGTCCGCGGGCATTTCCCCGAGTTAGGAGAACTTGTGCACACCGTGGTGCTGGGGGCGGTGGTGGTATACGAACTCACCGGTCCGCCTTTCACCAGGTTTGCAGTGTTGAAGGCGGGAGAGGCGGGTAAAGGGGCAGATCCCCTGGTCTGACCGGACACTGGTATGGTGCCCGGTGCCGGGGCCACTCCGATGGCCCCTCAGGTACGGCCGGGACTTGAGCCACCTGACATCAACTGGTGCCACGGGCCGGGCAAGAACGGCGGTTCACCCCGGGAAGAGAGGCGAAGGTGCAAGAGCCGGTGGGTGCTGGCAGCGGCCTTTCCGGCCCGGGGTAGGTGATTTGCTGCCCAGCGGGACCAACGAGTACGGCCACTGCGCACGCGCTGCCACCACTCAAGATCCCTGCAAAAACCCCTTGACGGGCGAAACTACCAATATTATATAACCAAGTAAGGTAGTTAATAGGAGGGATTTGCCATGGCGGTGAGAGAGGAACTCAAGGCACAGGAGATCACGGGAAGAGAGCATGTGGAGGAGACACGTGAGCGCGCTCGTGAGTTCATCAAGAGCGTGACTCCGCTTGAGCTGTCCTTGGCCGAACAGGCACTCTTGGCCGAAGGCTTGACCGACCACGACTTGCGGGATCTTTGTGGTGTCCACCTGGAGGTAATCGGCGAGAGCATAAAAAAGAGCCAGGCGGCCTTGCCCCAGGGCCATCCTGTGCATACGCTCATGGAGGAACACCGGGTGATCCTCGGGCAGCTGGAGACCACGGCCACTGCCCTGGCCAAGTTGGGCACCGGAGACCCCGGCCGCGACCTGGAACTACTCGGCGTGATCAACGTAGCCCACCACCTCCGCGAGACGGAAAAGCACCACCAGTGCGAGGAGAGGGCCCTGTTCACGGCCATGGAGCGGCATGGCATCACCGGTCCTCCCCGGATCATGCGCGCCGAACATGACCTCCTGCGCCCGAAGAAGCGCCAGCTGGAGGCTGCAGCTGCCCGGGCCGACTTGGACCTGGTCGAGGAAGCCGGGGAGTACCTGGTGAAGGAACTGAGCGAACACATCTACAAGGAAGACGACATCCTGTACCCGGCAGCCGTGGACGCCATACCGCCCTACGCGTGGGTGGAAATCAAGGAGCAGTGTGATGCCATCGGCTACTGCTGCTTTACCCCCGGGCAGCGGCAGACTGCGGTGGGAGGGCCGGTTTTCGGCCCTCCGTCTCATCCTCCCGGCAAGATCCACTTCAGCATTGGGACTTAAGTCCCGATGAAACAAGTGTAAGGACAGTCCGGGGGGGTCTGGTGTTGATGTCCAAGCTCGGGAACCAGAGCACAGAGCGGCAGGCGGAAAACCAGGCGCTGCATACCTTGGTCAGGCTGGCCCTGGGCCTGGGGGCTGATTCGGCCGGGGTGTTTGTCAAGGACCCGCATCATGGCCACTGGCAACTGGCAGCCTGGGCCGGGCCGCCCCTGGTTGGCGGTGCCGACACGGCTGCACTGGTTGGTGCCGCCCAGAAGCCCTGGTTCAGTGACCCCGGCCACGTTCCCGCTCAAGCCGGGATACCCCTGGCAGGCCCAGGGGAGGCCGCAGGCGCGCTGATCATGCAAAGGTACGGGTCCGTACCCTTTGACGCAAGTACGGTAGTGCTGCTGTCGGCGCTGGCCAGGCCGATTGTGCCCGGTGAAGAAGAGCTGCCGGTAGAAGCAGTGCTCGGCGATGTAGAGCACGGCGTGATCCTGGTGGATGGCCGGGGCCGGCTGCGCCGGCTGAGCCCGGCCATGTGCCGCCTCATCCATGGTACCCTGGATAGTCCGGCTGGTCTTTGTGCGGTGAAGGATGTACTGAAGGCCCGCTTTCTCCATCCTGGAGTCCTGGTCCAAGAGCTGGACTTTCTTGCTGCTCCATCCTGCGAATCCCGATCCGTCGAGGTGGTTTCCCTGGACCCGCCCGGGGTTTTCCGGATCTACACCGGGCCTTTGCTGGACGTTGCCGGCCAACTGGCCGGACGGGCCCAGGTCTACCAGGACATCACCTCGCAAAGGGAAAACCAGATGGCTGTAGTGATCCGGGCCGGTATGGAGATAGCAAGAGAACCGGGCCTGGCTTCTGTGCTGTCCCGGCTGGCCGGGGTCCTGGATTCCCAGGTATCCGTGGACTGGATGTGCCTGGTCGTGGCGAGCGAAGGCGCGTGGGAGACCTGTGCCGCCTGGGCCAGGCCGGGTCTGGGTAAGGTCCATTGGCCAGGACCTGGTGAAGCCGACATTGGCAGCACAGAGACGACGGTGGTTACCGGGCTTGCCTGCGGCGAACTGGCCAAGGCCGGCCTGGCGGCGCTGGCCCGGGTACCGCTTTGGCATAAGGATGGCATCGTCGGTTACTGGTACCTGGGCAGTTGGGATAGACTGGCCTTTGAGGGGAACCAGGCTCACATCCTGGAGCCCATCGCGGGCCTTCTGGCGGGAGCCGTCCACGCCTCTTTGGTCTACCGCGAGGCCGATGGCATGTACCATGCCACCATCCAGGCGCTGGCGGCCACGGTGGATGCCCGAGACCGCTACACCATGAACCACTCGGCCAACGTCAGCCGGTACGCCGGGGTCATGGCCCGGGCCATGGGTCTTCCTCCTAAGGAGGTCCAGAAGATCGAACACGCCGGCCTAGTTCATGACATCGGCAAAGTGGGGATCCCCGACCGTATCCTCAACAAGCCCGGTCGCCTGGATCCGGCGGAACGAGCAGTGATGATCACCCATTCGGCGGCCGGCGCTGCCATCCTGGAACGTGCGGGTTCTCTCCGGGAACTGGCTCCCCTAGTCCGCCACCACCACGAGTGGCACGGAGGGGGCGGGTATCCCAGCGGCCTGGCCGGTGACGATATTCCCATTGGCGCCGCCATCGTGGCTGTGGCCGATGCCTTTGATACCATGACCTCTTACCGGGTGTACCGGCCGGCCCTCTCATTGGACCGGGCCATGGCCGAACTCAGGCGGTGCACGGGCGAGCAGTTCCACCCACTGGTGGTGGAGGCCCTGTCCCAGGGCATCCAGGAAGCCCAGGAGCGGAGGGAACCCTGGGTGGCCGAACTCGAGTTTCGCACCGAACTGCCCGCGTGGGTCCAGTCTTCCAGCCATACGCTGGTAGAGCAGGGGTTGCCCGCCATCACTCCCAAAGAGCTAACGGTCCTCCTGCGCATAGGTGAGGAACTTATGCGCCTTTTGGACCTAAGCCAGTTACTTACGCATGTTCTGGACATCATCCGCGATGAGATGGGCTACTACGACGTGGGCATTCTGCTCTTGGACCAGCACGCACGGGATATGGTGGTGGCGGCTTCAGGAGGGACCTTCACCGAGTATGCGGGCGTGCGCCTGCCCGAGGGCACGGGCATTGCCTGGTGGGTGATGGAGCACGGCCTGGCCCAGAACGTGCCGGACGTGACCCGTGACCCCCGCTTCTACCAGCCAGAAGGGACCTGGGCCCGGGGTTCGGAGGTGTACGTACCCCTGGAGAGCCGGGGGCACCGGCTGGGTGTGCTGGTAGCGGCCAGGAAGGAGATCAACGCGTTCCGCCAAAGCGACATCAGAATGCTCACAGCGGTGGCCGCCCACATGGCCGGGGCCATTCAAGTAGCCCAGCTGCACGAACAGGTCAAGCTGTCGGCCGCCACCGACCCCCTTACCGGTTTGTACAACCGCCGGTATTTTATGCAGCGGTTGGAGGAGGAACTGGCGCGTGCCCGTCGTCACGGGCGGGTGCTGGCCGTGGCCATCCTGGACCTTGACCACCTCAAATGGATCAATGACAACTTCGGGCACCTGGTGGGTGATGAGGTCTTGACCCAGCTGGCAGACCACCTGCGGGTTGCCACCCGGCTGGCCGACACGGTGGCCCGGTTCGCCGGCGACGAGTTTGTCATCCTCATGCCCGAAACGGACCAGGAGGGCGGCCAGACCTGCCTGGCCAGGCTGGCCCAGGCATGGGCAGGGAAATGGGTAAATGCCGGCAAGGAGGGGCTGGTGCCGGTCCCGGGCATCACCCACGGCGTGGCATCCTACCCGGTCGATGGTGATAGCCCGCGGGAGATCATCGCCCGGGCCGACGAAAGACTGTTGCAGGCCAAGCATCGCGGCCGGGCCCAGCTGGCGTCCGCAGCTTTGCCAAAAAAGAGGACTTCAGGGTCAAACCACGAATAACATTAACTAGCACGGGGGAAGGAGGCGCTTCTTCCGACGGCCCGAACTTGGATCTGCCAACCAGGGTAAAGTACATGTAGCCTGGTTCCCCCTGAGCCGGAGGATGTCGCAGGTGCCTGGTTACGAAAAGGGGGAGAGCCTATGAGAATAAGGATGGCCGTTTCTGTACTGGTGATGGTGGCCATGTTCGTGACGGTGCGTCAGTTAACTTCGGAACCGGCGGTGCCGGCCTTGTCCGTCGCCGAGGTGCAGCAGCGCCACGCGGCCGGGGGCGAGTTCCTCATTATCGACGTAAGAGAACCTGAGGAGTTTGCCGCCGGCCACATTCCTGGTGCCAAGTTGATTCCTCTGGCTGAACTGCAAGTCCGCATGTCTGAACTGGACCGCGGTGTGGAAATCATCGTTGTCTGCCTGACCGACAACCGCTCGGCGCGGGCCACCCGCATTTTGGTGCAGGCGGGGTTCGATGCCAAGCACATGCGCGGGGGCATGCTGCAGTGGAGGGGGCCGGTTGTCAAGACCAAGTAGGCTGGCCGTCGACGGTTTGGCCCTCCGGCCGCTTGGTGGGTTCGAGCCGAAGTACGGGAGAAAAGCGCCGGCCTAGCCAGGCCGCACTAAAGTGGGTCTGGAAGGCCGGGACGGATAACGACAAAATTCGCTAACCATGCCTGGGAGACCGGGTTTTCTTAGTCTATTCCACCTCAATGGCAGCAGTGGGACACGATTCAGCCGCTTCCTCGCAGCAGCCAGCCTCTGCGCAATCTGCGTTATCTTTCACAAATGCCTTGCCCTCGGTGTCGTCCATCTCGAAGACGTCCGGGCAGATGTCGGCACAGAGGCCGCATCCGATGCAGAGTTCTGGGTCAACTTTGGCTCTGGCCACTACTTCTCACCTCCGCTAGATCATTATACTACCTACTCCTAACCAGTGCAAAGAAAACCGACGCTACCAGCATGACCAGGCAATACCATCCCACTTAGTGATTAATGGCACAAGCAGGAATATGTACGAACGAGTGGAATCTTCACATCAGGACTGCAAGGGAGGAGGGAAAATGTCCAAGCCAGGGTCCCAGGAAACTCTGTTTATCACCGGGTACGCTAAGCTGCCGTCGGGCATCACCGCTACTGAGCTTTTCAAGATCGTCGGCGTTGGCCTGGAGGTGGACGCAGTCACCGGCACCATACTGGCCGCCGACTGCACCCTGGCAACTGACGTGGGACGCCAGTTTGTGGCCCGCCTCCTGGTAGGTAAGAGCATCGACACGGACGTGGTGACCATGATCAAGTCCATTGAGTGCTGGTATCACGGCAGTGCTCAAAAGGCCATCGTCACTGCGTTGCGCATATGTCACGAAAAATTCCGGGCTTTCCGGGAGCGAGTTATGATCCAGCAAGAAGGCGACGGCGGTCACATAGACTGATTTTGCTCTGTTTTGCTAAGGAAGTCCGGCACAGACAGCCCGCCGGCAGGCGGGCTAGAAGGGCCGGAGAGCCGTTTTGCCCGCGAGACAGGCCCACCGCCTGTCACGGCAGCGGGCAAGGCCCGGCCAGTGCCTGTGGTCGGGCTTTTCTGATCTCTTTAGGGAGGGATCCAGGTTGAGGGAGGTCCATGTCGGCGATATCACAGCGGCGATAGAGGATCTGTGTATCCAGGCCTGTTACGACCTTCCAGGCGATGTCCTGTGTGCTCTGAAAGAGGCCCGCCAGAAAGAAGAGTCCCCCTTGGGCCGGGAGATCATCGACCAGCTTTTGGAGAACGCGGCCATTGCCCGGGACGACCGGGTTCCCATCTGCCAGGATACCGGGGTTACGGTAGTGTTCGTGGAAGTGGGGCAGGACGTGAGATTGGTGGGCGGAGATCTTTACGGTGCCATCAACGAAGGAGTGCGGCGAGGATACGAGCGGGGCTACCTCAGGAAGTCCGTGGTGGCTGAACCCCTGTTCGAGCGCAAAAACACCGGCGACAACACGCCTGCACTGATCTACGCTGACATCGTCCCCGGAGCAGAGGTCAAGTTGACGGTAGTCCCCAAGGGGACCGGGAGCGAGAACATGAGCATCGTCCGCATGCTCACTCCCGCCGACGGGCCTGCCGGAGTCAAAGCGCTGGTGCGGGAAACGGTGGAACGGGCCGGGTCCAACCCCTGCCCGCCGCTGGTCATAGGCGTGGGCGTGGGGGGGTTCCTGGAACGGGCGCCGCTTTTGGCCAAGCGCGCGCTGCTACGCCAGGTCGGCCGGCCTCACCCCGATGCCCGGGTGGCCCGGTTGGAGCAGGAGATCCTGGATGAAGTGAACGCCCTGGGCATCGGTCCCCAGGGTCTGGGGGGCCGCATTACCGCGCTGGCTGTGCACGTGGAGACTGGTCCCACCCACATCGGCGCCCTGCCCGTGGCCGTGAACATCCAGTGCCACGCCGCGCGTCATGCCGAGCGGATCTTGTAAGGGGGGAAACCGGGTGAAGACCATTACCACGCCCCTGAGCGAAACCGGTGTGCGCGGGCTTTTCGCCGGCGACCGGGTGCTCATCACTGGCACCATCTACACCGGGCGTGATGCCGCCCACAAGCGAATGGTGGAAGCCATGGACCGGGGAGATAGGCTGCCCTTTGACTTGGACGGTCAGATCATCTACTATGTGGGCCCTTGCCCGGCCAAGCCAGGCCAGGTCATTGGATCTGCCGGACCCACCACCAGCGGGCGCATGGATACTTACGCCCCTCGCCTCATGGCCTCAGGACTGCGCGGCATGATCGGCAAAGGCCTCCGGAAACCGGCGGTGGTGGATGCCATGAAGGTCCACGGCTGCGTCTACCTGGTGGCCGTGGGCGGCGCCGGGGCCTTGTTGGCCCAGAGGATCAAAGCAGCCGAAGTGGTGGCCTTCCCGGACCTGGGGCCAGAAGCCGTTTACCGCCTGCACGTGGAGGATTTCCCGGTTTTCGTGGGCATTGATGCAGCCGGGACTGACATGTATGCCGAAGGGGTTGCCAGGTACCGTCGAAGCTAGGTTACGGGCCCCTGGACGCCAAGTATGGGAGGAGGAGCGTGATTCATGAGCATCAGGGAGAGCGCGCTAAAGCTGCACCGGGATCTCAAGGGCAAATTGGAGTTTGTAACCAAGGTTCCCGTGCGCGACAAAAACGACCTGAGTCTTGCGTACACCCCGGGGGTGGCCGAACCCTGCAAGGAGATCGCCAAGAACCCGGAACTGGCCTACGAGTACACCATCAAGGGCAACCTGGTGGCCGTGGTGTCCGACGGCACCGCCGTGCTCGGCCTAGGAGACATCGGGCCCGAGGCGGCCATGCCCGTCATGGAGGGCAAGTCCCTACTGTTCAAGTGCTTTGGCGGTGTGGACTCTTTTCCGTTGTGCGTTGCCACCAAGGACGTGGACGAGATCGTCAAGCTGGTCAAGCTCATTGAGCCCACCATCGGCGGCGTGAACCTGGAGGACATCTCGGCTCCCCGTTGCTTTGAGATAGAAAACCGCCTCAAGGCCGAGACATCTATCCCCATTTTCCACGACGACCAGCACGGTACCGCCGTGGTGACCTTGGCCGCCCTCATCAACGCCGTGAAGGTGGCGGGCAAGGAACTCAAGGACTGCCGGGTGGTCATGGCCGGTGCAGGCGCTGCCGCCATTGCCACTACCAACCTCCTGCAGCACGTGGGCGTGGGCGATGTGATCCTTTGTGACCGGGTGGGCCCCATCTACGCCGGTCGCCAGAGCGGCATGAACCCGTTCAAGGAGGAGATCGCCACCCGCACCAACCGGGCCGGAGCCAGGACCTTCGAGGAAGCCTTTGTGGGCGCCGACATCTTCATCGGCCTGGCCGGCCCCGGCCTGGTGACCGGGGACATGGTGAAGGTTATGAACGCCAAGAGCATCGTGCTGGCCATGGCCAACCCGGTGCCTGAGATTTATCCGGACGAAGCCCGTGGGGCCGGCGCCTACGTGGTGGGTACCGGCCGTTCGGACTTCCCCAACCAGGTCAACAACGTGCTCGGCTTCCCGGGCATCCTGCGCGGGGCCCTGGACGTGCGCGCCATGGACATCAACGATCCCATGAAGGTGGCCGCTGCCCAGGCCATCGCCGACCTGATCTCCGCGGAAGAGCTTTCGCCAGACTACATTATCCCGCGGCCGTTTGACCGGCGCGTGGCCCCGGCCGTAGCCGCGGCCGTGGCCAAGGCTGCCATGGAAAGCGGCGTGGCCAGGATCCAGGTGGATCCTGCGGCTGTGGCCCAAAAGTGCGTGGAACTTGTGGAAAAGGCCAACGCTGCCCTGGGCTAAGAGCCGTATTCCCGGGTGGAGCGGGGTGAGCACGTCCGGCCTCACCCCCTCCGCCCTCGGGAGGAGGGGGAGAACATTGCAGATTTCCCGGTCAGAAGTAAGGAGCGATTTCGTCCTGCGGGTCGAGGAGATCAGCGGCGAGAAAATCCTGGGCTGTTACCAGTGTGGTAAATGCTCGGCGGGATGTCCCATGATCCAGGTCATGGACTGCCCGCCTCACCAGGTGCTGCGGCTAACCCAGCTGGGCAGCCGGGACGAGGTGCTGGCATCAGGTACCATCTGGCTCTGCGCGTCCTGCCAGACATGTGCTTCGCGGTGCCCGCGGGGTGTGGACCTTTCCCGCATCATGGAAGCCTTGCGCGCAGTGAGGCTCCGGGCAGGCCAGCCCGCACTGGACCTCGGGTCGGTGCCCAAGGAGGTGCTGGGTGATGTTCCCCAGCAAGCCCTGGTGGCGAGCCTGCGCAAGTACACCAGCTAGCCAAATCTGCCGAAAGGTGCGGGAAGAGCCATGAAGTACGCGTATTTCCCAGGTTGTACCCTGCATACGCAGGCAGACAATTTCCGTCTCTCCTGTGACGCCAGCTGCCGGGAGTTAGGCTTGGAACTGGCCGAACTCCAGAGCTGGGAGTGCTGTGGCGCGGTGTTCCCTCTTTCCACCGACAACCGACTGCCGCTGGCCAGTCCCTTTCGCACGTTGGCCCGGGCGCACGCAACGGGCCAACCCCTGCTGACGTTGTGCTCGGCCTGCTACAACGTGTTGAAGCGGACCAACTACACCGTATCCGGTAACGCCGAAGTACGTGAGAAGCTGGAGGCCTTCGTGGAACTGCCCTATGCGGGCCAGGGGCGGGTGGTTCACCTCTTGGAGGCCATACGGGACGACCTGGGATGGGGCGCGCTCCGCGCCCGGGTCAAGCGACCGCTCTCCGGGCTGCCAGTGGCCGCCTACTATGGGTGCCTCCTCCTGCGCCCGCAGGAAGAGCTGCAGTTTGATGATCCGGAGAACCCCCGGGTGCTGGAAGAACTCGTGTCTGCACTGGGGGCCAAACCCGTCTTGTACCCCCACCGCGCTGAATGTTGCGGTGCCTATCTGGGAGTGAGGGACAGCGAGAGTACGCTGGGGGCCGTCAGGACCATCCTGCAGGCGGCCGGGGCCCGGGGCGCCCGGGTGCTGGTGACCTCCTGCCCGCTTTGCTTTTACAACCTGGACTCAGCCCAAGCCCGCATCTCCCAAGAGGACCTGGCCTTTAAGCCCCTGCCCGTCCTCTACTTTACCCAGCTGTTGGCCCTAGCGCTGGGGGCTCCGGCCTCCCAGCTGGTGCTTTCCCGCCACCAAGTCGACCCCTGGCCCGCACTGCAAGAGCTGGGCCTGGGTGAGGTGGTAGCATGACCAGGCGCATCGGGGTGTTTGTGTGCTGGTGCGGTTTCAACATCTCCGCCACCGTGGACGTACAGAGGGTCAGCCGTTCCCTCTTGGACTACCCCGGTGTGGCCTGGACGGCCGACTACAAGTATTGCTGTTCCGATCCCGGCCAGCGCATGCTGAAGGAAGCCATCGTCAGCGAAGGCCTGGACGGGGTGGTGGTGGCGGCCTGTTCTCCCAGCATGCACGAAGTCACCTTCCGGGGGGCGGCCGAAGCGGCTGGGCTCAACCCCTACCAGGTGGAAATCGCCAACATCCGCGAGCAGTGTAGCTGGGTGCACGCCGACCGGGAGGCGGCTACCGCCAAGGCCATCGAACTGGTCAAGACCATGGTGGAGAAAGTTCGGGGTGATGAGTCTTTGCAGCCAATATCTGTTCCGGTCACCAAACGTTGCCTGGTCATAGGCGGGGGCATAAGCGGCATGCAGGCGGCCCTCGAAGTAGCACAGGCCGGCTACCAAGTGATCCTGGTGGAGAGAGAGCCCACCATCGGCGGGCGCATGGCCCAGCTGGGCGAGACCTTCCCCACCCTGGACTGCGCTTCTTGTATCCTCACGCCCAAGACCGCCGAGGTGGGCAGGCACGCGCGGATCCGGCTCATGGCCTTTAGTGAAATACAGAAGGTAAGCGGGTATGTGGGCAATTTTGAAGTGGAGATTAAGAAGAAGCCCACCTACGTGGACTGGGATAAATGCACCGGCTGCATGGAGTGTGTGACCCGGTGCCCCAAGAAGCTCCCGGCCGAGTTCGAGCGCGGCACCGGGCAGCGCAAGTCCATCTACGTGACCTTTCCCCAGGCGGTTCCCTACCGCCCGCGCATCGATAGGGAAAGCTGCATCTATTTTGCCTCCGGCAGGTGCAGGATCTGCGTGCGTTACTGCCAGGTGGAAGCCATAGATTTCGAGCAACAAGAAACCGTGGTCACTGAGAAGGTGGGCGCCATCATCGTGGCCACCGGCTACGACCTCATGCCCAAGGACCGGTTCGGGGAGTATGGCTACGGGAAGATCCCCGATGTCATCGACGGGCTGGAGTTCGAGCGGCTCAACTCGTCTTCCGGACCCACCAGCGGCGAACTCCGCCGGCCATCGGACGGCAAGATCCCCGAGGAAGTGGTGTTCATCCAGTGCGTGGGCTCCCGGGACCAGGAAAAGGGCATGCCCTACTGCTCCAAGATCTGCTGCATGTACACGGCCAAGCACGCCCGGCTGTTCAAACACAAAGTTCCCCAAGGTCAGGCCTACATCTTCTACATGGACGTGCGTGCCGCGGGCAAGGGGTACGAGGAGTTCATCCAAAAGGGAGTGGACGAAGAGAAGCTCCTGTACCTGCGCGGGCGCGTGGCCCGGGTGTTCCAGGACGGGGACAAGGTCATGGTCTGGGGCGAGGACACCTTGAGTGGCAAAAAGATCGAGATCGCGGCGGACCTGGTGGTGCTGGCCACAGCCATGGTGCCCCGGGAGGACGCCCGGGCCCTGGCGCAACTTCTGAAAATCGGCACCGATGCCTACGGGTTTTTCAACGAAGCCCACCCCAAGCTCAGGCCCGTGGAGACGCTCACATCCGGCATCTTCCTTACCGGCGCTGCCCAGGCCCCCAAGGACATCCCGGACAGTGTAAGCCAGGCGGGTTCTGCCGCCTCTAAGGTCCTGGGGCTGTTTGCCGGGGATGCTTTGACCCACGCTCCTACCGTGGTGGAAGTGGACGCCGAGCTATGCTCCGGGTGCGGCATATGCGTGGATACCTGCCCCTACGGCGCCCGGGAACTGGACCAGTATGAGCGGGTCGCCCGGGTGCGCGAGGTCCTGTGCCAGGGCTGCGGTGCCTGCGCCGCCGCCTGCCCCAACGGGGCCACCCGCCACCGGAACCTCGACGCCGGACAGGTGCTGGCCATGATCGACGCCGTACTCGACTGACCCGCAAGGGAGGTCCTGTGACTTGTACCTTTTGACAAATAAGGGCCAGTCCCGGGTGGAGGCAGGGTTTCTCGCCCTGGTGCGCGAGAAATCCGGGCAGCCCATCGAGCGGTGCTACCAGTGCAAAAAATGCACTGCCGGCTGCCCCGTGGCCGCCCACGTGGACTGGCAACCCAACCAGGTGGTAAGGCTCATTCAGTTCGGCCAGCGCGAGCGCGTCTTACGCTCCACCGCTGCCTGGCGGTGTCTCTCCTGCGAGACGTGCGGCGAAAGGTGCCCCAACGGTATTCACCTGAGCGAGGTCATGGATGTGCTCAGGGAGCTGAGCCTGGAATCGGGAAGACCCGGGGACCGCCTGCTTTCCCAGTTCCACCAGTCCTTTATAAACACCCTGAAGTTAACCGGCCGCCAGCACGAGTTTGGCATGCTCTTTGCCTACAAGATGAAAACCCTGCAGCTTTTCAGCGACCTTGATATTGGTGCCCGCATGTTTGCCAAGGGTAAGTTGAAGTTCATGCCCGAGCGCATCCGCGGGATGGCTGGCATCAACCGGATCTTCGCCCGCGCCCGCCGCCGGGAGGTGAAACCGTGAAGTACTCCTATTACCCCGGGTGCTCTCTGGGCGCTACCGCCCGGGAGTACGACCTGTCCACCCACGCCGTTTGCTCTCACCTGGGCGTGGAGCTGGCAGAGCTGGAAGACTGGAGCTGCTGCGGGGCATCGTCCGCCCACAGCACCAACCACGTGCTGGCCGGAGCGTTGCCCGCCCGCAACATCGCCCTGGCTCAAGAGGCCGGTCATGACCTGGTGGTCCCGTGCGCGGCCTGCTACAACCGGCTCAAGCGCACCGATAGCCTGCTGGCCGAGGACCCGAGGCAGCGCCGGGAACTGGAGGAGCTTTGCCAGTTTACCTACACCGGCACCGTGGCCGTGCGGTCGCTCTTGGAGCTCATGGACGCCGTCGGGCTGTCCCGCATCCAAGAGGCCGTGGTGAGGCCCTTGAGCGGGCTCAAGCTCGCCCCCTACTACGGGTGTCTTCTGGTGCGCCCGGCCAGTGTGCGACGGGGAGACAACCCGGATCATCCCCGCGCGCTGGACCAGATCATGGAGGCCGCCGGGGCCACGGTCTGCCACTGGTCGTACAAGACCGACTGCTGTGGGGGTGCCCTGTCCATTGCCCGGGCGGGGATCGTGAAAGAGCTGGTGGACAAGATCCTGGACATGGCGGTGGACGCCGGTGCCAGTGCCCTGGTGACCGCCTGCCCCTTGTGCGTTGCCAACCTTGAGATGAGACGCAGCAGGCGGCACACCTTGCCAGTGCTGTATTTTACCGAGCTCCTAGCCGTGGCCATGGGCCTGGAGGGCACGCGCGCCTGGTTCAGGAAGCATCTGGTCGATCCTTACCCGCTGCTCAGGTCCCTGGGATTGGTGGGCTGAACGCGGGTCACTGGGAGGTTTTTGTTCGATGGCGGTTTTCCAGGAACAAGTAAAGCCAACCGGGGCCGTGATGGTGGTGGGTGGTGGCATCAGCGGGATGCAGTCCGCGCTGGACCTGGCCGAGGCCGGGTTCCGCGTGTACTTGGTGGACCGGGCCCCGGCCATCGGCGGCACCATGGCACGCCTGGACAAGACGTTTCCCACCAACGACTGTGCCATGTGCATCATGTCCCCCAAGCTGGTGGACTGCGGTCGTCACCTGGATATCGAGATCATCACCGGGGCCACCGTCAAGGAAGTGGCGGGGGAGCCAGGCGCTTTAAAGGTAAGACTGGAGCAGAGGCCCCGTTACGTAGAGCTGGAAAAGTGCACCGCCTGCGGAGACTGCACCCGGGTCTGCCCGGTGGACGTCCCCAACGAGTTCGATGCCGGGCTGGGGAGCCGCAAGGCCATCTACAAGCTGTACTCCCAGGCCACACCCAATGCCTTTGCCATAGAGAAAAACGGTGTGTCCCCGTGCCGGGCCGCCTGCCCGGCCGGCGTCAACGCTCACGGCTACGTGGCGTTGGCCCGGGCGGGCAAGTGGAACGAAGCGTGGGAACTCATCCGCCGGGCCCTACCCTTCCCGTCTGTATGCGGCCGGGTCTGCAACCACCCGTGTGAGGAGGAATGCTACCGGGCCCAAATCGATGCCCCTGTGGCCATCCGCACCCTCAAGCGGTACATCACCCACCGGGCCATGGACGGAGCGGCCCGGGAGCCCCGCCAGCCCTCCGGGCGACCCGTGGCCATTGTGGGCGCCGGCCCGGCCGGGCTCACCTGTGCCGCCCAGCTGGCCCGGCGGGGCTACGCCCCCACTGTGTTCGAGGCCCTGCCCGTGCCCGGCGGCATGATGAGGGTGGGCATTCCCGAGTACCGGCTGCCCAAGGACTTGGTGGCCCGGGAGGTAGCCCTGGTAGAGCAGGAGGGCGTCAAGATCACCACCTCCCGGGCTCTGGGCCGGGATTTCAGCATTGATGACCTGTTCGTGCAGGGGTTTGCCGCCGTGTTCCTGGCGCTGGGGGCTCACCAGAGCCAGCAGCTGGGCATCCCGGGCGAGGACTTGCCGGGGGTCCTACCAGCCATCCCGTTTCTCCGCGAGGTGGCGCTGGGCAGTCGTCCCGTCCTGGGCGGCCGGGTGGCGGTCATCGGCGGCGGCAACACGGCCATGGACGCGGCCCGTACCGCCCGCCGCCTGGGTGCAGCCCATGTGACCATCGTGTACCGGCGTACGGAAGGCGAGATAACCGCGCTGCCTGAAGAGATTGCCGAGGCGCGCGAGGAGGGCATCGAGTTCCTGATGCTCGCCAGCCCGCTGGCCTTTTCCGGCACCGGCCGGCTGGAGAGCATCTCTTGTATAAGGAACCGGCTGGGTGAGCCCGACGCTTCCGGGCGCCGCCGCCCCCTACCCGTGCCGGGATCCGAATTCACGTTGAAAGTGGACACTGCCATCGTGGCTGTGGGCCAGAGGACCGACCCGGAGGTACTGGCAAGACTGGGGCTGGAGCTGACCCGCTGGGGGACCATCGCCGCGGACCGCACCACCATGGCCACCTCCCGGCCCGGAGTGTTCGCCGGCGGGGACGTGGTGACCGGGCCCTCCATGCTGGTGGATGCCGTAGGTGATGGCAACGCTGCTGCCCTGGCCATAGATGCGTACTTGCGGGGTGATGGCTCGGCCAGCCTGGCAGTGCGCCCAGCCCGGGAGCGGGTGGTCGAGTCCAGGGCCAACCCCGGGTTGACACCCAGGGCCCGCCGGGTTACGCCGCGGCTTTTGGACGTGGAGCGCCGGGTGAGCTCCTTCGAGGAGGTTGCGCTGAGCCTCACCGAGGAAGAGGCCATGGCCGAGGCCGCCCGGTGCCTCAACTGTGCCGTGTGCTGCGAGTGCCAGCAGTGCGTGGCGGTGTGCGGCCCCAAGGCCATCGACCACGGGGATGCAGTCCGGATCAGGGAGCTAGATGTGGGCGCCGTCATCCTCAGCCCCGGCTTTGACCTTTTTGATGCCCGGGCCCGCACCGAGTACGGGTACGGCATCTACCCTAATGTCGTAAGCAGCATGGAGTTTGAGCGCATGCTGTCGGCTTCGGGTCCGTTCCAAGGACACGTGACCCGGCCCTCCGACGGCCAGGAGCCCCGCCGGGTCGCGTTCATCCAGTGCGTGGGTTCGCGGGATACCGAGTGCGGGCAGGAGTACTGTTCGGCAGTGTGCTGCATGTATGCCACCAAGGAGGCCATCATCGCCCAAGAGCACATCCCCGGGCTCGCGGCCACAGTGTTCTACATGGACGTAAGGGCCTTTGGCAAGGAGTTCGAGTATTATTACAGCCGGGCCCAGGCAGACCACGGCATCAGGTACGAGAAGTGCGTGGTATCCACGGTCAAGGAACTCCAGGTCAACAAGAACCTCGTCCTGAGGTTTCGCCGGGCCGACGGCACCATGGGAGAAGAGGAATTCGACTTGGTGGTGCTGAGCCTGGGCCTGAGGCCGCCCGCTTCCGCCCGGGAGCTTGCCGCCGCTGCCGGAGTGCAACTGGACGAGTATGGGTTTTGCGTATCGCCCGCGCTCTCGCCGGGGGCCACCAGCCGACCGGGGGTATTCGTAGCCGGGGCCTTCCGGGAACCCAAGGACATACCGGAGACGGTTATCGATGCTTCCTGCGCGGCGGCCCGGGCGGCAGAACTCCTCTCCCCGGCCCGGGGGACGCTGACCCGCAAGAAGGAGTACCCACCTGAGAAAGACGTGACGGGCCGGCCGCCACGCGTGGGCGTATTCGTCTGTCATTGCGGCATCAACATCGGCAGCGTCATCGACGTGCCGTCGGTGGTGAACTTCGCTTCCCGGCTCCCCGGCGTGGTCTGGGCGGAGGAGTTCCTGTTTACGTGTTCCCAGGATAGCATAGAACGCATGGTCCAGCGCATCGAGGAGCACGCCCTTAACCGGGTGGTGGTGGCATCCTGCACCCCCCGCACCCACGAGGCGCTGTTTAGAGAATCCATACGGGCCGCGGGGCTGAACCCTTACCTTTTTGAACTGGCCAACATTCGCGAGCAGTCATCTTGGGTGCACCGCTTCGACTCCCGGGCTGCCACCGCCAAAGCCCGCGACCTGGTGAGCATGGCCGTGGCCAAGGCCAGGCTGTTGCAGCCCATCGCCGGCCAGGAGTTTACCATCGACCACTCGGCGCTGGTGGTGGGAGGCGGTGCCAGTGGCATGGCCGCGGCCTTGTCTTTGGCCGGGCAGGGTTTCCAGGTCCACCTGGTGGAAAAGGAAGCGGCCCTGGGCGGGAACCTCCGGCACCTGCAGCGCACCTTGGAAGGGGATGACGTGGGTGCGGTGCTGGATGACCTCATAGCTGCCATGCGGTCGCACCCGCTCATCTCGGTGCACCTGGAGTCCACGGTGGTGAGCACCTCGGGTTACCTGGGTAACTACGCCACGCGCATCCAGGGGCCCGACGGCGAACTCGAGGTCAAGCACGGGGTGGTACTCCTGGCCACCGGTGCCTCCGAGGGGCGCAGCCCGGAGTATGGCCTGGGTCGGCACCCGGCCGTGCTCACCCAGCTGGAGTTTGAAGAGCGGCTGGCCGCGGGCGAGCTACCCGGGACCGTGGCCATGATCCAGTGCGCTGGTTCCCGTGAGCCCGGCCGTCCCTACTGCAGCCGCATTTGTTGCTCCGAGGCTGTAAAAAACGCCTTGTACCTGAAGGAACTTTCTCCCGGGTCCACGGTGGTGGTCTTTTACCGCGACGTCAGGACCTACGGTTTCAAGGAGAAGTATTACCGTAAGGCCCGGGAGCAGGGTGTG
Organism: Bacillota bacterium; assembly: GCA_040756655.1. GTDB lineage: Bacteria > Bacillota > Sulfobacillia > UBA8153 > UBA8153 > JBFLYN01. Next base: position 30,591 of record JBFLYN010000013.1, read on the forward strand.
ATCTTCGTGCAGTACGACGTGGAAGAAAAACCCACTGTGAGGTATTCCGGAGCGGGCATTGAGGTGGAAGCTCTGGACCCGGTCCTGGGCGAGAGAATCTTGGTCCGCCCGGACTACCTGGTGCTTTCCACCGGGGTGGTTCCCAACGATAACGCTCATCTTAGCCAGGTTTTCAAAGTGCCCCTTACCCAGGACGGGTTCTACAGCGAGGCCCACCTCAAGCTGCGACCGGTGGAGTTTGCCGCCGATGGCATCTATCTTTGCGGCCTGGCCCATGGACCCAAGCTCTTGGAAGAGTCGCTGGCCCAAGCCCGGGCGGCGGCAGTGCGTGCGGTAGGCCTTTTGGCCAAGCCCGTGGTGACCGGCAAGGGGTCGGTGGCCCGGGTCAATGCCCGGCGCTGCACGGCGTGCGGGTTGTGCGTGAATGCTTGCCCGTACGACGCCCGGGCCATTGACGCCAAGACCGGCGCGGCCGAGGTGCGGGCCATCCTATGCCAGGGGTGCGGTGCGTGCGTGGTGGCCTGCCCCAGCGGCGCATCGGAGCTGAAGGGATTTGAAAAGCGCCAGATCATGGCCATGATCGATGCGGCGCTAGCGGAGGAGGTCTAGCCGTGACCCGGGACGAGTTTGAACCCAAGATCATCGCCATCCTGTGCAACTGGTGCTCCTACACTGGCGCCGACTTGGCGGGTACCTCCCGCATCCAGTACCCACCCAACATCCGTATTATCCGGGTGATGTGCTCGGGGTCGGTGGACCCCTTGTACGTGCTCAAACCCATACTGGAGGGCGCCGACGGCGTCCTCATCGGTGGCTGCCATACTGGCGACTGCCACTACATCAACGGCAATTACAAGGCCCGGCGCCGGGTGGCCATCGCCCGGCGGGTCCTCGAGCAGTTCGGCGTGGAGCCAGAACGGATCTGGTTCCGCTTTATCAGCGCCAGTGAAGGGAAGCTTTTCGCCGATACCGTGCGCGACATGGTAGGCACCATCAAAGAGCTGGGGCCCAACCCTATGCGGGCCCAGTGGGAGATCTAAGAGGGGGTGACTGGGCTGTACCGTCATTTCGTCCTGCCGGTCCCGGAAGGGATCCGGCGCGCGGTGTCCGGCTGGCTCGGCCGGCTCATGGAAGCCGGGCGGTTTGATGCCGTCCTGGCCCCGTGTGAAACTACTTCAGAAAACTCCGTGGTCACCGCCTTGATCCGCCAACCCGCCCGGTTGGACCGGGTGGACCCGGTGGCCCCGGTGGCCCTGGTCAACGCCGCCCGGGTGCTCTCGGATGTCACCCGTACCCAGTCCGACACCCGGTTGGCCGTCTTGCTGCGCCCCTGCGAGTACCGGGCTGCAGTAGAGCTGGCCAAGCTCAAGCAGGTGAACCTGGGCCCGGTGGTGCCTATCGGCCTGGACTGCCTGGGCACCTTCAGCCCGGCCGACTACAAGGCGGCGGCCAACGCCGCGGGCGGTGGGGCGGCCCTGACGGGCACGTGGGTGGACCAGTTGCGTCAAGGACAGCCCCCAGCCAGGGCGGAGTTCCAGGTGAGGCCCGCGTGCAGCGTGTGCCCGACCCCGGTAGCTGACCTCCCGCTCAGGTTGGGGCTCGTGGGGGCTCCGGCCGGGAGCCTCCTGGTGGAGGCCTCAGGAGAATGGGCAGCGGTCATGGAGGCCCTGGGGCTGGACGAGGTCTCGTCAGCCGGCGCCCGGGGTGCCCTCGTGTCCCGCCTGCAGGCCGAGCGCGCCGCGGCCAGTGACCGGGCGCTCGCCGGGTACTTGGGAAAGGTCCGGGACCTGCCCGCACTCATGGCGGAGCTTTCCAACTGCCTCAAGTGCCTCAACTGCCGGCGAGCCTGTCCCATGTGCTATTGCCGGGAGTGCGTATTTGAGACCCCGCTCTTTGACCACCAGTCGGGCCAGTACCTGAAATGGGCATCGCGCAAAGGTATCATAGAACTACCCACAGACACCCTGCTTTACCATCTCACCCGGTTAAACCACATGAGCTTTGCGTGCATTGGTTGCGGCCAGTGCCAGGCCGCCTGCCCGGTGAACCTGCCCTTGGCGTACCTGTGGCGGGCACTGGGCGAAAAGGTCGCCGCGCTGTTTGACTACGTGCCCGGCCGTTCTTTGGAAGATCCCATCCCGCTGGTGACTTTCAAAGAGGACGAGCTGGAACCGAGATAAGGGGGAAGGGAACGTGGCTCCTAAGCTGGCCACCATCTACATCATGGGCAAGCGGTACGAAGTGCCCGCCGCCCTCACCATCATGAAGGCTATGGAGTATGCGGGTTACCGCTTTGTTCGCGGGTGCGGGTGCCGCGGCGGCTTTTGCGGTGCCTGTGGCACGGTGTACCGTCTGCCCGGGGACTACCGCCTCAAGGTGGGGTTGGCCTGCCAGACCGTGGTGGAAGACGGGATGTACCTGACCCAGATCCCATTCTACCCGGCCAACAAGGCCAGTTACGACGTGGCTGCGATGCGTCCCAGTCTGAGCACGCTGATCCAGAACTACCCGGAGCTGTCCCGGTGCTTGGGATGCAACACCTGCACCAAAGTATGCCCCCAGAGCCTGGACGTCATGGAGATCATGGCTGCGGCCATGCGCGGCGACATCGAGCGCGCGGCCAACCTGTCTTTTGACTGTCTCATGTGCGGTCTTTGCGCCTCCCGCTGCCCGGCCGAGACGGTGCAGTACAACATCGCCATCTTGTGCCGGCGGCTGTACGGCCGGTACTTGGCCAAGCCCGCCGCTCACCTCAAGAGCCGGGTGGAGGAGATCGCTGCCGGCAAGTACGACGGGGAACTGGATGAGCTGGTGGCCATGGACAAAAAAGCGCTCCAACAGCTCTACAACTCCAGGGATATAGAACCTTAGGAGGGGAAAACGCCATGTCCTACACAAGAGAGATGCTGGAGTCCATCAAGAAGGTGGAGAAGACCCGGGTGCGGCGCATGACTGAGACCCATCCCCGGCTGGACCCGGCGGAAAAGCAGTCGCTCCTGGAGGCGTTTCACCCCGACTACCGCAGCGACACCATGCGGCCGGTGCGCGTGGGCCCATCGGCAGGTTCCCAGATGCCCCATGAACTCGTAGACCTCTTGGAGGCATCCAGCACCATCGACCCGGACACCTTTTGCGCAGGTGAGTTTGCCCACGAGGTGGATGTGCTCGTCATAGGCGGAGGAGGGGCCGGGGCCTCTGCTGCCCTGACTGCCCAGGGACTGGGCGTCAGCGTGCTCTTGGTCACCAAGCTCCGGCTGGGAGATGCCAACACCATGATGGCACAGGGCGGAATTCAGGCCGCCGACAAATCCAACGATTCGCCGGCCCTCCATTACCTGGATGTCATGGGCGGCGGCGGGTTTGTGAACAAGCCGGAGCTGGTGCGGGCGCTGGTGTACGATGCCCCGGGCGTCATTGCCTGGCTGGAGGAACTGGGGTGCATGTTCTCCAAGCTCCATGACGGCACCATGGAAACCATCCACGGCGGTGGCACCTGCAGAAAGCGCATGCACTTTGCCCGGGACTACACCGGGGCCGAGATCATGCGCACCCTGCGCGATGAGGTGAAAAACCGCGGCATCAACTTCATCGAGTATTCGCCGGCCGTGGAGATCCTCCTTGACCAGTCGGGCAAGTGCGCCGGGGCGGTCTTGAGGAACCTGGAGACCGGGGAGTACAGCGTGGTCCGGGCCAAGACCGTCATACTGGCCTGCGGTGGCTTCGGAAGACTGCACGTGGCGGGCTTTCCCACCACCAACCACTACGGTGCCACCGGCGACGGACTGGTCATGGCCTACCGGGCCGGTGCTGATCTCATCTACCTGGACGCCACCCAGTTCCACCCCACGGGAGTGGCCTACCCCGAGCAGATCGTGGGGCAGCTGGTCACCGAGAAAGTGCGGGGACTGGGAGCCCAGCTGGTGGATGCCGAGGGCGAGCAGTTTGTGTACCCGCTGGAAACCCGGGACGCGGTGTCTGCAGCGGTCATGAGAGAGTGCCACGAGCGCGGCCGGGGCCTGGTTACTCCCACCGGGGTGCACGGGGTCTGGCTGGACTCTCCCATGATCGACCTTATCGCCGGGAAGGGGACCGTAAGGCGAGAACTGCCCGCCATGTTTCGCCAGTACGAGCGGTTCGGCATCGACATGTCGCTCCAGCCCATCCTGGTCTATCCCACCCTGCACTACCAGAACGGCGGGGTGAGCGTGAACGAACAGTGCGAGACGGCAGTGCCCAACCTGTACGTGGCAGGAGAGAACTCCGGTGGCGTTCACGGCAGAAACCGCCTCATGGGCAACTCCCTTTTGGACGTGGTGGTGTTCGGCCGCCGGGCGGGGCGGGCCGCTGCTGCCCGGGCCAAGGAGACGGCGCCCCCCAGGGGACTGCACCTCGACCACGTCCGTGCCTACCACCAGGAGCTGCAAAAGCAGGACATCGCCGGACGTCGGTCCCCCATGATTCTGCCGGACTACGTGACTGCGGCCAGGGCCTGACCCGGCCCATGACCAAAATCCCGGCCCGGGGCATACCCCGGGCCTCGTCCTTGTATACCTGTGATAGAGAAGCCGGGGAGAGGATGATCACAGGTGAAGAACAAGGGGGCCTGCTGGCCGGACTGCTGGTTGGTGCCCTGGTGGGCCTGGGTGCGGGAGTTGTCCTTGCCGGCCGGGACAACGGCGGGGAAATGGTGGATGAGGCCAGGGAGAGCCTGAAGGCGGCCCGGGAGGCATTGGCCCGGTCCCAGGAAATGGTGCTGCGCACGGTAGGAAGGGTGCTGGGGGCAGGAGAGAATCCCCTATCATGAACCCGGAACAGATCCTCCTGGGCGTGGTCGCTGCCTGCTCTTTTGTGACCATGCTGGCCCTGGTCGCCGCCATGGCCGTCCTTGGCCGGGTGTCCCAAAGCACGCGGGCACTGCAGGGCCGGGTGGAAGGGATGCTCATGGAACTGGAAAGACGGGCCATTCCGGCTCTGGGAGACGTGGGCGGGATGGCCCGGAATATCTCCGGTCTTGCCTTGGCCGGTCAGAGGCTCACCGAGGAGATCCTGATCACGAACATGGCCCGGCGCCTGGCCGGCCTACCGCCCCGCCCCCAAGGGCCTGCCGGCAACCTGGCCGTGGTAAGGGCGGGCGTCGCAGTGCTCGTGCACGGACTGGAGTTGGCGTACCTTTTGGTCCAGCGCGGCCAGGATCACCACCCCGGGAACCACGAGTCTTGACTTTCACACGGTAGCCGCGGCCCGGGCTGCCGTTAGCGGCCGGGCAAAGATGCCGGTGAGTCCAGATGCCTCCACCCGGGCGGCGATGGCCGCCACGTCAGTGGTGTAGGTACCCAGGTCCTGCATGCGCTGGAAGTATACGGAACCGGAGAAAGTATACTTCTTGAACAGGCCCTCCTCGGTGGCCATCTGCTCGCGTACGTAGGCCACGGCATCTCCTGTGACCAGGGTGCGGGGTAGGACAAGGGGACCCAGGCCGGCGGCCAGGCGAGCTGCGTTGTGGCCGGCCAGTGTCCCGGTAACTATGGCCTCGGTGTGGCCCACCAGCGGTCCTGCCTTCTCTCCGGCACAAAACAGGTTGTGGAGTCCCGTTACTTTCAAGGCATCATCCCGGGGCGACAGGGCCAGGTAACGCATGGAGTTCCCGCGTCCTCCGGCATAGGGATCCTCGAAACGCGCATTCTCCAGGCCGGGGATTTGCCGGAGCTTCTCGAGCGGGAAATACGAGGCCATGAGCTTGGCATGACCGGTATCCAGGAGGATGATGTTTTCGGCAAATTCCTTGAGCGCGTACTGCTGACAGGCCTTGAGGAGGAGGGCGTCCTTCTTCTGCATGTCTTCCGGGATGGAGACCATGGCCAACCCGGTTTCGTCGAGTTCCTTGATCAGGTGGGGGGCCAGCGAGTCCTTGTACAGCTTGCACGACCCGCTCATGGAACCCAGGGTGCCAGCGGCGGTACCGCCCATCATCTCCTTGACGCCGGCCTTGGCGGCCAGGCTTACCCGGGGCCCGTAGGTCGGGCAGCGCAAGACACACATGACGCAGCCGTGGCCGTAGCGCTGGCAGTTGCCCTGCGGTCCTGCAGAACCGGTGGCGTCCACGAACACTTCGGCTTCGAACTCATCATCGCCCGCCTGCACCGTCTCGATCCGTGCATCGCGGACCCGGCAGCCGGTCATCCTGGTTTCAAAAAGCAGTCTAACCCCGGTCTCCACCAGTTTCCGGCGCACAGCCGGCTCGATCTTGGCCACATCGTAAAGGGAAGCGTGAGAGTGCCCCGGGAACGACATGTTCCGGTGCCGGCTCACGCTGTCGGCCACCTGGAAAAGCTCCCCGCCCCCCATGGCTATCATCTCTTCGGTGGCGGTGAACCGGCCGTTGTTGCGCATGATACCGCCCACCAGCCCGGTGCCCAAAAGGGCGTCGGTCCGCTCCAACAAGGTCACCTGGGCCCCGGCACGGGCCGCGCTCAAAGCTGCGGCGCACCCGGCCCAACCCCCGCCCACCACCAGGACTCCCACAGTCTCGCCCCCCTCCGAGGTTTCCTACTACTCATCAGTGATGAGGAGTCTGAGGTATAACTTACATAGAACCAGCGATTCTTGAAACACGTTTTCTGCACGCCGGGCCCAACTCCTGCACAACCCCGGGCGGTTTCTCCTTTCCTTAGCTAGGTACGCGGGTGGCTTCGCGAACAACTCACCTTAGTGTTACGGTGGAGAGGAGCACGTGACGGGCAGGCGGCGAGAGTGAGAGCAGGAACTGGATGGAAAGGGTCGAAAGCATCTGGCGAGCCAACAAGAGGAGGTCATCCCCCTCCGCACACTCAGCGGTCATACCGATGGTGTCGTGGGCCTTTCCCAGGACCAGGACTTTGTGTATTCTGGATCCAAGGACCTGACAGTGCGTATCTGGAGCAGCAGGTGCGTCAGCGTGCTGCCGGGCTTTCCTGCGGGGTGAAGGTTGAACTGGACGGGCACCGGCTGTACGCCATCACCGCCCACGGGACCAAGAACAAACTTTTCTCCGCCGTGGACAAGGGAAGCCTCGAAAAATGCACGGAGTTCGAACTGCCCGTCGAGTCGGACTTGCAGGGAGTCCAGCAGGACCCGGACTACGTATACGTTTCGGCCCGAGATGGGAAGGTGTTCCTCATCCACAAGGGAACCCTGGACGTGGTCAGGGTCCTGCAGCAGGGCGAAAGCGGCATCTGGTATATGCACGTGGACCAGCGCTGTCTCTACACCGCGTCGGTGGACCAGCTCATTCGGGCCTACGACAAGGGCAGCTGGGATGAGCCGCGCGTCTTCCGGGGCCACCAGGCCAACATCCAGGCGCTGGCGGGAGATGAGGATTACCTGTACTCCGTCGCCACGGACAAGGTGGCCATGGTCTGGGATAAGGCCACCGGTGACCTGATCTGGGAGTACAGGAAACTCTACCGCAAGGGAATGATGGGGCTGGCCTGCACCGGCACTCATCTCCTCATTACCAATGGGCACGGCGGGCTGACCATGGTGGCCAAGGGCCAGTGGTGCGCGCCACCGTTGAGGCGCCCGGATATCCGTGGTACCAGGGTCGTGGTAGATGAGACCCATGCGTTCTTCGCTGCGGGCAACGACATCTGGGTGTTGAACCTGGACGACCTCGGAGCGCGCCGGTCTTGACGAGGGAGAATCCTGGTTCATGGAGAACCGTACTAGAGTGGGGTCGTGGGAAAGGGGCGTCTGCATGAAAGCGGCCATCATCGGAGGCAGCGGTTTCGGCGCATGGGAAGCTGGAAGAAGCCTGGAGGTGGAGACACCGTATGGTCAGGCCGTGATCTTCTCCGGCCGCCAGGGGGAAGTGCTCTTCGTGCCGCGCCACGGCCCGGGCCACACCGTCCCCCCGCACCGTATCAACTACCGGGCAATGATCTGGGCGCTCTGGCACCTGAAGGTCAGGTGGGTGCTGGCCACGGCGGCGGTGGGGTCCCTGAGAAAGGAGATCGCGCCCGGCCGGGTGGTCCTGGTGGACCAATTCATCGACTGGACCCGGGCCCGACCTTTTACATTCTACGACCGGGACACAGTGGTCCACACGGACTTCACTGAACCCTACTGCCCCCAGCTCAGGCGTGTGCTCGGCCACCAGCTGGCCAAGGGCGGTCTGGATTTCGTGGACGGCGGTTGCTACGTGTGTACCGAGGGCCCCCGCTATGAGACCCCGGCTGAAGTAAAGGCCCTGGCCACGTTGGGCGGCGACGTGGTGGGCATGACCAACCTCCCCGAGGTAGTGTTGGCCCGGGAGGCCGGGCTCTGCTATGCCGTAGCTGCTGTGGTCACCAACTACGGCGCAGGCATCGGCCCTGGTAAGCTGGACCACCAGGAAGTGGTGGCCCTGATGGACACCGTGCGCCCGGAGATCCTGTCGGCCATGACCGCCAGCGTCCAGGATTTGCCGCCGGGCGAGTGTCCATGCCCGCCCCGGGCGGAATTGCTTTAGGCCCGTCTCCAAGTGGCACAAGGGCCGGCAGCACCGGACCGGCCACTCCACCAGCAGCCGGGGGTTGGAGTCAACCGACCTCCTGTACCACGGGCTGCCGTCCGGAAGGTCCTGCCGCCACCGGGTCGGGTATATCCTAAGGTCTTCCTGGCCAGCGGCGGCTCCATGGCCATCCATGGCAGCCGCATGCCGGGCAGGAACCCAAGACGCGACAGCTTCAAGCACTGCCTAGGGCTGGAACGCGCCGTACACCCGCTTGACCAGGGCTATGGCGTGTTCACGGGTGGTATTGCCCAGCGGGTTGGTGAGGTTTTCGCCGATGCCCCTCATGATGTTGTTCTTAAAGGCAAAGAGGATCTCGTTGATGGCCCAGGAAGCGATGAGGTTCTCGCCGGCGAAGGCCACAACTCCGCTCGTGTCCTTGTCCAGGGAAGGCACAGCCGCCTCCAGCGCCCGAAAGAGCATAGCTGCGATTTCCTGCCGGGCGAATCCAGGGCTGCGCTCCAGCCGCCGAGGCAGTGCAGTTCGCTGTTGTCAACCCGGACCTTGCCGTCCGCCTTGACTACGATCGACTGCCCCTTCCCGGTTAGCCTGCTATCAAGCACTTCCAGGTTCCCGCCTGAAGCAACATGCATTAACACCCAGCCCGGAGCCTTTACCTGCAGATCCACGTTTTTCCAGGTACAGGCTCCCGCCTTCCGAAACCCAGATGGTGTTCAGGAGTTGGGCGTTGACGTTCCTGAGCTTCAGGCTCCCCAGCCACGATGTTGATAGACTGGGTTATGTCCGTGGGCCGGTTTTCCCAGCCCTGTGGTGTCTGGATCAACAACGGCTCAGATGCCGGTTTTGCCGGAGCGGTCTTCAAAGCTGGTTCATCAGCCGGTAGGATCGCGGGAGATCTCGTAACTAAAGTTTTGTACTTTTGCTCCCAGAGTTACCCAGTAAGTCGGTGGCAGACTGTTTCCACAGTCACCCCTCTTTCGAACTGGGCGTATAGCCATCTAGCAAAGAGTAACTGAGCATGGTGCTGGCTCTGCCGACAGCCGTCTCCCCGGGTCGGTGGTGGCTGGTCCGTATTCCGGGAAGCCAGGAGGCCCCGTTGGGTCTCGGCCAACGTGTAGGCGATGAGTACCAGCTCCAGGTAGCGCTCCACCCCACTGGTGCTGCGCAACTGGTAGTCATCAAAGCCCAGCAGTTGCTTGGCGTTGCGGTGGAAAGTTTCCACCGGCCAGCCATGGCTATAGTGGGTCAACAGTCCCTGGGCGTCCAGCGCAGAGACTGCCTCCTGCTCCGGATGGAAGTGCGCATAGAACCTGGTTCCGTGGGATGGTGCGGCCGAGATCACGACCCGGGCCCGCAGGTTGCCGTCGACTTGGCGGACGCGGTAGGTCCGGTGGTTCACGGTCACGAGGTGATCCGGCATACCGGTCCGGGTCGCCAGCTCGGCCAGGCTTATCCCTTGGGCGTAAGGAGCGTGGGCACACTCACGCAGCACCCGGTGGCTCTTGACGGCACACACCACTTCGAGACGCCGGTCCAGCGCCACTTGGATCAGGGTGCTGCTGGCATACCAGCTGTCCAACAGCACCACGGTACGGGTCCCCGGCACCGGCGTGAACTCAGCGATGAGTTGGGCCGCCAGTGCCAATTTGGAGCGGAACTTACTTCCTGACTGGGAGCAGGCCCGCTGGCTCTGGTAGAGCAACGCCCCTACCGGATACCTATAACCGGCGATGACATAGAGGGCGGTGACCCAGGAGTGACCCCATACTTGCTGCTGGTCAGCATGGGAGTAGTGCCAGCCCAGACCGGCCATCTTCTGGCCGGTCTTCCTCACGACCGTATCATCGATCACCAGCTAACCGGTAACCAGGGCACTGGTGGTATCGCGATACGGAGCTGGGAGAACTGCACCAACGTGTTCCAGCACCCATTGCCATGGGGTCCGCCGCAGCCAGTCGGGCTTCCAGGGAGCTCAGTTGACAAAGCGGTTAACATTGCTCTGGTCACGCTGTCACAGGTACCGCTGAACTTTGGTCAACTGGTTGATGGTATGTACCCCTACCCACAAGATCATGTGAGAATCAGGTGCCGGAAATGGTGACGCTGAGGTCGGCTCAGGTACAGAGCAAACCGGTCTACGCAATCTCCAAACAACGCTTGCCAATTCTTGTCCAGGCTCCTGGTCTGCGGTATACTGGGTTTGAGCATGGTCCGTGCCTCCCTCAGGATGTTTGTTGCAACAACACCTTGCGAGGCGACCGGGCCATGTTTCTTTTAAGTATGGAAGCACCTACCAGAAGAACTACAAAACCTTAGCTCGTAAGAGGCGCAGGGTCTTGGCCAGTGGGCGGGATACGATGCGGCGAATCACCGATGCCGTGGTAGCCGCTCCAGTCCCCGGCAAGATTCCACGTGTTACCTCCTTTGTCAAATGCATTTTGGCCATTAGCCACCAGGCTGTTGCCATGAAGCAGGCTTCCCGACCCACTGTCCGGTTTTTACTCCTGTGCTCTTTCCAGCGTTGTACTCATCAGCGGTGAAAGGCACGTGTCAAGACCCAGCAAATGCTCCACCGCGTCCCGGCAGGCAGACCATTTTCGCGGTGGAACTGGCGCGCACGTTCTTCCGCACCAAGCAGAAGCCAGCCACTCTCCACAAGGTGACCCGGGTTTTCCATGAGTCCGGGTTGCTGGCTCCATGTACGTGTCGCTAAAGCTGAGTGCAGCTTTCCAATGTGCATTTTACGCAATATACCTGATAATCCGCGTCGAACCCTTGTTACGCCGGAGTATGCTGTGGTATAATCACTACGATATCCGGGCAGCCGGGGCGGTGCGTTTGCAGGAACATACAGGACTTAAAGGAAAAGAGCAGTATATCTGCGACTTGTTCACCATCATCTGCCAAGATTACGATGCCATGAACCAGTGGATGAGTCTTGGGTTGTTGCGCCGGTGGCAAGAGGCGATGGTCATGAGCCTGCGGTTGGGGCCGGGGGACCGGGCCCTTGATGTTTGTTCGGGTACCGGAGAGGTGGCTCTTGCCATGGCCCGGGCCGGGGTCGTGGTGACGGGCCTCGATTTTTGCCAGGCCATGCTTGACCAAGCCGCCCAGAAAAGTCGTTCTCTTGGGCTGGATGTGGACTGGGTGCCGGGGAACGCCCTCGAGCTTCCCTTTGCTGATGAAGCGTTTGCCGGCACGGCGCTGGGGTTTTCTCTGCGTAACCTCACCGATCTGACCCGGTGTTTTGGCGAAATGGCCCGGGTGACCAGGACCGGCGGCCGGGTGGCCGTCATGGAGTTGGCGTGGCCGAGAAATCCGGTGGTGAGAGCGGGTTTTGGCCTTTATGTCCAGAAGCTGATCCCGGCCGCGGCCGCTTGGCTGTCTCCTCACGCTAGAAGGGACGCCGAAGCATACCAGCGCCTACAGCCTTTCAGGTACCTGCCGTCTTCCATCCGGGCGCTGCCGGATGAAGATGAGGTGATCAAGAAGATGGAGAGCGCCGGTCTGCAGGAAGTCCGGGCACGAAGGATGGCCTTGGGCGCGGTGTGCCTGTACACCGCCACAAGATAAATAAGATTGACCCTTGGGGGAGAGAAACCGTGTTTTCCCGCACTGCACTGGGATGGACCATCGTCCTGGCCGCATTCTGGTTGGCCCTTTCGGGCACCGTGAGCGCGCAGGCAGCAGTAGCCGGCACCCTGGGGGCCCTGCTGGTGGTGGGGATGAACCGGCGGTCTTTGTTGTCCTTGCGCGAGTTGCCAGGCATGAACTGGAGAGGACTGGCCATCTGGCTTCACTACGGCACGCGCTTCCTCCTGGAGCTTCTCAAGGCCAATGTGCAGGTAGCCCTGCTGGTGCTGAGCCCCGGCCTGGATGTCTCGCCCCGGGTCATCAAGGTGCCCGGGCGCCTGCGGTCAGATGCAGCCCGGGTCATACTGTCCAACACCATCACCCTAACGCCCGGTACCCTCACCATCGACGTGGATGACCATTCATTCACAGTGCATGCCATAACCGAGGAGGCAGCCCGGGGGGTGCAGGGCTGGATTATGGAAAGGCTCCTGTACCGCATGGAAGAAACGAGCCTGGCACGAAAGGGAGGTCCGGGCGGTGCCACTGGTTGAGCGCACTCTGGTGTATGCTTCCATAGCCCTGGTGGGCGTCATGTTCGTGGCCTTTTACCGGGCCGTGGTGGGGCCGACTCCAGCCGATCGCATCGTGGCCATCAACGTCATAGGAACCAAGGCCGTTTTGATAATGACCATGATTTCTTTCGCTTACGACCAGAAGTTTTTTCTTGATGTCAGCCTGGTCTATACCCTGATCTCATTCCTGGCTACCCTAGGCCTGGCCAAGTACCTGGAAAAGGGCAGCCTGGGCTGATTGAGGAGGCGAAGGTGGCGTGCGGGACATCCTGGTCCTGATCTTCTTGTGCGGGGGGATCTTCTTTTTCACGGTGGGCGCCATTGGCCTCATCCGCCTTCCCGACGTTTTTACGCGTATCCATGCCACCACCAAGTGTGATACACTGGGGGCCGGGCTCATCCTGGTGGGACTGGTTATCCACGAGGGTTTCACCGCACCTTCGTTGAAGGTAGTGATGGTGCTCTTGTTCCTTTGGCTCACCAATCCGGCGGCGTCGCACCTTTTGGCCCGCGCCGTGTACCGCAGTGGTGAAGTGCCCGTGGAGACCATTGACCTGATCATCCAACGACCGGGAGGAGGGGCTGAGCATGGGTAACACGCTGTCCTTTATGTTGCTGATTTTCCTGATCGTGGCCGCCATCTCTGTGGCGCGCACCCGGGACCTGGTGAGCGCTGTGATTATCTTTGCCGCGTACGGCCTGGCCATGGCGATAATATGGCAAATGCTGCGGGCCCCAGATATCGCCATAACTGAGGCGGCCATTGGTGCAGGCCTCACCTCACTTTTGTTTTTGGCCGCCATCGCCCGCACCCAGAGGTATGAGCGATGACCGGGCGGAACCTGGCAGCACTCCTCACCCTCGCGGTGGTAACCTTCATCATGGTCCTGGTGGTGGCCGAGATGCCCGAGTTTGGCAGCTTGGACAAGCCCCAGGACAACGAGCTTTACCAACGGGTGGCCTACCGGGTGGTTGAGGATACTGGCGCCGTGAACGCCATCGCCGGCATCATCCTGGACTACCGGGCCTACGACACCCTGGGAGAAGCCACGGTGCTCCTGGTGGCCATCATGGCTACGCTGGCCGCGCTCTCGGCCGGGAGCGGGCGGCATGACGCGGGAGGGCCGCCCCATGGATAGTCGCATCCTGAGGCTCACATTGAGGGTCGTTGTGCCCTGCATCCAGCTGTTTGGGGTCTACGTGGTCTTCAACGGGCACCTGTCACCCGGGGGCGCTTTTGCCGGCGGGACCATCATCGGTGCTTCCCTCATCCTGCAAGTGCTGGTGGGCACCTACCGGGTGAGCCAACAAGCCGAGGATGTGTCCGCCCTGGTGGAGAGCGCCTCATTAGGGTGGTACCTGCTCTTGGGCTTCGTGGGCCTCCTGGCCGGGCGGGCTTTCCTGAGCAACGCCGGTGTATTCCCCCTGGGCCGACCGGGCAAGCCTTTTTCCAGCGGCATGATCCTCGCCGTGTCCCTGGGCGTGGGGGCCAAAGTGGCCAGTACCATGCAGACTTTGTTCGTGGGCCTCATCCATGGTGGAGCCCACGACCCCGGAAAGGAGTAGCGTGGGGTGATCGAAAGACTGGCGGCTAACTTCCACTACTTGGCGGCCGTGGCGCTGTTCGTCATCGGCTTTCACACCATGCTTACCCACGCCAACCTGATCAAAAAGATCATGGGCATGAATATCATGGACACCGCCATATTCCTCTTGTTCATCTCCAGCGGGTATGTTCACGGTGGGCGGGCGCCCATCGTGGACCCCGGGTTGGTACCCGGCATTGTGCGCTACGTCAACCCGCTACCTTCGGCCCTGATTCTCACCGGCATTGTCATCGCCGTCAGCATCACTGCCTTTGCCCTGGGTCTGATCGTCAAACTGTACCAGTTTTACGGCACCCTAGACGCTGACGAGATCGCTGCACTCAGGAGTAGAGGACTATGAATGTATCGGCTTTGACCGTCCTGCCCGTGGGAGTGTTCCTGGGTGCAGCCTATGCCGCCCCGCTGGTGCATCGCTGGTACCGGCGCGGGTTGAGCGTCGTGGTGCTGGGGGCCGGATTCGCCGGGCTGGGCATGGCGGTGCTGCTCGCCTACCGGGTGGCCACCACCGGACCGCTCCATTACTTCCTGGGCGGGTGGGTGCCACCCTGGGGGATCGAGGTCATAGTCGATCGCTGGGCGGCGCTGGGGCTGTTAGCGGTGACCGGGGTCGGCCTGCCCGTGCTGGTGTATGCCTTGTATGATGCCGAGCACGAACTGGACGCCCACGTGGTGGGCCGTTATTTCGGACTGATGCTAGTACTCATGGCGGCCATGCTGGGAGTGATCATGGCGGCCGACGTTTTCAACCTCTTTGTCTTCGTGGAGATTTCGTCCCTGGCCGCCTGCGGCATCATCGCCGTCAAGGGTGACCGCACCGCTACCGAGGCCAGCCTCAGGTACCTGATCCTGGGCGCCCTGGGTTCGGGCGCGTTGCTGCTTGGGGTGGCGCTCTTGTTCATGGTCACCGGGCACCTGAACCTGAGGCTGGCGGGAGACCAGATCATGACGGCGGTGCTGGAATACCCGAAAGTGGTCTACGCCGGCCTGGGTTTTGCCATCCTGGGCATGAGCATCAAGGCCGCGCTGTTCCCGCTCCACGTGTGGCTGCCCGATGCCCATGCATCGGCGCCGACACCCTCCAGTGCCATGCTGTCCGGCCTGGTGGTGAAGGTATACATCTTCGGCCTCTGGCGGCTTTTTGACGTGATGTTCGGCGAGGGCCTGATGACCGCCGTGTCCGTACGGGGACTCCTCCTGGTTTTAGCCAGCCTGGGCATTTTTGGGGGCTCGATCCTTGCCATCGGGCAGGATGACCTCAAGCGCATGCTGGCTTATTCGACTGTGGCCAACATTGGTTATGTGTTCTTGGGATTGGGGCTCAACAGCGAGCGCGCACTCATCGGGGCGGCGCTGCACATAATCAACCATGCCCTGATGAAGGCCGCCCTCTTTTTGGCCGCGGGAGCCATAATCCATGCCACCGGGACCCGGCACGTCCGGCGTCTGGCCGGTATTGGCTTGAGGATGCCCTGGACCATGGGGTCTTTTACCATAGGAGCCCTGGCCATGGTCGGGATTCCTCCCCTCAACGGCTTTGTGAGCAAGTGGTACTTAGCCCTGGGAGCCCTGGATGCCGGGCAACCACTGTATGTCATTGTCATCCTGGTATCCAGCCTGCTCAGTGGCCTGTACTATGCTCCCATCATCATATCGGCCTTCTTTGAGCCCCCGCGCCACGGTAGTGAGGCAAGGGACCCGCACCTTTTCATGACCGGTCCTACGGTGCTCCTGGCTGCCGGTTGCGTGCTCTTGGGGTTATTCCCGTCGCTTTTGCTGGTCCTCCTGGGCAGGTGGGCCGGATGAAATCCGCAATGAGGGTGAGTTAGCATGCAGGCAACGGTGGTGTCGTGGCTCCCGGTGGTGGCAACGCTCCTACCGCTGGTGGGCACCGGCTGCATATACCTGGTAGAGGGTAGGTCGTGGCAGTGGCGCAATGGCCTGTCGGTGGCCACCGCTGCCATCGCGTTCGGCCTGGTGTTGGCAATGTATCCTGCCATAGCTGCCGGCAAGGTACTGGTCATGGAGTTTCCCAACATCCTGCCGCCCCTGGGCCTGTCTTTCCGGGCAGACCCGCTGGGGTTTTTTATGGCGGCAACCATGTCCTTGGTCTGGTTGATGGTAACCGTATACTCACTGGCGTACATGGAAAAGGAGCACCACAAAAAGCGGTACTATCCTTTCCTGATCCTCACACTCAGCGGCAGCCTGGGTGTGGTCCTCACCGGTGACATGTTCAGCCTGTTTCTGTTCTTTGAGTTAATGTCGCTAACGGCCTACGTCCTGATCATCCATGAGCAGTCCCACGAAGCCATGAAAGCCGGCTACAAGTACTTGATCATGACCATTCTCGGCAGCCTGGCGCTGTTTTTTGCCATCATTGCCGTCTATGAGATCAGCGGTACCCTCATCATCGGGCGCGGCATCATAGGCTGGCCCTCGCCCTTGGCCCTGGGCGCATTCGTGGCGTTTCTCCTGGGTTTCGGGATCAAGGCCGGCATGTTCCCGCTCCATGTGTGGCTGCCCGATGCTCACCCGGTAGCACCGTCCCCGGCCAGTGCTCTCTTGTCCGGCCTGATGCTCAAGACCGGGGCCTACGGCCTCATCCGGGTCATCTACAATGTCTACGGCATCAGCCTCCTGCAACGCACCAACTGGATGCAGATCCTGGTGTGGCTGGCGGCCATCACTATCTTGTTGGGTTCATCTGTGGCCATCCTCCAAGACGACATCAAGAGGAGGCTTGCATACTCCAGCATCGGCCAGATGGGGTACATCCTGCTGGGCATGGGGCTCATGTCGGAACGGGCGCTGTTTGGGGCCGTCTTTCACATATTCGGCCATGCCTTGATGAAGTCCGCCCTGTTCTTGGCGGCCGGGGCCATGATTCACAAGACTCACCGCCGGAGCATCGCCGACTTAGAAGGTATCGGGTACCGCATGCCGTTGACCTTGGGCGCGTTCACCCTTTCGGCGCTGGCCATGATCGGTATACCGCCGCTGGTGGGGTTTCTATCCAAGTGGGAGCTGTCACTGGGTGCCCTGGACGCTGGTCGCCCCTGGTTCGTGGTGATCCTCCTGGCTTCCAGCCTGATGAATGGGGTCTACTATTTCCCCATCATCATCGCCGGGTACTTCAGCAAAAAGTCAGCCTACGCTGATGGAGCCCAGGCGTGGTCCATGGCCGATGAAACCAGCCCGGTCATGCTGGTACCACTGGTCCTGTTGGCGGCGGGGACTCTGATTTTCGCCGTGCTGCCCAACAGCCTGCCCTACGTGCTGGCCGGGAAGTCGGCCCACTTCCTATTTCACCTGGGGGGGAGATAGTTGCTGGCACTGGGTTCTGGGTATCACACTGTACCTGCAGTGGTGACCCGTAGCAGCTTGCCCCTATGGGCTGCCCTCCTGCCCATGGCCGGGGCCCTCTTAGTGTATGGCGCAGGGAAGCTCTCAGCCCGTACCCGGGCACTGGCGGCGGTCCTGATCTCACTGGCGGCCACCGTCCTGGTGGCCATCATGTGGCCCATGGTGTCTCGCGGTGCCGTAGAATACGGTCTCCCGGGCCTTCTGGGCATCGGGGTGTTCCTGCGACTGGACCTTTTTGGGTTCGCCCTGGCACTGGTGGCAGCCATACTCTGGCTTCTGGCCACCATATACTCCACGTGGTACATGGAGAATTCCCACGCCCAGGTCCGGTACTACCCGTTTTGCATGTTCACCCTTGGGGCAACCCTAGGGGTGTTCATGAGCGGCGATCTTTTTACGTTTTTCGTGTTCTTCGAACTGATGACCGTGGCCTTTTACGTGCTGGCAGTGCACGACCAGTCCCAGGTGGCCTTGCAGGCTGGCAACACCTACCTGTATATGGGCATATCCGGGGGACTGTGCGTGCTCTTGGGCATCTTCCTGCTGGCTGGCGCCACCGGTAGCACTGCCTTTGAGCCCCAGCTCGAGGCAGTGCTGGCCGCCGGGGCCAACCCGGCCCTCATAGCAGCATTCCTGGTGGCTGGCTTCGGCGCCAAGGCAGGTATGGTTCCCCTGCACATCTGGCTTCCGCAAGTCTACCCGGTGGCGCCGTCTCCCTGCAGCGCACTGTGCTCCGGCATCATGATCAAGACCGGTGTTTACGGCATCATGAGGGTCTTGCTCACGGTGCTGCGCCCGGCGGCGCAAAGTGGGGAACTGTGGCGCTTTGCAGAGCATATCGGATTGGCCGTGCTGTGGCTGGGGCTTTTGACCATGGCCATGGGAGCCGTCCTTGCGGCACTGCAAAACAACGTCAACCGCATCCTGGCATATTCCAGCGTAAGTCAGATCGGCTACATCCTGACCGGGGTGGGTGCCGCTGTGTACCTTGGCATCGAAGGCGGCATGGGTTTTTCTGGAGCCTTCTACCACGTCATCAACCACGCTTTCTTCAAGGCCGGGCTGTTTTTGATGTTCGGGGCAGTATGCCTGGCCACTGGCGAATCCGGCCTAGACCGCATGGGCGGCCTGGCACGGAAGTTCCCGGTAACGGCAGCGGCCGTGCTGGTGGCAGCTGCGGCCATCGCGGGCATCCCGGCCTTCAGCGGCTATGCATCGAAGACACTGATCCATGATGCCCTCATCGAGGCCTACCAGCATCACCCGACGGCCCTAAACTGGCTGGCCGAGAAGTTCTTCGTGGTGGCCAGCGCGGGCACTGTGGTGTACTTTACCAGGATGTACCGGGGAGTCTTCCTGGGGCGCATCCCCCGGCACTTGGAGGACACTCCCGGTGAGTCCTGGTTGGTGCGCTCCATACTGGCGGTGTTCGCCGGCAGTGTCCTGGCAGTGGGCCTTTTCCCTAACTTCCTGCTGGAACGGCTCATAGTGCCCGCCGCATATGCTCAGGGCTTTGCGGGCCAAGCCCTAAAACATCTAGAGCACTTCCATTACTGGGAATGGCACCCGGTGAGTGCCATACTGACCAGCCTGGGCCTGGGGATCGTCCTTTACACGGTTTCCGCCTGGCGCAAGTGGATGCACCTTGACTACCCGGCGTACCTGTCCGTGGAAGGAATGGTGGTCCTCCCCACCATCAGGGTCCTGGACATGCTGGGCCGGCTGACCGCGCGCACCCTGGACCGGGGAGTGGATAACTCCTACCACCGCATGGCCAGTTCTTTGGGCCACCTGATGGAACGCATCGGGGTGTTCGACCGGGCCCTGGACGAAGGCTACTCCCGGGTTGGCGAAACATCACGGGATGCCGTTGGGCGGATGCTGGGCCTGGAGGAGGCGGTGGATGGGGCTTACCAGGGACTGACCCGGGCATCCATGGGCATGGTAAAGGGAGCCGGGGACATCGACGACGGCATTAACCGCTTACGTGAAGAACTGACCGGGGCCAACAAGCTGGGATTGGCACGTGAGGGCCGGGCCGGGCACCAGGGCGATGATGCGAGATTGGGAGTTCGCGAGGCCAGGTGGTTGACGTCTGTGAACTTCAGCGTCAACGCACTGGTGGTGGCCATCATGCTCATGACCTTGCTGTTTGTCCTGGTGTTCTATGGTGTCACCCGGTGGTGAATGGAGAGATGACCTTGCCCAGGACTTCACGCACTTTTTTTCTGGTGTACCTGGCCCTCCTGGTGGCCATGGCCATGGCCCTCCACGCCTTGGAGGCCATGATGCCCCTGCCCCACGTGGTGCCAGGTGCCAAGCTGGGCCTTGCCAATATCATCGCCCTGTACGCCGTTGTCATGCTTGGGCTGCGGTCAGCGCTGGTTGTGAGCGTGCTCCGGACCTTTCTAGGCAGCCTGGTGAGCGGCACGTTTCTAACCTTCGGCTATATGCTCAGCTTCAGCGGGGCCTTGCTGAGCACCGTGGTAATGTGGGCGGTATACAGGGTGGCGCGCGGGCGGGTCAGCCTGGTGGGCGTGAGTATCGCCGGGGCGGTCACCCACAACTTGACCCAGCTGGGCATGGCGGCGCTCTTGCTCCGGCAGCTGGCCATACTGGTCTACCTTCCGCACTTACTGTTTTTCGCTATTCCCACGGGCATGTTCATCGGCCTGGTGACCAATCGGTTACGCGTGATAGGCATTAGGACCTTGGGAGAGGTTTAGCCACGGCAATGTCACTCACATGGGTGCAGGCTCCCTAGTGCCTTGCGTTTCTCGGTGGCAAGATATAGAATAGATGTGAAAGGAGGGGAAACCACCAGGTGAAAAGAAGGCGCGTCCCCGACGTGGTCATACGCAGGCTCGCTGTATACCTGAGGATCCTGCGGGAGATGGACCTGTCGGATAACCGCTTCATCTCCTCAGCGGAGCTGGGCGAACGCGCTGGGGTCACCTCAGCCCAAGTCCGTAAGGACCTGGCCATGTTCGGCGAGTTTGGAAAGCAAGGCGTGGGCTACCAGGCGCTCAATCTAAAAAGCGAGCTTACCAGGATTCTTAACACCGACAAGACGGTGAACGTGGCCATCATCGGCATGGGCGAACTGGGCGTGGCCTTGGCCCGCTATATCCAGCGTCGTTATGACAACGATAACGAATACCCCTTCCGGCTGACAGCTTTGTTCGACGTGGACCCTGCCAAGGTTGGCATCCCAGTCGAAGGGGTCGCCGTGGACCACCTGGATTCCCTGCCCTCCCGGGTCAGGGAGCGACGGGTCAAATTGGCCATTATTTCGGTCCCGGCGGCAGCCGCCCAGGAGGTCATCGACCGTGCAGTAGCCGCGGGCATTAAGGCTTTCCTGGACTTTGCTCCTGTGAAACTGAGAGTGCCGCCACACGTGCGCGTGCACTATTCTGATGTCAGTCTTGAACTGCACCAGCTGGCATTCTTCTTATAGGAGCTCAAGGCGGTGTAAAGCCGCCTTGACTCTGTGTACACCAAAGGATAAGCCCCGGAGTTCTTTGGCGGCTTTTGGGGCTTTCTCTATGGCTTAGCTTAGGGTGAGGTGAAAGTGGTGAGCATTGAAGGAAAGCTCCAGGACCTCGAGGAACGGCGTCGGAAAGTCCAGCTGGGCGGGGGCTCATCCCGCATCGAGAAACAGCATGCATCGGGCAAGATGACGGCCAGGGAACGCATCGAAGCCCTCCTGGACCCCGGCTCTTTCGTTGAACTGGACGCATTTACCCAGCACCGCAGCCGGGAATTCGGCATGGACAAGGTGGAAGCTCCTGGCGAAGGCGTAGTGACTGGCTACGGCATGGTCAACGGCCGCCGGGTATGCGTGGCTTCTCAGGACTTCACGGTCATCGGTGGCTCCCTGGGCGAAATGCATGCGCAGAAGATCTGCAAGACCATGGACTTAGCGCGCAAGGCGGGAGTGCCTTTTGTGGCCATCAATGATTCGGGAGGCGCCCGGATCCAGGAGGGAGTGGACGCCCTCAAAGGCTACGGGGAGATCTTCTACCGTAATACTTTGCTGTCCGGGGTCATCCCCCAGCTAGCGGTGGTCATGGGGCCCTGCGCCGGAGGCGCCGTGTACTCCCCGGCTCTTACCGACCTGGTGTTCATGGCCGCCGGTTCAGGCAACATGTTCATTACCGGCCCACAGGTCATCAAGGCCGTCACCGGGGAGAACGTGTCCACCGAAGACCTGGGAGGAGCCTACGTACATAACCAGACCAGCGGCGTGGCGCACTTTGTGTTTGACACCGAAAAAAGCTGCCTTTTGGCCGTTCGCCGTCTGCTGGGCTACCTGCCCGACAACAACGCCGAAGACCCCCCGGCAACGGCATGCGATGATCCTGTGAACCGCACCAGCCCATCCCTGCGCGAGCTGGTCCCCGCCGATCCCAACCGGTCCTACGACATGTACCAGATGATCGAAGAGATCATCGACGCCGGTTCCTTCTTTGAGGTCCATGCCCTGTTTGCCACCAACATCATCACCGGTTTTGCCCGGGTGGGCGGCCGGGTGGTGGGCGTGGTGGCCAACCAGCCGCGGGAAAAGGCTGGTTGCCTGGATATCGACGCCTCGGACAAGGCCGCCCGGTTTGTGCGACTGTGCGATGCCTTCAACGTGCCGTTGCTGACCCTGGTTGACGTGCCCGGCTACCTGCCCGGCGTGGAACAGGAGTGGGGCGGCATCATCCGGCACGGGGCCAAGTTGCTCTACGCCTACTCCGAAGCGACGGTGCCCAAGGTCACAGTCATCGCCCGCAAGGCCTACGGAGGCGCTTACATCGCCATGTGCAGTCGCCACCTAGGCGCCGACTTAGTGTTTGCCTTGCCCACCGCCGAGATCGCTGTCATGGGTCCTGAAGGAGCGGCCAACATCATCTTCCGCAACGACATTGCCCAGGCCGAGGATCCTGAGGCCAAGCGCCAGGAAAAGATCCAGGAATTCCGCGACAAGTTCGCCAACCCCTACGTAGCAGCCGCCCGGGGTTACGTGGACGATGTCATCGACCCGGCCACCATCCGGCCACGCGTGGCCGCTGCGCTGGCGATGGCCTTCTCCAAGCAGGAAATCCGGCCGGCCAAAAAGCACGGCAATATACCGCTGTAGACAGCTACGGCCCGGGAGGGTTGAGACAAACAAAATGCCTGACACTTTTTCCGGTGGCATCCTTCTGACGGTCATTGCCATGGCCACAGTGTTCACGGTGCTCGCAGGCCTGGCACTGGTTATCTACCTTTCCAGGTTGCTGGCCCGGGGCGGCGATGTGCACCCGTGCGGCAAGGTGCCCGCCGCGCAGGTCTACGTCGGTCCGCCGGCGGACACCGGACCGGCCTCCAGCGGACAGCAGGACACGGAAGAAGCGGGGACCATGGGCATACCGCCCCAGGTGGTGGCGGCCATCACCGCTGCTCTCAGCGTCTACTTGGAAAAACCAGTGGATCTTGGCCAGCGCGTGCCCGCCCCGGCTGCAGGCAGCTGGGTGATTGCCGGGCGGCAGGCCCAGTTCAAGTCCAGGCGCACCGGCACCCGGTGACCATCCATAAGTTCATGCCCATCCAGGGAGGGTTCCAGCCATGAAGCGCTTTCGAGTAACAGTCAACGGCGAAGTATACGAAGTAGAGGTGGAGGAACTGGGTGCAGCGGCAGAAGTAACCTCGGTCCGCCCCGAGGCTCGCCCGGAGCCCCGGCCGGCGGTCCCGGCCGCGCGTACCGCCCCCCGACCGGCCCGGCCCCTGGCCCAGGCGGCAGCGGCTCCGGCGACAACCGGGCGCCCGGCTAGTGCCCCGGGCGCGGTAAGTGCTCCCATCCCCGGTGTCATCACCGATGTGCGCGTCAGCGCCGGGCAAGCCATCAAGTCCGGGCAGGTACTCCTGATCCTCGAGGCCATGAAGATGCAAAACGAGATCGTTGCTCCCCGGGACGGTGTGGTCAAGGAAGTGGCCGTCTCCAAGGGCGCTTCGGTTAACACCGGCGATGTGCTGGTGGTCATAGGTTGAGAGGAGTGCGGATTACTTGAGCTGGTCTGAGACCTTCACGGCGCTTTTTGAGAGCACTGGTCTGGCCGGCTTGACCGCGGGCAACGTGGCCATGCTAGTGGTTTCCGGCGTGCTTTTCTACTTTGCCATAGCCAAGGGTTTTGAGCCATTGTTGCTTCTGCCCATCAGTTTCGGAGCCCTCCTGGCCAACCTCCCTTTCACCGGCATCATGGCTGAGGGAGGTCTACTCAGGTTCTTCTTCTTCGGCGTCGAGCACGAGATTTTCCCGCCCCTTATCTTCCTGGGCGTGGGAGCCTTGACGGACTTCGGCCCCCTACTGGCCAACCCCATTACCCTGCTTCTGGGTGCTGCAGCGCAATTTGGCGTGTACCTTGCGCTTTTGGGGGCCCAGGCTGCGGGGTTTACCCTGCGGGAGGCCGGGTCCATTGGTATCATCGGCGGGGCGGACGGGCCCACCGCCATCTACCTGACCACCAAGCTGGCCCCCCACCTCCTGGCCCCGGTGGCGGTGGCAGCCTATTCCTACATGTCCTTGGTGCCACTGATCCAGCCCCCCATCATCCGGGCTCTTACCAGCAAGAAGGAGCGGCAGGTGACCATGGCCCAGCTCCGTCCCGTGTCCAGGCTCGAACGGGTGGTTTTCCCCATCGCCATCACCGTGGTGATCCTCCTGATCCTGCCGCCCATTGCGCCGCTGGTGGGCATGCTCATGCTGGGGAACCTGTTGCGGGAATCAGGAGTCACCGAGCGGCTTTCTCGCACCGCCCAGAACGAACTCATCAACATCGTCACCATACTGCTGGCCCTGTCTGTGGGTGCTACCATGAACGCCGAGGCGTTCTTGACCCGGCAGACCCTGATGATCATCAGCATGGGACTGGTGGCCTTTGCCGGCGGCACCGCTTCTGGCGTGCTCTTGGGCAAGCTCATGTACGTGATCACCGGCGGAAAAGTGAACCCCATGATCGGGGCCGCCGGGGTATCGGCGGTGCCCATGGCCGCCCGGGTAGTGCAGCGGGTGGGGCTGGAGGAGAACCCTTCGAACTTCCTGCTCATGCACGCAATGGGGCCCAACGTTGCCGGCGTTATCGGCACCGCCGTGGCGGCCGGTGTTATGCTCACGCTCCTGGGCTAAACTGGCATGTGGTCGTGGATCAGGGGTGGGCCCGGGCTCACCCCCGCTTCCCTTCAGGAGAGATCGCGGGCATCTCCCGCCGGGAGATGACTACTACATGGCAAAGGCTGTGACGTTGTGGACCTTGTCCAGGGCATGCAGTGCAGGGACCGCCGGGCCTTGGCCCGGGCCATATCCTTGGTGGAAAACGGAACTCCCCAGCGTGAGGAGCTAGTGGTCCAGGCGTTCCGCCACCGCCGGAAAGCCCCGGTCATCGGGGTTACCGGCGCGCCCGGGGTGGGCAAGAGCACCCTCGTGGACGGGCTGGCTGCCTGCTTCAGGGAAGGCGGGCGGACGGTGGGCATTGTAGCGGTGGACCCGACCAGTCCCTTTACGGGAGGGGCCATCCTGGGAGACCGGGTACGCATGCAAAGACACGGCCACGACCCGGGCGTGTTCATTCGTAGCCTGGCCACCCGAGGCCACCTGGGAGGGTTGTCCCGGGCCACCGGGGAAGTGATCCGGCTCATGGACTGGTTTGGCTTCGACGTGATCATCGTGGAGACGGTGGGGGCGGGTCAGTCCGAGGTGGATATCATGGGCTTTGCCACCACCGTGCTGGTAGTGACCGTGCCGGGCCTGGGCGACGATGTCCAGGCCATCAAGGCCGGCATCATGGAAATCGGCGACGTCTTCTGTGTAAACAAGGCCGACCGGGAGGGCGTGGCCCGGGCCGTGATGGAGATCCAGATGATGCTGGACTTCAAACCCCCAGGGGACTGGCGGCCTCCCGTGGTGGAGGCGATAGCCACCACCGGCCAGGGGATCCCGGAGCTGGCCCAGCACCTTGACGAGCACCGGGCGCACCTGGAATCCAGCGGGCAGCTAGCCCAGCGGCAGGCGCGCACCTTCTTGACCGAAGTGGGAGAAGTGCTCAAAGAGCAACTGGTAGACTATGTCCTGGAGCGAGCCCGGGCCGGCGGCGACCTGGAAGAGCTGGCGACCCGGGCCGGCGACCCGTTCTCCGCCGCACGGTACCTGGCGGAGAAGTATGGCGGCATCAAGAGCCGGTGGCCCCAGGAAGGCTAGCGGCTTGAGCGGCCGGGGAGTGTGCCCATGAAAGTACCATATTACCGGCGCCTTTGCATCCTGTTGTTCCTCGGGTGGGCGGTGCTTTACGCCAACCGCGCCGTCTTGCCGGTGTTGCTCTCGGCCCTGGCCCGCGACTGGCAGCTTAGCCATACCCAGATGGGGCTGATCAACAGCGCCTTCTTCCTGGCGTATGCCCTGGCCCAGCTACCTTCGGGCCACCTGGCGGACTGCTGGAAGCCCCGGCCGGTGATGCTTGCCGGGTATGCCTTACAGGGGGCGGCCGGGCTGGGAGCGGCGACGGCAGCAGGTCCCCTGGGCTTTACGGCCTGGCGGGCCCTGTCCGGGCTGGGCCAAGGCTCCTACTACGCTTCCCAGTACGCGCTGGCCGCCGGGGCCATTCCGCCGGGGCGGCGCGGGACCATGATGGCGTTCATCAATGCGGGTATGGCCGCAGGCACCATCGGCGGTCTGGTCCTCACCGGCTGGCTCGTGTACACGCTGGGCTGGCACTGGCGAACAACCCTGGCTCTTTTGGGCGGAACCGGCCTGACCCTCACCGCGATCATGGCGGTGATGGTACAAGCTGACCACGGGCAGGCAACTCACCGGGACCGAGAGAGCTCCGGCCGGGAGCTTCCGGTGGTCGCGGTAACTGCCTTCTTTACCATGTACGGACTGTACACCCTGCTCACCTGGACGCCATACTACCTGCAGGAGGTGCAGGGCCTGTCCGGCCAGGCCTCCGGCCTGTGGACGGCAGTAGTGCCCGCCCTGGCTATTCCCGCCGGCCTCCTGGCGGGGTGGGGCTCCGACCGGCACGGGCGCTTCCGCGTGCTCCTGGTCCTGGTGCCCGTGGCCGGGGCGGCAGTGTTCCTGGTGTCGCTGCCCGGCATTGCCTGGGTGGTTCTAGGACTGGCCCTGTACGGCATGACCGGCAAGCTGGTGCTGGACCCCATCCTGATAGCCTTGCTGACCGACACGGTTTCTCCCGGCGCCAGGGGGCGGGCCTTTGCCGTGCTGAACCTGGCCAGTGCGGCTGCTGCGGTGGTGGCGCCGGCTCTGACGGGAGCCTTGGCAGACATGACGGATTCCTTTGTACCCGGGCTGGCACTGGCCGCGGCGCTCCATGGCCCGGCCTGGGTGCTATTGTGGCGAATGCAGGAGTCAAGGAGGGGTAGCATTGGAAGCGGCACTACTTCGGTTTGCAGCCAAGCTGGTGACCATACCCGGTGAGTCCGGGGCAGAAGGGGAAGTGGCCAGGGCCGTCAAGGAGGAGATGGAGGCCCTAGGTTACGATGAGGTGGTGGTGGATGCAGCCGGCAATGTACTGGGCAAAGTGACCGGGCGCCGGTCGCACCGGGGCAAGCGCACCGTGGTGCTTTTCGACGCCCACCTGGATACCGTGGGGGTCAACGACGGTGACGCGTGGCACTATCCCCCCTATGGTGGGGTGGTGGAAGACGGGAAGCTGTACGGCCGGGGTGCTGCAGACATGCGGGGAGCCCTGGCTTCCATGGTACACGGCATAGCAGCGGTCAACCGCGACCTCCTGGAAGGCGAAGCCTGGGTGTGTGGCTCAGTTAATGAGGAGGTCCTGGAGGGAGCGGGGCTGAAGGTGGCGCTGGGGCTGGCCAAGCCCGACTGCGTGGTCATCGGCGAGTCCACCCAGCTTAACCTGGCCATCGGGCAACGGGGGCGCATGGAGCTTCTGCTGGAGGTTCAGGGCAAGGCATGCCATTCGGCCTGGCCGTCGGCGGGGATGAACGCCGTCAGCGGTATGGCCAGGGCGTGGCTGGCCCTTGAACAGCATCGCCTGCCGGAACACCCGCGCCTGGGTCCGGCCATCGCCGTGCTCACCGATGTGGTATCCACGCCTTACCCCGGCCTGTCGGTGGTGCCCTATCTTTGCCGCGCCACCCTGGACCGCAGGAGTTTACCCGGGGAGAGCGCCGCAGAAGCCGCCCGGGAATTGGAGCGGGTGGCTGCTCAAGTAGCGGGCATGCCCGTGACCTGCCGGGTTGTGGATGGCGAAT
Organism: Bacillota bacterium; assembly: GCA_040756655.1. Taxonomy (GTDB): domain Bacteria; phylum Bacillota; class Sulfobacillia; order UBA8153; family UBA8153; genus JBFLYN01. The sequence continues at coordinate 58,451 of JBFLYN010000013.1, forward strand.
CAGCTACTTACACCGGGTACCGCCTGGGCCAGCCCAAGCACTTTCCGGCCTGGGAACTGCCTGAGGATCACCCTCTGGTCCACCGCGCCGTGCTGGCGTTGAGGGATGCCGGTCTGAAACCTGCCATCTCCACGTACAAGTTTTGCACCAACGGGAGCAGCTCCGCTGGGGAGCTGGGCATTCCCACCCTGGGGTTTGGACCGGGCCATGAGGCCCAAGCCCATACTGCCGACGAGTTCATCGAGGTTGACCAGCTACACGCTGCCGCCCGGGGCTACCAGGCGCTGGCAGTGGCCCTGACCCGCGAATCCCGGCAGCTTTCTCTCTTTGGCGAGTAGCCAACACCCGGAGGAACACACCAGGGACCCTAGGGTCACCGGGGCCTTTCCCTTTGGCCCGGGTCCTACCCCAGTTGCTCGGTGGTTTCGACCAGCAAGTGCCCGGGGTGGCTCCTTCCGCCTCCACCCGGTTGGGCCAGGCCGTTCCGTCGCCTTGCGTAGAGCCCGGCTGGCTGGGGTTGGGCGATGGCTGTAGGACCCGGACGGCGACCCGAGCTAAGGACATGGGACGTTGGCAACGATAACCGGAGTAAGGTCCCCGGCATCGTGACGTGGGGAACCACGACTGCCTGCATCAAGGAGACGTAGGCAAGACAGGCACCAGGGTAAGCACCCCAAGACCCGGGAGGACAAGCTGGCCCGGCACCCTGCTGGGCTGGAAGAATGCCGTTTTCTGGAAGGCACCGACCCGGCAGCACCATCTACCCGTAAGAATAGCAGCACTGGCCTGCGGACGCAGGCAGTGAAGCCGCCCACTGACCCCCGGGGCGGACGCCACGGGCAGGTGAAGTTCTGGAGGCCAATGCCGGGGTCACGAGGCTGCAACCAGGCTGGCCCGAAAATGAGCGGGCTTGGGTCGGATCCAACAGAGACAGAGTGGGACATAACAACAGCAAGCGCCGCCTGCATCCCGCCTAAAAGAGGTGTGATGGTTTGGCGTCCAGGTCATACAGACTGAGCAGGCGTCAACGGGCGCGCGCCGGGCTTTTGGATGAGCTGGAAGCTGCCGTGCACCAACTGGCCCTCCACCTTCCGAAGCTTGGCTGATGCGCGGGCCTTCTGCCGCATCCGCGGCTACATCTCGACCGTGCGCAAGCGGGGCCACGCGGTCCTGACGGCGCTGGAGGCCGGGTTCCGGGGAGAAGAGATTGTACGGCGAGGACGGACTCGGTCTCTTCCGGAATGACCAAGTTCGTTCGCCGGGCACAAGAGACCGGCCGGGTACTGGCGTGGCAGGCGGCCAAGCTGGCCCTGAACTCCGCCGGCATGACCATCAAGGATGTGGACGCGGTGGTCATCGGGTCGGCCCCGGATGCCTTCGATGGTGTGCATATGAAAGGTGAGTACCTGGCTGACGGGGCCGGGGCCTGGCGCAAGCCGTGTATCCGCTGCTACGTGGGCGGTGGCACCGGGGTATTTGCCCCCATCCAGGGCTGGTACCACGTGGCTTCCGGGCAGTTCGACACGGTGCTGATAGTATGCGAAGAGAAGATGTCTTCCTGTCACCCCCATCCCCAGGGGGCTTTCATCACAATCTTTGACCATATCACCGAGCGCGCCCTCGGTCCCAACCTGCTTTAGATCTTCGCGCTGGAAATGAACTGCTACATGACCGTCCACGGCATCACCAAGGCAGAGATCGCCCTGGTAGCCGTGAAGAACAAGCGCAACGCCATGGACCACCCCTGTGCCCAGCTGGGCACTGAAGTCACCGTCGAAGACGTTCTCAACTCGGAGGTCCTGGCCTGGCCGGTCAACCGCTCACCAGCTTCTGATGGTGCCGCAGCCTTGGTAATGTGCGCCGAACACGTGGCCAAGCGTGTCAGCGACAAACCGGTCTGGGTAGAAGGTGTAGGCTGGCACCTGGACACGGCCTACTGGACCAATGGCGATCTTTGCTACCCCCGCTACGTGGAATATGCGGCCCGCATAACCTACGAGATGGCGGGCATCAAGGAGCCCCGGCGGGAGATCCACATCGTCGAGCCCTACGACCCCTTTGACTATAAGGAACTCCACCACCTGGAGGGACTCTTGCTCTGCAAGCGCGGGGAGGCGGCCCGGCTTACCGCCGATGGCGTTACTCAGCGCGACGGCGACCTGCCCGTTTGCCCGTCTGGGGGACTGTTGGGAGTGGGCAACCCCATCGCCGCTGCCGGTTTAATGAAAGTCTGCGAGTTGTTCTGGCAGCTTAGGGGCGAGGCCGGTCGACGCCAGGTGCCGGGTGACCCCAGGCGCGGGCTGGCCCAGGCTTGGGGCGACCTTATGCAAGTGGGCACTGTTATCATCCTGGGGCGATAGGAGGTACGGCAATGTCAGTCAACATCAAGGATTGGCCCGGCACCGCTCTTAGCTCCCGCCACCTTGACGCTGGCCGGGTGCTGACGGTGCGGCATAAGCCCCGGGCCGAGTATGCGTGGGATGCCGGAATGGCCATCGGGCACTATCTCCACGAGCTCAAAGCCGGGCGCCTGGTGGCCCGCAGTTGCGGAAGCTGCAGGCGCGTGATGATCCCGCCCCGCATGCTCTGCGAGGAGTGCTTCCGTCCTACTGATGGCTGGGTGCCCGTGAAGGACACCGGGACCGTCAACACCTTTTCCGTGTGCTACGTGCGATGGGATGTGATGCGGCTCAAGGACCCGCTGTTGCCGGCGGTGATTCACATCGACGGCGCGTCTCCGGGTATGGGCATCTTACACCTGTTGGGAGAGGTCGACCCCGGTGAGGTCCACATCGGCATGCGGGTCCGGGCCGTGTGGAAGGACCCGGCCGAGCGTGAAGGTGCCATCACCGACATCAGGTACTGGAAGCCGCTAGGCAGGGCAAAGTGAGCCCATGCGCGAGAAACTGACCAAACCGGGTCAAGCCCGGAACTGGCCTGGTTCCATCCCGGTGGAGTATGTCTACACCGCCGGCGTGGCCGGGGAGGCCTTCCTCCGGGCCATCAAGGAGCGGGGATGCCTCCTGACTTCAGGGTGTCCCGGCTGCGGCGCCTCCTACCTGCCCGCCCGGCTCTATTGCGAGCGGTGCTTTGAGAAGACCGCATACTACCAGGACGTGGAGGCCCGCGGCAGGGTCCATGCCTTCACCCTGGCCTGAGAGGACCTTGACGGGGTGCGGTTGGACCGCCCCGGCATTTACGCGTTCATCCAAGTCGACGGCACGGGGGGCGGCCTGGTGCACCGCCTGGGCGAGATCGACCCGGATCAGGTGTACATCGGTCTGCCGGTGGAAGCAGTGTTCTTGCCCAAAGAGCGGCGGGCCGGCTCGGTCCTGGACATCTCTTACCTTCCGGCCCACCCGCTTCTAACGAAAGACCACGGGAGGTGCTGGCGTGGATTTTCAACTGGGCCCGGACCACGAACTGATCCGGCGCACGGTGCGCGAGTTTGCCGACCGCGAGGTCAGACCTCATGCTGCCGCCTGGGATGAGGCCGGTCGGCTACCCGAGTCGGTGCTGGCCGCCATGGCAGAGCTGGACCTGTTCGGCCTGCCCTTTCCCGAGCAGTATGGCGGGGTCGGTTTCGACTACCTGGCCTACGTCCTGGCCGTGAAGGAGATCGGGCGGGCATCCGGGTCACTTGCCCTTGACCTATGCCGCCCACGTTTCCCTGGGGACATCTCCTCTTTACCGGTTCGGCACCGAGGAGCAAAAGCAACGTTGGCTGGTGCCTTGTGCCCGCGGGCGGACATTGGCCGCGTTTGCCCTCACCGAACCCAACGCCGGGTCCGATGCGGGTGCCACTGAGACCACGGCCCGGCTGGAGGACGGGTATTGGGTGATCAACGGCTCCAAGTGTTTCATCACCAGTGGCTCCACGGCCGGGGTGATCATCATCACCGCCCGCACCGAAAAGGGCAAGGGGTCACGGGGGATTTCCAACCTGGTGGTGCCTGCCGGCACGCCCGGGCTCAAGGTAGGCCTGCGTTACCACAAGCTGGGGTTACGTGCCTCGGACACCACCGAGCTGTTCCTGGACGACTGCCGGGTTCCGGCCGATCACCTGCTGGGAGAGGCCGGATAAGGCTTTCGCCAGTTCCTGGTCGTCCTTGACGGGGGCCGGATCAGCATCGCCGCCCTTTCCGTGGGCATTACCCAGGCCTGCCTGGACGCAGCGCTCAGCTATGCCCGCCAGAGGGTGCAGTTTGGGAGCCCCCTGGCCAAGTTCCAGGCCATCCAGTTCAAGCTGGCGGACATGGCCATGGAAATCGAACACGCACGCCTGGCTACCTGGCGCGCGGCCTGGCTCAAGGACCAGAGCCGCCCCCATTCCCGCGAGGCGGCCATGGCCAAACTATATGCCTCCGAGGTCTCGGTACGCGCAGCGCTGGAGGCAGTGCAGATCCACGGGGGGTTACGGGTATGTGTACGAGTTCCCGGTGGAAAGGTACCTGCGCGACGCCAAGCTCATGACCATCGGAGAAGGGACCTCTGAGATCCAGCGCCTGGTCATCGCCCGCGAGCTGGGCTGCTAGTGCAAGTCCGGGCACCGGGATGGAGAGCACGAGGAGGGGCGGCACCGGACGCCCCTCCGGTCTTGCCGCGGGCGACTTACCCTGGCCCGGACAGGTAAGCGGCAGTATAGAGGGCTGAACCCAGCTGGATGCGGACCAGACTGCAAATGGGGATGACTTCATAGCGCAAGGTACTTTCCAGCTGCTGTTCCCAGCTGCGAAAAGCGGCCACCAGCTCCTGCTTGAGCTGGTCAAGCGGGCAGGATGGCCTCCGGGCGAGCTGGTATTCCACCGCCCTCAGCAAAAGACCCCCGAACAGGAGGCGTTGGAACTTGCTGACCTCCAGGTTATCGAAGACCTCGGCCACTGTGGCCGGCCGGGCGCATTCGGGCGACTCCTCGGCCCAGCGACGCATCACCACCAGGGTCCTGGGAATCGTATCCAAGTATTGCTCGATGGTGTCCATAAACGGGCTGCGCTCTGACAGCTCGGGCAGCGCCCGTCCGTACTGGACCTTCAGATGGTCAAGGAACTCCTGGCTTTCCTCTACATTGGAGATGATGGCCTCGCGACGCGTGAGGCCAGTTGGCGCAAGGTCCACAACCCGCGGGTTGTAGTAGTAGGGCATTTCGCACACCAGGACCAGGCACCCGGGCGAAACCTCCTTGGCGTAATCCCGGCTGGACGTACCCCCGGTGATGAGCCGGGCCGGAGAGACTTCCGAGTACTGCTGGTAGTAATCGTAGATGGTGGTGATAGACGGCATTTCGTAGATGGCCGGGGCAAACACCCTGGCACAGGGGATCTCGGGCTCTCCCAGGGCCAAGGGGAGTCCCTCTTTTTCCGGCAGCCGGTGAAGCACCGGGTAGAGGGCGGGCGCCGGGTCGGAAAGATAGTAGTACACCCCGCCGAAACCGGCGTTGTGCAGTGAGTACACCAGGTGGGGCCGGGTCCTTTCGAGCAGGCTCATCAACGCCCGGGTCTCCGGCAGCGGGCGGTCGAACTCCAGGTCCTTGTAATGCACCGGAAAGGTCCATTCGACCTGCTGGTGGCTGGGCGGCCGGTAGTAGTGGCGCGCGTAGTGGCCGGGCGAAAAGGGGCCCTTGAACCAGCCTTGGTTAAGACGGGTACCGTCCGGGTCGATGCACTTTACCAAGTACCAGGTGAACCCGAGCCCGTCGCAAAGCGGCTTATCCTCTGCCAGGCGCTGGCCTAGGTATTCCAGCATCATGGCGCCGATGGGCTCGTTGGGATGAGGGCAACCGAACAGCACCGCCCGGCGGGGACCATTACCGACTTTCAGGGCCTCGATGGGCTCGCCCTGCCGGGAGTGGCCGATCACCAAGCGCTCAACGGTTTTCGGGTGGGTTTGGGCCAGCCGGCGGGTGGACGCTGCCAGTTGGTCCACGGTCAGGAAGGTCTGGTAATCAGGTATCTCTTGCAGTGCCTTGGATATCAGATCTTCCATACTGTCACACCCCTGTTCAGAAGCTGCACCTTTGGGCCGCCTTGTCTTGCTTCACCGCGCTGCCGGCCATTTCCTCCAGCCCCGGCAAAAACCGGCCCGGCATAGGCGGGAACGCTGGGGCCGGGACGGTGCGCGCCGTGGCCCGCAGGATAGCAGCCAAACCCGGGGTAGACACGTCCGTCCCGGAAAGCGGCGTTGGCGCTGCCAGGGCGCCCGGCCGGTGCCACCTACCGTTGGCAACCAGCGGCCGTGGGCCTAAGATTGTGACTTCAGGGCTGGCTTTCGCACCAACTGGTGATACAGCTCCCTTAGGAACCATTCCACGTCGCTGACCAGCCCGATGGCCTGGTGGCTCCCGCGGTCTGCCAGCTTGGTGACGGTGGACGGGTTTATGTCCACGCAGACCGAGCGAACCGTGGCGGGCAGAAGGTTACCAGTGGCTATGGAATGGAGCATGCTGGCGAGCATGAGCACGATCTCCACCCCACCCAGTTGGGCGCGCATGGCGTCCTGGGCCTGGACCACATCGGTGATGACACCGGGGAGCGGACCGTCGTCCCGGATGGACCCGGCCAGCACGTAGCTGATCTTATGGGTGATGCAGGCATGCATCACGCCCTTCCTGATCATGCCCTTTTCAACTGCTGCCGCGATGCCTCCCGCCTGCCGTACGGCGTTGATGGCCCTAAGGTGTGCTGATGCCAAGAGGGGGTACCAGTGAACAGGAGGAGGCCGGGAGGCCTGAGAGGGTTCCTGGCGGTATGAGCCCGTGAAGAAGGACGACCCCGCATACCCGTCCAGTGTGACGAACACAGAGTCAGATTTGCCGGAGCGCAGAGGATCTTACGGACGATGCTGTGATCCTCCGGAGCATCAGTTCAAAAGTGGAAGTTGTGCTGTGAGGAGACCAGGCCTTGCTGCCAGATGAAAAGAAGGAGCAAGAGAAGCCGGACTGCTGCCAGAAGCCCGGTTAGGGATCTGTCGGGAGTTCCTACATAGGTGTATTTGTGCCGAGAAAGGCCGGGGGCTTCTCGGCACGTCCTCTATGTTAAACACGCACTCCTTCTAGCCGGCGTCCTCGACGACGTCTTTCATCGTGTAAAACCCCGGCGATTTCCTGATGATGAACCTTGCAGCGCTTATTGCGCCGTGCGCGAACACATCGCGTGAAAGCGCCTGGTGGCTTATCTCAATGACCTCACCCTGACCTGCGAATATGACGTCGTGCTGCCCGACAATGGCTCCCCCGCGCACTGCGTGGATCCCGAGTTCCTTCTTTTGTCGCTTGTCGTGCTTGGTATGCCTGCCGAAAACATATCGAAGGCTGTTCTCTAACCCGGAGTTCATCGCGTCGGCGATCATCAGAGCAGTACCGCTCGGGGCATCAACTTTCTGGTTATGGTGGCGTTCCACGATCTCAATATCAAAGCTGTCGCTAAGCAGCATAGCAGCCTGCCTTACGAGAGATAGCACAAGATTTATGCCGAGTGACATGTTCGCGGAGTGGAGCAGGGCAACCTGTTTCGATGCTTCGACCATCTGCTGCTTCTGCTCCGCTGAGAACCCTGTGCTGCATATGACGAGCGGTACCCTACGGCTAACCCCGTAGCAGAGTATTGCGTCGAGACAGGCATGGTTGGAAAAGTCGATGAGCACGTCCGGGTGCTCTTTCACGCACTCGAGACACTCATAGACCGGGTAAGGGTTCTTCAGCCTGTCAGGAGCTATGTCGACACCACAGATGACCTCCATATCAGGCACTGCCGAGATTATCCTTGTCATCACCTGGCCCATCCTGCCGTTTGCACCGTGCAGCAAGACCTTCACGTATCCCACCCCCATACCATTAGTACTATGGCTTTGGCGAGCTTATTCAACGTCCGGGCGCATTCGCCTGTGGTTCTGCTCAGCAGAGGCATATTCCCTTCGCTCAGATAGCAAAATCAGGCGAGTGCAGATTATCTGAAGGTCAGTCCGACCCATCTGGTGAAACTAGAACTCAGCGAACCCAAAGAAAGGAGCATGCAAATGGCACCAATACGGTTGCTCGTCGCTGAATTCAAGCACGAGACCAACACCTTTGCGAGTAGGTCGACTGGCAGAAAAGAGTACGAGGCACGGTACATAAAGCATGCAGACGAGATAATCCCATTCTTCACTGGAGTCAAGGCAGAAATCGGAGGGTTTATTGACGGGGCACGCCAGACAGGCGTAGAACTTGTGCCTGTAATTGCCGCAAACGCCATGCCGTCCGGTGTTGTCACGAGGGACATGTTCAATTACGTCAGGGACACGATTATTGAAGGCATCCGCACCTCAGGAAAGATCGACGGCATCGCGCTTTCGCTACACGGAGCGATGGTAGTCGAGGATAGCTTCGATGGAGAAGGCGAACTCCTCGAGGCGATTCGCAAAGAGGTAGGGCCTGACCTCCCCATAATGATAACGCTTGACTTCCACGCAAACATGACGGAGAAGATGGTAAACAACTGCTCAGCGCTATTCGGATATAACACATATCCACACATAGACACGTATGAGAGAGGGCTTGAGGCAGTACTAAACCTCGTCAAGATGGCGAAAGGCGAGATCAAGCCTGTCATGGCGCTGAAGTGGCTGCCCATGCTCATACCGAGCCTTGAGACCGCTGTCCCGCCGTTCTCCAATGTGTTTGATGTGGTGTTCGAGATGGAGAAAGACCCCCGTGTGGTGAATGTGTCGTGGTTCCAGGGCTTCCCCTGGACAGACATACCCTACGCCGGAAGCGCAGTCGTTGCAGTGACAGATAACGACCCGGCGCTCGCGAAAAAGATAGCCGAAGACATTGCGAAGCAGGTCTGGGATATGAGGGAACTGTTCACGGTCGATGTCATGACACCGGAGGCAGCTATCGCGAAAGCGACAGCATCACCGCATAAGCCTTTCGTGCTCGCCGACATATCAGACAACCCGGGTGGCGGGGCGCCGAGCGATGGCACGCAGGTCATCAAGGCATTGCTGGATGCTGGCGCAAAACACGCTGCAGTCGCGACCATCCATGACCCTGAGGTTGTCGAGCAGGCCTTAAAGGCCGGAGTGCGTGCCGCTATAGACATCGAGCTTGGCGGTAAGACAGAGCCAGCGCACCTGCACGGCGAGCCGGTGAAGGTGAAAGCGCTTGTGCGCACCATCAGCGATGGCCGCTACATCAACAAAGGGCCGATGAACACTGGTTTCAAGGCAGACAACGGCGTGACCGTGGTGCTCGACCTCGGCGGAGTGGAAGTCATAGTGCCCGAGAGGAAGATGCAACCGACCGACCCGGAGATCTTCCGGAGACACGGGATTGAGCCACTAGACAAGAAGATGATTATCCTGAAGTCCACCTTGCACTACAGGGCAGGCTTCGCGCCACTGGCTCACGAGATAATCCAGCTTGATGTGGCAGGGCTTATGAGCCCGAACTTCTCGACATTCAGGTATAAGAACCTGGGAGTGCCGAGGTGGCCGCTCTCGCCAGATGCCAGGCCATAGACAGTACGTCTGATCCCACCCGAAAAACCTGAGGCAAAGATGGAATACGGGACACACGGAGGCTGCGTGCATTTGAGCAGCCTCCGTGTGTTAGTTGACCCGGAATATGACGGTATCACGGTGCGCCAGCCCGTGATTGGCTCATGCCTCGAATGTGACAACATGAAACCCCGGACTGAGCGGCTCTGGTGGCACGAACCGCATCTCACCTTCGTCCGGCAGGTACTCGGGTACGTGAGGATGGCCGTCCACTATGACCCGGTAGCTATCGAGCCCACGCGCGGCAGAATCGATGCTCGCCCGGAGTTCAGGTTGCCTGCTAGGGAGAGCCTCACCCATCGAAACCCTGCTCTCCACAGCACTTACTGCTGGCTCAGCAGGGGCAGTCTTCCACACTCTCCTGCATAGGTCCAGCGTGTTGCCACCCATGATGCTCAAAAGGTCCTGCTGGCGGTAGCCAGTAGTGTCCATTATATGGCGTAAAATTGGTGGGGGCTTTAAGCAGGAGAGCCACCCCTCCCTCTGACAAATCTCAACCACCAGGAGGGAGATTAAGGATGGCTCACTATCAGGCTACCGTAGATCGTGCTCTCTTATAAGGGTTATTTGTCCGGGATGATGGTTTGGCTCGGTTGGTAGAAGACATAGTGAATCAGGTGCTCGATGCTCAGGCTACCGAGCAACTCAGGGCCAAGCCGTACGAACGCACCAAGGAGCGGCAGGG
>JBFLYN010000014.1:0-66384 GCA_040756655.1 Bacillota bacterium
GCGCACCCGCTCAGGGGGCATGTCGAGGGTCATGCGGAGTATCAACCGGGTTCAGATGTCAGTCACCTAAACTTTCCCAAAATACCGGATATGGCTTCTCGACCCACAACCACTTGACAGACACCAGGCGAGGCGCCTGGTTGCCACGTCAACGCCCGGCGCCCCCGACCCACAGGATTCTTTCGACCTGGCATTTTGGCTGGCTAAGACCGCCGTCAAGCTCCTGATGGGGGACGCGTATGCGGATATCGTGAAAACGGCGGCTGTCATCCGGGAGTCCGGTTTGGACTGGACCATAGTCAGGCTTCCACTTCTAAGCAACGGTCCCAAGGTACCGTCAAGACCGGGTACCCGGGCGACGGAAAGATCAGGCTATCTTGGGTGGCGCGAAAAGACCTAGCCGACCTCCTACTAGCTGAGGTTATCGAGTCCCGGTTCCCGCACCAGGGGCCGGTCATCAGCACCTGATTCCAGCCGGTGCATGCTCCACTGCTCATACCTCGACCCGACACGCCAAACCCCCTAATCGCCGAAAGGACGCCCGGGCATGTGCACGCGCCTGTCCCGCGACCAGTGCACTCCTCCGGCTGTGGCCACCCGCAGGGGTTCCGTCCCCGTCCCCATCCGCACCCAACGCCTCATCTGCGCGTTGCGTCGGCTCCTGCCTCCTTCCAGGCCGGGACACCCGGCCTGGGCCGGGGCTGGCCGGCTCTCTCCTGTGCGTCCCGGCCACCAGCAACCGTTTTCGCCCCCGGCTGCTGACCCGCCGTACATTTTGTGGACACACGCCGGTAGGTGCGACGCAAACCGGGGAAATCAGCGCCGTAGCTCGTCCTGCGTCCAGTCTTTGAACGACCTGGTTCTTGGGGCCACGGCCCGGCTGGCTGGTAGCCCGTCCGGTGGGTAGACATGGGGGCTTGAGACGTGCCGGTGACCCGCGCGTTGTCTTGCGGCATGCGGCGTGACTCCGGGCTAGTCACCGCAGGTAACGTCCAGGAGGTTCCCCCGCTCTTTCTCCTGGTCCTTGCCTCTCCTCTCTCGGCGGGGATCCCGGTTCCGGGGCGACCGGCGGCCTTCCACCCGGTTCCCCAGGACCCTTCCGGCTTCCTGGACGGCCCGCAGGGCTCGCTCTGCCAGGCGCTTCTGTCCGGCCGCCACCTCCTGGGCCTGCACCTGCTCCTGCCCACTCTGCAGGCGCAAGCTGCGGCTGACCTCAGTGGACCTCGGCACTGTGGTCTGGAGGTCCACGGACTTCATGGACATGGTCCTTTCCTCCCTACTCCAGCGGGGTGCCGTGGTGAAGACGTACGTGCCGTCTAGTCTCTGACACCTGGATGGTGTGGGCCCCAACGGTAATCCTTACACCCGGGTAAACCAGGTCTGCCGCTACCAGGCCTTCCTGGTCTTCCTCCAGGGCAAGGTTGAGCTCCTGCATTTTGGCCTCGAGCACCTCGCGGCGCTGGTAGGCGGCGTGAAGTCGCTGGACCAGCCCCAGCAGGCGGGCCCGGGTGTCCGTGGTGAGAGCTGCGGACTCGACCTGCCCGCGCAAGTGCCAGACCTGCACCTCCAGGGCGGCGATTTCCCGCTGGCAGGCTTCCAGTTCAGCCGTGACCGCCCCCAAGTCGGTCCGGACCTGGGGAAGGACCCCCACCTGCACTTCGGTGGGGGTTGCCAGCGGCGACCCGATGGCCCGGGCCAGCACCGCCTCCTTGGCGCGGATGCTGCCGCCGGCGATCATGCCCTTGCCGGTAAGTACCTCAACCCGCCCGGCCGCTTCTACCCGGCTGTGCAGCACTGACGAAGCGCGCAGGTGCCGGCCGCAGCTTACGTCGGCGTTTTCCACGAACCCGGCCCTGACATCACGAACCGCCGACACCCGGCCCCGGTTCCGACCCTGGATGCCCCGGTCTACTAGGACGTCCTGGCCTGCTTCCAGCAGCAGTGCGGCGCTGGAGCCCCGGACGGAGATGTCTCCGCGGGCCTTGACGACAAAGCCCTGGCTTACGTCGCCCCGGACCTCCACCGTTCCTACGAAATCTACGTTCCCGGTTTGGAAATCCAGGTTCCCGTTGACGGTGAACAACGGCAGCACGCTCACTCGTCCGCCCGGCTCAAGCACCGGGTGGCCGTCGCCCAGGCTCAACAGCCTGGTACCCCCATCCACCAGGACGGTGTTCTTCCCGGCGGTCAAGGGCCGGTCCCGGCCCGGCGTACCGCTGACTACGGTTCCGTTTACCATGACCCCGGCAGCCCCCGGGCTGGCGGGGACCTTAACCGCCAGCACCTGTCCCTTTTGGACGTTTTCCACTGTTCCCAGTTCGTGGAAGTCCATGGTCCCGTTCCTGCGCTCGGAAGGGCGGGCACGCTTTTCCGCGTCAAAGGAGTAGATGATGCGGGCGTCGGTACCGGGTTTGGGCTTCTTCCCCTGGGCCACCTCCAGTGCCTGGCCATAGGGCCCTGATCTGATTATCGTCGCTACCAGCTCTTTGTTGATGCCAAAAGTCACACCCGCCTGCTTGAGTGCCCGCAGTCCGTCGGCTACGGATGGCCAGTGCCCGCCCCCAACCGGAGGAACCACTACCAGCGTGGCGCCATAGCCGCCGGCCGTGACCTGGACCTCCACCCGTCCGTCCTGGTCCGGAACCGTCTCCACCGGCACATCCTCCACCCCCCGGCTAGATCCCCAGCAGGTCGTCGCGAAACCTACCCAATCTCCCCCGTAGCCTGAGTATGGCCTTGGTGTGCAGCTGGGACACCCGTGAGGGAGTCACCCCCAGGACCTCGCCGATCTCACGGATGGTTAACCCCTCGTAGTAGTACAAGGCCACCACCGTGCGTTCCCGCTCCGGTAGCCGCTCGATGGCCTCAGCCAGCAGGCGCTGGGTCTCTTGGTCCTGCAGCTCCTTAACCGGGTCGCGAGCGTTCTGGTCGGCAATGGTTTCCGCCGTTCGTACTCGCCCGTCGCCGTCTTCAGCACCGAACCAGGCCTCCTCCAGCGACAACAATGCGGCACCACCCACCTCTGCCACCCGGGCGTCGTACTGGGAAGGAGTCAGATTAAGGTACTCGGCCACTTCCCGGTCGGACGCCGCCCGCCCCAGGCGCATCTCCAGTAACGCAAAGGCTTGCTCTAGTTCCTTGCGCTTTTGCCTGACCGATGCCGGCACCCAGTCCAGGGCCCGGAGGCCATCGAGGATTGCCCCCCGGATGCGGGCCATGGCGTAGGTTTCAAATTTCACCCCTCGGGCTGGATCGAACTTCTCGATGGCGTCCATGAGACCGAAGATCCCGTAACTGTAGAGGTCATCAACCTCCACGTGTTTCGGCAGGCTGACCGCCAGGCGCCCGGCCACGTACTTGACCAGCGGAACGTAACGCAAGATCAGCGTTTCCCGTGATACGCTGTCCTGGGTATGTTTGAATACCTGCCACAGATTCTGCTCTGGCAGACTGGCCATGCCGGTCCCCCCCCTTTTGCCCACAATCTCTACATGAGCCCGCGCTTTCTGAGGTCTCGTTGGTCTTGAAATATGATCCCGATTAGGCGGTCGCGTTCTCTCTCCTCGATGCTCTGGAATTTCAGTGCGCATATCCAGCCCGCCTCCGGCCTCGGCCAGCACCGGAGGACCTGCCCGGTGACATAGAGCGGTCGCTCGGGCAGATCCAGTTCCAGCGCCAGCTCCGCGCCCACGGGCAGCGCCCCGGGGGTGTGGATGCTCACTCCCCCGCCTGAGATGTCCACGCTCTTGCTGGTGGTGCTCAGGTGCGCTTCCACTTCCTCTTCCCCGCCGTTCTCCCCCCCGTCCAACACTGCGTAACGCACCCGCACGCTCAGGGCATGGCGGACAAAGCGGCGGCGCTGGGTCCGCCCTAATTCCTCGCCACACTCTATCCAAAAGCCGGGCAATCGTCCCGCCTGCCTCCGGGTGGCTACGCCTGAGAAACCCACCATGCACTGGGACTGGACTATCACTACCTCAACGGCAGTTCCCACGGCGGGTCCCTCATGGGGTGCGCCGGCCACCAGGATTTCCCGGCCACACACATCCTGGACGAAGCTGGACAGGCTCTGTCCCCCTCCCCACTCTACCCGGCAGGCCTGCGGAGGTCGGACCGGCAAAGCCTGGGCCGTCATGGACGGCCCCTCCCCACGTGACCCACCAGGGCTCCCAGGTCACTGGGTACGGAGCCCTGCCCGGCTGCGTCCAGGCAACGGGCGATCGCCTCCAAGCACCGGGTGCTGGGCGCTTGGGGGTAAAGCTCCACCACGGGGTGCTGCTGCAGGATGGCCGCGTGCATCTCCGGGTCCTCCAACACAAACCCCAGTGGCGACGGCGACAGGTTGAGAAACCGCCGGCTCACCCGGCCAAGGCGCTCCAGGACCCGGGCCGCCTCTCTTGAGCTCTGGACGCGGTTGCACACCGTCCACACCAGGGCCGGGCGGTTATGCCTGGCAATGGCCTTGAGGGTAGCGTAGGCATCCGCGAGAGCGCTCGGCTCGGGCGTGGTGATCAGGAGTATCTCGTCGGCCGCGGCCATCATCGCCACCACTGCCCGGTGGAGCCCGGCCCCGGCATCCACAAGAGTAAGGGCAACCTGGGCCTGCAACTTCCCGAGAGCGCCCGCCAGGGCAGCCAACTCGCTCTCACCAAGATTGAGAAGCCTAAGGTCGCCAGACCCCCCGCCCACCAGGTGGAAGGGAAGGTCCGGTGGCGACCACGCCTGTCCCCAGGTCACGAGTTCTTCGATCCGGGAAGTAGGTGGTGCACCCAGGACGATGTCGGCATTGGCCATCCCCAGGTCGGCGTCGAACAGGGCCACCCGCCGGCTCCGGGCCAAGATGACCCCGAGGTTCACGGCCAGGGCCGTCTTCCCCACGCCACCCTTACCGCTCACCACTACGATCACCCGTCCCCCCGAGGCACGGGTCACTCTGGACTGTTCTTCTTCCTGCAATCGCCGGACCAGTTCGCGCAGGGCAGCAGCCTGGTCTCTCAGGGTCTCCACCTCCCCATCAAGGCAGCCAGGATATGATCAGCCGTGGCCACCTCCAGATCATCAGGCACCAGTTGCCCGGTGGTGAGGTAACTGAGGGGCGCACCTTCCATGGTAGCCAGGTCCAGCAGTCCCGAGGCGTCCAACGCTTCATCCACCTTGGCGGCCACCAAGCGGTTATACCCCAGCGGCCGGTAGGCGGAAAGAAGCGCTTGCAGTTCCTCAGATCGCGTGCTGACGCTGAGCAGAAGCATGGTAAAGTCGGGCCTGACCAGCGACAGCCCGGCGCCGGTCTCGTCCAGCTGTTGGCGCAGCTGGTTTCTGCCGGCCGTATCGATAAGGACCAGGTCGTAACCGGCATACCGGTCCACAGCCCTCTTTAGGGCCACCGGCCGTTCCACTACTTCCACAGGAACCCCCATGATGTCCGCATAGACCCGCAGTTGCTCTATGGCGCCCACCCGGTAAGTGTCGGTGGTGACCAAGGCCACGCGCCTCCCTTCCTTCAGGGCAAACCGGGCTGCAAGCTTGGCCACGGTGGTGGTTTTCCCCACCCCGGTGGGACCCACCAGGGCGCAGACGCTGGTCCGACCCGCCTCTAGGGTAAGGGGATAGCCGTCCCCGCACAGGGCTGCTACTGCCCGCACTACCCGGCTTTTCGCCGCACCGGCCGCATGGTGCCTGAAACGGGCCGGGACGTCCGGGCGGGTCGCCACACAGCGTGGTGCCGGCCCGGGGGCATGAGCCAGGAGCGCTTCCTCCAAGGCAGCCAGCACTTCGTACTTGCCCCTTCCCAGCCACCTCCACATGCGTGCGGGGCTGCGGATCTCCAGGATGATGGCCTCCGGACCCAGGGTGCGGCGGACTTCCCGGGTCACCTCGGGCAGGCTCTTACCGCGGAACCTCTGCACGATCACCCGGCCCTCACCACCCCTACCGACTCAACCTGGGCCCGGGAGTCCAATTCGTCGTAGGATAGGACCACCAGTCGGGGTAACGCCCGCTCAAACAGGCGCTTTACGTAGTACCGGACCAGCGGGGAGCACAGGAGAATGGGCCAATGGCCCCGCCCCGTGACACCCTCCAATTCCCGGCCGAGGTTGGCCAGGAGCTCCTGAACCAGCCGGGCGTCGCCGGCCGGCCCGCGACCGTCCCGGATGGATGCCAGCAACCGATCCTCGACGGCCGGGTCCAGCACCACCACGGGGGTCCGCTTGCGATCCAGCCCATACTGGCGGGTTATGGACCGTGCCAGGGCCTGGCGGACGCTCTCCGTCATGGAGGCCAGGTCGCGGCTGTTTCGGGCCACATCCGCCAGGGCTTCGAAGATGGTAACCAGGTCGCGGATGGGCACGCCCTCGTGTAGTAGGTTTTGCAGTACCTTCTGGATCTCACCTAACGACACCAGGCCCGGGGTCAGTTCCTCTACCAGGGCAGGGTGCTTTTCCTTGACCAGGTTGACCAGGTTTTGCACTTCCTGCCGGGTGAGGAGTTCGGGACCGTGCCGCTTGAGCAGCTCCGAAAGATGGGTGGCCAGCACGGCCGACGGCTCAACCACGGTGTAACCGGCCAGTTCTGCGTGAGGGCGCTCAGCTTCCGGGATCCAGCGAGCTGGCAGCCCGAAAGCCGGCTCGGTGGTTTCGATGCCCTGAACCACGTCGGACACAGAACCAGGGTCCATGGCCAGGAGGTGGCCGGGCAAAAGCTGCCCGCTCCCCACCTCCACCCCGCGGAGCTTGATGACGTACGACGATGGCTCCAGGCGCCCGATGTTGTCCCGCACCCGGATGGGAGGGACCACCACCCCCAGTTCCAGGGCGAGCTGGCGCCGGATCATGACCACTCGCTCCAGGAGGTCTCCGCCCTGGCTGGCGTCGGCCAGGTTGAGGAGATTTAGCCCCAGTTCTATTTCCAGCGGGTCTACCTGGACCAGCTCCAGTACACTTTCGGGCCGCCGCACTGCTTCCATTTCCTGTTCCCGCTCTAGCCGCTCCTTCTCCACCCCGGCCTGACGCTGCCGGGCGGCAGTCTTGCGTGCCATGAATAACAGCGCCAGCGCCAGCGCTCCAAAGGGCAGTGTGGGCAGCCCCGGGACCAGGGCCAGGGCAGCCAGTACCCCCCCGGCCAAGTACAGCACCTTGGGCTCTCCCAGCACTTGCCCCAACATATCCGCGCCCAGGCTGCCGGTGCTGGCAGCCCGGGTGACCATGATGCCGGTGGCCGTAGAGATCACCAGGGCCGGCAGCTGGCTTACCAGCCCGTCACCCACAGTGAGGAGTGCATAGTTATCCCAGGCACCCGCCAGGTCCATGCCCCTTTGCAGCATTCCTGTGAGCACGCCGCCGAACAGGTTGATAATGGTAATGATAAGACCAGCGATGGCATCGCCCTTTACGAACTTGGAAGCACCATCCATGGCGCCGTAGAAGTCGGCTTCGCGTTCGATCTCTTGGCGGCGCTTCCTGGCTTCGTCTTCAGTCAGGAGGCCGGCGTTGAGGTCAGCGTCGATGCTCATCTGCTTGCCGGGCATGGCGTCCAGGGTGAAGCGGGCCGCCACCTCGGCCACGCGCTCGGCACCGCGGGTGATGACGGCAAACTGGATGACTACCAGGATCAAGAACACCACGAACCCTACCACCGGGTTTCCACCCACCACGAACTGTCCGAAAGCAGCGATGACCCGTCCTGCGAACCCATTGAGCAGGATGAGCCGGGTAGAGGACACGTTCAGAGCCAGCCGGAACAGGGTGGCCACCAGCAGCAGGGCTGGGAAGATGCTGAACTCCAGCGGCTGGCCGGCGTACATGGTGACCAGGAGTATGGTCACGGCCAAGGCCAAGTTCAGCGCCAAGAGCAGGTCCAACAGGAGCCAGGGCAGTGGCACCACCATCATCACCACCACGGTGATGATGGCTAGCGGAACCAAGAATTCAGGATGCCAGGGTCGGGCAGTCCGGTTCATAGCCTCACCCCCGCTTTCTCGGCCCGCACCCGGTATACAAAAGCCAGGACTTCAGCCACAGCCTGGTAGAGTTCGGGCGGGATGAACTGCCCGATTTCCACGGAACGGTACAGTGACCTGGCCAGGGGCGGGTTGGGGACGATGGTCACGCCGTGCTTTCTTGCTTCGTCCACGATACGGGACGCCAGGAGTTCGCGTCCTTTGGCCACCACCTCAGGAGCGGAGGACCGCTCCAGATCATACTTGAGCGCCACGGCATAGTGGACCGGGTTGGTCACCACCACATCGGCCTTGGCCACCGCGGCCATCATCCGGCGCCGGGCCAACTGGCGCTGGCGCGCCCGCTGGGCGGACTTGATCTCCGGGCGGCCTTCTGTGTCTTTGAGTTCTTCTTTGAGCTCTTGCCGGGTCATGCGCAGGCTCCGCTCATGCTCCCACCACTGGTAGGCATAGTCGAAAACGCCCAGGCCTACCAGCACCAGGCCGGCAGGCACCGTCACACTGTGAATGGCCTCGGCCACCAGCCCCGCTGCCTCCAGCGGATACATGGCGGCCAGTTCGGGCCAGATGGTCATACGCTTCTGCAAAGCTCCCCAGACCACGGCGCCCACTACGGTGACCTTGAGAAGGGACTTGGTGGCCTCTACCAAGGTGCGGCGGGAGAACAGCCGCTGGAAACCGGAAACCGGGTTGAGGCGTTCGAGCTTGGGCACCAGGGCACCGGCGTTGAAGCTCAGACCGGTCTGACCTATGCCCGTTAGCAGGGAGACACCCAGGGCAACGGCCGCCAGCGGCCAGAGCATCCCGGCCAACACCCGGGCGGTGGAGACGTACAAGTGCTGGGCCTGGCTGACCGTGTCCACCATCTGGAAAGCCTGCCAGTGCTCCACGGCAAAGGAGCGCGCCAGCTGGGCCATGCGGGGGACGGTCACCCGTACCGTAAAGTACACGGCCAAAAGACTCAGTGAGGCGGAGAGCTCGGCACTCCGGAACACCTGGCCCTTGCGCCGGGCTTCCTGCCGTCGCCGCTGGGTCGGAGCTTCCCGCTTCTCCTGGGCAAACAGCTGCAGTTGCATGACGTCCTCCTTACCCTGCCGTCATCAGGCGCATCAACCTACCGGTCAAGATCTGGCTTTCGCTGGTCAGCGCCCGCACGAGCAATGCGTAAGCGGGCACTGACACCGCCAACAGCAAGAGGCCTCCTCCGATCTTTGCGGGCAGCCCCACCACAAAGATGTTCAGCTGCGGTACACTCTGGGCCACGACTCCCAGGGCCACTGTTCCCACGAACAAGGCTCCCACCACCGGCAGGGCAATCCTCAGGGCTACCCAGAACACTTCGCCGGTGGCAACTACCACCGCCTGGGTAGTGGCCGCTCCCCAGGAACCGGCATTGAGTGGTATGACCCGGAAGCTGTCCGCCAAGGCCACCAGCAGCAGGTGATGGCCGTCGAACACCAGGAACAAGAGCATGGCCAAAAGGTACAAGAAGGTCCCCACCACCGGGGTCGGCTGACCCAGGTTGGGGTCGAGGACATTGACGATGCCAAAACCCATCTCCATGTCCACCAGGTGCCCGGCCACCTGCACAGCAGCAAATACCAGCCCGGCCACGTATCCCAGGGCCAGTCCGGTACAGAGCTCACGCGCCGCTACTACCAGCAGGACCGGGCCCGTACCCGGGTAGACCGGGGATACCACACCCCCCAGAGCAACCCCGGTATAGGCAGCCAGCAAGGCACGCACGGGCCACGGCAGGTACCGGCTGCTCCAAACCGGCCCGGTGGCCAAGAGCCCGAGCACCCGCATGCTTACAAGAGCCAGATGGGCCAGTTCCTGCGCCAAGGTGGTTCCTCCTATCGCACCAGCGTGGGTACTAGGGCGTAGAGCCGCTGGGTGAAATCCAAAAGCCGGGTCAGCATCCACCCTCCAAAGACCCCCACGGTCACCAGCACGACCACGATCTTGGGTACAAAGGCGAGCGTCTGCTCGTGAATCTGGGTGGTGGCCTGGAATACGCTGACTGCCAGCCCGGTGGCCAGGCTCAGGCCGAGCACCGGCGCGGCCAAGAGCAGCACGGTCAGTAGGGCCTCTCGCCCGATGGTAACCACAAATTCCTGGCTCATGAGGTAAGCTACCTCCCTTAGCGGAAACTGCTAATAAGGGACATGATCATCAGGTTCCAGCCGTCCACCAGGACGAACAGGAGGATCTTGAAAGGAAGGGATATCATCACCGGGGGCAGCATCAGCATGCCCATGGACATGAGCGTGCTGGCCACCACCATGTCGATGACCAAGAAGGGTATAAAGATTATGAAGCCGATCTGGAAGGCAGTCTTTAGCTCGCTGATGGCAAAGGCCGGGATCAAAGCAGACGTGGGTACGTCGTCAGGCGTCCGCGGCTGGGGATGGCCAGCGATGCTCATGAACAAGGCCAGATCTCGCTCCCGGGTCTGCCTGAGCATGAAATCCCGCACCGGAGCCATGGCCCGGGAAAAGGCGGCTTCCTGGTCCAGTTCCCCGGCCAGGTATGGTTCCAGCGCCTGGCTCTGGACCTGGGCCCACACCGGGCTCATCACGAAGAACGTCAAGAACAACGCCAGGGCCACCAGCACCTGGTTGGGCGGAACTTGCTGGGTGCCCAGGCCGCTCCGGAGAAACGACAGCGTGACCACCAGGCGAGTGAAGGAGGTCATGAGCATCACGATACCCGGGGCAAGGCTGAGCACGGTCAAGAGCGCCAGGATCTGCAGGGTGGTGACCACTCCCGCCGGCTCGGTGGTGGTCCCAACCTGCAAGTTCACCGAGGGCAGGGAAACTGGCTCGGCCAGGGCCGGGCCGGCCAGCACCGCGCACACCGCCCACACCACGGTTACCCCCAGCACCGCCCTACTCACGATCGTTCCCCCTCTTCCAGGCCCTTTGGAGTCTCTCCACGAAACCCTCACCGCCGGTGGTGGGCGCAGCCATATGGTGCGGGGACGGACCGGCCAGCACGAGCAAGAGCGTAATGCCGGCATCGGTGACTCCCAGCAAGAGTTCCTGGTCGTCGGCCCGCACCAGGCACAGCACTCGATTCCCTCCACACGACGCCGATTCCACCACCCGCAGCCTCAGGCCCGGCCGGGCTCCCACCCTGTGGGCTGCGCGCCGTGCCAGCATGGGGACTAGCCAGGCCATGGCCACTAGTACTGCCACTACTTGTACCAAGCTCCAGAGCGTCACCCCGCCCACCTGTTCATTCCCCCAGCTTTCTCACCCGGTCTTGAGGAGACAGGATGTCCGTGATGCGTACCCCGAAGTTATCGTCGATGACCACAACCTCGCCTCTGGCCACGGGCTTGCCGTTGACCAGGACATCCACGGACTCCCCGGCCAGCTTCTCGATGTCCAGCACCGACCCGATGCCCAGGGCCAACACCTCTTTGACGCTCCGGCGAGTCCGCCCTAGTTCCACCGTGACTTCCAAGGGGACGTCCAAGAGCAACTCCAGGTTGGCTCCTTCACCCCGGGGCGAAGTTTCCTGCAATGGTTCGAACCTGGGCGCCCTGATGTCCACTAACCCGCCTCCTCCTCGCTTGGAGCCGCCGCCCTGCGTGCCAGCAGTCAGCGCTTCCAAGATGCCGCCACTATACCACTGCTCCAGGTAGCCCCGGGCGCCATCGCCCAAAAGCCAAGGGTAGACAAGCCTCAAGTCGGGCTTGACCTGTGCTAACCACGGGGAGTAGTCGCCGGCTTCCAGCAGGAAAGGCTCGCCAGCGGCCAGTTCCAAGGGCTTTTGCCCAACAGCTCCCAGGTGGGCGGCAAAGTCCCGCACCAGTTCCCCCAAAACCTCCCCCACGGTGCTGACCTGGCTGGCTGTGAGCTGGTCTTGGCGGGTGCCATGCCCACCGCACAAGAAATCCAGCATGGACTGGGCCATCGCTTGCGACATGAGAAAGTGCACCTGCCCTGCGGGCACGGCCGGACAGGTCACGGGAAGTACCAGGTGGTCACGTTGGTCGTGACCCGGTGCCGACCCTACCGCCGGCGGCTCTACTTTCACCCTGGTTCCGAGCGCCACTTCCAGCGCGGCGGACCCGGCCAGGGTAGCCGAGTACAGGAGCCGGGTCATGGCCGGGCCGTCCCGCCCTTCCCGGCGGGCTGGCGGACGGATCGCTTCGGCGTCGGATGCTCGTAGCAAAGCTTCGATCTCTTCTTGGGTCAACGCAATATCACTCATCTTGTACCTCCTCTTCCATGTGGGCGGTGATCTGGAAGGCCAGATGCTTCCCGCTCCGCCCCGGCCGGGCCCGGAACTTGGGCTTGCCCTCCACCAGCACGCGGATTTCTCCACCGGCCGGTGTCTCGAGGGCGATGACATCGTTGACTTCCAGGTTCAGGAGTTCCCGCATGGCCACCCGGGCCGTGCCAAGCACCGCTGTGAGTTCCACTTGCACCTGGGAAAGTCCGCCCAGAACCGTTTGACGGCCCAAAGCAAGCTCCGGAGAGGGCGCGCTCCCGAACCAGCGATGAGTGGACAGCTTGGGCAAGACCGGTTCCATCATGAGGTGGGGCAGCACAAAGCTGATGGGTCCATTCTGGCTACCCAGCCGCGCCTCCAGTGTAACCACGACCACCATCTCGTTGGGCGCCAGCACCTGCACAAACAGCGGGTTGTTCTCGATGACTTGAACGGATGGCTGGATGGTTGCGATCTTGCTCCAGCTTTCCGCCAGTACCCTCAGGATACCGTTCATGAGGTTGCCCAGCACTGTCTGCTCGATCTCCGTGAGCGGCCGCACCTTTTCCGCCTGGCGGCCCGGTCCGCCAAACAGCCGGTCGAGAACTGGAAAGCTCAGCGTAGGGTGGAGCTCCAAGAGAGCCTTGCTGGGCAGGGGCTTGAGGTTTACCACTCCCACCACGCACGGGCTGGGCAGCATCCGGCAGTACTCTTCAAAAGTCATCTGGTCCACCGACGAAACATGGACGGTAACCATGGACCTAAGCTGCCCGGAAAAGTAAGTGGTCAAAGACCGGGCGAAATTCTCGTGAAGAAACTGCAAGACCCGCAGGGCATCCTTGGAAAACTTGTCCGGCCTCCGGAAGTCGTAGATCCGCACCCGCTTACTGGTGCGGGGCACCCGGTCGACCTTGGCTTCGCCCTCTGCTTTGCTCAGCGAAGCCAGCAGGCTATCAACATCACGTTGTGATAGGGTAGCCATGGTACTCCCCCCTCGCCCAATTCACTGGATGACGAACTCTACAAACAGCACCTTCCCCACCTGGGCGTGCTCAAGGACTTGGTTGAGCCTGTCTCGCAGGATCCCGCGCAAACGACCCATGCCTTCCTCACCGGTGAGTTCCTCCACACTCTGCCCGCGGAGCACTGCCAGCACTACGTCCCGGACCAGGGAACCCTTTTCCTCCAGTTCCCGCCGGGCGCGGGAGCCGGTCAGTTCCACGTCGATGCGCACCCGGATGTAGTGGCGCCCTCCGTCTCCCCGCAGGTTGGTGATGAACTCCCCCAGACTATGCACGGTCACCGGCTCGGTTTTCTCCACAGGTGAGCCCATGCGCCCGGTCAGGTAGAGAAATCCGAGCAAACCCCCGGCCAGGAACAGTACTATCAACGTTACAAGCACCAGTCTACGCATGCATCCGGACCTCCTACTACTGGCCGCTGAGCGATGGCCGCAAGATTACCAGGTCCACACGTCGGTTGAGAGCACGGTTCTCATCACTAGTGTTGGGGACCAGCGGGCGGTATTCGCCAAACCCCACCGCCGACAGCCTCCTGGGGTCGATGGCCTGGGTCTCGGCCAAAAACCGCACCACCCGGGTCGCCCGCGCCGTGGACAACTCCCAGTTAGATGGAAACCGCTCGTTGCTAATGGGCAAGTTGTCGGTGTGCCCTTCCACCCGCAAGTGATACTCCTCGCCCCCAAGGAACCGGGCCACCCGCTCCAGCAGGGACTCGGCTTCCGGCTTGATCACGTCCCGGCCCAGGTCGAACAAGACCGAGTCGGCAAACCGGATGACGATGCCGGGAGTCTCCCTGGTCACGGTGACTGATGCGTTCAGACCCTGGTCCCGGATATAGTCCTCCAAGCGCTGGAGGAGACTGGCCATGGCCAATTCCTCTTCCCGGGCCAGCTGCTGCCTCAGTACCTCCGGGTCCAGGGAAGGCCCCTCCATGGGAACCCGGGACCCGGGCAACACTCCCAGTGCCGACTGCATGGAGATGACTACTTGCTGGAACTTGCGGGCGTCCACGGCCGAGATGGAAAACAGGATCACGAAAAAGCAAAGCACCAGCGTAACCATGTCGCTGTACGTGGTCAGCCAAGCACCCGCCGGAGGGGCTCCTGGGCTATTGCGTGAACTGCGCTGTCTCACGGTTGTCACTCGCTCTCACACTTCGTCCCCGGACGCTATTCCTGGCCTGGGGCGACAGGAAGGCTTTGAGTTTCTCCTCTACGATACGGGGGTTGTCCCCAGCCTGGATGGAAAGAATGCCTTCTATCATGACTTCCTTGAGCAGGATCTCGCTGCTGCTGCGCACCTTGAGCTTGCCGGCGATGGGGATGAACAACAGGTTGGCCATGAGTGCCCCGTAGAAAGTGGTTACCAGGGCCACCGCCAGCCCCGGTCCGATCCCTTCGGGCCGGTCCAGGCTGCGGAGCATCTGGATGAGGCCGATAAGCGTGCCGATCATGCCAAAGGCCGGAGCCAGGGCACCCATGGTCTCAAACATGGCGGCTCCGCCCCGGTGCCGCTCTTCCAGGAAGGCCAGCTCCGTCTGGAGTATGCCACGCACCAGTTCAGCGTCGGATCCATCCACCACCAGCTGGATGCCCTTTTGCAGGAACGGTTCTTCCAAGGCCCTGGCATCGTCTTCTAGTGCGAGAAGCCCTTCTCTCCTGGCCTTTTCTGCAAACCGGACCAGCGTGGTGATGACCTCTGCTGATTGGGGCCCGGGCCCAACGAAGGCCTTCTTGACCACGCGCATCACGCCCATGACCTGGTGCATGGGGTAGCTGATGAACGTGGCCGCCATGGTCCCGCCCAGGGTGATCATGAGGGCCGGCACATTGATGAAACCCTGCATGGAACCACCTGCCAGGATGGCCCAGAATAGCAGCCCTACCCCTGCCACTATTCCCAGCAAAGATGCGATGTCCACTGCGGCCCCTCCGTCCCCGGGGCCGGGTCCGTGGGCGGACCCGGCCCCATGCTCTCTCCTACCGCTTGAGGTTCACCAGCTCGTTGAGAATCTCGTCGGTCGTGGTGATCACCCGCGAGTTGGCCTGGAAACCGCGTTGGGTCACGATCATCTCGGTAAACTCCATGGCTAGGTCCACGTTGGACTGCTCCAGGTACCCGGCGTTGATACGGCCGCGCCCGCCGGTTCCGGCTTCGCCGATCTGGGCCAGTCCGGAGTTGTTCGAGGTCCTGAACAGGTTATCGCCGGCCCGCAACAGACCACTCTGGTTGGCGAAACTGGCCAGGGCCAGCCTGGCCAGCTGCATGCTGACCCCGTTGGTGAAAAACCCGGTTATGGTCCCGGTGTTGTCGATGAAGAACGCCTCGATCTCCCCGCGTGGGTAGCCGTTACGCGAGCTTACCTCTGCCGAAGACGGTCCCGCGCCCTGGGTCACTGCCTGGAAATCCATGGCCGCGGACAGTGGTTCGGCCCCCGGGGGGAATAGGGTGAGAACCTCCCCCGTCACCTCCAAAAGGCGCCCGTCGGTCCCGAAGGTCAGCTCTCCCGAGCCCCCCTCGGATCCCGTGGGCATGCCTTCAGGGCCCGTAACCTCCCACTCCCACTGGTTGACTCCGGTCTTGGTGAAGGCGATGGTCAGGTTCACCGGTTGTCCCAGGGAATCAAACACCGACACGGTGGCGGTGCGCTGATGCCCCACTGGGGCGGTGGAGTCGAGGTTTCCGGCCAACCACACTGAGGTGGTGGCCTGGGCAGGTGTAGCCTGTCCCAGGCTGATGCGAATATCACCTGTGGCCGACGCGTCCTGGGTGGTCAGGCCTGTGAGTCCGGCAGTCCACCCCTGGACCCGTCTCCCCCCGGCATCCACCAGGTACCCGTCGCCGTCCACGTCAAAAGCACCAGCCCGGGTGTAGACCAGCCCGGCCCCATCCTTCAAGACAAAGAACCCGTCACCTTGTATGGCCAGGTCGGTCCCCCGGCCGGTGGCCTGTGGGCTGCCCTGGTTGAATATGGTGTCAATGCTCATAAGCTTCATGCCCAGGCCCACCTGCATCGGGTTGGTGCCCCCTCGCTGAGACTGGGGAGCGGATGCGCCGCGCAGGGTCTGGCTGAGCACCTCCTGGAACGTCGCCCGCCCGGCTTTGAAGCCGATGGTGTTGACGTTGGCAATGTTGTGACCGATGACGTCCATACGAATCTGGTGGTTCTTCATCCCGCCGATGGCGGAAAACATGGAACGCATCATCCTGTAACTGACCTCCTTTTAGAGTTAGTGGTCCTGCCGTTTCTGTCGGTCCACGGCGCGGGCCCCCTCGCTGAGGTCCGGCCCGTCATACCATCACTGCGCTGTCTATCTGGGTGAACACGCTGTCTTTCATGCGAGCCCCGGCCACTGCCGTCACTACCGTCCGGTTGGCCACCGAGACCACCAGCGCCAGGTCGTTGAGCAACACCAGGGAATCCCGGGCACCCTTGGCTGCCGCCCGGTGCACGGCCTGTTCCACCCCGGCCAGTTCCTGGGCCGAAAGCACCCGTCCGGCCTGGGCCAGGCGTTCCTGGGCATGGGCCGAATATTTCAGACTTTTGAGTTCCCTGGCCAGCACCTGGCCGAAAGCCGGGGCATCCGCCCGGCTGGTTGTGGCCCTGGGGCTGCTGGCCGACCCGGGCCCCACCCGCTTGATGCGGTCAACCACCCCTACCCACCTCCGAGCTGATCTCTGCAAGCTGGTCGAGGGAGTAGGCGCGACCCTCCACTACCACCGCCGGCCGGGGACCCAGTTGGACGGCGGATACTACCCCGTGCACCGGGCCTGCCGGCGTATCCAGACCTACGCTCCGGCCCACCAGGGCGGCGGCCTGCCAGCCGGTGCTGGCCACCAGGCCCCGGAGTTCCCGTAACTCCTGCAAGGACGAAAGCTGGGCCATCTGGGTCAAAAACTCCCGCTCGTCCAGGGGCCGGAGCGGGTCCTGGTATCTAAGTTGGGTGGTAAGCAGGCGCAGAAACTCCACACTCTCCAGTTGACTCACCGGCATCTGCCTGGCAGCGGTGTTCTGGGCGCCCACGCTGTTGATGATCATGCCACTTTCTCCTTTCATACGGTCATGTCCAGTTGCGCTTGTCCCACCAGGCCGTAGCTGGACGGCCTGGCCAGTTCCTCACGCCTGCCGCCCCGGCCGCGTTGCGGCGGTTCGCGGTAAGGTCCCTGCTGTCGGCCGTCCCCGTATACGCTGGCGTCGTCCAGCTGTAGACCCTGGCCGGTAAGAGCCTGCTCCAGGCGGGGCAGGTGGACTTCGATCAGCGCCTTTACCTCGGGCTGGTCGACGACAAACCGGGCCGTCACTCCCTCTGGCGTGGTGACCAGGCGGAGTGTGACTTCGCCCAGTTCCGGCGGTTGCAGCCGGAGAACCATGGTGTCCCGCCCGCGGCTTTTGGCCAGCCTGGTGGCGTGCACCACTTGCTCAAATACCGCCTCCCTGAACCCCGGGTCGGCCAGGCTGGACGTGGGCGGCAATTCCGGCCCGGGTGCGCCGGCCTCTACCGGCTGCACTGGCCAGTTCCACGCGCCTCCGGTACTCCAGGGTCCCGCCTCCACCGTCACGGGCGGTTCCTCCGCACGCCTACCCGGTTGGCCCGCTGGAGGTGGGCCTAGCTCCACGTGCACCCGGGGAAGACCAGCTCCATGACCGTGGACGGCCCGGGCCTCAGCCCGGGCGGGGGTGGGCCCAGCCTGGGAGGCCTGGGCCAGGTCCTGCCTCAGCCTCACGACCGGTTCCCCGGCACGGTCTGCCGCCCCAGGTACCCCCGGGTTCTCACTGGGGACCCGGACCGGTACGGGCTCTGCCGGTTCCGCCACCTCTTTGGCTGCCGGTACCGGATGTTGCGTCTCCCCCGGCACCTGCGGCCGGGGCACTTCCCCGGTCCCCGGCCAGCTGGGCCGGGTGTTGGCCGGTGGTGCGGCCTCCAGGCCGGGGGCGGCCAGCGGAACTTCCGGGTATGCCCCGGGCTCAAGGATCCGGACTGGTGCCGGCAGTCCCGCGGGGGCTACCGGTGAGCCCGCTGCGTGCCCTGTGGAGCAGTCCGGGGGAGGAACGTTGGCCACCGCCGGCAGCTGGACCAGCAATGCCTCGAGGAACCCTGCCCGGCCAGGATCCTGACCTCTGGCGCGGCCCGGTGCACCCACCACGGGCCCCGGGCTGGCTGCCAGTGGTTCCATCACAACTATCAAATGGCTTCACCTCCTTTCGGCTTGTGATTTGGCGTGATGCTGCTGGGTGCCGATTTCGTCCAGGCCCCTCTGCTCTTGCCGCTCTGCCCTTTGCCGGTGTTCCAAAAGCCGCCTTTCCCGCAAGCGGTCCATGAGCCGTCGCTTTTTGCGGGCTTCCACTAGTTCTACCCTCCGGCTCTCCAAGCAGCTTTCAGCATCGGCCACGGCCCCGGCCTGCCGGCGCACCGCGGCTACGCTTGCTGCGTACTGCTGGCGGCACCAGCGTACGTGCTCTACGTCCAACAGGCCGGCCACGCGGTCCATCCATTGGTCCCGCCACTGGTCCTGGAGCCCGCTGAGATCTTGTAGGCGCCTTCGCTCACCTTCGGCTGCGTGGATTGCCAAGGCCATGCGGCCCTGGGCCGCGTCCTCCTGGACGGCCCTTACCCGGCGCACCCGTTCCAGCTCAAATCTAAAGGCTCTCAATGCGTTCCCTCCCCGGGGCCGGCACTGAACAGTGCCAGGAGTCCTTGACGCGCAGAGTCCAGATCCGACCGGTCATAAGTGCCCTGGCGGAGGAAGGAACATATAGGCCCGTGGTAGGCGCGGGCCAGGTCGATTTGCTCATTGCTGCCCGGGACGTACGCTCCGATGTTGATGAGGTCCTCGGCCTCGCCGTAGGCTGCCAGCAACGAACGCAGCCTCTGGGCGCACCCCAGTTGCTCCGCTCCGACGATGTCCACCATGCTCCGGGAGATACTTCCCAGCACGTCGATGGCGGGATAATGGCCCTGGGTGGCCAGCCGCCGGCTGAGGACGATATGCCCATCCAGGATGCCTCGTACAGTGTCGGCCACCGGTTCGGTCAGGTCGTCTCCTTCAACCAGCACCGAGTAAAAGCCGGTGATGCTCCCCCGGGTCGAGGTGCCAGAGCGCTCCAGCAGCCGGGGCAAGTCGGCAAAAACTGAGGGAGGATATCCCCGGGTGGCCGGAGGTTCGCCGGTGGCCAGGCCCACCTCCCTCAGGGCCGTGGCATAGCGGGTGACGGCGTCCATCATGAGCACCACATCCTGGCCCCGGTCGCGGAAATACTCGGCGATGGCCGTGGCCACCAACGCCGCATTGATCCTGACCAAGGCCGGCTGGTCGGAAGTGGCCACCACCACCACGGACCGGGCCAGTCCCTCTGGTCCCAGGTCCCGTTCGATGAACTCCCTCACCTCGCGCCCGCGCTCTCCGATGAGCCCGATGACGCTCACTGCAGCCGAAGTATTGCGGGCGATCATCCCCAACAGCGTGCTCTTGCCCACTCCCGACCCGGAGAAAATGCCCAGGCGTTGCCCCCGGCCGCAGGTCAGCACCGCATCTATGGCCCGTACGCCCACGCTGAGTGGCTCCCGGATCCTGGCCCGTGCCAGGGGATCCGGTGGCCGGCGCCGGGCCGGGTACCTGGCGACAGTGGCCACCGGACCCTTCCCGTCCGCCGGACGGCCCAGACCGTCCAGGACTCGCCCCACCAGGGCGGGTCCCACGGGCACGGTCATCTCCCGGCCCACCGCCGTTACCGTGCTCCCGGGGCTGATGCCCTCGCAGGGACCCAGGGGCATGACCAGGGTGCTTCGGTCCTTGAACCCTACCACCTGGGCCAGGATCTCCCGCCCGCCGGCGTCCACCCGGCAGAGCTCCCCGACTGCGGCCCGGGGACCCCGGGCGGCGATGGTCAGACCTACCAAGTCCTCGACTTCACCCCGGCGGGTGTACAGGTCGGCAGAAGCCAGTGCCTGCTGGAGCCGTCGCGGCAGGCTAGCCACTCGTTGCCACCTCCTCTTCTTCTTGCATGATGGCTACCAGCTGCTGGCGGGCCCGGGCCAGCTGCGAGTCCAGAGTGGCATCGACGGCCCCCCAGTCCCCATGACATACGCAGCCTGGGGAAAGCGACTCGTCGGCCACCACGTCCAGTCGCCTAAGCCCCGGCACCCGGGCCATCAGCTCTTTTTTCGCCCGTTCCAGGTCAGCAGTGTACGCCGGGTGAGCATGCAGCCTGAGCTCGGTTTCGTCTTTCACTGCTTCCATGGCGCCACGCACCATTTCCAGCACAGCTCCCCTATCCACTGACAGCTCTTGCCGGAGGATCCGCCCGGCGACGGCCAGAGCCAGTTCTACTAGGTCTTCCCGGGCCTCCTCGAGCAACCCGTGTCTGAGGGCTATTGCCCCCTCCAGGACATCGCGGGCCTCTTGCAGCAAGCTTTGCCCGGCCCGCCGGGCCTGTTCCAGGCCCTCCTCGTATCCTTGGCCAAACCCTTCACGGCGTGCCTGGTCCTTTAGGGATACGGCGGCCCCGGTCGCCTCCTCTATGAGGAGTTCGCACTCCTTTGCTGCGCGGGCCAAGAGCTCCCTGGCTCGCCGGGAAGCCCTCTCCAGGTAGGAACGGGCCCGATCCTCCAACTCTGCGCCGACCTGCCATACCGCCCCCGGCGGGAAGCTCTCGACCTGGACGGACTTGATGACCTTAGACAACGATCTCATCCCCCCCACCCCTGGAGAGCACGATTTCACCTTCTTCTTCAAGCCGCCGCACGGTGTTGACTATGCGCTGCTGGGCTTCCTCCACCTCGCGCAGCCTTACGGGGCCCAAGAACTCTATGTTCTCGCGCAGGTTTTCCACGGCTCGGCTGGACATGTTCCGGTAGATCTTATTGCGAACGTCGTCGGAACAAACACGCAACGCCAGCGGGAGATCCCGGTTGAGATCCACGTCCCTTAGGACTCTTTGCACGGCCCGGTCGTCTAGGCGGACGATATCTTCAAACAGGAACATCCGCCGCTTGATCTCGTCGGCCAACTCGGGATCCTGGACCTCCAAGGCCTCCATGATGGTCTTCTCTGTCCCCCGGTCCACCCGGTTTAGCACGTCCACCACGGCCTGGACACCTCCGGCCACGGCATAGTCCTGCGACAGCACCGAGGAGAGTTTGCGCTCTAGCACGCGTTCGACTTCGCGCACTACGTCCGGGGAAGTACGGTCCATGAGCGCAACCCGCCTGGCCACATCCACCTGGCGATCGGGAGGCAGCGAGGCCAGGACCATGGCGGCCTGGTTGGCATCGAGGTGGGCGGTGATGAGCGCCACCGTCTGGGGGTGCTCATCCTGGATGAAGTTCAAAAGCTGCGCCGGCTCGGTCTTGCGGGCAAAGTCAAACGGCCTCACCTGCAGGTTCGCCGTGAGTCTTTCGATGATCTCGCCGGCGCGGCTGCCGCCCACTGCTCGTTCCAAGACCGCGCGCGCGTACTCGATGCCGCCTTCATCCAGGTATTCCTGGGCAGCGCAAAGATCACAGAACTCCTCCACCACTTTCTCCCGGGCCTCCTTGGCCACGTTCCGGGTGCTGGCAATCTCCAGGGTAAGTTGCTCCATCTCCTCACTGCGCAGGTGCTTGACTACCTCAGCAGAAAGCTCCGGACCCAGGGAGATCAGGAGTATGGCGGCCTTTTGCCTGCCGCTTAGGCCCGCCCGGACCGCGTTCATGCTTTCGCCTCCTCGGCCAGCCAAGTCTTGAGCACTTGCGCCACTGCCGCCGGGTCCTGCCTGGCCAGGCGCGCCACGTTGTCTTGCGGGCGTCTCGCGGCCAGCCCGGTCAGGTCATAGCCGGGCACTTCGTCCACGACTACGCGCCCGGCCGCGGGCGCGGTCCTCTTGCTCCGGCCTCCCCTGGCCAGGAGCAAGACCAGTGCCACTAGTACCAGTAGCCCCAGTACTCCCCCCGCCACCAGCATCATGGTGCGAGCCTGCCGGGAGGCCTGGGCTTCCGCCTCCTGCTGCCGCACCAAGTCTCGCCTCAGCTCGTCCACCAGCGTGGTATCAAACTGGATGCCGGACACGGTGATGCGGTCATTGCGGGAGGGGTCGTAGCCAATGGCGGCAGCCACCGTGTCGGTGAGGGCCGCCTGCTGTGCCGGCGTCAATTCCTGGTTGACCACCACGGCCACGGACAGGCGCTTCACCGTTCCCGGTGCCACCACGATGTGCTCATAGGTCTCATTGAGCTCGTAGTTGTGGGTAGTGTCACGTCTTTCGTAACGGGTTTCTCCCCCGGGTGCGCTAGTGATGGGGTAGGTCGGAACGTTGGCCGTGGTGCCGGGGGGATCCCCGGCGCTGCCCGTGCCCTGGAACACTTCCTCCAGTTGCTGTACACTGCGGGCCAGCCCGGCGTCGCCGCCGGCTGGCTCAAACAGCCTGCGGGAAATGGTGGTCTGGTCGAAGCTCAGTTCCGCCGCGACCCGGCATACAACGTTGCCCCGGCCGAGAACCGTCTCCAGCAGCCGCTGGAGCTGGTGCTCCAGATCCTTTTGGAAGCTTTGCTGCACGTCAAGGTAGGAGGAACTGCTGCGGCCCGCCGGGTCCAGCCCCACGTCCAGGCTAAGGATGCGCCCGGCGTAGTCCACGATGGTGACGTTTTCCGGGGTCAGTCCCTCCACGCCTCGAGACACTAGGTGTGCAATGCCGCGAACCTGGGCAGGATCCAAAGATACCAAAGGCTTGAGTTTGAGCATCACGGCGGCGGTGACGGGCTTGGCCCGCTCAATAAACAGGCTGGGTTCCGGCAGGGCCAGGTGTACCCGGGCCGCCTCAACTCCGTCGATTTCCAGGATGGTGCGAGTCAGTTCTCCCTGCAGGGCCCGTACGTAGTTCACCCGCCGGTCGAAGTCGGTGGTACCCAAACGGGCCTGGTCCATGATCTCAAACCCCACTACCCCGCCGCGTGGGAGCCCGGCGGCGGCCAGGGCCAGCCGGGTCCGGTGCACGTCCTTTTCTGGTACCAGCACCTTGCTGCCGCCCTGTTCCAGCCGGTAAGGGATGTTCTGCCGCTCCAGCTGCTCGATGATCTCCCCGGCGTCCCGCGCATCCAGCCCGCTGTACAACGGCGCATAGGCCGGCCCCCGGGCATACTGGTTGGACCAAAGGAGAACGGCCACCAGCAAAGTAGCCGTCACCGAGCTGATGATGACGCGCTGCGGCCGGGCTAGGCTTCCCCATACCTTCTTGCCCGCATCAAACGTTCCCACCGGGCATCACCGCCTCACACTTGCATCCGCATGATTTCCTGGTAGGCCTCGATGGCCTTGTTGCGAACCTGGACGACCAGGTCCAGCGAGAGTTTGGCCTTTTCCGACGCGATGACCACGTCGTGTAAGTCCACCTGCTCACCCAGGGCCAGCCTGGCGTCCATGGCCTGCGCGTGGAGTTCCAGCCGGTTGGCTGTGGCCAGAGCCTCCTTGAGCATTCCCGAGAAGGTGGTGGTAGTGGCCGCCTTTGGACCCGCGTTGCCTTCAGGCTTTGGGAGATTCCATGTAGGCAGCGCCTGTTCGGGTCGGTAGACCTGGGAGATGCGCACAGCCGCTTACACCCCCCGGCCGATGTCCAGCGCCCGCATGGCCATCTGTTTGGCCACGTCCACTGCGGTGGCGTTGGCCTCGTAGGCCCGGCTGGCCGTCATCAGGTCCACCATCTCGCGCACTACTTCTACGTTGGGCAGTTCCACGTACCCATCCGGCCCTGCGTCTGGATGCCCGGGCTGGTACTCGCGCCGCAGCGGCGACGGATCCAGCACCACCCCGGTCACTCGCACCCCGGCCACGCCGGCATCGGGAGTCAGGCGACCCAGCCCTACGCCACTACCAGCCTGCAGCGGGCGCTGGGCAAATAACGGCACCCGCCGCCGGTACGCCCCACCTTCCTCGGTGCGCGTGGTGTTGGCATTGGCCAGGTTCCCGGCAATTACGTCCATGCGCAGCCGTTCAGCCGTGAGGCCAGAAGCGCTGGCCGCCATGG
This sequence comes from Bacillota bacterium, assembly GCA_040756655.1. Taxonomy (GTDB): domain Bacteria; phylum Bacillota; class Sulfobacillia; order UBA8153; family UBA8153; genus JBFLYN01. The sequence goes on from JBFLYN010000014.1 coordinate 24,200, forward strand.
CCGTGAGAATTCGCATACTTACCGCCTCCCTTCAGTGATGGCAACACGCAGCCTCCCGAGGCTGGACTGGAGTTGCCTGCTCAGAGCATTGAAGTACAGGGCATTGCCGGCCAGCTGGTTCATCTCATATTCCAAGTCCACCGCGTTTCCATCGTTGCGCATGAAAAGCCGCTGCCCGGCCTGGGCGCCCGGCTTGACCGGTGCCAGGTGACCAGCCTCGGTTAGTCGCAAACCAAGGCTGGTGCCGGCGCGGAACTCCCGCCTGAGCAGCTCCAAAAACTCCACATCCTGTCTTGGATACCGGGGCGTGTTGACGTTGGCTATGTTGCCGGCGATGGCCTCGTGCCGGCGTGCGGCCCCGGTGAGTCCCCTGGCCAGAAGGTCGTTGACCCGGTCCATGTCCGCCCCCCCCATTTCGAGGAAAAAAGAACGTCTTCCCGGGTATACCGAGAAGACGGCTTTACGACTCCATCTCGCTCTTCGGCAACCCGGCGATCATAGCCTTGCGGCCTTAGACCCGTAGCTTTGCGTCCCCATCTTTCGATGGGTTTGCCTTTATCGGTGGACTGAGGATAGCTATTTAGTTTTGCCGCCACCTAGCTGGATAGACTTGGTGACAGTATTCATGGGTTTCGACACATGGTCTCTTTTTCCTTCTTCGCCCGGAGGAATTTTTTAGTTTTTTTACTCCGCTAACCCATCACCGCAGTGATGACCGGCACTTCCACTACCTCCGACACCTCCACCACCACGTCCACCGCCGCCTTGAGGGTGAGCGTTTCACCGGCATCCTCCGTCTCCCTGAGGGGGTGCTGGTCAGGTACCACGCGGGCCCGGGCCTCCATACTGGCCCGGCAGCCCAGGGCATCGACCATGACGTAAAAGGGCAGGGCCTGTCCCCGATACTGCTCGTTGCCTTCGTTGTCCACGTAGTACACGTGCACCGACAGTACTCCCTGGCAGAGCACTTTCCCGTCAAGGGCCTGGGCATGTACGGTGTCCGCCTCCACCTCCGCCTGTACCACCTGCCGAGGTGGCCGGTCAAACTCCATGATGCAGGTTTGCAGAAGGCCGGCGTGCCCCCGGGCCACGGGCATCTCCATACGCAAAAGCTCGGTCCTGAAACTAATTCCTTCCCCAGTCACCCCGGTGATCAGGCGGACCTGCCTGGGTTCCAGCACAGATACGGTTGCCTCCAGGACTGCCCGGTCGGCAAACCAGTCCCGTCCGGCGGAAAGCGACTCCTCACCCTCGCTAGCCGACACCGAAAGCACCGGCTCCATGCCCGGGGTGGCCCCCGGGACTGCCACGGTCACCGTACCCCGCCCTCTGGCTACTGCGTAGTGCTCTACACCCTGTTCGTCCACGTAGTGCACGTGGGAGTTGACGTCGGCCGAAACCACCACCTTCCCCGGCACCACGTGCGCCCCGGCCGGGGTGGCCGCTCGCTGTATCTCCACCAGCTGGCCAGCCCGGGGCTGCAAATCGCACGCCAATTCCACCAGCCCGACCGCCCTTCCGCTGCCCACTACCTGCCGTGCCTCGACCACGGTACTGCCGGTGGCAACCGCCCGGCCCGACACGCCTGTGAGCACTTCCAAAAAGGCCCGATCCAGTACCACGGTCTCCAGTTCTACCACGTGCCAGAACTCAACACGGGTCCCCTGACCTTCCACGTATACCGGAGAACCGGGCACCACGCGACCCCGGACTTGCGCGGCGCTGCCGTCTGCTCCAGTCTCCACCAAGTGCACAAAATCGGCTGTGCAGCTGTCGCTGACCACCACCCCACCCTCCGCCTCGTACTGCAAGACGGTAGTTATCACTCCCTGCACCAGCACTCCCCCGTCGGTCACCTCCGCCCGCACGATCTCTACCCGGTCGTGACGGCGGACCACCCGCTCCAACGGCCGCGACGGGACCAAGGCAGCTGGCACCCGCAGGTGGGGCTTTTGGCGACTCACCACCCGGTCTGCCCAAATGGCGGTGAACTCGGCGCGCACCGGGCTTCCCCCGGCCTGCACCGGGGCCGGACAGGCCGGGTATGGTGCCAGGGGCTGGGTGAAGACCAGTTCCAATTCGATTTCCAGGCGATCGCCGTAGTCCCGCTCGGGCAATCGTTCCAACCAGAACCCACACTTTTCCACGTGGGCGGTCCACGGCTGAGTCCAGCCCGGCGAGTGGGACCAAGGCAGGGTGATACCGCACGGGACGGCCTCCCGCCGGGTCACTTGCTGGCCCTGGGGCGTCGTGTACATGATGACCTGCTGGACCAAGCAGGTCAGAGTCAACAGCCCGTCCCCGTCCTGGGCATGCAGAGGCCCGGGTATGGCCGTCACGGACAGCACATCCTTGGCCACCGGCCGGAGGCCTGCAGTGCGCTCCACTCGCAGCCTGTACCAGGAAGTGGGAATCAATTCGGTCGCCCCTTCCGGCATCGTCAGTTACATGATTATGCCGGGTTACATAGAAAAAGAAGGGGTAACCGCCTTCGCGGGAAACGGCTAACCCGGTACGTAGATGATACGCCGGCTGGTCAACCGGACGGTGCATTCTACCAGCACCTGCCAGCGCACGTGCCTAGATCCTGCCAACCTTACGCCGGTCACCCGGACGTCGTGGAGGTGGGCGGCCATGCCCTCGGTGGCCACGGCACAGGGGGCCGCGCCTTGAAACCTAGTCCTACGGTCTGCCAAGTGTATGAGCCCGTCGCTTCCCACGTAGAGCACTTCCTGGAACGCGCTCCCGGCAAAGGCCACGCGTCCGGTCTCGGCGCGGGCTTCCGTGCTCCTCACTTCCAGGTCCAGATCCATGACCTGCCCGGGCACATCGGCGTGCTCCGTCCAGGTGCAGTCGGCGTTAACTAGCTCTCCCACCTGCACTTCGGCCAGCACCGGTACTAACCCAGGACCCGGCCGCAGTCCGGCCGCAACCTCCCGGAACTCCCGGCGATAGATGGCCAGGTCAAAGGCGAGCCTGATCTGCTGCCGTCCCTGACCGTGCTCTCGGGTGTCGACAACCAGGTGAGAAAGCTCAAGAGCCTCCACTGCGTCACCCTTTCGGACTGTTCCGGCCGGAAGCAACTCAGTAAACACCAGGTCCTCGGTGGTCTCCTTCACCACGTTGCCGGCGGCATAGAACACGGTTTTTTTGACGGCGCCCTCGGCGATGATCCTCCCGTCGGTAGCTTGAAATGTGACTTGATATGGAGTGACCTCGGTCTTCACTACCCGGTCCGCGTCGGCGGGCAGGGCTCCATACAGCACCACTTCGGCCCGCAGGCGGGCGACCGGGCACTCGCCTTGCACCACTAGGGTGGCTCCATGGCGGCGCACCGGGACCAAGGCTGGCTCCAGCGCATACCCCTCCATGCTGACCCGCGCTACCGATCTACCTTCCTCCGGGGCGGCCAACTGCACCTGGGGACACATCCACTGCCAGTCTTCGCTGGCGCCCGGCAGGTGGTGCTGGTGTGAGCAGGGCAGGTTGTAGCTTTCGGGCTCGCCGTTTCCCTTGGCCTCCACTAGTAGTTCGCCCTGGAATTCCAGCACTCCCTGGGCCACACGCAGCCGGTAACTGGCCAGCCCTGCGCGAAAGGCCGGCGCTTCTTTCGGGAGTCTTACATCGAAACTCACGTCGGCCCTACGGCGTACGCGCAGCAGTCGCCAGCGTTCCTCCTCCACCGCTGCACGCTCAGGGACTTCCGCTCCCGTGGCCTGCTCAAAACCCGCCTCCGGGCGGGGCTGTTGCTCGACCGGCGCCACCCGCAACGAGCGTACCAAGGGCACCCCGGGGGGGCCCGTCCGGTTGGAGATCAGCCTTTGCCGGACGCTTGCCACCAGTTCTCGTGCCCACGCCAGCAGTTTCTCGAATAAGCTGGTTAAAGCCTCCCAAAGACCCTCCATCAGCTACACCTCCCTGCTCCGCCGGCTAGACCGGCGACAGCACCACTCCCGTCACTACCTGGATGGCCTGCGGTTCGGGCTCTGGGAACACCGGCACCACCAGCGTCTCCTTGGTGACGCTGATGACCGCGGGACCACCGACGTTGGTCACCACTTCCAGCCACCGTTCCACTCCCTCGAGCACCACAAAAACGAATATCTGGGCCCGTCCCAACACCGTCACCCCGGGTCCGAATACGTCCACCACCTCAAGTTCGCGCCTCACCACGGCCCGGGCCCGGAGGAACAGGATGACCTTCTGGTCCAACAGTCCCGGCATGAGGTGGTAGACAACGTTTTCCACTTCAGCCTCAACTACTATCCCGGTATCATCCGGCAGGCCGGGCGGCAGTTCCAGGAGGTGACTGAAGGGGACCAGTTCGACCGCGTGATGGACGATGCTATCAGGCCCCACGAAGAACACCTGCTTTTCCACGGTTCCCTGGATGAGCACGTTCCCGTTAATGATATGATGGATAAGGTTCCCTATAGTCGCATCGATGCGCCGGATTTTGATGGCATCCAGCTCAAGCCTGGCGGTCACCAGTATCTGGGCGGTTACATCCACCTGTTGCTCCAGCCGGATGAGCACCACCTGGATGCCTCGTACCGGCACGATGTCCTGCCTGTCAACGACCAGCACCTGGCTGGTCGTCTCGCCGACTACCAGTTCAATGGCCAGGGGTGGGCCGTGTTGGTCCTCCACCAGGTGCAGCTGGCGGTGTTCGGTCACTGCCAGCTCCAGTTTTACGACTACGTTCTGGATAAGGGTGGACGGAGGCTCGAGATGAGTGGTGATGGGCTCCAGAAACGCCTTGACCTGCACGTCCATGCCTTCGGCAGCTCCAGGCGTCCAAACCAGCGCGGCAAAGCTCACGGTTTCGTGTTGCAGCCGGTCTACACCGTCCTGGTCCTGGTAGGGGATGTCCTTGGCCACCTGGCCTTGTACTACCACGTTGTCCTCCACTGGCTTGCCCACGGCCTTGACGATGCTGCCCGTGACCTCACCCACGGACAGTGCCGGGAAGTCCAGATGGACCTGCGACGGCGAAGCCAGGGCCTGGCCGTGGCCGGTGGCCACGATGTGGTCGATCTTGAAGCGCCGGGCCGAGGGATCGGTGGCCACCAGCAGTTCCACGATTTTGGTGACCTGGACACTTAAGGCGATGACCAGTTGCTGCTGGACGGTGACCGGGTCCACCAGCGCTGTGACCCGGCTCTGAATGGTTGCCGTCACGCTTGGTTGCTGCCCCGGCTCGGCACCCGGGACGCTCACCAGCGTGGCAAAGGGTGTGCTGGCGGCCACGTGCCTCACGGTGCCGGCCGTGTCCACAAAGAAAACCTGTTTGTACACAACTCCCTGGACCAGCACGGCATCTTCCTGGACGGTGCCTGCCAGCTGTTCTATCAAGTCCCGCACTTCATCGATTTTCTGAGCGGATGCTGGCAAGGTCACGGTCATGGGTACCAGCAGCTGGTCGCTCCCGGCTCCTACCAGTTCCTCCACGCGGATAAGTTCTCCAACCGGGTCCAGCTTCACCCGAGCGATGACCGGTTGGGTGACCTTAACGTGGATCTTCAGCACTACCTTCATCTCGATCTCCTGGCCACCGGCCACCAGCTCGGACTCAACTGCCTCCACTTCCACCCGGGCCAAGACATGCATGCCGGGAGCTGCTCCCGGCACGTCCATCATGTGGCTGAACGGGAAGTCACCACCGAAGTGCTTGACGATGTCGTCGGCTCCCACAAAAAACACCTGCTTGTGAAGGGTGCCCTGGACCACGACCTTGTTGGGGATCACCGTCGTGACGGTGTTTTCCGGCCTTACCAACACCCGTCTCAACTTCACGGCAGTAGCACCCAGCTGCAGTCTCCGCGTCTGGGTGACCCGGGCGCGCTCACCCCGGTCTTTGGATTTGTCTTTCAACTGCCAGCCTCCTATAATCCCAGCGCGGGTCGCCGGGACTGTGGCTAGCACATGATATGACTGGCGGTGCTGGGGTGTACAGAAAAAAGGCTCCCTGCGAAGGGAACCTGGTGCAGTCTTGGCTAGAACCGGCAAAAGATCTGGGTGAACATGATGCCGTAAGGCCCACCCCGCACGGCCCCGATGCCGACGTGCGTGTAATTACGGTTAAGCATGTTGGCCCGGTGCCCGGAGCTGTTCATGAGAGCAGCGTGAGCTTGCTCGGCGGACGGTGCACCCGCCAGGTTCTCACCCGCCGCGGTGTACCTGATGCCGACCGCCCTAAGCATGTCAAAGGGCGAGCCGTAAGTGGGGGAGTAATGACCGAAATGCCGGTTGGTGATCGTGTCCCGGCTGCGGGGCGGGATTCCAGTTAAACCCCGGGTAGTACCCAAAAGAGAAGTCAGTCTGTGGCAACCGGAACGTTGGGATCCCGGCCGGGTAGTAGTAGGTGGTCGCTCCGGCAAGATCTGGGACAGCCAGCACCGTCAGCATAGTCAAGAGCAGGACCAGGGTCAGACGACGGCCAGGCGTGCGCAAAGGTATTCCCCCTTTTCCGCTTTCCTGTTCTGGGACGGAGTTCCTATGTTTTGCTCTATCGACAACAGTCTTTCCCCTGCGTCTACTGGTTTTGGTTAGCTTATGATATGAACGGTGCAGTAGGACGGGGCGGTTCCGCTCGTTACACTAGGGGCAGTACTCGCACAGTTGTTTCTTGCACGTTTTTTCCCAACTACCTGCCAGTTGTCGTTTCTAATCAAACTGGTGCAGTACATGGAAAAGGGGACCGGGCCTTTCCGATCCCCTTGGATGTAGCTGCTGTCCTGCCTAGGAGCGCATGCGCTTTAGTTCATCCACCAGCATGCTGTTGAGGACTTTGATGTACGTCCCCTTCATGCCCAGTGACCTGGATTCGATCACCCCGGCGCTCTCGAACTTGCGCAGGGCGTTGACTATGACCGAACGGGTGATACCCACCCGGTCAGCAATCCTGGAAGCCACTAAGAACCCTTCCGGTCCGGGCAATTCCTCGAAGATGTGCTGCACCGCCTCGAGTTCCGAGTAGGACAGCGACCCGATGGCCACCTGTACCGCTGCCTTCTTGCGAGCCTCTACTTCCACTCTCTCGCTGCGGGCCCGGAGCACCTCCATGGCTACCGCCGTGGCTCCGTACTCAGCCAAGATCAGGTCGGCATCGTCAAACTTCTCGCCGAACCGGGCCAGGATCAGCGTTCCCAGTCGCTGGCCGCCTCCCGTGATAGGTACGATGGTAGTCAGCTTCTCCCCGTAGATGCACCCTTCTTCCCTCTTGAAGACACACTTCCGGCCCTCCTGGGCGATGTTGGAAGACGTTTCTTCCACCCGCAGGAGCCTGTGGCTGTAGTCTTCCGGAAAATGACCATCGCCTACTACCTCGTCCTTGACAATGGGGCACTCGAACTGGCCCACCAGGGCATGTCCCAGGATGGTGCCGGCCCCGTCTACGATGTAGACGTTGGCGTTGATCACGTCGCTAAGCACTCCGGCCATTTCGTCGAAGTCCACGGCATGCCCGGCCAGTTTCTGGACCAACCGGTTCACCCGGCGTGTCTTCTCTAATAGCGTGGTCAAGTCAGTCTCCCCCTTCCCCGTCTACCTTCCACAGATTACCTCTAGAGAACATACTTGGCTAGATCCCTGTTGCCCGCAATACCTGCGAGCTTCTTGGTGACTTCTTCCCGGTCAATGATCACCCTCTTCTCTGGTATCTCGGGTGCCGCGAACGCCAGGTCTTCGAGGAGTTTTTCCATGACTGTATGCAACCGGCGCGCGCCGATGTTCTCCCCCTGTTCGTTCACCCGGTATGCGATGGCCGCTATTTCATCAACGGCAGCAGGGGTAAAGACCAGTTCTATACCCTCTGTGGCCAGCAAAGCCTGGTACTGCTTGATCAACGAGTTCTGGGGCTCGGATAGTATCCTCACAAAATCCCCGGCCGTAAGGGGATCCAGCTCAACCCTCACCGGGAACCTCCCCTGTAGTTCGGGAATGAGATCAGACGGCTTCGACATATGGAAGGCCCCGGCGGCAATGAAGAGCATGTGGTCTGTCCGGACGGGTCCATACTTGGTGTTGACGGTGGAACCTTCCACAATCGGCAGGATGTCGCGCTGGACGCCCTCCCGGGACACGTCGGGCCCGACCATGCTCTCCCGCCCGGCTACCTTGTCCAGCTCATCAATGAACACTATGCCCAGCTGCTCAGCACGCTGGATGGCCTCGCTTACGGCTGCGTCCATGTCCACCAGCTTCTGGGCCTCCTCGTTGGCCAAAAGCCTCCGCGCTTCGCGTACCGTCACTCGGCGCTTCTTCTTGCGCTTGGGCAGCATTCCTCCCAGTAGCTCCTGGAAGTTGATGCCCATCTCCTGGATGCCGGACCCATCAAAGACCTCCACCACCGGGGTGGCGTTGTCCTCCACCTCGATCTCCACGAGTTCATTCTCCAGGGCGCCGGACTCCAGGGCTTCCCTGGTATGCCGCCGCCGCGAACGCGACCGTCGCACTTCCTCTTCGTAGTCGTCCTGGCCCTCTCCCGGGTCATCGGCATCGTCCATGCTCAGGAGTGCCTGAAAGGGGTTCTTGAACCCTCCTTTGCGCCTGGGAGGGGGGGCGATTATATCCAGCAACCGCTCATCGGCACGCTCCTGGGCACTTTCCTTGACCCGTTCGGCGTACTCGGTCTTTACCATGCGCACCGAGGCCTCCACCAGGTCCCGCACTATGGATTCCACGTCCCTGCCCACGTAGCCCACTTCGGTGAACTTGGTGGCCTCTACCTTGATGAACGGGGCGTTTACCAAGCGGGATAGCCGGCGGGCCATCTCCGTCTTTCCCACGCCTGTGGGCCCGATCATCAGGATGTTTTTGGGAACAACCTCCTCCTGGAAATCAGCCGGGATCCGCTGGCGCCGGAGCCGGTTGCGCACAGCCACGGCCACGGCCCGTTTGGCCGCAGTCTGCCCGACTACATACTTGTCCAGCTCTTCCACAATGTGCCGGGGGGTCAGTTCTTGCACAGCCATCCTCCTAGCCGCCGATCTCCTCGACCACGATCTGGTCGTTGGTGAAAACACAGATACCGGCGGTTATCCTGAGCGCTTCTTCGGCTATGGTCTTGGCGTCCAGTGCCGAGTGCGCAAGAAGGGCACGCGCCGCCGCCAGGGCGTAGGCGCCGCCTGAACCCACCGCCGCCAGGGGTTCATCCGGCTCGATTACCTCGCCGCTCCCCGATAGGAGCAAGAGCCGTTCCTCGTCCAGGACCAAGAGCATGGCCTCCAGTCGCCTGAGCACCCGGTCCGTGCGCCATTCCTTGGCCAGGGCCACGGCAGCCCGCAAGAGGTTTCCCCGGGACTCCTCCAGGTGACCTTCGAACTTGTCAAACAAGGTGAAGGCATCAGCCACGGAACCGGCAAAGCCGGCCAGCACGCGACCGTGGTAGATGCGGCGAACTTTGCGGGCGCGCGCCTTGACGATGGTGTGGTTGCCCCCTAGCGTCACCTGGCCGTCACCGGCCATGGCCGCCTTCCCGTCGCGCCGTACCGCCACGATGGTGGTCCCATGAAACACCATCACCCCTCCTCTCGTCCTGACCGCGGGTGGCTGTGGTCATAAACCGTCTTCAGCCGCCCGGGTGTAACGTGGGTGTAGATCTGCGTAGTAGCCACACTGGCATGACCCAGCATTTCCTGGACCGACCTCAGGTCCGCCCCCCCGGCCACGAGGTGGGTGGCAAAGGAATGCCGCAAGGTATGCGGCGTGGCCTTGCCGGCAATCCGGCTGCCCAGGTGCCGGTGCAATATCCTGCCCACGCTACGGGCAGTGAGCCTCCCACCGCGGGCATTGAGAAATAGCGCCCGCCTGTGCTTGGGCCCGGCATGCGGGTTCTTGGCTGCCAGGCCGGGACGTGCCCGCTCCAGATAGTGGGCCAGCCGGTCCAAGGCTGCCGCGCCCAAGGGCACAAAGCGCTCCTTGCCGCCCTTCCCCCGCACCTGGACGTACCCGATAGAGTAGTCTACGTCCCCAAGGTCCAGGCCCACGGCTTCAGACACCCGTAACCCGGCCCCGTATATGGTTTCCAGGAGCGCAGCGTCTCGCGAGCCCAGGGTCGTGGAACGGTCGATGGTTTCAAGGAGGCCCTGTACCTCGTCCACTTCCAGGAACCTGGGAAGGCGCTGCTGGCGCTTGATAGGCTCCAGGTCCAAGGCCGGGTTCTTCTGGACTAGACCTTCTTTGACGAGGTGCTTGTAGAAGGAACGTATGCAGGAGATCTTGCGGGCTAGGGATGACCGGGCGTAGTCCTTTGCGCGGAGGTGACGCAAGTACTGGCTCAAACGGCTGCGGTCCACCCCCAGGACGCTCACACCCGCACGCTCCAGAAACTCCAAGTACTGCTTGAGGTCCAGCCCGTAGCTTTCCAGGGTATGCCGGGAAGCCCGGCCCGTGGCTACCAATTGCAGCATGAACCCGTCGACCAACTCAGCGTTATTCCCATCTGGTACCCGGCGCGAAGATGACAACGCAACTCTTCCTTACTCAATTGGGAACGCTCCACCTGCTGGGGGCGTCATTTAGGCAGACCAAAATTCCGACCACGAACCCACATAATCTTACCACAGGCTACCGGAAAGCGCAACGGCTTCGTCATAATATTCAACCTTAGATTAACATTAATTCTCATGATCGCTATCCGGAACCTCCTGGTAGTCGCACTCCCGCCCAGAGCAAACGTACCGCGTACCTTGCCGTTTGGTCGTCTTCTCCACCAGCAGCTGGCCGCACTCCGGGCAGGTGCGCGCCACGGGACGGTTCCAGCTGACAAAGTCACATTCTGGATACCCGGAGCAACCATAGAAGGTACGTCCTCTTTTACTTCTACGCTCTACCAGCGGTCGCCCGCACTTGATGCAACTAACGCCGATTTCCTCCAGCAAAGGCCGGGTGTACCTGCACTCGGGAAACCCCGGACAGGCCAGGAACCTCCCGTAGCGACCGTGCTTGATAACCAGGTTCCGCCCGCATTCTTTGCACTTTTCTTCGGTTTCCTCGTCTCCCAATTCCAGGCCACCGATCTCGGCCTCGGCCTGCTCCAGTCGCTCCTCAAAAGGTCCGAAAAAGCCGGCCACGATTTCCTGCCAACTTGCCTTCCCGGCCTCTACCAGGTCCAGCTGGTCTTCCAGCCCGGCGGTGAACTCGATATCAATGATATTCGGAAAATACTGCTGCAAAAGCTCGGTGACCAGGCATCCCAGCTCCGTGGGTCTGAACCGCTTCTCTTCCTTCCGGGCGTACCCTCGCTGTTCTACTGTATCAATGATGGGCGCATAGGTACTGGGCCGGCCAATACCCTTTTCCTCCAGGGCTTTCACTAACGTGGCCTCGGTGTAGCGCGGAGGCGGCTGCGTGTGGTGCTGCTGGGGATGCAAGCCCTCCACCCTGAGCCGGGCTCCCGGCTCCAAGGCCGGTATGTTCCCCTCCGGTTCGGTCTCCTCCTCGTCTCGTCCTTCTATGTAAAGTAGCATAAAGCCGGCGAATTTCACCGTTGACCCGGACACCCGAAACTGGTGACGCCCGGCCAGCACTTCCACGGTGACTGTATCGTACACTGCAGGCGACATCTGGCTGGCCACAAACCGTTCCCAGATGAGCCGGTACAGGCGCTGCTGTTCACCGGTGAGGGAAGCCTTCACCTTCTCCGGCTCCCGCAGCACCGAGGTGGGACGGATGCATTCGTGGGCACCCTGGACCCGGCCGACTGCCTGGGCGCGCTGCTCTTCTCCCACGTAGGCACCGCCAAAGCGGTGAGCGATGTATGCACGGCATTCGTTGGCCGCTGACTCCCCCACCCGGGTGGAATCGGTCCTCATGTAAGTGATGAGGCCCACTGCCCCCTCATCTTTCAGTTCCAGGCCTTCGTACAGCTGCTGGGCCACGCGCATGGTGCGACGGGCCGCAAACCCCAGCTTGCGCCAGGCTTCCTGCTGGAGAGTGCTGGTGGAAAAAGGCGGTGGGGGCATACGCCGGCGCTCCCGCCGGTTCACCGCCGAGACAGTGAAAGCTTCCCTCTGGAGTTCGTCCATGATGGCCCGGGTGGAACTCTCGTCGTTAAGACGGGGACCGTGGTAGCGCGCCTGCAACAACTCGTTTTCGGCTGTGGCCAGCTGGGCCGTGAGCGTCCAGTACTCTTCGGGCCTAAACTCGTTGATCTCCTTTTCCCGGTCGCAGATCAAGCGCAAGGCCGCAGATTGTACGCGACCAGCGCTCAGACCGGGCCTGAGCTTGCGCCACAGCAGAGGGCTTAGCTTGTACCCGACCAGCCGGTCCAGGACCCGCCGGGCCTGCTGGGCTTCGACCAGGTGGGAGTCGATGCGCCGGGGATGTTTCACCGCTTCCCGCACCACGTCCTTGGTGATCTCGTTAAACTCGACCCGGTATAGCCCATCGCCGTCGAGCTTGAGCACCTGGGCCAGGTGCCAGGAGATGGCCTCACCTTCCCGGTCAGGGTCGGTGGCCAGCAAGACCCGGTCGGCCTTCTTGACGCTGTCTCTCAGTTCCTTGAGTACGTCGCCTTTCCCCCGGATGGTAATGTACTTGGGCAAAAACCCGTGTTCCACGTCGACACCGAACTGGCTACGTGGCAGATCCCGCACATGACCCATAGAGGCCTTTACCATGTACCTGCGGCCCAGGAACTTTTCTATGGTCTTGGCTTTAGCTGGTGACTCCACAATTATGAGGGCTTTGGACAAAGCACACCATCCTTTGACGCACCCGCGCACGACTTTGCGATACCCTCACTATCATATATTCCCGATCCTGCGCGGTCAAATTGCTCTCCAGCCCGCGGCCTGGATGCTCTCGACCACCTGTTCCCCGCTGCGAGCAGGAGTAGCCCCCGCCGCCAGCAACGCCCTGGGGGCTTCGCCCAGAGGAGAACCCGGCTCACCGGGGACGGCCAGCACTTCACGGCCCTGCTCAAGTGCAAAGTCCGCCGTCAAGAGTTCCGGGCCTCTTATCGTCCCATCAACCAACACCGTCCCGTGGCACAACCCGGAGATGAGCCGGCTGCACGCGGTGCGGCGCCAAGATGCCGGTGGGATCCCGCACGGATATTCGGACACCAGGGCCCCGCGCCGGGCAATCTGGGACATGAAAAGCCTCTGTCCGTGTTGGCGAGGCACATCCAGCCCCGATGCCAGCACGGCCATGGTCAGGCCTCCAGCCGCCAGGGCACCCCGGTGCGCAGCGTGGTCGATGCCCCACCCCAGCCCGGTAACTACCACCGCGCCCGTGCGCGCCAGTTCCCATCCCAGCCTAAACGCAGTCGCCTTGCCCGCGGGAGTGGGGTTCGGGGAGCCCACCATCGCAACGTGCAGGCCGGGGAAAAGCCAGTTGCCCTTGATGTATAGAAGCAACGGGGGATCGTAAATCTGCCGGAGCAACCAGGGGTATTCCCGGTCGACCAGCGTTACGGCCCTCACCCCGGCCTGCTCCAGCCGCCGCGCCTCTCCAGCTGCGTTCCAGGAGTCCCGAGCCCTGATGATGGCCCGGGCGGCACGGGCGCCTGCCGCCGCCTCCAGGATGCGTTCAGGTGCCTCCCAAACGGCCCGGGCTGATCCCATGGCGTCCACAAGCGCCTTGGCCTGGCGCGGTCCCAGACCCGGTACGCTGCTCAGGGCCATCCAAAAGCCTAGTTCTTCCAACCCGGCGTCTCCCGTGGCCCCGGCCCCCCAAAATATCATAGAGCAAGACCGGGGCTTGGGCAATACTCCCCAGAGACACAAAGACCCGGCGCCGGAGGATGCCCCACACCGGGTCGTGGAATCCTTTAGTCTGCCAGGACCTTCTTGAAAGCCGCGGTCAGCGCCGGGACGATCTCGAAAAGATCACCCACCAGGCCGTAGGTGGCTACCTGAAAAATGGGAGCGTCCGGGTTCTTGTTGATGGCTACGATGATATCAGATGACTGCATCCCGGCCAAGTGCTGTATGGCCCCGGAAATGCCCACGGCGATGTAGACTCTGGGCGATACGGTCTTCCCGGTCTGTCCCACCTGATGGCTATAGGGGATCCAGCCCGCATCCACGGCGGCCCGGGAGGCTCCCACAGCTCCTCCCAGCACCCGGGCCAGGTCTTCTATGAGTCTGAAGTTCTTGGGGTCCTGCATGCCCCGGCCCCCGGACACGATGATGTCCGCTTCTTCCAGGTTCACTGCCTGGGTGAGTTCGGGGACGAGCTCCAAAACCGTAGTTCGGGCAGCCTTGTCTTCGGGCCGGACCGGCACTTCCACGACGCGCCCTTGCCGCCCTTCTTCCCGGGTTGCGCGCTTCATGACCTTGGGGCGGACCGTCGCCATCTGGGGGCGGTGGTTGGGACACAAGATCCTGGCCATAATGTTGCCGCCAAAGGCCGGGCGGGTCTGCACCAGGAGGCGGGTCTCCGGGTCGATGGAAAGACCGGTACAGTCGGCGGTAAGGCCCGTACGCAAGCGTCCCGCCACCCGGGGGGCAAGGGAACGGCCGGTGGAGGTAGCGCCAAACAGCAGGATGGCGGGCTGGTACTGGCCGACCATGGCCGCCATGACCGCAGTGTAGGGTTCATCACGAAAATCCGCCAGTTCTGGAGCGTCGGCCACGTACACGACCTCGGCCCCGTGAGCCACCAGGTCACCGGCCAAGGGCCTAATCCCGTCTCCCAGGATGACGGCCCCCAGTTCCTCGCCGAGCTCCGCCGCCAGTTTGGCCCCTTCGCCCAGGAGCTCGTAAACTACCCCCGCCACCTGACCGCGACGGTGCTCCACGTACACCCACACCCCGCCGGCAGCCGGGACTGCCGGGCTGGCCTGGGGGCGCGTAAGCTCGATGGCCTGAAAGGCGCACACATCCACACAGGCGCCACAGAGGTTGCACACTTCACTAATGTGGGCCAGCGCATCCACCATGGACACGGCCCCGAACGGGCAAGCCGCCACGCACAACTCGCAGCCTGCGCACTTTTCCGCGATGATTCTGATGCTCCCCATGCTGCCCCTCCTAGACCACCCGGGCGGCGCGAAGCCGCTCGACCAGGGTGGTTGCCTGTTCACTGGCAGTGCCCGGTATCAGCTCGCCGTGCTTGCGGATCTCTGGCGCAAACACCTGCACTACTTGGGTGGGTGAGCCGGCGGTGCCCGTACGAGACGGGTCGGCTCCCAGTTCCTCGGTGCCCCAGACTGTCACTTCGGCCCGTTTGGCGCGCATGACCCCCTTGAGCGACGGGAGCCTGGGTTCGTTGATCTCCTTGACCACGGTGATCAGGGCCGGAAGCGGCATGCGCACCACTTCCACGCCGCCTTCCACTAATCGCTCCACGGTGATTTCCCCCGGGGCCATGGCGGAAATGCGGCGCACGTAAGTGGCGTGGGGGATGTCCAGTTCCTCGGCCAGCCCCGGTCCAACCTGTGCCGTATCACCGTCACTGGCCTGCTTGCCGCAGATGATCAGGTCTGCGCCTCCCAGCTTCTGCACGCCCTGGGCCAGGGTGTAAGATGTGGCCAGGGTATCGGCTCCCGCAAACGCCCGGTCGGATAGAAGTACTCCCCGATCACAACCCAGGGCGATGGCCTCTTTGATGGCTTCCTTGGCCTGTGGCGGCCCCATGCTCAGGACCACCACTTCCCCGCCCTGCCGCTCCTTGAGACGGATGCCCTCTTCCAGCGCGTACATGTCAAAGGGGTTGATTATGCTGGGTATTCCCTCGCGCATGAGGGTTCCGGTCTGGGGGTTGATCTTGGCATCGGTGGTTTCCGGTACCTGCTTGATGCAAACCAGGAATCGCAAATAGACACCATCCTCTCACTGAGCTCCCAAGTGCATTCGACAGGGGCACGAACATTTCCTCGCCACCGGGCCTACAAGTAGACGATGTGGTGGCAAAGGGGATCCAGCAAGGTGTCGCACAACAGTTCCACCCAGGCCCGGCCGTAACGCAAGAGGAACGGGAAGGCATTGAGCACGCGCTCCTGTGCACGGCCCCGGGGGAAACATGCCTGTTCCACGCTGGACCACTGCCTGGCCTCCACTTGGTCTCGCTGTTCCAAGCCGGCTTGGGCCCGGCGTTCCAACCATGCCACCTGCTCGAGCACGCGCGACCGGTTGCCGCCGGCCAGCTGTACCAGGCCCGTGTCCACTTGGCGAAGCAATCTGTCGAGGTCATCATAGCCTGCGGCGATGCTTGTTCTCAGTGCGGAGAAAGCTTGACTGATCTCTGCGCCGCCCAGGGTTTCCTGCCGGGCGGCCCGGGCCAGTTTCAACGCCCGAGGGTCGACCACGCCCTCCGGGGGGACACCCAGGCGATCCAGGTAACGGGCCACCGCGGCATCCACCAAGGTAACCGGTGGCCGGGCCCACAGTGCGGGCATGGGGCGCCCGAATATCTCAAAGACCTCGCCCAGCTGGGCATAGTACCCCAATTCACCAGGTCCGGCCACCACCGCCAGAGTGGGCAGGACCGCGCTCTGGACCACCGGGCGCAGCACCACGTCCGGGCTCGCAAGACCCGGGTCTTGCTCCAGCCGGGTCAAGAGCTGGTCCCGGGACAGCTCCACTTCCCCGTTTCGGGACGCCAGGTTTGCGCCGGACCGGTACAGGGCCACGCGGCTCCCCTGGTGCAGGATGAACAGGTGGGCGCTGTCGGGCACCTTCTCCACCTGCAGGGCATATCCACTTCCGGCCAGGCGCAAGGACCCCTGGGCAAAGGCCTGCCCCACCTCGTCGTTGCGAAGTACCGCCTCGCGCATCACCGGCAAGGCCAGCTCCCTGGCCGCGGGCAAGGTGGGGTCGTACATGACCAGGCCTTCCTTGGAGAACAGCCACGACAGCAGACAGGCGCACCACCCGGCAAAGCTGCCGGCACTGGAGGATCCGTTGAGAGCGCTGGCCACGCCGGCCGCGAACTCGGTGGCCGGAGCTGTGTCCAAAAGCGCGCCGATGAGTTCGATCCGGTTAACTGGTAGTGGCAGCGAGGCTACCGGCGGTGAGCCGGTCCTGGGGACTTCCGCCTCCAGGCGGATCAGGCGGTAGGCAGAATCGAGGATGTAGATATGGTTAACCTCATCCCAGTCGTGGTCTTCGCTGGCCAGCCAGAACACGGGCACGGCTGGGATCCCCTGGCTGGCCAGGGACCGGCTCAGCGCCACGCAGGCAGCTGCTTTGAGCACGGTGTAAAGGGGGCCGGTGAACAGGCCGGGCTGCTGCCCGGCTACCACGGCTACCGTCCCCTTTTCCCCCAGGCGGGCAGCGCCTTCCATGGCTGCACCTGCTGCACCCAGGCTGGAGTTGTACTCCTGTAGGACAGCGGCCAGCCGCCTTCGCTCGCCAGGGTCACTCCCCAGGCGGCCGGCCAGTTCACGCCACTGGGGTCCGGGGCCGGGCGGGCAAGGAAAACGGTTGGCCACTACCGGGTAATCAAATAGATAGTCCCACAGGAGCCGGTGGGCACCAGCGCGCGGGACAGTCTCTACACGCAATGCTTCAACTCCTCTGCTGAACGACGGCAGCCTGCTCGAGTCTCCTGGGCAGCTCCACTATGAACGTGGCCCCGGCTCCCACCTGGCTTTCCACCCAGATCCTGCCCAGGTGGGCATCTACGATGCGCTTGCAGATGGCAAGGCCCAGGCCGGAACCAGGCGTCTGCCGGGCATGGTCCCCACGCCAGAAGGGTTCAAACACCAACCGGTGCTGGGAAGGGTGGATCCCGGGGCCGCTATCGGCCACCCGGATGACCAGGGCGGCCGGCCCGGCTTGCGCGGATACCTCCACCTCGCCGCCTTCTGGAGTAAACTTCAGGGCGTTGGACAGGAGATTCAGCATCACCTGGGCAACCCTCTGCTGGTCCCAGAAAGCATGGCCCAGCTCGGGCACGTCACGCTTTACCGTGATGTGCCGGTTCTCGGCCAGCACGGACACCTCTTCCAGTACCTCGTCAATGAGCGAGCGTACATCCACGGCGGTGGAGTTGAAGGAGATCCCGGGTCCGTCCATGCGGGTTACGTCCAGGAGGTCCGAAATCAGCAAGAGCAGGCGCTCCACATTGCTTTGCATGGCCTGCAGTGCCCGGGTTACCGCCCCGGGCAACGGCGCGCTGTCCCCGAGTCTCCCCGAAAGCAAAAGCGACAGGTACCCGTGGATGGCCGTTACAGGCGTGCGGATCTCGTGAGCGGCCATGGACAGAAAACTGGCCTTGAGATCCTCCACCCGCCTGTAGTGGGTAACGTCGCGCAAGAGCACCACGTACTCCCTGAGTCCCTCCGGCGTAGTGCTGGGGGTGCATACGGCATCATACCACCGTCCGATGCTATCCACCTTCAAATGCACCATGGCACCCGGTCCGGCCGCGACCATCAAGCGGTACAGCATCTCCAGGCTCCAGCAGTCCACCCACCCGCCGGGGCCAGCCACCGAAATCTCCACCCCTAGCGTACCGTCCTGGCCAAGTTCCAGCATGGTGCGGGCCGCCCGGTTGCTTTGCAGAAGCGGCCCGTCGGGTCCAAACAGCAAAAGCCCGTCCGCCATGTGCTCGAGCACCGTCTTCAGGCGCGAGTCAACGTGGTGATGACTCTGGTACAGGTCCTGGTGGTGGCGCCGCAGGGCCTGGTGCAGCCGGGCATTGTCCAGCACCACGCTGACCTGGTCCGCCAGGAGCGAAAGCAACTGCGTGTCCTCGTCGGAAAAACGGCCCCGGGGCGAACCGAAGACGCACAGCGCTCCAATGACCATGCCGGCCGCCACCATGGGCACCCCCAAGAACCCCTCCCAGCCACCGCCACCCCGGGCCATAGCCTCCAGCTGCTCCTGGACTGTCCGGAAACTGTCGGACTCAAGCCCAACAACGGCACCGGGGTCAAACCCGCTGGCACTCTCCACGCGATAGCCCTGGTCGGTCCGGAGGATCACTACCGCGGCCGCCGCCTCCAAGAGGGACTGGGCCTTGTTCACTACCAGTTCCACAAGCTCCTCAGGCTCACACAAGACGGTAATGGCACGCAGCACATCGAAGACATGGTTCATCCTGTCATGCTCCAGCATGCCGGCACGGACGGTCAACGTCAACTTCCCCTTTGCGCCTGCAGCCCGCCTGGGCCGATGGTGTACGGGACTTGAGCCAGTGAGTGCAGACTGGCCCTGGCCTTGACCAACCGCATGGCCCGGCCCAGCGTCTCTCCGCGTATGTACCACAGTGCTATCAAGTTATCGGCAATGTAGGAAATGGACTCACCGGTTAGCCGCGACGCCTCACGCTGGTCTACCACCTCATAGTTCAGAACCGACGTCACGCCCCGAGAGGCCAGGGCTTGCTTTAGGGAATAGACGAACCCGGAATAGCGCGCCTGGTCCCAGCTGGCACGGGCCAGTTCTCCCAGGGCATCGAGGGCCAGGCAGCTGGCGCCGATCCTGTCGGTGGTCTCCAGCAGGCGAAAAACCACCTCGTCGATGAGCATCTCCACGGGCGACATGTGGACCAGGTGGACCCGGCCGCCAGCGCCCCCATCCAGGTCAATACCTAGCCCACGGGCAGTGAACTTAAGCTGGGACGGGTACTCCTGCAATGACACCATCAGGCCCTTCTCCCCGCGTGCTGCGGCCGCCGCCAACCATTGCAGGGCCAGTATGGTCTTGCCGACTCCTGATGGTCCGGCCACCACGGTACAGCTCCCCCGGCGAAACCCGCCGTGAACAAGAGCGTCCAGTTCCTTCATACCCGTGCTGAGCAACGTGGCATCCGGGTCGAAAGGCGCAGGGTGGACCGGGGCCACCACCCGGGGAAAAACCTCTACGCCTGAGCGCCCGATACGGAAGCAGTGCTCTCCTGGCAGGTACGTCGACCCGCGCAGCTTCACCACCCGCATGTACCTTTCGTCCCGGGTACCTCGCTTTTGATTCACCAGTTCCAAGATGCCGTCGGCCACGCCGAACTCCGGGCTCGTGTGGTCACCCGTGGCATACTCGCCAAGCCAGAAGGTAGTACAAGCATAGGCCGTCAAAAATCGTGCCAAGTCGAAAAGCTGGGACCGGTACTCATGGAGCGAGCCGGCCATGTCGCTGATGGCCTTGAACGAATCGATGACCAAGAGGGAGGGCCTCTCCTCCTTGACCAGGGTGACCACGGTTTCCACCAACCCGGGTACCCCACGGGCCTGGAGGCCCCCGCCCAAGTCCCGGTGCTGGATGCTGCCCATGAGGAGCTCCTCATCGTAGAAATCCAGTTCCTGCAGGTACCGTATGGTTTTGTCCAAGGGTTCAGAAAGGGTGGTGACATACAGCGCCCGGCAGTCCGGGCCCGCGTTTTTGAACACGATCCCTTTTGCCAGCACGGTCTTTCCCGTTCCGGGAGGACCCGAGACTATGGTAATGGAGTTTTTGGGGAACCCCCCGCTCAATATCTGGTCAAGAGCCGGTACCCCGCTGGTCAGCCTGTCCATGTTCTTACACCGCTCCCGTTCTCTGGTCCTGGGTGTCATCCAGCAGCGAACGCACTGTTCCCAGCAGCCTGTCTTCCTCCAGGGGTTTGAGGATGAAGGCGTCCGCCCCGGCGCGCAAGGCTCTATCCTTGGCATGCAAGATGCTAAACACCACCACCCGGATGTGCCGGGTGGTGGGATCTCGCTTGACCTGGGAGCACACGGCCAGTCCATCCATGCGGGGGACAAGGATCTCGGTGATGATCACGTCGGGAAGCAGCTCGCGAGACATCTGCAGAGCATCGATGCCGTCCCGGGCAAAGACCACCCTAAACCCCTGGGCCTCCAGGAAGTACCGTTCCAGTTCAGCGATGACCGGGTCGCGCTCGACCACCAAGACCAAGATAGCCCGGGAACTCACGTGGACGTCACCTCTTTGGCGGGACCAATGAGCGTTCTAACCGCCTGGATTACCTGGTGGATGTCAAAAGGCTTCACGAGGAAGGTGTCGACCCACATGTGCATGTTCTGGGCACGCACCGTCTCTTGGCTGAGGGCAGATATGAGTGCAATCTTCAGGCCCGCCAGTTCTGGACAGGCCCGGAGGCGCCGGGTTACCTCGAACCCGTTAAGCCGCGGCATCATAAGGTCGAGGATAGCCAGGTGGGGGGCCTGCTCACGCGCCAGTGCCTCGGCAGTCTCGCCGTCTTTGGCAGTTATGACTTCGTAGCCTTCTCCCTGGAGAATTATGGTCAGTATGTCCAGGATGGCCGCATCATCTTCGGCGATCAGTACTCTCAAACCGGTGCATTCTCCTGTCAGGATGTGCTCTACCGAAGATACATTCTCCGCGACACCCTCCAGATTCCTCTGCGAGAGGGAAAAACAGGCAGTTGTCGGGCTCCAACAGCCCTGGTCATCTTCCCTGGGCAAGCTGCCCGGCCAGCCTCACCGGGGCAAAGCTATACCGGTGGGCCGCACACGGGCCGTACCGGGCCAGTCTTTCCAGGTGTTCTGGGGTGGCATAGCCCTTGTGTGCCGCAAAACCGTACTGGGGATAACGGCGGTCCAGGCAATTCATGAGCCGGTCCCGGGTGACCTTGGCTACAATGGATGCCGCTGCGATGCTGGCTGAAAGGGCGTCGCCGTGGACCAGGCTCCATTGGGGAATGGGAACGGGCAGCCGGACGGCGTCCACCAGGAGATGATCAGGTGAAAGGCCGGTGCGGGTAATGGCCACGCGCATGGCATAGAGCGTGGCCTGGTGAATATTGTGCCGGTCTATGTATGCCGGGCCCGCGCCAGCGATCCCTACGGCCAGAGCGCGCTGGCGGATGAGCGGATACAGGGTTTGGCGCTGTGCAGCGCTAAGGGCCTTGGAGTCGTCCACTCCTGGGATGTGAGTGCCGGGGGCCATGATCACGGCGGCAGCCACCACCGGCCCGGCCAGCGGGCCCCGCCCCGCCTCATCCACCCCCGCCACCGCCTGGTAGCCAAGGCTCCATAGCTTCCGTTCGTGCTCATACATGTCCACCAGGCGCCGGTGTTCGGTCAGGGCCGCCTCCAGCCGGCGGGCCAGCCCCCGGGCGGCCTTCACCACCCCCGGCCTGGGGTCAGAAGACAAGCATACCACGACCCGTCGCCACCGGGGGTCGGGAACGCTCTGGCCATCCACTGGCGGCAAACCCGCCACCAGACGCTGGAGTTCGCCTACGGGCAACTCCCGGCATGGTGGAATCATGACGGCCCCGTCTCGGGCGGGGCTTCCAGGCTAAACCGGCCCAGCTTCCCGGCCGCCAGTTCCTTGAGGAATCCCATGGCAGTGCCTTCCAGGTCCACTTCCCCCCTGCTCTTAAGTCGCCCGCGGCTTTTGCCCAGCTCCCAAAGGAACGTCCTTTCGTGGCCTGGGCAATACGCCGCCCCGGCGCTCTGGGCAATGGCTACGGCCTGCGGGCCGAGGGCCTCTGCCAAGAGCCACCCAGCTACCTCCAGCGCGTCTTCCCGGGCCAGGGGAAGGACGCCCGTGGCTACCAGCACTCGCGCGGTGCGCTCATCGCCGGCCCGGGCCGGCAGCATCCCCGGTAGATCCAAAAGCTCCAGTTCCTGACCGCTACGTAACCACTGCTGGCCCCGGGTGATGCCGGGCCGGGCACCGGTGCGAGCCAGCGACCGGCCCGCCAGCCGGTTGAGCAGTGAAGACTTGCCGACGTTGGGTAGCCCTACCACCACCGCACGCAGCGGCCGCGACCGGCGACCTCGCTGGCGCCAGGATGCCTCCAGTTGGGAGCGAAGCTCGCGAAGGCCTTGCCTGAGCTGGGGGACCCCGGCCCCGCTCACCGCGTCCACGGCAAAGGCCGGTCGCCCCTGGGAACGCCAGTACTCCAACCACGCGCAGGTGACCGCGCTATCTGCCCCGTCGGCGTGAGTCATAACCACCAAGAGCGGGCGCCTGAGGGCCAGGGCATCGGCTTCGGGGCTATGGGTGGAAAGCGGCGCCCGGGCGTCCACCACCTCGAGGATGGCATCCACCAGGGGTACCATCTCCCCGGCTACCCGCCGGGCCTTGGCCATGTGCCCGGGCAGGCCACCCTTGCGCACGGCTGCTAACCCCAGGGGGCAGGCGCCGGAGCGTACTGCCCCACCTGGGAGGAAATGGCCTTGATCCTTCCCAGAGGCCAGAACACGAAAAACGCTTTGCCCTTGATAAGCTCCAGCGGTACCGGCCCAAACGCCCTTGAATCGTCACTGTTACCGCGGTTATCGCCCAGCACGAACACGTGCCCATCGGGCACCATCGTCACCGGAAAATTGGCGGTGCCCGATCGCAGCAGGTACGGCTCGGACAGGACGCGCCCGTCCACGTAGACACGTCCCAACTTGATCTCCACGGTCTCGCCGGCTACTGCGATGACCCGCTTGATGTAGTCCCGGTCGGGGGACCTCGGATAGCGGAACACGATGATGTCCCCGCGCTGGGGCTCACGC
Organism: Bacillota bacterium; assembly: GCA_040756655.1. Classification (GTDB taxonomy): domain Bacteria; phylum Bacillota; class Sulfobacillia; order UBA8153; family UBA8153; genus JBFLYN01. Next base: position 47,571 of record JBFLYN010000014.1, read on the forward strand.
AACCGGAAAGTGATCTTGTTGACCAGCAGGCGTTCGCTGTTGAGCAAGGTAGGCTCCATGGAACTGCCTTGCACCACAAAGGACTCCATGACAAACCCGCGGATGACCAGGGCGATCACCAGCGCGAGCAAAACGGTCTCCAGGGTTTCCCGGAGGGCTCTGTTCAACGGCGCTTCACCTTCGTTTCGCCCATTGGGTATCCTTTAGGGTAGTTACTTGGTGCGAACTCGCTCGCGGATGCGGGCGGCCTTGCCCCGGAGCTGGGCAAGGTAGTACAGCTTGGCCCGGCGCACCCGGCCCCGGCGGAGAACCTCGATCTTGTCAACGCTGGGTGAATGCAAAGGGAACGTACGCTCCACCCCGACGCCGTAGGTCACTCTCCTGACGGTGAAGGTCTCATTGATGCTGGTGCCGCGGCGGGCAATGACCACACCTTCAAAAGCCTGGATGCGCTGGCGACCGCCTTCCATCACCTTGACGTGCACGCGGACACTGTCGCCGGGTTGAAACTGGGGGATCTCGGTTTTCAACTGTTCTTTCTCGACCATCTTGACCAGGTCCAATGCAGTAGCCTCCTTGATGCCACCATCTATGGGCTTGGTGGCGTTTCTTTCCTGATTTCCTCCAAAAGACAGCGGTCCTCGTAACTGAGTATGGCCCTCTCCAACAGGTCCGGCCTCCTGAGCCCGGTCCGCTTGAGGGATTCTTTCCTGCGCCAGCGCCGGATCTGCTCGTGATCGCCGCTGAGCAGGACGGACGGCACCTTCATGCCCCTAAACTCGCACGGCCGTGTATACTGAGGACCTTCCAAAAGGCCCCCGGCAAAGGAGTCGTACCGGGCCGATTCGGCGTGCCCGAGTACTCCCGGCAACAGCCGGACCACGGCATCCACCATGGCCATGGCGGCGATCTCACCGCCGGTGAGTACAAAGTCGCCCAGGGAAAGCTCCAGGTCTACCCATGCCCGGACGCGCTCATCCACGCCCTCATAGTGCCCGCACAAGAACACCAGCCCGGGCTCGTCTGCCAGCTTTTGGGCCACGGCGTGGTCAAAGGTTATGCCCTGGGCACAGGTCATGATGACCTTGGGCCGCGCGGCAAACTGGGTTACGGCCCATTCTAGCGCCGCCACTGCCGGGTCGGGCTTGAGCACCATGCCCGCGCCGCCCCCGTATGGGTAGTCATCCACGGTCCTGTGGGCGTCCAGGCCAAACTCCCGAAGGTCCACCACGCTGATGGCGACCTTCCCGTCTTTCCTGGCCCTTCCCAGGATGCTTTCATCAAAGGGCCCACGGAACATGGTGGGAAACAGCGTGAGCACCATGATGTTCACGCTTACTCCCCCTTCCCCATGCCCGGCAACAGCCTAACCACCATGATCCCTTGGTTCACATCGATGGAGACCACCGCCTCGCGGATGGCCGGAACCAGGAGCTCACCGCCGTCTTGGGTTTTTACCACGTACACGTCATTGGCGGGCCGGGAGAGGACTTCTGTGACCACGCCCAGATCCTCCCCCCCGGTGCTCCGGGCCCGGAGGCCCACGATCTGCCAGAGGTAGTAATGGCCCTCGGGCAGGGGCACCAGCCGGTCGGGCGGCAACTCCAGCCGGGTCCCGCGCAGGCGGGATGCCTCGAGCTGGCTTTTCACACCTTCCAGCTTGAGTAAAAAGAAGCGGCCATGCCTGCGGACCCGCTGCACTTCCCTGGCAGTGGTCTCCCCACTCAGGTAAACGGAGTCAAGGTTCAAGAAGCGATCGGGGAAATCCGTCACGGGCAGCACCCGCACCTCGCCACCCGTGCTGTGGGCCCCGCAGACCTCACCGATGACTACTCGCACCGCTCTTCGCCGCCCAGCCTGATGTCCATGACCACACCGTTCTTGATGATAATCTCGGTGCTGGTCACCTGTTCCCAACGCATGCCTGGTCTGATCTCCACCAGGCCCTCAGCGGTTCCTTGCACTACCAGCTCCCCCGGCTGCAACCGGGCAATGCTCTTGAGTCGCTCCACAAGCTGGGACCGGATCTCCTGCCTCCGCACTGCGTCTTGCTCCAGCTTCTCTACCAGGACCGCCAGCTCTGCCGAGTTGCTCTTCTCACGCTCGGACACAGCCCGCCTAAGCTGGAATTGAACCTGCGCCAGTTCTGTCTCCAGCCTGCGCAGGGTCTCCTGCACCTCGGCGGCCAGGCGGCGCTGCAACTCCTCGGTAACCACGGCCTTGACTGTGACCGGGGTCTTGATGGTCACCAACCTTCATCACTCACCTTGCCGCCCCTATAGCACGTCCACGCTTACGCGGGTCCCACTTCTCAGGGCAGCGGCCTTGACGACCTGCCGGACGGCGCGGATGGTGCGCCCCTGCTTGCCTATGAGCTTGCCGGCGTCCTCCGGGGCAACGCGTACCTCGTACCGGAAATAGCGGTTTTCCACGTATTCCCGGACTTGGACCGCTTCAGGGTCGTCTACCAGGGATCGCACCAGCATTTCCACGAGAGCCCGCATTGTGTGCCCCCCCCAAACTATTTGTTCCCCTGCTTCAGCTCCTGGTATTTTTGGAGCACTCCGGCCTTGGCCAACACGGCCCTGGCCGTTTCCGAAGGCTGGGCTCCCCGGCTGAGCCATTCCAGTACCTTGTCTTCTTCGACCTTGATCACCGATGGTTCTGCCGTGGGGTCATAATACCCAACTTCGGCGATGAAACGCCCGTCCCGGGGCGACCGCGCATCGGCCACCACCAGCCGGTAAAACGGGTTCTTCTTGGCTCCCATGCGCTTGAGCCTGATCCTTACTGCCACTGAAACTCCCCTTTCTGAGTCAACGCTGGGGCAGCCTGCCTCCCCGGCGGATTTCCCGCTCGAGGTTGCCCACCTGCCTGAGCATCTTCTTGGCCTGATCGAATTGCTTGAGCAGCCGGTTTATGTCTTGCACCCGGGTGCCGCTGCCCAACGCGATGCGGCGACGTCGGCTGCCGTCAATAATGTTGGGATGGCGGCGCTCATCCCGGGTCATGGAGTTGATGATGGCTTCGGCTCGCTTGAGGTCGCGCTCGCTGTCACCCAGGTCCACTTTGCCGCGCATTCGCTCCATCCCCGGGATCATGCCCATGAGCTGGTCTAAAGGTCCCAGCTTCTTGAGCTGCTTCATCTGGTCCAGGAAATCCTCCAGGGTAAACTCGAGGTTGCGAAGCTTCTGCTCCAGCTTGCGGGCCTGCTCAACATCGTAGGCCTCTTCTGCCTTTTCAATGAGAGTCAGCACATCGCCCATGCCCAGGATGCGCGATGCCAGCCGGTCGGGATGGAACACTTCGAGCATGTCCAGCTTTTCGCCGGTCCCGGCGAATTTCACTGGCGCTCCAGTGGCCGCCCGCACGGACAGGGCCGCACCGCCCCGGGTATCGCTGTCCAGCTTCGTGAGGATCACGCCGGTAATCCCCAGTCGGCGGTGAAACTCGGAGGCCACGTTCACAGCTTCTTGGCCCGTCATGGCGTCCGCCACCAGCAGGATCTCCACTGGATTCACGGCGGCCTTGATATCCTCAAGTTCCCGCATGAGCTCGTCGTCCACCTGCAGCCGCCCGGCCGTGTCCAGCACCACCGGTTCCCTGGCCTCCGTGCGGGCGTGGGATACGGCTGCCAGGGCCAGTGCCACAGCTGCTACCCGATCCCCCTGGCTGAAAACGGGCACCCCGGCTTTTTCTCCCAGGACGTGGAGCTGCTTGATGGCCGCAGGCCGACGGGTATCTGCTGCCACCAGCAGTGGCCGTCGCCCTTGCTTTTTTAGATGCAGGGCCAGTTTCGCCGCAGCCGTAGTCTTGCCCGCGCCCTGGAGTCCCACCAGCATGATCAGGGAAGAACCATCCGGGGCCAAGCGCAGGCGCGACGGTTCGGTGCCCAAAAGCGCCGTCAGTTCTTCTTTGACGATCTTGATGACGTGCTGGGCCGGCGACAGAGACTGCAAGACCTCGATGCCCACGGCACGCGCCCGCACCCGGGCAGTGAAATCCTTGACCACCGGCAGGCTAACGTCGGCCTCCAGGAGTGCCATCCTCACCTCCCGCATGGCCGCAGCCACGTCGGCTTCAGTAAGCTTGCCGCGCCCGCGAAGCCGCCGCATGGTTTCCTGCAAACGCTGGCTCAGCGTCTCAAACAACCGGCTCTAGCCCCCTTCAGCTGCGCAGTTTGCCCAAAAGCGCCACGATCCTGTCCTTTCTGGCCTCATCCCCAGGCCCCAGCAGCGCTTCCAGCTGGTCTAGGGTCTTTTGTCGCTCTTGGTAGGCCTTGAGCAGTCCCAACCTGGCTTCGTAGTCCTCCAGGGCGTTCTCGGCCCGCTTGAGAACATTGTACACCGCGGTACGAGTGACTCCCTTGATTTGGGCGATTTCTGCCAAAGAAAGATCGTGGTCGTGGTAGAGGCAGACCACGTCGCACTGCCACTCGGTCAGGAGCGGCTGGTAAAGCTCGCACAGTAAGCTCATGGTAAGCCTGCGGTCCACCGTCATCGCCTCGCTAGAGTGTTAACCATTAATACTGAACAGCGTAATTCTACTCTGCTCCGGGGCCGGTTGTCAAGTAAGCGCGGCCGGGTCCCCGGTAATCGGGTAAGTGCGGTTCGCCGGACTGCACACCACATAACATGAAGTCTCGGGTCTTCTATGACCTTGCCCGGCCGTTGGTCATCACCATGACTGGCCAGTGGACGCGCCTCATCGGTGCAAAGGTGGCGCCGGGGACGGCCGCACCCCGGGGGCTTTGGCACTCCCGGCCTGTAGCCCGGCTTCCAACCGACCCTTCCCCGGCCCCTGAACCCAGGCCGGGCACGTCGCCGGCCGCAAGGTACGGGAACCCACGCGTCGGTCTGCCGGGTTCACAGGGTCGACCGGAGCCATCCACTCTGTTCACCGGTTGCCCGCGAATCCATCCCGGAGGGCATGCGAGCAGGCACGGCTTGGACTAGTGGCAGTGCAGGGATGGCGACCGGGAGGACTGGCGGATTCCGGGGTGATCCCGGGCGCAGTTTGTTGCCGGTTCCTTCTGCCGGCACCGGAGGAGCTAGGATTCAAACAGCGCCGATGCAAACGCCTCGGGGTCGAAGTCGCGAAGGTCGTCGAGCCCCTCGCCGACACCTACCAGCTTCACCGGCAACCCTAGCTGGTCGGCGATGGCCACTACCACCCCGCCCCGGGCGGTGCCGTCCAGCTTGGTGAGCACGATGCCGGTAAGCGCAGTGGCCGCCCGGAATTCCTCGGCTTGTCTTAGGGCATTCTGCCCAGTGGTAGCATCCAGCACCAGGAGGACTTCGTGAGGAGCTCCCGGTAGGGCCTTACCCACCACCCGGCGCACTTTGGCCAGCTCCTGCATGAGGTCGGCCCGGGTGTGCATGCGACCGGCCGTGTCCAGCAAGACCACATCGACCTTGCGAGCCACAGCCGCGTTGACGGCGTCAAAGGCCACGGCGGCCGGGTCGCCGCCCTCGGCGTGCTTGACCAAGTCTGCGCCGGCCCGGCGCGCCCATACTTCCAGCTGGTCGATGGCGGCGGCACGAAAGGTGTCGGCCGCGCCCACCAGCACGCGTTTGCCCTCTTGTCGGAACCGGTGTGCGAGCTTGCCGACCGTGGTGGTCTTGCCCGACCCGTTTACTCCTACGATCATAATCACCGTGGGCCGGGCCGCCAGCTGGAGCCGGCCGCTGCCGCGGCAGAGCCGGGCCTGTATCTCTCCTTGGAGGAGCGGCAAAACCTGCGAGGGGTCAGAAACCCTCTCCTGGGCACAGCGGGCCTTGACTTCCCTCACCAGGGAACCGGCCGTTCCGACACCCACGTCGGCCCTTACCAGCGCCTCTTCCAGTTCGCCAAACATCTCCTCGTCAACGCAAAGGCGCCGTCCCACCACCCCCTGTAGCGCCGCCGCCAGTTGGTGGCGGGTCTTGGCCAGACCGGCCCGGAGTCGTTCTAACACTGGCTCCTAGATCCCCCTAACCTGATGCACTCACGTCTGTCAGGCTCACGGAAATCAACCTGGAAACGCCTGATTCTTCCATGGTCACCCCGTACAGCACGTCTGCTGCTTCCATAGTGGTCTTGTTGTGAGTGACCATAACAAACTGGGTCTGGGAAGCGAAGTCTCTAAGTAGGCTCACAAACCGGGCGGTGTTGGCTTCGTCCAGTGCAGCTTCGATCTCATCGAGCACACAAAACGGGCTCGGGCTGATGGAAAGCACAGCGAACAGAAGCGCGCTGGCGGTCAGGGCCTTTTCGCCCCCGGACAGGAGGCTCAGGTTCTGCAGGCGGCGTCCGGGCGGCTGCGCGTCGATGTCCACGCCCGACTCCAAGGGACAGCTGGGGTCGCTCAGGATAAGATCGGCCGAACCCCCGCCAAACAGCCGCCTGAACAGGTGCTTGAAATTGGCCCGCACGGCACTGAAGGTGGCTTCAAACCTGGTCCTCATCTGGCGATCTGTCTCCTGGATCACCCGGCCCAGGTCGCGGCGGGCCTCCTCGATGTCCAGGCGCTGGGCCTTGAGGAATTCGTACCGCTGGTTCACCCGCTCGTATTCCTCGACGGCGGCCAGGTTCACAGCCCCAAAAGCCGTCAACCTGCTTTTGAGCCGGGCAATGGCGGGAGCGGCCTCGTCCGGGTCCCGCGGGCGGTAGCTTTGGGCGGCAACCTCGACGTCCAGTTCATATCGCTCCAGCAGTTGTGCCCGGGAGTGCCCGGCCTCGGCCTCGACGCGGGCCACCTCCAGCTCCTCGGCATGCAGCCTGGAGCGGTGCTGGGCCAAAGCCCGGGTCAGACCCCGCCGCTCGCGTTCTAGTTCGTCAAGCTGGGCCAAGATACCGGCCCGGGCTTCCTCGACTGCGTGCAGTTCTTCGGCCAGCCGCCCGGCACACCCGGCTGACCGGTGGAGACGCTCCTCCAGGGCGGCCAGTTCGGCGTCAAGAGCCGCCCGGAGCTCCCGGAGCTCCTGTTCTCTTTTGGCCGCAGCCTCCAGTTCGTGCCGGGCCCGCCCGGCGTCCCGCTGTACCCGTTGCCGTTGCTCCCAGGCGCCCAGCGCCACCTGCTCTAGGCGGGCGACTTGCGCCCGGCACTCCGCCAGCTGTTCTTGGGCTGCTTCCCAGCGCTGGCGCGCCTGCTCGTGCTCGGCCGCCCGCTCCTTTACCATTTCCTGGACGCGCTCCGCCTCGCCCGCGGCAGCCTGGATGAGGGTGGCAGCCACTTCACGCTCGGTCCTTGCCTCCCGTAGCTTTCCCGCCAGCTCCTCCAGTTCACCCCGGTGTACCGACAAAGCCTCGACCAGGCGCTGGGTCTCGCCGCGGTGTTGCTCCAGCTCCTGGGCCAGGCTGGCCCTTTGGGCTTTCAGCGTGGCCAGTTCGTGGGACAGCTCCCGCGCCAGCGTTTCTGTATCCTCCCAAAGCCTGGCCAGCTCACGCTCGCGCTGCACCCAGCCATCCAAGTCCCGCACAGTGGCGGCCACCTGACCTTCCAGCTCCGCGACTTCCCTTCTCCGGCCCAAGAGCCCGGCTGCCTCCGGTGCCCGTCCTCCCCCGGTGATGGCGCCGCCGGGGGTGATGACTTCGCCGGGCAGGGTTGCCACCTTGAGCCGCATGCCGGTAGCCCGCCCTACGGCCAGCGCCCGGTCCAGATCAGGCGCCACGACCACCCGGCCCAGGAGGTACTGGAGCACCGGGACCACCTGCTGGTCGCAATATACCACTTCCAGGGCCGGGCGCGTCCCTTCTATTTCTGACAGCGCCCGCAGGTCAGCCCGGCCCAGGTAGGCGGGACGTATGAGGTTGAGCGGCAAAAAGGTCGCCCGGCCCCCGGAGCCCTTCTTCAGGTACGAGATGCAGGCTTCGGCAGCATCCTCGGTTTCGGTGACCACGTACTGCAACGCTCCGCCCAGCGCCGCCGCAATGGCGGCCTCATAGCCCGGCTCAATGGTGAAAAGGTCGGCTACCGACCCCAGCACCCCAGGAATCCGCCCGGTCAATACCGCCCTGGGCCCCCGGCCGTAGCCTTCGTAGTTGCTGAGCATTTCAGTGAGCACCGCATGCCGGGACCTGAGGGCTTCCAGTCGCTGCCGGGACCGTCCAGTCTCTCGCCGGGCTGCTTCCAGTTCCCGAACCAGTTCGGCCCGCCGGGACCCGGCCTGGTGTTCTTGCTGCTCACAGTGGAGCTTCCGGGCATTCATCTTGTCCAGTTCGCCGGCTAGACGATGGGCCTCCTGCTCTCTCCATTCCAGCCTTTTGGCCAGCTCCGCCACTTCCAGCTCCCGGCGGCGGAAAAGCTGCTCCAGGTGGCGCGCCTCCAGTTCGCGTGTATTCACCTGGTTTTTCAAAAGCGCCACGCGGTTGAGAGCGTCCAGCACGTCGCCTTTGGCCTTCTCCACTCCGGCCCCCAGTTCCATCACGACCTGGCGCTGGCTGGCGACTAGATCGGCAGCCTCCGCCAGTCCCGCCTGCGCCGAGCACAGCTGGAGCTGGCTTTCGGCATGATGGCCTGCACTGGCCGTCTCCTCGGCCTCAACTTCTTCCAACCGGACCCGGGCGGCCTGCACCCGCTGGCTAGCGGCTCCCAGCTGCACTTGGGCCTCTCTTTGCGAGCGCTGGCCGGTTTCCAGCCGGGCACGCAGCTCGCGTTCGGTGGCTCGTTGCTCGGCCAAGAGCCCGCGGGTCTTCTCCAAGTCGGCTTCTCTAGCGCCCAGCTCGGTACGGGCGGCCTCTGCTGACTGCTCCACGGCGGCCAGCCGGTGTTCGTCTGCTTCCAGGGCGGCCGCCAGTTGCTGGCGGCGCTTCTCCCACAGGGCCAGCTGCGCCTGGGCCCGTTCCAGAATAGCCAGGAGCACCCCGACTTCCAGCTCCCGGAGCTGGGAGGCCACCTCGCGGTAGGCCCGGGCCTCTTGTGCCTGCTCTGCCAAGGGACCGACCTGGGACTCCAGTTCCCGGAGAATATCCCCCAGCCTCTCCAGGTCCCGCTCGCTTGCTTCCAACCTTCGGACAGCTTCCCGCCTTTGGTTTCTGAACTTGGTGATGCCCGCGGCCTCCTCGAGGAGTTCACGCCGGTCTTCGCCCCGGGCGCTCAGGATGTCGTCGATGCGCCCCTGACTTACCAGGGAGTATGAGTCGCGGCCCACCCCGGTGCCAGCCATGAGGTCCGCCACGTCCTTGAGCCGGCAGGGAGTACCGTTGAGGTAGTAGCTGCTCTCGCCGTCCCGCGATACCCGCCGGGCCACGGTTACTTCAGAGTAGTCGACGGGAAGGGCTCCGTCGGAGTTGTCGAAAGTGAGCCGCACCTCCGCCACGGACAGGGGTTTGCGACGATCGGTTCCGGAGAATATGACCTCGTCCATGCGTGAGCCCCGGAGCATCCGGGCGCTTTGCTCGCCCAGGGCCCAGCGAACGGCATCAGCCAGGTTGGACTTGCCACTGCCGTTGGGCCCCACGATGGCCGTCAGGCCCGGGCCGAATTCCAGGATGGTTTTGTCGGGAAAGGACTTGAAACCGTAAAGCTCCAACCGGCGAAGGTACAAGCCGTGACCTCCTGTGTATAAAGAGAGCCTCTGACCGGGCTGTCCATAGCTGCCGGACCACCGCTGGTCCCCCACGGCATTCGGTGCCGGGCCTGGGTTTTCCTGCCCTGATGGCCGGGTTGTCCCTTTTCAGTCATGGTCTATACCCTTTATGGGTAAAGGTTTTGCCGCCCAGGTCTGGTAAACATCATACAGCCCGGGCCACAGGGAGTGACACGGTTGTCGACGGATACCGTCCTGGATAAGATCGCCGAAATCATCCTTGCTCATCCTGCAGCCAGTGTGGCCCGCATCGCCAAGGAGCTGGGATACGCTGAGGAAAAGTCGGTGTACTACTGGCTGCACAAGGCCGGCTACCGGAGCGCCCGGGAGTTCCGGGCCGCCGTGCTCACGGGCCGCTTTCCCAGGCGGCTGCCGCGTCCGCCCGAGCGACTGGCCGAGAGAACCAGCCCTTCGTGGGATACCTTACCCGTAGCCGAGGCAGTGCCCCCTGGCCGCATACATTACACAGGCACTACCCTGGCCATGGCCTCAGCGGTCCTGGTGTCGCCTTCGGGTTTTGCCCTCAAGCTGGAGACCGGGGAGTATGCCCCGGTGCTCCTTTCCGGCGATTTCCTGGTGGTTGATCCCGCCGGGGCGGTGGACGACGCCGCCTTGGTGCTGGCATGGCTGGACGGTCATAGCGTCTGCGTGTGCCGGTACTACGCCCCCAGGGACACCACGGTGCTCTTGCACCCGGTCAGTGGCCTACCATGGCCCGGGCACCCCGCCGTCCTCGGGCGAGTGGTGGCCATGGTCCGCCCTTTCGGCCCGTGAACCCTGGAGCTTCTCCAAGCTGGCCCTGGCGGCGTTTTTCTCCGCCGCCTTCTTGCTCTTGCCCGCGCCGCTGCCCGTAAGCTGGCCCCCGATGTATGCGGCCACGTAGAAGGTAGGGTCATGGGCCGGCCCGGTTTCCTCTACCACCCGGTACTCAAGTTCTAGCCCCGGTGTTTCCTGCACTACCTCCTGCAAACGGGCCTTGGGGTTGTCCGGCCCGGCCCCGGCCTCCAAAGGCCCGGCGAACCAGGCCTGGACCAGTTCCCGGCAACGGTCAAGCCCGGCATCGAGAAACACCGCGCCCACCACCGCTTCCAGGGCCGCGGCCAGGATGGACGGGCGTTCTCGCCCCCCACCGGCCGCCTCACCCCGCCCTAGTCTCAGGTGATGGCCCAACCCCAGCTCCCGGGCCACCCCGGCCAGGCTGCTCTCACAGACCAGCGCCGCCCGCCGGGCAGTGAGTTCGCCTTCGGACTGGTGGGGGAAGCGCTGGTAGAGCCACTCGCTCACCACCAGCGCCAGCACGGCGTCACCCAAAAACTCCAAGCGCTCATTGTGGTCGACGTCGGCGTGCTCGTGAGCATAGGAGGCATGGGTGAAAGCCAGCCGCAGCCGGTCATCTCCGGCTCCCAGTCCTGACAGGTCCGGTGCGCCGCGGTTTTCCGAGTCCATCAACAAGGGTATCTCCTAACCGCCAGCGAGACGTTCTGTCCCCCAAAGCCGAAGGAATTGGACAAGGCAGCATGCACCTGGTGACGCCGGGCCACGTTGGGCACCGAGTCCAGGTCACATTCGGGATCGGGTTCCGTCTGGTTGATCGTGGGAGGGATGATCCCCTCGAGCATGGTCAAGACCGTGGCAATGAGTTCCACCGCACCGGCTGCCCCCAACAGGTGCCCGATCATGGACTTGGTAGACGAGACGGGAATGCCTGGAGCGTGCTGGCCAAACACCGTCTTGATGGCCATGGTTTCCACCCGGTCGTTGGCAGGCGTTGAAGTCCCGTGGGCATTGATGTACTGGATGTCCCCCGGGGATAGCCCGGCATCGTCCAGGGCGTCCTGCATGGCCCTGGCCGCGCCGTCGCCATCGGGTGATGGCGCGGTTATGTGGTAGGCATCGGCGGTGGTGCCGTAGCCGCACACCTCTCCTAGGATCCTGGCACCTCTTCCCAGGGCGTGCTCTTCGCTTTCTAGCACCAGCATACCGGCGCCTTCGCCCATGACGAAACCGTCGCGACCAGCGTCAAAGGGTCGCATGGCCCCGGCCGGGTCGTCGTTGCGCGTGGACATGGCCCTCATGGAGCAAAACCCAGCGAAGGCCAAGGGCACAAAAGGAGCCTCGCTCCCGCCCGCCAGCATGACGTCGGCAGATCCTCTCTGGATCATCTTGAAAGCATCTCCAACGGCATTGGCCGCCGAGGCACACGCCGTGACCACCGTTACGTTGGGACCCCGTAACCCCGCATGCATGGCGATGGTGGCCGCTGCCATGTTGGCGATCATGGTGGGGATGAAAAAGGGGCTCACCCGGTCTGGACCACGCTGCAGCAGCACCTGGTACTGGTCACAGAGAGTCTCGATGCCTCCAATGCCGGTGCCAAAAAGCACTCCGGCCCGGTCCGGCTTGACCTTGCCGTTGAGCCCGGCATGCTCCAACGCCATGAGTGACGCGGCAAGGCCGAATTGGGTGAAGCGATCGGAGCGACGGGCCAGCTTCTTGTCCATGTACTGCTCGGGAGAAAAATCGTTAATCTCTGCGCCGATGCGAGTAGTATAACCCGTTGTGTCAAACCTCGTAATGTGTCCGATACCACTTGTGCCCGCCAAAAGGTTTCCCCAGAACGTCTCCAGGTCCTGTCCCAGGGGCGAGACCAGGCCCATCCCTGTAATAACCACCCGTTTATGCAATGTCCACGGCGCCTCTCGCCCGGGCGGAAAGCCGCCGTCCCTCCCCTCGCTAAGCTCTCACCGGGGTGCCCCGGCCGTGCCCGGTTTGGATGCCCAAATGCCCGAAAGTCCCGCACACACATGGGTGCGGGACTCTCTGGCGCCGGGCAAGCTACATGTTCTCCTTGATGTATTCAACGGCATGACCCACAGTCGTGATCTTCTCGACGTCTTCGTCGGGAATGGCAATGCCGAATTCCTCTTCGAGGGCCATGATCAGCTCCACGATCTCCAGCGAATCGGCACCGAGGTCGTCGATGAACGAAGCTTCTAGGGTCACTTCATCATCCTCAACGCCCAGCTGGTCTACGATAATTTCCTTGATCTTTTCGAAAATCCCTTCGCCGGCCACATGTTCACCTCCTCGATTTCCCTGGATCATGCTAGCATACCTCCGTCGATTACCAGTACCTGACCGGTTATGTAGCCGGCGTTCTCAGACGCCAGGAACAACACGGTCGCCGCCACCTCCTGGGGCGTGCCCGCACGTCCCAAGGGTATGCGCTCCAGCAAAGCTTGCCGGGCCTCGGGGCGAAGGTCTTCAGTCATGTCGGTGGCAATGAGGCCGGGAGCCACCACGTTCACGGTGATGCCCCGAGGGGCTAATTCCTTGGCCACAGCCCTGGTAAAACCGATGACCCCCGCCTTAGCCGCGCAATAGTTGCTCTGGCCCGGGTTGCCAGTAAGACCGGAAACTGAGCTGATGTTGATGATCCTTCCCCATCTTTGCTTGAGCATGACCTTGGCCGCCGCCCGGGTACAGCTGAATACCCCGTACAGGTTGGTGTCCATGACTTCCTGCCACCGGTCATCGCTCATGCGCAACAGCAGCCCATCTCGGGTGACTCCGGCGTTGTTGACCAGAATGTCCAGGCTCCCAAAATGCCTGACGCACCGTTCCACCAGTTCAGCGGCGGAGGCCGGTTCAGCCACATCGGCTGCAATGGCCAGCCCTTGCCCCCCGGCCGCGGTAATCTGGTCCACCACGGCCCGCGCCTCCTCATGACGCTGGCGGTAGTTTACGGCTACCCTGGCTCCCTGTTCGGCCAGGGCCACCGCCACCGCTCGTCCAATGCCGCGATTGCCGCCGGTAACCAGTGCCACCCGATTTTCCAGTAACATCTTAGCAAACCTCCTGCACGAGATCAAGCAACTTGTTAAGGGATGAATTGTCCTCTACCTGCAGTGTTTCGACTTCGGGAGCAATGCGCCTGACAAACCCCGACAGCACCTTCCCTGGCCCCACTTCCACTATTCTCGAGCAACCCTCATCCACCATGCACCTTACACTCTGCTCCCACTGGACCGGAGAGCTCACCTGGGCCACGAGTGCTTTTCGGATCTGCTCCGGCGTGCGCACCAGCCCGGCGCTGACGTTGGCCACCACCGGGAGCCGGGGCTCGTGCAAGACCAGCTGCTCCAGCTCCACTCCTAAGCGCACCCCGGCCGGGCGCATGAGCCGGCAGTGAAACGGTGCGCTGACTTCCAGCATAACGGCGCGCTTGGCACCCGCCTCCCTGGCCAGATCCACACACCACCGGACTGCCTCTACTTCGCCGGATATCACCAGCTGGCCCGGGCAGTTGTAGTTTGCAGGCTCAACGACGCCCCGGGCGGAGGCGCGCCGGCAGATCTCCTCCACTTCCGCCGCCTCCAGGCCCAGGACGGCCGCCATGGCGCCCACTCCCTCGGGCACCGCCTCCTGCATGTACCGGCCGCGCTTTTCCACCAGTGCCACGGCATCACGAAACCCCAGGGCCTCCGCGGCCACCAGCGCCGAATACTCCCCCAGGCTGAGGCCGGCCACCACCCGGGGCGATATCCCGCACTCCTCCAGCACCCGCAGCGCGGCCACACTGGCGGTCAAAAGCGCGGGCTGGGTCCGCTCGGTCCGGCGCAGTTCGCCGGCAGGACCCTCGAAACACAACCTGGCCATGTCATACCCCAGTGTATCCGAAGCTTCTTCGAACACCCTCCGGGCGACCGGCCGAGTGCGGTACAGGTCCTCACCCATGCCAACGTACTGGGCTCCCTGGCCGGGGAATACGAAACCTAGCATGCTGCCTCCCTAGACGGCGTAGAAGGCTATCCCGACGGTTCCCGGGCCCACGTGAGTGCCGATGATCGCACCCAGCAACCCGATCAGGCCTTCCTCCACCTGGTACACGCCCCGGACCCGGTCCATGACCTCGTTGGCGGCCTCCGGTGCGTTGGCGTGCATCACGGCGCACCGGATGCTGGAACCGGCCAGCACTCTCTCTTGCATGATCTCAAGAAGGCGCGGGATGACCTTACCCTTCCCCCGCACCCGGTCCAGGGCAGTCACTGCTCCCTCCTTGTCCAGGCCCAGCACGGGCTTCATGTTCAGCAGCGTTCCCAGAAGATGCTGGGCTGCTCCGATACGGCCGTTCCGTTTGAGGTATTCCAGGGTGTCCACGGTGAAGACCACGTGCAACCGCGCGCTCACGCCCTCCAGGTCGGCGAGGATGGCTTCCTTGGACGCTCCCTCCCCTACCAGCTGGGCCGCCCGCAAGGCCATGATCCCGTAGCCCAGCGATGCGGACTTGGAGTCAACCACCTCAACATCCAGGTCGGGAAGCATGGACTTGGCCAGGACGGCCGACTGGTACGTACCGCTGAGCTTGGAAGAAAGGTGGATGGAGATGATGGAATCACCGGCCGCACCCACCCGCTGGTAGCAATCGACAAAATCCGTCGGCGAAGGCTGGGAAGTGCGCGGGTGGTGCTGGGCACTGGGGAGCTTGACGTAGAACTCGCTGGCTCCCATCTCCACTGCGTCCTTGTATTCTTCGTCTCCAAAATGCACCGTCAGCGGGACCATGGCAATGCCCGTCTTGCCGAGAAGATCCAAGGGCAGGTCCGAAGCACTGTCCGTAACGATCTTTACACCCACTGGCGCCAAACCTCCTCATTGTGAATTACCATCGTAACACCGCCGATCCCCAGGTCAACCCTCCTCCGAAAGCCACCAGCACCACGATGTCGTTCTCCTTGATCCGTCCCCCCTTCACTCCTTCAACCAACGCCACCGGGATGGAGGCCGCCGACATGTTCCCGTAGCTATCCAGGTTGATCACCACCCGATCCATGCCCAGCCCGAATCGCTCGGCAGCCGACTCGATGATCCTCATGTTGGCCTGGTGAGGCACGAGCACATTTATGTCGGCCGGGCTTAAGCCTGCCTTTTTTAACCCGGCAAAGATGGCTGCTCCCATCGTGCGCACTGCGAACTTGAACACCTGGTTTCCGTTCATGAACACGTAATGTAGTCCCTGGTCCACGGTGTCATGAGACGCGGGCAACCGGGAACCGCCCGCCGGCTGTTTCAGCACGTCGGCTCCATTCCCGTCGGCCCCCAGGTAGGTGGAAAGGAGGGTGCGACGCCCGTTGGCCGGTCCCAGCACCACCGCGCCCGCCCCATCGCCCAGGAGCACGCAGGTGCCGCGGTCTTTCCAGTTCACTACCCTCGATAGCACCTCGGCGCCGATGACCAGCACCCGGTGGTAGGTCCCGGTGGCCACGAACTGGGCTCCTACGGTCAAGGCATACACAAAGCCCGAACATGCCGCCTCCAGGTCGAAGGCAGCCGCCCGGATAGCTCCCAGGTTCCTCTGGACCAGGCAGGCCGTGGCCGGAAAGGCCATGTCCGGCACCACGGTGGCCACGATGATCAAGTCCAGCTCCTGTGGTTTTACCCCGGCGTCGGCCAGAGCCTCCCAGGCCGCCGCCGTAGCCAGATCCGACGTGGCCTCCTCGGGCGCGGCGATGCGGCGCTCCCGGATCCCGGTGCGAGTTACGATCCACTCATCGCTGGTGTCGACCATCTTCTCAAGGTCGGCGTTGGTGAGGCGGCGCTCGGGCACGGACATGCCCAGGCCCCATATGGAAACGTTATTGATAGCCATGGACCGATCTACCCACCCCAGGTCAGGATTCCACCAGGGCCTCGAGGGCCCCCTTCATGGCGGTGATCGCCCCGGTACGGACGAACTTGACAGCGTAGGCAATGCCATTGGCCAGCGCCCTGGCGTTGGAGGACCCGTGGCACTTGATGCATGGACTGGCCAAGCCCAAAAGCGGGACTCCCCCATACTCGGCATAGTCCAGTTTGGCCTTGATGGAGCGCAGAGCCGGCCTAACCAGCAGGGCTCCCAGCCGGGCCCGGATCGAGCTGGAGAGAGCGGCCTTCATCATAGTGAACACAGCTTCGGCCACGCCCTCGGTGTTCTTGAGTACCACGTTACCCACAAAACCATCACAGACCACCACATCCACGTTCCCGGAGAATATATCCCTGGCCTCCACGTTGCCGGCGAAATTCAGCCCAGAGGCCTGCAGCCTGGGGTAGGTGTTGCGGGCCAACTCATTGCCCTTGGTGGGTTCGCTGCCGATGTTCAAGAGCCCCACCACCGGGTCCTTCCTCCCCAGCACCGCGCCGGCGTAGACTGAACCCATGACCGCAAACTGGACCAATTGGTGGGGCCTAAGGTCGGTGGAGGCCCCCACATCCAAGAGGACCACGCCTTTGCCGTCTACCGTGGGCATGACGGCGCACAGGGCCGGGCGATCTATGCCGGGGAGCCGGCCCAGTTCAAGGGCGCCTCCGACAAGCAACGCACCTGTACTGCCGGCGGACACCAGGGCTTCTGCCTTCCCTTCCTTGACCAGCCGGAGACCCACGGCCAACGAGGAGTCGCGTTTCCTCCGGAAGGCCACGACCGGCTGCTCGTCGGGCTGGATAACTTCCGAGGCCTCAACCAGCTCGACACCACCCGGTCGGCGGATCCCCGCGGCTTCGTATGCCTGCTCGAGCTGGTGGGTATCCCCCACCAAGAGCACTCGAATGCCGAGCTCGGCGGCGGCGGTCGCCGCTCCCAGCGCGGGGGCGGATGGCGTCCGGTCGCCCCCCATCCCATCCACGGCGATGCAGCACTCCATCAGGACTCCACCTCTTCCTGCAACTGGCCCGGACTCTCCAGGGCAAACACCGTGAACTTGCCCCGGAAGACATGCTCCCCGGCGGCCCGGGTCACCACCAGGACCACCGATGACTGCCCGCGCAACTGCCGGATGACCTCTGCCCGGGCCACCAGGCGCTCGCCCACCCGGGCCGGCCGCTTGTACTTGACATTGGCCAGTCCAGTGAGGACGGTGTCGGCATCCACCAGCGCAATGGCCAGCGAGTCAGCCTGGGCGAAAATGTAGTGGCCACGCACCACCCCGCTGCGCTCGAAGGCCATCTCGCTGGTGGTTTCCAGGATGGACACAGCACTCTTGCCCAGCTGGATATCCACCAGCTCTCCCACGATCTCCTTGGCGCCCATGGACTTCACCAGCCCGTGGACGCGCTCGGCAACGGTCTTGGTGCGCATGCGCAGTTCGGGTATGCCCAGGGCCATGCGATCCAGCCTGATGGTCTGCACGCTCACTCCAAATTGCCGTGCTAGCTCGTAATCGGTGAGAAAAGGGTTCTCTCGGAGCGTCTCCCTTAGTCGCTCGTGCCGGGCCGTGCGCGACTTGCTCATGAGGCCCCTCCTCCGTGTTAGGCACCTTCTCGTAATAGTAAGTACCAATACCAAGTATACAATGTCTGTGGCTATGGTGCAAGAACCACCGCTCACCCTGTACAGCAAAACAGGCGCACAGTCCGTGCGCCCTCTGCCCGGAAACTCGCTACTTGGCTTTCTTCTCCTCGGTCTTGATGACCTCGCGGCCCTTGTAGAACCCGCAATGCGGGCAGGCCCGGTGCGGCATCTTGGTTGCGTGACACCGAGGGCACTCTCCCATGCTCGGAGAGGTCAACCTCCAGTTGGCCCGCCTTTGATCGCGCCGTGCTTTGGATGTCTTCTTTTTCGGAACTGCCATGTTCGCACCTCCCCGGGGCCATTTGCCCCCGTAACTGCCTATTTCTCGTGTTTCTCCAGTAGCTTGGCCAGGGCCGACAGCCGCGGGTCGCCCTGGGACGGGCACCTGCACCTGCCCTGGTTAAGGTCGACCCCGCATTCCGGGCACAGACCCCGGCAGTTCTCCTGGCAAAGGGGCTTCATGGGTAGAGCCAGGATGAGGCTTTGCCTGACTGTGTCGGCCAACTCCACGTAGTTGCCGGTCAAAGGCTGAATCTCAACCTCGGTGGCTGTAGACTCCTTCCCCGGACTGGCACCTGCCTCTTTGCGGAATTCCACGGCAAACAAGGCACCTACCGGCAACTCGTAACTGGCCAGGCACCGCGAACACTCCAGGCGCGCCACGGCGCTGGCCTGACCTTCAGCGAGAATACCCCGACCGGTGGAGCTCAAGCGGGCGTGCACCGCCACTGGGGTGGCGAACTCAACCCAGCCCCCGGCCTCCTCCAGCCGTTCCAGGCTTATCTGACCGTCAACGGCGAGGCTTTGGACCGGGTCATCCAGGAGGCTCACGATGTTGACCTTCATTGGCTACCCCCACAACATGCTAATTGTATAGTCCTCGACCTGAAATTGTCAAGTTACCGTTCTCCCAGCG
>JBFLYN010000015.1:0-65769 GCA_040756655.1 Bacillota bacterium
CTCGACGAACCTGTCCCATAACGAGAAGCCCTCCCTCGGTTATTGCTTCCACAAAGAAATACCTACGGGATCAGTGGCTTCTCGTCCTTCTTTTTCCGTCAACTCCCCACAATTACTTTACTCTTACATGTTGGTTTGGCGGGGGAAGCGGGTAGCCGTTCCGCAAAGAACAGCTCTTCCAGCGGGAGTTTGGACCTGGGGAAGTGTTCGCTTTCGGGATACCCGATTGCCATCATGAGGACCAGCCGCCACCCGGTGGGCAGGTCGATAAGGCCGGCCACTGGCTTTTCACGGAACATGCCAAGCCAGCACGTACCCAACCCCTCGGAGACCGCCACGGCCTCCATCTGGGCCATGGATATGATCACGTCGACCTCCGCTCCCAAGCCCTCGCGGGGGGCGCACCCGGCCACAACCAGCCCGGCGTCGGCCACGAAGTCCTGCATCCCGCACTGCTCGACCAGTTGCCGTTTTCCGTCGGGTTCCTCAATGAAGACAAACCGGTGGGCCTGGAAGTTACGGGAAGTGGCCGCGTGGGCTCCCGCCAGCATGATGGCCTCTTTGACCTGGGGCGGCAACAAGCGATCCTGGTACTTCCGCACGCTGGCTCGCTTTCAGTACAAAGACACCAGGGGCGAACCGAACGTCGCGCCGGGCTCCAGTCCGCCCTCGGATGTCCATCGCAGGCTCTCCCGCAGAAGGTCGGTCTCCAGGTGCTGGCCGGCCACGAGCAGGTGACCCAAAAGGTGCGCCAAGATGCGCCCTAGCCGGTCCCGCAGTTTTGCCGGGCCTACCTCGCCGGCCCACGGCCAGCCCCGGGCCTGGCGATGGTATTGCCGGGCGGCGGTGGCGAAAGCTCCCGCGTCCGATGCCAGGCTGCTGGCCAGCTCCAGGAGGCGAATCTCCAGCGGGACGCCGGAAAACCCTGGAAAGAAGCGGTCTTCAAACTCCCTTTGCAGCCTGGCCAGGGAGCCGAGGCCGGGTCCGATGATCTTCATCGCCAACCCCTCACTTCAGGTACTGGTCCAGGAAGGATACCATTTCCGTAAAGGCCCGGATGCGGTTGGGGAGCTTGACGATGCCGTGGCCCTCATCGTCAAAGCGCAGGTAGCTGACGGGCCTGCCCAGGCTCTGGAGGCCGGCCACGATCTGCTCGGCTTCGCCCACCGGCACCCGTGGGTCGTTGGCGCCGTGGATGACCATAAGCGGGGCCTGGATCTGGTCCACCCGGTGGATGGGCGAGATCTGGCGCAGGAATTCGCGGTCGTGCTCCAAGCTGCCATACTCGGCCTCGCGCAGTTTGCGCCGCCACGGGCCGGTGTTCTCCAAAAAGGTTTCGAAGTTGGCAATTCCCACCAGGTCCACACCGGCCGACCACAGCTCACTCGAGGTGGTCAGGGCGGCCAGCACCATGAAGCCCCCGTAGGAGCCGCCCATTACCGCCAGCTTGCCTGCTCCCGACGCCAGGAGCCAGCGCGCCCCGGCCTCCAGGTCCCGGACTGCATCCATGCGCAGGCGCACGTCGTCCAGGGCCAGGTAGGTGCGGCCGTACCCTGCGCTGCCCCTCACGTTGGGCAAGAACACCTCATAGCCGGAATGGACCAGGTACTGGGCGATGGGGTTGAAGTCCGGTCTTTCTTGGCCCTCCGGTCCCCCGTGCACATCCACCACCACCGGCCGGCGGGCAGCGCCCGGCGGCCGGTAGTGCCAGGCCGGGATCTGGCGGCCGTCAAAAGTTGGGAAGTGAACCAGGCTGGGCTCGACCAGTAGCTCCCGGGGGATGCCCGCCCGGGAACTGCGGGTCCAGGAATCCACTCGGCCCGTGGCCAGATCCAACACCCAGATGTTGGGGTTGTCCCGGGGACCCGAGAAGGTGTAAGCCAGGCGGTCTCCTGCTGGGGACCAGGCCAGGTCGGCAATGGTGCCCGGCTCGGCTGCCATGCGGCGGCTCTCTCCCGTCTTAGGCCACCAGAGGTATAGATCAGAACTTCCCTCCCGGTTCACGGTATAGGCGGCTACCCGGCCGTGGCGAGAAAACACCAGGTTTTCCACGTCCCAGTCCGGCTTGAGCAGGGGCTGGATCTCACCGGTGGCCGGGTCCAGCGTCGCCAGGTAGACGAACTCCTCCTGGTAGTTGGTGGCCACATACAGGCACCCGGGCTGGGGCCAGCATACGGCCGAGAAGGTGGCGTCATCTATGCCCGGAGTAAGCGGCCGGACCGACCCAGTGGCCAGGTCCAGGAGGTGAAGCTGGTGTGCGAGATTGGAGACTGACCGGGCAATCACCAGCTGGCCTTCATCTGCAGACCACGCCACCGGCAAGTTCAACCCGTCGGCCTGGTAAACCAGGGAAGACCCGGTCTCGAGGTCATGAACGTAGACGTCAAAGTGGGCCGGGTGTCTCCCGTTGGCGGCGTAAGCCAGCCGCCCGCCTCCTGGGGACCAGGGACCGGGCGTATGGATGACCTCGTCGTCGCGGGTGATGCGAGTAAGCCTGCCGGCATTTTCTGCCATAAGGTACAGCTGGGTCCTCTCGTTGCCCCCGGTGTCCATGGCAAAGAGGAGGAAATCCTTCACTGGCGAATATGCTAAAGAGGCCACGCGCTCGGAGAAGAAGGTCAGCTGCTCGGGCCAGGCGCCCGGCGCGGTTACTTCCCAGACCTGGGGGACCCCGGTAATGTTGGTGAGAAAGGCCAGGCGGTCTCCAGCTGGCGAAAATGATGGACAATGGGCCGAACGCATGCTGAGAAAACGTTCAATTGAAGGAGGACAGTAAAGACATGGATTTTACGAAATTCGAAGTTGTATCGATAAAAAATCATCAAGAATTAAATGAAAGATGGGTTCAGGATCGTATTGCAGAAGATCCATCAATTCTTGGCCTTGGAGACGTGGTCCTTAAAGATCGTGAACGTTTTCAGCCCCGGGCGGGACGTCTCGACCTGTTGCTTCAAGACGTTGATTCCAACCGGCGATATGAAGTCGAAATCCAACTTGGAGCAACCGATGAAAGTCATATCATTCGAACAATAGAATACTGGGATATTGAGCGAAAGCGGTACCCGCAATACGATCATATTGCGGTTATTATAGCAGAGGACATCACTAGCCGCTTCTTAAATGTTATCAGCTTATTTAACGGGATGATTCCCTTGATTGCGATTCAAATGAAAGCTTTACGCGCTGGAGATAAAATTGGTTTGATTTTTACAACTGTTGTTGATCAACTTGCTCTTGGTTGTGCGGACGAAGATGAAGAAGCATCAGAGCCTACAGATCGAACATATTGGGAAAATCGTGGCTCAAAGAGAACTGTAGCGATAGCCGCTCAACTTCTTGAGATTGCCAAGGAGCATGATCCGGATTTGGAATTAAAATACAACAAGTTTTATATCGGGTTAGTCAAAAAAGGCCTTCCGAATAACTTCGTAATTTTTCGACCTAAAAAAGGGTCTATTCGATTCGAGCCACGCCTTGATAAAAAAACCGAAACGCAAGAACGACTCGAATCTGCCGGCCTTGATGTTATGGATTATGATAGTCGTCGGAGGCGATACCGGATCAGACTTCGACCAGGTGATGTGGAAAAATACAAGGAAATTCTTACTGAAATGATCGCTGAAGCTTATGCACTAAGCAGTGAGCGTTAAATGTCGGTATATATTGTCAAGCAAAATTGACCCTTTTTTTGCAATGCCGCCGCCGGAGAAAATGAGGCTTAAATGAATACCTTGATAAAATACAGACATTTTATTCCTTGTTGCGAGAGGGGAAGATTAAAGGCTTCAAGCGAGGAGGGCGCTGGATTATGAAACTGTTTACCGTTGATAAAAACGGAAAACTGATTCCATATAAAGAACGCGATTTCAAAGATTCCAAGCGGGAAGAAGATTTAGAAGTTTTGTTTGAGAATAATCCTGAATACTTTTTTGAAGGAAGCAAGGTTCTTATAATTGGTCGTCAGGTTACTACCAATCTAAATACTTCTATAGATTTATTAGGCATTGATAAATCTGGTAATACCGTAGTGGTAGAATTGAAGAGAGGGAAGACACCGCGGGAAACAGTTGCTCAACTATTAGAATATGCATCCTTTATTGAGAACTTGGACTACTCACAGTTAAATGAGATCTATCAAGACTATTCTGGAGAAGAAAGTAGTTTGGAAGATTATCACCAACAATATTTTCAAAACGAAACAGATAAAAAAGTTTCATTTAACAAGTCAACAAGACTTATCATAGTAGCTCAAGAAATTTCAAAAGAAATTTGCCAAACAACGCTATTTTTAAGGAAAAAGGGTATTGATATTTATTGTACGGAGTTTAAGTATTTTGAAACAAAATCTGGAGAAAAGATAATCTCAAGAAATTTTGTTGTAGGTGAAGAAGAATTTATACGCCAGAAAGTTAAATCCGAATCAGTTCCCAAAGTTGATGAGAAACAATTCTTAAGTTCATTGGATACAAGCGGATTAGCAGTTTTTCAACAGATATTTGAATTTGCAAAACAAAATAGCTTAATGCTTAGATGGGGGGCAAAAGGATTCTCACTAAATATTGAATTGGATGCTGGGTTTGTTGGTCTATTTTATGGATATCCTCCCGATTCAGTTTTTAAACAGAGTATTTATGTTGAACTCGAGCAAATCACAAAAAAAGTTAATGATCCAGAGGACATTGTTGAATTTCTTAAAGAACGCCTTAAAAATCTTGGTTGCTTTATAAAAGCTGGATCAACTCTAAAATGGGTGATTGATAAGGCCTATTCAGAAAATGAAGTTAAACAGTTTCTTGATATTATTAGTGAGGTAATTTCAAAGATAAAGTAAAGGCATGTACTATTACCTAGCCAAACCGGGTTTCGTACACAGGCAACCACCTCCCAATACGTGGATTTCCAGGTCCAAGTCTCATATCCTCTGGCAAGGAGGTAGCGGAAGATGGCACTGATCCCGGACGACCACGAACTGGTGGAACTGACCAGGGCCGAGAAAGTCTTGGCACTTGGGTTGACTATCTTCCTGCTCCTGGGGGGACTGTGGGTGATGCACCAGCTGTACCGGGTGGTGCCGGCACCCTCGTACGACGGCCTGTACCAGGAACTGGACCGCGTCCGGGCCGGGTTCTCCATTCAGGAACAAAGGCTTTTCGACGTGGAACGCGCCGCCCACGAGCTGGAGATCAGGGCAGGCCAGCTTAGGCTCGAGTATGAGTTCAGAAGAGAAGAATACCGCACGGTCCTGGATGCGGGCAAAGACGACCCGGGGCGCAAAGTCGCCTACGAACGGGCCCTGGTGGACTTCGAACAAGCACAGGCCCGGGCCTCGACCGCCAGGGCGGTGGTGGACGAGGAGAGGCAGCGAGTCGAAGAGCTGCGAGCCCAGCTGCAGGCCGAAGAAACCGCAGTCTGGGAAAAGTTCCGCCAAGGGCAGCGACGCCATGATCTTTTGGTGTTTCTCCTGCGGCTGGCCTACGTGGGGCCGGTGCTGGCCCTGACCGTGTGGGCCTGGCACCGCCTCCGGATGGTACGGAGCCAGTACCTTCTTATAGGCACCTCGCTGGTGGGTTTTGGCATCATCCAGGCGGTGTTCCTGGTGGGCAGCTATGCCTGGACCATCTTCCGGCACATGGCCCAGCTGGCTGTGTCCATAGGTGGTTCGATCATCACTGTCACCGGGATGGTCGCGCTGAAACGCTACGTGTTCAACCCGGTCCGGCTGCGCCGGGCCCGTCTCCGGAAGGGGCTTTGCCCGCGCTGTGGCTACCACGTGCGGCCGGACCAGGCGTTCTGTGCCGACTGCGGTGAGAGGCTGGCCGTGCCCTGCCGGGTGTGCCAGGGCTTGCGACCTTCCGGCTTGCCGATCTGCCCCCATTGCGGGGAATCCTGAAAGAGAGGGCGTCTTTGCATGTGGTTGCTCTTGCCGCTGGCCCTGGGGCTTGTGGTGGGAAGCGCCCGGCGCTGGGACGCGCCGGCGCTGAAGTTGTCCCGGGCGGCGGGCGTGGTCAGCTTGCTGGTACTGCTGTTTCTCATGGGGGTCCGCACCGGCGCCGACCTGGAAGTCAGGGTTGGGCTGGCCAGGGTCGGAGTCCGCGCCGTGGCGGTGGCCCTTGGCGCCACCAGCGCTAGCATCGTAGCCGGGGCCTGGTACGCCCGTTGCTGGCTGGAGGTAGAGAGTTGACCCTGCTGGTGGTCATCAGCGTGACCGCCGGGATGCTGGCCGGGCGCTACCTAGTGGACCCGGCGTGGCTAGCACCCGTGGAAGGCTGGATCACCATGGCGCTGGTGCTGCTTTTGGCCACCGTGGGGTTCGAGCTGGGAAGCGATCGCAGGGCCTTCATCAAGGCGTGGCAAAACCGCAAGCGGCTCCTGACACTCCCTTGGGTGGTAGCCGCGGCCAGCCTGGCGGGGGCAGGAGCAGCGGGATTTCTTGCCAGGTTTTCCTTGCTTGAGGCCTTAGCCGCCGGGGCCGGGTTCGGCTGGTACTCCCTCAGCGGAGTGCTGGTGGGCCGGGAGTTCGGCGCCGAAGCCGGGGCCGTGGCCTTTTTGGCCAACCTCATGCGCGAGCTGTCCGTGCTCATGCTCGCACCCTATCTGGCACGGCGGGCCGGAGGTGGCGGGTTGGTGGGCGCGGCGGGGGCCACGGCCATGGACTCGACTTTGCCTTCCATTGTGAAGGCTGCAGGCGGGCAGGTGGCGGTGGCGGCCTTTGTTAGCGGGGCTGCACTGAGCGTGTTGGCGCCCATCACTATCTGGCTCCTGGCGGCCATGCGGTAGGGGGTGAAGCGGTGAGCCGGGAATATGGTAGGCGGCACGGGGAAGGGTGGGCAGTGCACCGGGAGACCCGGACCGAAGCGGGACTGGCCCGGGCCCTGCGGGCCCGGGGGCTCAGGTTCGAACGGGAAGTGCCCATAGAGGAATTCACCGTGGATTTCCTGGTGGACGGGCGCTTGGTGGTGGAAGTAGACGGTGTAAGCCACAACGTGCAGGGAAGACCCCAGGTTGACCAGCGGCGAGACCGACGGCTCCGGTCTTTGGGTTTTGAGGTGCTCAGGGTCCCGGCCAGGGACATTGCTGCGGACGACACCAAAAGGTGGGTGGAGTGCATCGTTGCTTCCCTGCGGCCCCGGGGGGACCAACGGCTTGCTTCTGAGACCTGGAAGAATGCGTTGCCGGGTATCAAGACGGGCCTGGAAGCAGAGGAGAAGCGACGGGCAGCCCGGCAGCGGGGGGAAAAGCGCGCCCAAGCCCCGGTGCAGCTGGGCTCACCCCGGGCGGAAGAGGAACTCACCATGGAGGAACTGTTCAAAGAGCCCACGACCGAGGATTTCGCGACCCTGCTGGCCCAGAGCCCGGATCCCCCGGACAAGGACCAGGACCGGGACCGCACTAAGCCGCGGCGCTGGCGCTAGAGGTCCGGCCGGAAACCTCGCCGCCCCGGAAGTCCTGACGGATCCGGGCGCCCGCCATTGCGGGGTTGCGTTCAGATTCCGGTGTACCAGGCAGAGGTTCCGCATCTGCCCCCAGCTGCTGCCATTTGCGTAGTCAAGTGGGGGAGTCGAGTCGTGATACCGGAAGCAACCGTTGCCCGCTTAAACCGTCTCGGACCGCAAGCGCGGTCTTCTTTTCGCTCTTATTGCACTGGCAGCTTGCATCTGACCACCCGAGCCTGGGGTTTAATCAGGACCGCGGGGCAACCTCCAGATGGCTACGTCCAGCAGCATCAACTCTTCGCCAAGCTGGCGTCCCAGCGCGATGTAGGTATACCGCTCTCGTTCAGGGGACCGCAGCTGGCGGTGAAAAAAGACGCCAGGCAATACAAAAGGTACAGGTTGTACAACGTCGGCTGCTCGTGATGGTAACAGTGCGTTAAGTGCCAGTGGGTCTTGAGGTCATGAAAGATACAGTTCTCCCGCAGGAAGATTGGCTCGCGTTGATCCAGCCCGACTCCGGCACGAGTTGCCTATGCAAGCTGCGTACTCCCGTCAGGTCCTTCCCCATGTACATGGCTCTCCCATGCTCAGAGTACCATGCCTGATACGAGACCCAACGGCATCCGGCGGATGGGGTTTCCCGGTTCCTCGGGTCGAGCCAGCCCCTCGGAAGCTGGCTCCTGCCTCTTGGCGGGAACGTGTTCGGGGCAGCGCGCGTTATACTGCCCCAACGGTTTCAAGTGGTCCTCTGATTCCGGGGTGCGCAGGGGGATCAATCACACGGAGAGAGCTGCGGGGAACAGGCCCGCCCAGTCCCCGGGAGCGCCACAGCCGGAACTGTGCAGGGCAACGGGCGTACGGCCGGCACCATACGAGCCGGCGCGCCGGGCCAATCAGGGAGACCGATCGCCGTACAGGTGACGCCACCTGCGCTCTTCCTCTTCGCTCATTTCCAGGTAGGTCTTCCCGGCGTCCAGGTCGGCCAGCAGGAAGCGGGCACCCTGGTTGTCCATGGGATTGAGCCACAACATGCGGACGAACACGGCGCGGGCCTCATCCGTCCTGCCCAGCCGCCACAGAGCCAGCCCCAGCCCGTGCAGGCAGCGCAAGAAGGGGCGGTTGTCGATCATGCCCCAGGGCAACACGCCGCGGAACTCCGGCCCCAGCGCGAGGTCCCCCATCTGCACCCCGGCGAGGTAGGTGTGCAGCGCCCGCTCCACCTCCCCCTGCCACTTCCCCTTGCCGAAGTACATGTTGCCCAGGTGGGCGTAGGCGTCCAGGCAGCGCAGGTCGGCCTCCAGGCACTTGTGGAGCAGGCGTCGGGCACCCTCCCAGTCACCCGCCTTCTTCAGCTCCACCGAGTGGCTGATGGGGTCGATCATTTCCTCCCAGTTGGCACCCGGCACCACTTGCTCCATTTCGTAGGCGGGACGCGGGCCGGCCAGGATGATCTCGCGCTCCCGGGGAGACACGTCCGGATGGCGGAGCAGGGCCTGCAACACCGCTTCCCGCCACCTCTGCTCTTCGTCCCGGCCCTCGCCTTCATCGCAGCTCGCGGCTTCGCGGCGGCGGCGATCCCCATTGGGGTTCACGGTGCCCCCCACCAGCGGAACCTCCACCTGGCAGATGTTGTCCTCGGCGCCGCCCTCCTCTGCGAGAATCTCGCCCGGATCCGCCGCCCCATCCTGTTCGGCGAGAATTTCGTCCAGGTCCAGCCCCAGCCAGTCTTCCTCTAGCGGGTGCCAGATGCCTTCGGGACGCAGGGCAAGGGGTGGAAGCCTGAACCGCGCTGCCACCGCGGCCATATCCACGCGCGCGGCCACCACCTTGCCCGACAAATAGTGACCCCGCATGTAGCTCCATTCCTTGACGGGCACGATGGTGAGGATCTGGCCCTCGACTTCGTCCCGCACGCCGCCCGCCAGCCGTAGGGTCACGATGCCGCCGTCGGTGAGCCTCCGGCAGCGCACCGCATTGTACTTCACCGCGATCGCCAGCAGCTCCACGGTTTCCGGGGTCCCCGGCCCTGCCTCCGACACCGATTGCGTCACAGCCCCACCTCCGCCCTGTCAGAGGTCTTCGCGGCAGCTGCCCTGAGTTCCTTCACTCCAGGCGACCCACGGGGGCGACTACCCACGGGTGGCGGCAACCGCCCCGACCGCGATGGCGCTATCCAGACGGGCGGTGACCATCTCCATGCGCAGCCCGTACCGGTCCAGTTCCTCTCCTTAACGCGAAACGTATGACCCCCCTCTTGACCCCACCCCAATCGGACCGACGTTCCCAACGGGTAGAGTAACACTACAGCGAAAGCTGGCTATAAACGCATCCAACGGGATGTGGTAGACTTCTCCTGGGGCGCTATCGGAGCGGTACGGGCGGTGCCAGGACACACGGGCACCGGTCCGACAGCCAGTCCCTGCAGGTAGGCGGCGCGTATGGCAACCCTGCCTGCCGTGCCCGCGCACATCGAGACCACGCCCCGGCACGGCGGGGTTCGGGACCTGCAACCCATCGAGGTCTTCGCCATCGACCGCACCTCCTGGGACCCGGTGTGGGACCGGCTCATGCGCACCTACCACCATCTGGGCCACCGGCGCCTTTTGAGCGCGCGGGTCAAGCATCTGGTCTTCAGCCGTGACCGCCCCATTGCCGCCCTGAGGCTGGAGATGCGCGACCGCTTCACCGGCGCAGAAGCGGCGTCATCTACCGCAGGTGGCCAACAATGGCCGCCTGCTGCTTTTGCCCTGGGCCCACCTTCCCCATGTGGTTTCCCACGTGCTTGCCCGTAGCATGCAAGCGTTGCCGGCCCACTGGCAGGCCAAGTACGGCCATCCCCTGCTGCTCCTCGAGACTTTCGTGGACCCGCGTCACTTCGCCGCACCGTCTACCGGGCCACCAACTGGATCTATCTCGGCCAGACCAAGGGGTTTGCCCGGGATGGACCGAGCTACCACTACCACGGTCAACCCAAGGAGGTGTACGTATACCCCCTGCGAGCCCGATTTCCGCGACGTCATCGGCTGCCAACATTTTCTGAGCTCCACGTTACCCGCCTCCAAGATGGCAGTGGTAAGGAAGTTCGCCATTTGCTTGTGCTGCGCGAGCACCATCTCCATGAGATCGCAGTCACTCAACTTGGTCGCCAATTTAGCCTACCCCCGCTACGTTTGACCTCCCGCCAGGTGCCGGTACGGGCGCTGAAAAGACCTTTGGTGGTCCTGGGCCATGCGCCGGCAGAGCTCCTTGGCCTGCGTATCAGAGCATTGCTCGGCGCAGGCGCTGAACTGTTTGGTGGCCGTCTGCTCCATGGTTAGATGGTCCTGGAGTATGAGTAGCTCTGGCAGCGTGAGATGGTGCATGCTCACAACCCCCCCAGTATTCTCCCTCCTGATTGCACCTCCGCGGCCCTATTCCAATGGGGAAGAGCCCGGCAGCCTCTAGAACTGGCCCAGGGTTCCGCGGCGGCGCGCCACCTGCTCCAGCCGGTGAAAACAGGCCAAGCCCAGTGCCGGCAGCAGGACGGCCGAGACGACCAGGATCGCCACCTGGCCGTCCACCGGCATGAAGGTCCGGCTGCCGCAGGCGGCCCAACGCAGGAGGTCCAGGCCGTAGGTCAGCGGGATCAGCCGACCCAGCACCTGCAAAAGAGGCGGCAGGACGCTGATGGAAAAGGTTTCCCCGGCCAGCAGGGGCAGCAGCGTCGACCACACATAGGTGAAGGCGCCGGAACGAAACACCAGTACCGCCGCCGCCAAGACTATCCCGTACCCCCAAACTACCAGGAGATTGAGACCGAAAACCGCCGCCACCAGCAGCCAGTTGCGCTCGACATCCACGCCGAAGACCAAAAGTCCCAAGAGCAAAGTAGCGGCACCGTCGAGCGAAGCCCTTAGCAGCTGGTAGAGACTGTGGCCGGCCAGGTAGCACCAGCGCGGGACCGGGGCCAGAAACAGGCCCTGCAGCGTGCCCCGGCGCATTTCCCGTTCCAGCGCAAATCCGAGGTAGAGCTGGCTGTCGATGTAGATCCAGAGCAAAGTGGAAAACAGGAGAAAGCCGTGGTAGTCGGCCGTGCCGGTCCCGCGCTCAAAGCCGAGAGCTGCCCCCTCAACGGTGAAGGCCCGGGCCAAAAAGACCGCGGTGGCCAGGGAGAAAAACGGTGTAACCAGGGAGCTCCAGAAGTTGGCGGGATAGCGCCTGAAGGTCAGGGCCCGCTGCCAGACCACTGCCGCCACTACCCGCAGGTTCCCCCACCATTCAGTAAGCACTGAGGGATCCCCTCCTTCGGGTCCTGCCCTCCAGCCAGTTGAGGAGGGCAATGCCCGCCGCCGGCATTGCCACCGCCAGCGTGGCCAGGACTGTCAGCTCCCACCGCAGTGCCGACCAGGACTTCCCCTCCAGGGCCACCGCCCGGAGCACCGACAGGGCCCAGGCCAGTGGAGTGAGCCGCCCCAACCCGCGCAGCCAAACCGGCAGCACGGCCAAAGGATAGGTGACACCCGCCACCAGCTCGGCTAAATCGTTCCCCAACCTGACCAGTGACTCGGCCTCCTTGAGCAGGAGCACCAGCCCGGCGTAGACAAAGCCCAGTCCGTAGAGAGCCAGCCAGGACAGCAGGCAGACCAGGACCAAGAGGGGCCAGTTGACCCGGGCCGAAAGTCCGAACCACAGGTGCGCCTGAAAGAGGATGGCTGCGGACATGAGAGAGTTCACCAGAGTATTGGCCGCCGAGTTCCCCACTACTATCAGCCAGCGCGGCGCCGGTGCCAGCCACAGCTGTTCCAGGGTACCCTCGTCCTGCTCGTCACGGAGGGCGAAACCGACCTCCCACAGCAGGTTGACCACCCAGTAATAGATGAGGGCGCCCACCACGATGAAAGTGACGTAGTCGTCGGTACCGGCCAGCCGGGCGAAGGCGGCCCGTCCCTCGTTGGCGGGACCCGAGAAGAAACGGGCCTGGTAGACCTAGGGGACCAAAAAGAGCACCGGGGTAAAGAACCAGGTCACCCGCTCGACCCGGTAAGCCCACATTAACAGGAGCTTCTTGCGTGTCAGGGCCCCCACCACGCGCCAGTTGTAAATCAGGGTCGGCATGAGGATGAAACCCCTCCGCCCGTAAGCTCGACAAATACGTCTTCCAGGGACGGGCGCTTGACTTGGCAATCCTGAAGACGCCATCCCGCCCTCATCAAAAGCTCCAGCACCGTGGGAACGAGATCGGCGGCCCCCGGGCCGGAGAGCTGTAGCTGCCATGCACCTTCGACCTGTCCCACTTTCACGCGCAGACCCGGCCAGGGAAGCACGGCATCCGAAGGTGACTCTTCGCCGGAGCCTGTGCAGACCACGCTCACCACGTCCAGACCCCGGCTCCGGCGGCGTAGGCCTTCCGGAGTGTCCACCGTCACCAGCCCTCCGCCGTGGATGATGCCCACACGGGAGCAGAGTTCCTCGGCTTCCTGGAGGTTGTGGGTGGTGAGGAGCACCGTCCGACCTTCGGTGGCCAGGTGGCGGACTAACTCCCGCAAGGCCCGGGCCGAATGGACGTCCAGCCCGGTAGTGGGCTCGTCGAAGAAGAGCACCGGAGGATCGTGGAGCAGGGCCCGGGCCAGACTCAGACGCTGGCGCATGCCGCTGGAGTAGTTTTCCACCCGCTCGTCGGCCCGGTCGGCCAGGCCCACAATTTCCAGGACCCCCTGGATGCGCACGCGAAGGACTTGCTGCGGCACGTGGTATAAAGTCCCGAAAAAGCGCAGGTTCTCGCGGGCCGAAAGCTTCCAGTAGTGAGTGCGCTCTCCGGGAAGCAGGCAACCGAGCTGGCCCGTACCCGGTACTGCTCACGCACCACGTGATAACCGTTGACCCAGGCATCACCCGCCGTGGGCTCAAGCAGGGTGGAGAGCATGCGGATGGTGGTGGTCTTGCCGGCACCGTTGGGGCCGGATATGCAATCCGAAATCCTGGCCCTGATGCTGGAGAGACAAGTGACGATCCGCCTCAGGTGAGGGGCCGCTCGGAGTTCGGGCTAACGCAGGTGTCTCCCTATGCCAAACGGGCGGTCAAGCTCTGGCATGTCGCGGCGCTCCCCCAGGCTATGTCCAAGATCAGCGGCTAGGAGCGCCGGCCTGCGCACGGAGCACCTCGAACTCATCGAGAAGCACCTGCCCACGCGCGAGGCCATGGCTTCCTACCTCGGCCAGCGCGGGGTTAGAGTGGAAGAACGTGGTTCGGGGCCATAGTGGTTATCTCCTTATGCCTTATTCCTTCACACTGGAGCCGGACAGACTTCCCGCCACGGCTCACTGGCCGTGCGCGGTGCCTCTCTGTCGGCCTGTTGTTCTTCTTGCCCCGCCTCCGGAGTCCCCGAGCCTGCATGGCACGGCCGCACCACGGATCTTGCAGTCAGTAACATCCTGCTCACCTCCAGCGACCGACCTGAGCCGCGCCCGGTGTCGGACCGGAATGCACCATTGGGCCTCCCCTGGTGCGGGGTATGCCGGTCGGACCTTACCCCCAACCCTAACCGGCCGCCTGGGCCCTCCGGCGCGGCACGGCCGGCGGGCCGGCTTCCACACAGGGGCCCGATTCGACAGGCCTGCTCGATGCGCGCTAGCGCACCCCATCGATGAGAACCCTCGCCGGCGGGGCGGTTCTGGCCCACCACGGGTTATCCCCCCAGGTCCAGACGGTGCCGTCGGCGCGCAGGGCCAGGTTGGGGCCGCCTCCGGTCGCCACGGCCACCACGTCGGCCAGGTCCCGCACCTGGACCGGCGTGGGATGGTCGGTGGTGGTGCCGTCTCCCAGTTCACCGTGAGAGTTCTCCCCCCAGGCCCAGACGGTGCCGTCGGCGCGCAGGGCCAGGCTGTGCCACTCTCCGGCCGCCACGGCCACCACGTCGGCCAGGTCCCGCACCTGGACCGGCGTGGGGCGGTCGGTGGTGGTGCCGTCTCCCAGTTCACCGTGAGAGTTCTCCCCCCAGGCCCAGACGGTGCCGTCGGCGCGCAGGGCCAGGCTGTGGTGGAATTGGGCGGCTACGGCCACCACGTCGGCCAGGTCCCGCACCTGGACCGGGGTGTGTCGGTCGGCTCCTCCCCCCCAGGTCCAGGTGGTGCCGTCGGCGCGCACGGCCAGGCTGTGGATGGATCCGGCCTCCACGGCCACCACGTCGGCCAGGCCCCGTACCTGGACCGGGGTGTGGCGCTCGGTGGTGGTGCCGTCGCCCAGTTCACCGTGAGAGTTCCACCCCCAGGCCCAGACGGTGCCGTCGGCCCGCAGGGCCAGGCTGTGGTACGTTCCGGCCGCCACGGCCACCACGTCGGCCAGATCCCGCACCTGCACCGGCGTGTGGCGGTCGGTGGTGGTGCCGTCGCCCAGTTGGCCGAAATAGTTCGACCCCCAGGCCCAGACGGTGCCGTCGGCGCGCAGGGCCAGGCTGTGGCTCGTTCCGGCCGCCACGGCCACCACGTCGGCCAGGTCCCGCACCTGGACGGGCGCGGGGCGGTCGGTGGTGGTGCCGTCGCCCAGTCGACCGGCCCCGTTCGACCCCCAGGCCCAGACGGTGCCGTCGGCGCGCAGGGCCAGGCTGTGGTACTTTCCGGCGGCTAACACCGCCCGTCGGTCTGAGCCGGGGGCGGCCGCCATGGGGCGGCGCTGCTTGGGTTCGGAGGGAGCAGTTGCCGGAGGCCGTGCCGTCGGCGCGGCGGGCGCCGGCGCGCCCACCCGCACTTGCGCGGCGCCCTCGATCCGGCGCGGGTTGCCGTCCAGGTCGGCGCCCGCCGTAAGAGCGGTCACGCGGAAGGTGCCACCCGTCTGACCGGCGGTGAACACCCCATCCTGGGACACCTTGCCGCCCCCGCTCACCTCCCAGCGAAGGAAGGGGAAGGTGACCTCCCGGCCGCCGTCCAGCGTGGTCACCCGGGCGGTGAAGCGCACGCTCTGGCCCGCCTGCACCTCCGCCGCCGCCGGCTCCACCACCACCTTCACGCCCGCGGACCCGCTGACGGTACCCGTGTGGTAGCGATAGCCCATCTGGGCGTGAACGGCCGTGCTCACCGACATGTCGGTGGTCCGGATGAGCCGCAGCCAGAGCGCGCCGGCCTGCTCGGTCCAGGCCTGGGCCTTGCCCAGCGGGCGGCCGATCCAGTCTCTCCTTCCGAGTGTATCCCCAAACCACTCATATAACTGCTCCAGTCCCTGCGTGGTGGCATACTCCACCACTTGAGTCTGCACCCTGCCGAGTATTGCCCGGGGACCCTGCAAGACCGTGGCGCCCCAGCTCACCCCCTGGACAGCCTTCTGCACCTGCCAGGCCAGCTCGGCCTGCCGGAGGAACTCCACCAGGTCCAACAGGGGCTCGGCAAAGGTTTCGACCGCCCCAGTGACGGTGAGCGGCCACGGCAGGTTCGACCCGGTGGCCAGCCGGCACACCCAGTCGACCGCAGCCATGGGCAAGCCGGCCATCAGGTCGTAGTGGATCTGGGCGCTGCCCCCGGTGCCGGGGAATACCAGCACCAGCCGCTTGGTCTCCCCGGGGGCGATGAAGCCCCGGCCGGCGCTGCCCTCCGACCACGCGGGCAGGCCGAACAAGGGGTCCCCCGGAGCGGACACCGACAGGAGGTTGATCCGGTTCCGCACTTCGACCTCGTACCACGCCCCCACGAAGCCCAGCAACTGCCGGGGCTGCTCGAGCAGCACCTCCACCACCAGGTTGCCATTCGCGTCGAAATCCTGGCTCACCACCCGGGTGGAGATCGGGAAGGCCCGCAGCTCCTGGCGGAACGTGGCCAGGGCGTAGGTGCTAAGCGAGTCGAGTTCCACGCTGATCGCCCGTCCACCGGCGGTCAGCGTCCCGCCCAGCGCGGCGACATCGCCCGGCTCGTCACCCGGGACGGCCAAAACCCAGCCTTCTTCGGTCCACCGCAGGATGACGGCCTGGGCGGGGTCCACTTCCGGAGGAAGCTCGAAGGTCAGGGTGGCCTGCCGCTTGCCGGGCCCGGGTACGCCGGTCAGTTCCAGGGTGAAGGCCTGCTTGATGTCCACGGCAGCATCGGCGCCACCCGTGTGCTCTCGCACTTTGAGCTTGCGGGCCGCGCCCGCGGCTACCGTCACCGTCAGCCCACGGCCGGTGTCCACCGTATGTTCTCGGCCCCCGGGGATCGGATAATCCTCAGACCAGACGGCCGCAGGCAGCAGTCCCAGGATGACGGGCGAGGTGGGTGCTGTGACCTGCAATGGCTCGTAGCCAGGTGCCGAGACGCGGACGGTAGCACGGCCCGGGTCGAAACCCTTGAGGGAAAAGCGCCCCTCGGCGTTGGTGACCGCCTTGCGGGCGCCGACCCGTACCACGGCACCGGTGACGGGTGATCCGCTCATGCCGTCGACCACCTGGCCTTGCAGCCCGGGGCCGGTTCCGTGAGCGAAAAGGGCCAGCGTGGTCCCCAGTCCTGCTACCAGCAACAGGCCAACCGCCACAAGCCACAACCAGCGCGGTCGTCGAGGGCGGCGAACACCACAGCCGGAGCAGAAGCGATCGGCAACTTCAAGCCGTGCGCCACATGCATGACAGGCTCTCACTTGGCCCACCTCTTTGATACCACTCCGAGACTGGTCGAAGAAGATAAGAATTTGCTTTTGCCTGGAGCAGTAGATTAGGTAGATAGCTGCACATGTCGCGGTTTTCTGTATTGGATTTCAACAATTCAGCACGTCGGTCCTGCAACGTCTTTCCCGTCCCACGGTGGCGTCATTGTGCCGGGGGGAACCCCTGGTTTTCACCGCAACCCGCGAGGGGTGACCGGTCTACCGCCCGATAGACGGCGGTGGACGGCGCGATGGGCCTGGACAGCCCGAGCAGCCTACGCGGAACGAGCCCGGGAGGGCACGGCAAAGCGGCCCGACCATGTCGGATGGCCAAGCGCGTTGCTCGTCAGGCACCGATCAGCGCAAGCAGTCGGTTCGGGTTCATCATCAGCACGCGGTTTGCGCGAACGACGGTGCCTGAAAGGTAGAGGCGCAAGAGGCCATGGCCAGATTGCGCAGCGTGGCCATGGCCCGCGGCGCACTGCCGGTGCGGATGCGGCAGCGGTCTTCGTCATAGGTCACGTCGCAGATGTAGTGCAGGCCTTCGATCGTCCAATGGCCCCGCGCCAGGCCGAGTACGCGGGCCTCGCCAGCACGATCCGGAGGCAGGCTGGTTATGTCGTATGCTACTTCGTGCTGGCGGCGACCTCTTCGGTCCCAGGTGGTGCGCTCGATGGGCAAACCCTGGTGGAGAAGCAAATGACGATCCGTCCCAGGTGAGGCAACCCTGAGAGTTGCAGGCCATGTAGGCGTCTGCCTCTATCGACGGGCGGCCATGCTCCGCTACTTCGGGGCACCTCCCCAGGCCATGCCCAGGACCACCAGTCACAGCGCCAGCTACCATAAAGAGCACCTCGAACTCATCGACAAACACCTGCCCACGCGCGGGGCCATGGCTTCCTACCTCGGCCAGCGCGGGGTTAGAGTGGAAGAGCTTAGTTCGGGGCCTTAACGGTTATCTTCCTCTTCCACCGTGAACAGGTTGAATTACCTTGACGCCCGCCTTGACGGTCCGGAAGGCGATGGTGGTTATCGCTTCCACCGAATCACAGGTCACCACAGACCAGGATGGCGACCGCTGCTTCCCTTGACATCTGACCGTAATGGTGAAAGCGGGGGATTTCGTTGCGGGGTCGACGGTTCGTAATCACCACGAAGTGCCATCCCTTATTCCCAAGTATGCCCAATTGGGAGTGTCCACTAAACCGGGCTAGGCTCACTACCAGTTGCGCAGCACCAGTGGGGTGGAGCGCTACCTGGAGCTGGTGCTCATCGCCTACACGTTGGCCGAGACGCAACGGGGCCTACTGGCTTCCCGGGATACGGACCAGCCACCACCATGCTCAGTTACTATACGCCCAGTTCGAAAGAGGGGTGACTGTGGAAGCAGTCTGTCACCGACTTACTAGGTAACTCTGGGAGCAAGAGTACAAAACTTTAGTATTACACTAGGAGGCTCCGGACTGAATCAATGGGCTCTCACATGGTGCGTGTAAAGCACCGGTAGGCAACCCCGTCGGTGTCATGCTGGAACCTGCACATGAGCGATTTCCTCAGCACCCACTTGACCCAGGGAGCCGAAGCACTGGAACCGCGAAGTGCCAGGCCTCAGGGTCCTCCATGGCCTGGCGCAGGTTCTCCCGCACACGGGCAGGAAACTCCAGGATGACGAACTGCTCGGCGGCCGGCGGAGCCGCGGCGGTGTAACGGTCTCTAGGACCCGGTGCGCAGCCGGGACCGCCAGAGCACGTCGGCCCGGATCAGCGGGTCTTGTAGCAAGACTTCCCAAGCCCGGTGCGCGTTAGTCACAAAGGCCGGGTCGAGCACCTCAAGCTCCCCGCCCCGGATCAGGGGGCACAGGTGCAGGCCGTCCGGGTCCAGCACCATTTCCAGCGCCCCGGCCGCGGTCAGGTGAGGTGCCAACGGGAACGTACGGCACTCCACGGGTCGCCGGTGGCGGGGACACGGGCGTTGGCACATGATGAACGTTACCTTGCCGCTCCACTCCGGGCAGAACTCGAACTCGGCCGTGTCGTGCTCCTCCCACACCAGCCAGTCTTCGTCTTGGGTGAACATGGCCTCCTCCCCGGGGTACAGGTACATGCCCACTCCCGGTTGCCACTCGCTGCAGCACATCTTGCCGCACAAGGTGCCGCAGTCAAAGGGCAAGGGAGTGGCCAGGTCGAACCAGCGGTAGGCTACGGCATAGTCGTCCCGGGTAAGAGTTGACCGCAAAGGAGCCTACCCCCTACTGCTGCCTGGCCGGTTCGGCAAGATCAGAACACCATCATCTTCCCTATTCTCTTATGACTTCCCTGCTTACCCCCCCGGCCACGGTCCGTCCATGCCGCACCCGGCGTACCCGGGAAGTCCGGGGCCTAGTATGTCCCACCGGTAGCTGCTAGACGCTCCGGCGTTTTTCCATGACCAGAGGCGTGAGCGCTCCGGACAGCTCCTGGAAACGGTGTTGCCAGGTATGGTCTTGGACAAAGCGCCGCGCCGCCGGGCAGTCGGGGCCGGCGGCCACGGCGGCATCCAGCTGCACAAACCACTCGCCTGGCGTGGTGGCAAACCGCAAGGGCCACGAGTGCCTCTCCAGCGGGGGAAGACGGCTGGCTACTACCTGCTTGCAGGCGGCCAGGTATTCACAGACCTTGACTGACTCTACCACCCGGGTGTGATGGGTGTCCCGGAATGGGATTACTGCCACATCGACCCGGTGCAGGATTTCCAGTAGCTCGGCGTAGGGCACGTCACCCAGGCGTTCCAGGCAGTCAGCGGCTGGCAAGGAGACTTGACCTTTCTCCTCCCCGACCAACAGCCTGTGGTAGCCCGGCGATGAGCTCTTTCAGCAATGGGTAGTCCAGGTGAGATGCCAGCACGCCCATGTAGCTGATGCAGGGCGGATGACCCTGCTCGGTCTTCCGTCCCCGGGCCAAGTGCTCAAGATCGTCAGCGTTGGGCAAAAGCAGGACCCACCGGGCCAACCTGGCGGCGTGGTCTGCCAAGTCGGTAGTGGTCGCCAGGACCAGTCTGCGGCCTTCATGAGGGACGCTTCGTGGGGCCCCCTGAGGTCACACCGGTCGTAGACCAGCACCGGTGGTATGGGGCGAGGCACGTAGGCGATCTGAAAGGGATCGGTGAGATAGGCCACATCGAAGGGGGCCCGGCGGTCAGGGATTCCCGGTCGCGTAGCACCCACACGTTGGGAGATACCAGGCGGGGCGGCCGGTAAGGTCCAAACTCGCACCAGGTTACCTGCCAGCCGGCCTCGCCCGCCAGGCGCAGGAGTTGGTGGGGCCTTTGAAGCATCATGCCCCATTCCATCCCCGGCGGGTACATCAGCCGCACGGGCTCGTGTTCCATAGTCTTCATGCTCCCTTTTCTGTCCCGGTCGCGGTGGCCACGGTGACCAGGGCATTCTCCATCTGCTGGACCACGGACTCCCAGGCAAAGCGCAGAGCCGCCTGCCGGCCCCGGGCGGCCAGGGCCTCCCGGGTCCCGGGGTTTTCCAGCAGGTGGGCAACGGCCCGGCTCAGACCCACTACATCTCCCGGCTCGGCCAATAGGGCGTTCACGCCTGGCTCAACGTAAGCAAGGACGCCGCCACAGCGGGTGGTCACTACAGGCACGCCCGCGGCCATGGCCTCCAGAGGGGGTAGCCCAAACCCTTCATACCACGACGTGAACAGCAGCAGGTGTGAGTTTTGGTACCAGCCGGGCAGTTCGCCCTGGGGAGGGTTCACCACGAACTCCAAGGGGTACCTGGCCCCCACCACCTGAAGACGGGTGTGGCAGACCCAGGTGACCCGGAACCGGTGTCCCGCGTCCCACACGCGTTGCAGGGCCTTGAGGGCGACTTCGCAGCCTTTGAAGGCCAGGGAGGGGTTGGCTACCAGGAGGACGGTCGGTTCATGCGAAGGCCCAGCTCCCGGGCAAAACCTGGTGGTGTCGACCCCTGCCGGCACTACCCGGGCATGGCGGTTATACCGGGAATGCAGCAGGGTGGCCACGAAGGGAGATACGGCTGCCAAGGGGACCGGCAGCGAGTAATGGTGGACCAGGTAAGAACGCACTCTGTCTACCTCGACCGGGTGGATGTCGCCCAGGAGGCCGCCGTGTCCCTGTTCCCAGTACAGCGCCGGCACCCGGCTGGCCTCCAGTTCGAGAAGCTGCTCGTACCAGCCAGCCAGCACCACGTCACAGCCTTCAACGTAGCCTGCCAGTGGCCGGCCGGGAGGGACCATGACTTCCTCGTCGGCACGCACATCGCTCCAGGCTGGGAACACAGGCTCGTCGCTGCCGCCCCGGCGTATAGCCCTAACCCGGTGCCCCCGCCTGCGGAGGTGTCGCACCTGCTCAAGCAAGGATTTGAGGCCGCCCGTTAGACCGCGGTGCGGTAGTACACAGCCGATGACCAGGGGGCCAGGCACTACCGGCGGCTCTGTCTGCCATATACCGTCAACGGCCGGGCGGGGGGGGCGAGAGGTGCCCGGGTAGAGATTCAGAACGTGGGCTCCTTCGCCACCGAACATGAGGGTCTGGTACGTGAAGTCGAACTCGGCAAAATCCACTATGCTCCACCGGCTCAGGTGCGCTTCGTGCTGGTTCCCCAGGTAGCTTCCTTGCGGCGCCGGGCACACGGGGGTTGAGATGATCATGGCCCGGCCGGTATGCTGCACCAGCCGGTGGAGCAGTTCCAGCCCTTCGTCCTTGGGGAAGTGCTCGAGCACGTCGATGAGGAGCACCACGTCATACTGCTGAAGACCGGGGCAAAGCGTACGGATGTCGCCGTAGTACACCCGGTCATAGACGTAGTCATGGATGGGGTTTTGGTAGCCTGGGAAGACCTCGACTCCGTCCAGGCGGATCTGCCACTGGGCCTTGTGGTAGCGGGCATGGGGTAACTCCAGTAGCTCCCGGCAGAGCACACCGTACTTGCCGAACCCGGCCCCGACGTCCAGGATGGACCTGGGGGCCTCGGCCTGGACCTTTCCCATGATGTGCGGTATGACCTGGTAGTAGCTGGATGGCACGGCAACCCCCCCGTCATCTCCCGGCTTTCCCCATAATACGCTCTACCGCAAAGAACGTAACCGACCAGAACAGGTAGGGTGAAGGGTTTTGCAGCACGCACCAGCGGTAAATCGCAAGCCCGGGGAACAAGCTCCCTGGTATAGACGTAGGATGCACCGGGTTTAGGATGCGGGGACGGGGTGACCCGGAACCCTATCTTCCTCCAAGCCTCATGAGGACGGCCGCAAAGCCCGCCGCCACCAGCGGGCCGGCCGGAACTCCTCCCAGAAAAGCCGCCCCGATGATGGATCCAATGGCCAGTCCCACGATGATCTCCGGCTTGGTCCGGAG
Organism: Bacillota bacterium; assembly: GCA_040756655.1. Classification (GTDB taxonomy): domain Bacteria; phylum Bacillota; class Sulfobacillia; order UBA8153; family UBA8153; genus JBFLYN01. The sequence continues at coordinate 22,377 of JBFLYN010000015.1, forward strand.
CAGGCCCACGCCCTGACCGGTGAGGATGGCGGCGATGGCGCCGGCTATGAGCGCCGCTACACCCTGGCGGCTCATGAAGATCGACGCTACCTCCTTGATGCCGGTGTGCCCGGTGGCCAGTGGGGTCAGCACCGCCACGGTCAGGAGCAGTATCCCCAGTTCGAGTCCTTCGCGCTCCAAAAACTCCATGGCCGGTGTCCAGTCCAGTATCACAGCCACCAGCAGAATGCCGGAGGCGCGCACCAGGAAGTGGTTGCCGCTGAGACTGCCCACGAACAGCACCAGGAGCAAGGTGACGATCTGGGCTGACATCACCTGGTACCCAGGAGCACGAGCCCCACCCCGGCCACGACAAGGAACAGCCGTTGAGGGGGCACCCTGCCCGCCAGTCCCGAGACGCCCACCAGGGTGGCGCCGGCGAGAATGGCGGGTCCCACCAGCCCGAGCACGGCGTTGATGCGCAACGCCGAACGAAGGTTGGAAAGGCTCAGCATGAGAAAGGCGGCACTGAGTTCTATGGTGCCGGACAGAACCCGGATGCCCACCATGCCCAAGAGAGCGCGGGTCTCTGCGCTCACGTCCCCATCACCGCTTTCTGGAGAGTCTGGGAAAAAGCTATGTGACAGCGCTAGTGTTTAGACGGCCCGGCCCCGCATAGGTGCGAAGGGCAACCGGGAGAATAGAAACCGGGTATTTGGGGGGTGCAGGTTTGGAAGCGAGGACCCAGTGGAACTTCGCGGCTCTCTGCTCAGTAGCCGCAGCCATGGTCTTGGGCAACTCCATGTTAATCCCGGTCCTGCCCACCATCAAGCGGGCCCTGGACATCACCCAGGTGCAGGTGGGCCTGATCATAACAGCCTTCTCCGTCAGCGCCGGGGTGACTATCCCGGTAGCGGGCTTCCTCTCCGACCGCCTGGGTCGCAAGCCCGTTATCGTCGTTGCCCTGGTGCTCTACGGGCTGGCCGGCACGGCTGCGGGTTTTGCCTCCTTCTTGTTTGCCAAGCCCCTGGTCCCCATCCTGGTCATCCGCGCCGTCCAGGGCATAGGGGCGGGGGGCACTTACCAGATCGCCATGGCCCTCACCGGCGATATCTTCCAGAGCCAGGAACGCCGGGCCGCCCTGGGTTACCTAGAGGCCGCCAACGGCGGCGGGAAGGTAGTGGCGCCTCTGGTGGGCGCAGCACTGGGCATGGTGGCCTGGTCTGCCCCGTTTTACCTGTACGGCCTGGTGGCGCTGCCGGTGGCGGCGGTGGTATGGACGTCAGTCCAAGAACCCTCGGGCTCCGCCAGGAAAAAGACCCCGGTCCAGTACTGGCAGGCACTCTTGCACGTATTCGGTGTCAAGCTAGTTTCCCTGGGGATCTCATTTCTCGCGGGCATGGTGGTGCTCCTTCTGTATTTCGGGGTCCTGTCCAACCTTTCAGATGTGCTCGAGGCCGAACAGGACCTGCGCGGCATGGGCCTGGGCCTGGTAATCGCCATTCCGGTATCGGTCATGGCCCTTACCGCGTTCTTTTCCGGCCGCTGGTTGGCTAACCGCTCGACCCGGGCCCTGCGCCTGACTTCGGCCCTGGGCATGCTGCTGGCCAGCGTCGGGCTAGTAGGAGCTTTCTGGTTAAGAAACCCCGTCCCGCTGGTGAGTTCCATCGTGGTCATGAGCCTGGGCAACGGCATGGTGCTCCCCAGCCTCAATTCCCTCATCACCGGTTCTGCCCCGGTAGAGGAACGGGGCCTGGTCACCTCGCTCTACGGCACCGTCCGCCACATCGGCGCCGCCAGCGGCCCGCCTGTGTTCGGCATGGTGGTGGAGAGAGGTGGACCCTGGGTTTACGCCGGCGCGGCCGGGTTGGCCGGGGTCACGGCCATCCTGCTCTTTTTTCTGGTGCAAGAGCGACGCATGCTGGGAGAACAGGCGCAAGGTGCCGGCCAAGAGCCCCCGAAGGAACGGCACCCCGGTCTGGAACCGGCGTGAGTGGGGATGGCGCCTTCACTTTGCCACCATCAACGCGCGAGTGCCGCGAGTCCTGTCTACTGCGCTGCCGGTGACGCTGCACCAAAGGCCAGTGCTGCCATGAGATCTAGACCGATCCGCTTGCCTCGCCGCGCAAAGGTCGCTGGGCACGGGTGGTGGCGGCCACGATCTTATCCACCTCCCGCTCGGTCAGGGCCAGCAGGGCTTGCCGTTTGCGTGCCCGCTCCTCCGCCAACCGGGGATTGCAGCATACCACCAGCCGTTCGCCCGGGTAGGCTGGGTCGGTGATGGCAGCCAGGTCGCGCTGGTCGAACAGGGTCAACTGCAAGTTCCCGCCCGCGCGCAACTCTTGGATGGCCGGAGCCCGTAAAACTGTGATCCAGCCCAGCCCGGGTATCCTCTGCAGTTTCTCGTTGATGTGGGCTGCGGTCAAGAGCCCCCGGCCGCCCACCAGCACCGCTCGCTGCAGGCCGAAGCGCTGGCGAACCTTCTCGACCTGTGTGGCCAACGTGCGGGGGTCGGTAGTATCACCGCTGAACACCTCCACCGCCACCGGGCAACCCTCCAGGTTGCACGACGCAAAGACTGGCCGGGTGCTCAGGAGGTCGGTCTCCCGCCGTATACCCGAACTGCCAGCATGTCCTCAACCCCCTGGTGGCCGACTTGATGGACGAGGACGAACTGGCGAGACTGCAGACGAGAAGCAATCATCAACCCCTCGACGCCGACCCACGTTCCAAGGCGGAAAAGGCGGCTTACGACCGTACGCAACGCATGAACGCCTTGCGGCGGGAGCGCCGCGAGCTCCTGGCCCAGCGCTAGATCGGGGAGGTCCCCTTGGACGCGCACATGCGCCGATGGGCCGATGAACTCAAGCAACCCGGCCTGGACCCTGCCCGCTGGCGTGAGCTGGAGGAGAAGCTGGGAGAGTGAGGAGAGCGGTGGGAGAAGGGCCGGCAGGCCAGGCCCAAGGAGGTCAACGCGGAGCTGCGGGCGCTGAGCCGGGAGCACCGCGAGGCCATTCGGCAGGAGCACCGGCAACTGGGTCGCTGCCCGCTGAGAGCGCCGGGAAACGGGCTTTGCGGGCCCGGGTCCTTAGTCCGTTACTGGAGGAATTTTCCTCCCGCGCGGGTCGTCCCGGGCCGGCGTCCCTCCCCTCAGCAGATCGCCCAGGGTTACCAGGGAGTAGCCTGCTTCTTTGAGCCTGGTGATGACCTGGGGCAGGGCAAGGTGGGTCTGTTTACAGGAATCGCTGGCGTGGAACAGCACGATTGCGCCCCTGAACGACTGCTTGAGCACCCGGTCGACCATGAACTCCACCCCGGGGTTTTTCCAGTCCAGGGAGTCCACCGCCCATATGACCGTTTCGTAACCCAGCTCCCGGGCCGTGGCCACCACCAGGTCGTCGTAGTCGCCGTTAGGGGGCCGGAAAAACCGGGGAGTCTGGCCCGAGAGGTTCTTGAGGATGTTATGGGCGGTGGAAATGTTGGCGGCGATATACTCCCGGTCATAGCGGCTCAGGTTGTCGTGCTTGTGCCCGTGACTGGCGATCTCGTGACCTGCCTGGACGATGCTGCGCACTAGCTCGGGGTGGCGCTCGGACCACGGGCCGGAGAGAAAGAAGGTGGATTTGACATGGTGTTCGGCCAGCACGGGCAGAACCAGCGGCAACATTTGGGTTCCCCAGCTGATGTCGAAGGTCAGGGCTATCTGGCGGTGAGGGGTAGTCACATAGAACATGGGCAGGTCGGTGCCCGGGGCAGTCCAGGAACGTTGCACGTGAATGGGCCGTTCGTGCCCGGCCCACACCCGGTAGCCATAGACCGTCGCTGCTAGCAGGCAGATCGCCAGGAACAGGCAGGCGGCTTTGCGGTTGACCCTGATGAACAACGGGCATCCCTCCCGGTAATATCTACCGGGAAGGTGCCCGTACTATTCCGGAGCCGGCGACACCGGGACGAAGTACATGTCGGTGACGCAAAACCGGGAAACCCTAAGGAAGCGAACTTCCACGGTCATCCCGATGTCCGGGGTGTCTCCCTGGTACCGGGCCAGGAGCAGGCCTTCGGCATCCTCAAACTCCACCAGCACCATCTGCACGGGACCATCAGGACCATGGTAGACCGTCCAGCTGTGCACGGTGCCCCGGGACGGTAACTGGTACCATCTGGTCCGGGCCCCGCAAGACAGGCAGTGGGCTCGGGGAGTGGCGTGCCGGTACCCACATACCGGACAGGCCGAGCCCATGAGGCGCCCGGCCGCCAGCCCGAGGAAGAACTCCGAGTCCTGGTCATACGAGTGCAGGTAGTCCAGCTGCTGGGAAGCATCCACCACCAGTGGGTCCAGCCCGTACACAAGAGTGCCTTGCCGGCGATCTTGGGGTGGCACAGTCAGTCCTCCTTCCTGAGCACGGTGACGGTAGCCAGCGATCCCGAGTAGTTGCTGGAATGGACCACCGCGATCTTGGCCCCTTCCACCTGCAAAGTGCCGTCACCCCGGCAGTGGTGGGCGACGGCACCCTGTAGTTGCCAAAGGGCCATCATGGCCTGGATGAGACCGCTGGAGCCGGCTGCTACTCCCAAGGACAGCAAGCCCCCGGAAAGGTTCACTGGAAGACTGCCGTTGGCCCACGACGTCTGTTCTGCCACCAGGCGCCCGCCGTCACCGATGCGGCAGAACCCCAATTGCTCACAGGCCAAAAGCTCTCCGAAGGTGGTCCGGTCATCTACCTCGGCCAGATCCACCTGGTGCACTGGGTCGTTGATGCCGGCCATGGTGTAAGCCTGGAGCGCGGCCTGCCGTCCGGCCCGGGAGGAATGCACCCCGGGGAAATTTACACCCCGGTAGTCCACCGGGTGCTCATGGGGCAAGAGCAGCACGTCCCCGCGGGGCCGGTCGGCCAGCCGGGCGTATTCGCTGCCCCGTCCCAGGCCGGCCATGCGCACCGGGCACGAACACAACCGGGCGGCCGTCTTGGCCGATGCCAGGAGGCACACTGCGGCGGCATCGACTTCCGGGGCCACCTGGAGTCCGGTCAATGGGTCGGCTACCCGGGGCGAAGCCAGGATCTGCTCGACCGTATATTCCCCGGACCGGCGGGCGAAGGGGTTATGCCGGCCATGGGAGAGGTTCTTCGCGGCTATACTGGCCAAATGGTGCTCGGTAGTGCCGAACCTGTGCATGTGGCGCCGGGCCATGAGCGAGGCCTGCACGGGTCCAGAGGCGCCCAACGGGTGGTCGAAGTTGAGGTCGTGTTCCTGGGCGAGCACCTCTCTGGCCTGCTCGGCAAGGAGCAGCGACACCTGGTCAAAGCCGAACACCAGGCAAAGATCGGCCCGGCCACAGGCTACCTCGGCCCACCCGGCCTGCAGCGCCGCGCCGCCACTGGCTCCACCGGCTTCCACACGGATCACCGGGCGGGGCGGCAGCCCCAGGTGATCGGCGGCAAAACTGGCTGCAGCCAGCTGGCGCGAAAGCTGGTCGCAGAACACCGAAGCCACGCAGGTATCAACCTGGGCAGGAGAGAGCCGGGGAACGCTGGCACAGGCGTAATCGAAAGCTTCCCGCACGAGAAACCGGTAGTCGCGTGCGGGCTCCAAGGATGTAGCCTGGGCCAGGCCACCAGCAATTAGGTATACCGGACGCAACATATACCTCCTCAGGGTATGGGTTGCTCCCGTAATTCTACTCAATAGTCCAACAATCCTGCCGGGATTTACACTCGAGTGTGCTGCCAATTACCGGCTTCAAAACGCCTCCAGGCCAAGAACGCCCGCAAGCCCCAGTCCACCACCACAGCCAGCCAGGCGGCGCTGAGACCGTACCCCAACATGATGACGAGAAGGAAGGTCAGGCCGATGCGGCAAAGCCCGGTAGAGACCAAGGTGATGTAGAGGACAGAGGAGGTATCGCCGGCGCCGCGCAGCCCGCCGGCCAGTACCTGGGCCAGCGCCGTGGGTAGCTGCGCCAGTGCCACGATGCGTAAAAGCGTGGCGCCGGGCGCCAGCACCAGGGGGTCGTCAGTGAACAACCTAAGAAACCCGGTGGGGAAAAGGAAAAAGGCCAGGCCCATGGCACCCATGAACACCGCGCATAGCCGGGTGCTTTCCCAGGCGGCGGCCCGGGCCCGGGCCGGGTCACGGGCGCCGAGGCTTTGGCCGACCAGCGCCGAGGAGGCCACGGAAAACCCCAGGGCCGGCATAAAAGACAGCTGTTCCACGTTACCGGCCAGTGTGGCGGCGGCAATGGCCACGGTGCCCAGTCCCGTTACCAACCTTAGGTGAACGGCCAGCCCCACGCTGAGCACTACCCGCTCCAAGGCTGCGGGCATGCCTATCCTGAACATCCTGCGGATCAGGTTCCAGTCGGGCCTGGCCAGGCGGCCGGGGGATATACTCACGGCCTTTTTCCCCCGGACGGCGATCACCAGCAGGGCGGCCAGCGCCACCGCGCGGGCGAAAGAAGTGGCCACCGCGGCGCCATATACTTCCCAGCGGGGAAAACCGAAGTGCCCGAAGATGAGCACATAGTTGCCAAACACGTTGATGACATTGGCCACCAGGTTCACCTGCATGGGGGTGCGGGAATCTCCTGCCCCGCGCAGGGAGGAGGTGAGGATGATGGACATGAGCATGCAAACCATGCCCGGCGCCAGTCCCCGGATGTATGCACCTCCGAGAGCCACCAGCATGCCTGTGCCGCCCATGGCGATGATGATCTGGTCCGACCACAGCCACAAGGCTGCCCCGAAAGCCAGGGCCAGGGCCAAGGAACTCAGCAGAGCCTGTTCGGCCGCGTGGTTGGCCTGGGACTTTTCCCCGGCACCGATGAAGCGGGCGACCATGGCGGTGGCGGCGGTACCCAGGCCGAGGAAGATGGCATGGCCGATAAACAGGGGGCGGAAGCTGATGCCCACGGCGGCTATGGACGTGGCCCCCAGGCGACCGACCATGGCCATGTCCACCATCTGGGTGAGAGTCTGCAGGGCCATTTCGGTCATGACGGGCCAGGCCAGGGCCAGCACGGCCAGGCGGATGGGCCGTGCTTGAGCGTGCGGGATGGCGCGGGTTGCCAACGGAGGACCTCCTGTATAGCTTATTTGCGGATATCGAAATGTTCCCGTTCGACCTCGGAGTTTCCTGCCTCGGTACGGCAGGAGGGAGCATGGAAGCAAAAGGGTTGGCACGGTCCCGTCCTCACGGTTGGCCCTTTCTGGGCAAGATCCGGGGCGTAAGCAACCTCTTTGGAATCTTGATAGCCTGGTACCGCCATAGCCCGGTCGGCATTGGGGTACCCTGTCACCAGGGAGGTGTCAGCGTGGCTCGGGACTCTGACTTGACGGCCGATGCCCGGGTTTTCGAACGGGGCTGCCGCGATAAGCTGGAGCATTACTCCGGCCTGGTGCGGGAACCCCAGCTGAGGCAGCTGATCTTCGAGATCCGGGCGCTACAGGACAAGCACCTGAAGATGCTGGATGCCATCTCCAGCCGGCTGGGACGGCCCAACTAGCCTGCTCGAGAGTTGAAGTCTCCAGCGAACATCGGCAACACCCACAGGCGGGATAACGTGCCAGACCAGGCCGAGTGGATAGCCAGCATTCACAGCCGGAAGACGGGAGGGTGTGCTTTTGACGGCCCTGAGTGAAGAGAGGATCGCCTGGGACATCATGAAGGACGAAGGGGCAGCCACGGCCCTGTACAACACCCTGGCCCCGGAGACTTCCTGCCAGGAGCTGAAGTACCTGTTTTTGGAAATCCAGCGGGACCACCACGATCACCACGCCCGCCTTTACGGGTAGCTATGGACTCGAGGTCTGTACCCGCCCCAACCCGGCCATTGTCTACACCAAGCCCATGCAAAAAGCCAATAGACGGGGAGTTTATGCAGGAAGTTGCCACGTGGGCCCGAAGCTTTAGGCAAGCATGAAACTCGCCTTTAGCAGAGGAGGCGTCCCCGTGAAACTGCCGGTCGGGATCGTCACCGATAGCACCGCCAGCCTGCCTCGCCAGCTCGTCAAGAGCTTGGGCATCCAGGAGATTCCCATCAGTATCCAATTCGGCCACGAGAGCTTCAAGGAAGGGGTTGACATCTCCCCCGATGAGTTCTACCACCGGCTTGAGCGGGGAGAACAGCCCATTACTTCCCAGCCGCCCCCCGGCGACTTTGTCCAAGCCTACCACTGGGCGGTGGAAAGGTTCCAATCCGTCATATCCATCCACGTGACCGGCAAGGCCAGCGGGACAGTACAATCCGCCAACTTGGCGCGGCAGACTTTTCCAGACGATGACATTGAAGTGGTGGACTCCGGGTTTACGTCCATGGCCCTGGGATTCATGGTGCTGGAGGCTGCCCGGGCAGCCATGGCCGGCTGTACCAAGGCAGAGGTGCTCCGGGTAGTGTCCGGCGCAAGAGAGCGCATCTCTCCATACATTGCCGTCCCCACGCTGGCATACCTGCGCCGGAGCGGCCGGGTGGGGGCGGGCATGGCCGTGCTCGGCTCGCTTTTGAGCATAAAACCCATCCTGACCATGAAGGATGGCCTGGTGACAGCCATCGACCGGGTCCGTACCTATCCCAAGGCCATGAGCAGGGTCACCGAGCTGGTAGAGGAGGCGGCCCGGGGCCGGAAGGTCCGCCTGGCGGTCATCTACTCCAAGGTCCACGACGAGGCCCGTAGATTCTGCGCCGACCTGCAAAAGCGCATCCATGTTGTAGAAGAACCCATCGTGACCGAAATGGGCGCGGCCCTGGCCGTCCACGGGGGACCGGGGATGCTGGGAGCCGTTACCTACCGCCTGGGTAAGTAGCGGCCAAGAATCGCCGGGATGTTACCCGGTTTTGCGGGTCATGGCCGTGGGCTGGGGTGAGCAAGCGGAACCCCCGGGCATTGATCCTGGCCGTCTGCCAACCGGGTCCGGGTCGGCGCGACCGGACACCGACTGGATGTCCCCCCCCCCCCCGGCCACAAAAACTGTCCTTTCTACTGCTATGGCCCAAGGCTGTCTGCCCGGGCCTGATCCTCAGCTGGTGGCCCAAGTCAAAACCAGCGGTAGAGCCAAAACTGCTCGGTGAGGACCTTCTCCATGCATCAGAGCCTGCTTTCGCTATAGATGGTGGCGTTGGGGGACTTCACGTAGAATGACGCCGCTATGTGGCGACCCTTGCCCCTCCCCACGTCCATGATGCACGCGCCTCGCCCCTGGAATTTGATCCCTGTCCTCCGTCCCAGCATGCTGGCCCGAGCGTAGTCCGCTGCTACGCTACCCTGCAGGTGTGGGCCAGGGCACCATTTTTGGGCAACATCCCGGCCCGCCCGGGCAGGCGGATAACCGCAGCATCCCCAATGGCCCAGACGTTCTCATACTTGGTGGCCATGGTCATCGGGTCCACGTCGACCCAGCCTTCGTGGTTGGTGAGCTGACCGTTCTGGCAGGCGGGGTTGCCCCGGTGAGCCGAGAGCCCGATCAGGAGATCCGAAAGGATCTCCGTGCCGTCGGCCAGTACCAGCCGCCCGGGCTTGATGGATGCCACGGTGTGATTGAGGAGGAAGTCGATACCCCGCTGTCGCAGCATATCAAGGATGTCCCGGCCTACGGCGTCCGTCAAACTCAATGCCGGGCGCGCCTCAGGCGTGACCACCTGCAACCGGACCCGGTCACGCATACCCTTTTGGGTCAGGTGATCGTGGACAAGCACGGAGATCTCGTAGGGGGCGCCCTCGCACTTGATGGGCAGCCGGGAGATGAAAACGGTCACCGTCCCGCCGCTGAAATCCTCCAGGCGGTCCCGCAGTTTTAGCGCCCCGTTCAGCTCGTAGATGTTGTAGGCTTCTTGGGAAAACCCCGGGATTTCGCCCGGGTGGTGCTCAGCGCCCAGCGCGATGATAAGGCAGTCATAACCAATGCTGCCGCCGTCTGTCTCCACCTGTTGGCGGTGGCAGTTGATGCCAGTCACCTCGGCCTGGACAAAGTCGATCCCCTTTTGCTGGAGGACTTCCAGCTTCCTGGAGATGTCCTCCGGCCGGCGACTTCCCAGTGCTACCCATGGGTACGATGGTGCAAAGGATTGCTCGGATCTCCTGTCAACCAGCACTTCCCGGTGACCACGGGGCAGGTTCTCCCTGAGCCGGTTCACTGCCACTATGCCGCCTGAACCGCCTCCCAGGACTACTGTGGTCTTTGCGTCCATGCTCAAGCCTCCTTGTGGCCTATGGTTCCCTGGGAGCCGGGGCCATGCATCCACCGGCGGCTCGAAGGGCAAATTACTTGCTGAATCCTGCTTGGAAGGCAGTGTGAAGCCCTTGACCAGAGACCGCAGGCGGCTGGTCCCGCTGGGGGCGTTTCTGGGTGCCCTCCTGGTGCTGGCCATGGTATATACCCCGCTCAACGTCTACAATCCCTTCTTCCGCGACCGGGTCGAGCGCAGGGTATATACCACGCTGGTCAACGCCGCTGGCGAGGAACTGTGGGCCACTACGCTGCCCGTATACCGCGGTGATGAGCTTTGGACGGGTCCGGATACCAGGTACGTGGTGCAGAGGGTCTCCCGCCGCATCGCCTACCTGGAAGAGGCGCCTGTAGCCCAGTTTGACCAGCAACCGGATCCAGGGCAGCCGGGTGTGGCCCTGGCAGGCCCCGGGCTGGCCTTGCCGCTGGCCACCACGGCCCGGACCATCGCCGTTTACCACACCCACTCGGCCGAGTCCTTCGTGCCCACCCAGGGCACCCACAGCGTGTGGGCCAACGGAGGGATCATCCAGGTCGGAGCGGTCTTCGCCCAGGCCCTGGAGGAGCAGGGCTTTACCGTCATCCACAGCCGCACGCCCCACGACCCCCACGACGCCGGAGCCTACAGCCGCTCCCGGCGCACGGCCCTCAACTTGATCCGGAATCACCGGCCCTACGCCACATTTGACCTGCACCGGGACGCGGTCCCGGCCCGCTTTTACCGGACTAGCATCGACGGGCAGGAAGTGTCCCAGCTGATGCTGGTGATAGGGAGGAGCAACCCGCTCCAGCGCGGCAACATCCTGTTTGCCCGGCGGCTCATGGCGGTGGGTGCCGGTCTTTACCCGGACCTGTTCAAAGGGCTTTTCATGGGTCGGGGCACCTACAACCAGGACCTAGACCCGGGGCTTCTGTTGGTAGAGGCCGGCACCTACCTCATGGGCCAACCCTTGGTGGAACGGGGGATAAAGCTCTTGGCCGAAGTGGTGGCGGTTACGGCCGGGCTCTCCGGGCGCTAGCGCCTGCCGAGCTGCTGTTGGATGGTGGCCCACAGCCGGCCTTCCTCGAAACCCAAGCGCCAAAGAGCGATACCCCTCAGGCCGTGTTCCAGGGCTAGCGCGAGTTTTTCGTCGAAACTCTCTAGGTCCTCGTACCAGACTTGATGGTTGAGGTTGCCCGCCCGGTACCTGTAGAACGGTTGCCCGGACTGGTCGTCCCGCCGCACCGCCACCCCCAGACGCCGGGCCCGGGCCGTCGCATCCTTGCTGGGCAGGTACTGGGTCACACCGGCCCGGGCCGGGACCGTCCAGTCATAGCCGAACAGGCCCGTGGCCAGGACCAGCCGGTCGGCGGGCACATCCTGCAAGGCCGATATCACGTTCTCCCGGACCCAGGGCAGGGGAGACGTGGGACCCGACTCGCTTCCTTCCCAGTGGTGGTCGTAGGCCATGAGTATGAGGTAGTCGGCGGCCCGGGCCAGGGCGGCGTAATCAAAATGGCCGTGGACCTCTGCACTGCTGCCTTCCCGAGGGTAGACCGACACGGCCAGCAGCCGGTTGCGGCCCCTGAGCTCACTTCCCAGGTCGGTAATGAAGGCGGTGAAATTGTCCCGGGCCTCCGGCCCCAACCAGGGGAAGTAAATGTTGAGGCCGTCGTATCCTTGGGTCTCCACCAGGGAAACCAGGTTGGCCACGGTCTTGGCCCGGGCTTGCGGGGTGGCGATCATGCGGGCGTTGTCGGCCTTGGGCGCCACTATGTTGTTGACCAGTGGGATGAGTCGCATGCCGTTTTGGCGGGCGAAGCTAACCACTTCGGGCAATTGCCGGGGGAATACCACTTTGCCCTCCCAGTCCACGGAGTACCAAAAAGGGGCCACGGTGTCGATGAGGTGTTGCTGCTGCCTGAGCACCGGGAAAGACGGGACGAAGATGCCGCCTACGCCGTTTTCGAAATACCCTATGACTTCCAACGGCCGTCGCACGGGCACCGGGGCGGGACGGGGAAGTGGCTGTGGGCCGGCCGGCAGCGCTGCCACTAGCACCAGCAAAAGCGCACCCGCGGCTACCCAGTCCACCGGCTTGTGGGGCGGCCAGCTGGGTCGCCAGCCGCGCGGCCAACGAGCGCCGGCAAACCTCGTGGTTGCCGCCAGGATGCCGGCGAAGTGGGTAAACAGGGTTTCCATCCGGCTGGCCGCTCGATCCAGCGCCGGGTAGGCCCGGAGTAGTTTTCTCCAACGCCTCCGCAGGCGTTCGCCCGCCGGGTGCAATTTCGCTTGGACCCGGTGGTCTAGGTCCCAAAGCCATGCCCACCATTCTCCCAGCTGGTTCTGCGCTCGTTCCTGCACCGGGAGGAACCTGGCCTCTAGCCGCTCGTCCATGGCCCACAGCCATTCCCACCCCTGCCGTAGGCGGGCCTCACCCCTGAGGCGGGTCGGTTCCAGCCGGGCATCCAGGCGCCGGTCCGCTTGCTGTAGCCATTCCCACGTAGGTCTGATGGCCCGGCCTGCCCGCATCAAAGAGGCCCAGGCCACCGGCATTACCTTGGTCATCCGGGCGCGCAACCGTGGCCAGGGCTTGCGCTGTGTGTGCTCTGCCATGATCTCCACCTCGCGCATATTCTCCCCAGACGGTGGTAGAAAGTATCAGGGTCACGCCTTAAGCAAAAACGCCCGGTGGCCCGGGCGCAACTGGCCGGCAACAGCATTCAGCTGGTAAGGCGTTGGAAGATCTCTTTGACCGTGAGGATATCGTGGATCTCGCCTACCCGCGAACCGCAAAACACCAGCCCGTTCTCGACCAAACCCCGGTGGGAGTTGATGAGCGCCTGCCGGATGCAGTGACTTTGGGACCGGTTGTCCCGGTGTGAACAGATCTTGAGGCAGCTTTCGCAATGCACGGTGACCCCGTCGACCCGGGGGAGCTTCTCGTCGTTGTGGGGCACGATGGCCCGGGAGGCATAACCGGTGGGACTCCACCACTCTACCTGGCTGCCGGTGGCCTTGAGCCATGCTTCTTTCATGGGCTCCGAGGCTGATGACTCCACCGACATGGCAAACCGGGTACCCAATTGCACCCCGTCGGCGCCCATGGCCAGGGCCCGGTCGATGTCCTTACGGTCGAGTAGCCCCCCGGCAGCAATGGCTGGTCCCGAAAAGCCGCATTCGCGCAGTTCCCGGAGCACCTCGGGGAAAAGGTCCCAGGTGGAGATGGTGGGATCCTTGGGGCCCAGGTGGCCGCCGGCCTCACCGCTTTCCACCACCACTCCAGTGACCCCCGGGGTGCGGGTGATGATGCGGGCGGCCTTGGGGGAACTGATGATGGCAAAAGCCGGGATGCCGTGCTCCTCTAGCTTGGCAAAGGGCCCGCGGGCGAACCCGGCACCGATGGCCACGTAGTCCGGGCCTTCATTGATACACACATCCAGAAGCTGGTCAAATAGCGCGCCTACATACATGAGGTTGACTCCGACGATGCCGGTTGTCATGTGCCGGGCTGCCCGTATCTGGGTCTTGAGCTCGTTAGGGGGAATGCCCATTCCGCCAATGGTACCCACGCCGCCCTCGCTGGCCACGGCCGCCACCAGGGGGGCCAGGGCGATGCAAATAGACATCCCTCCCTGGATAATGCAGGTCTTGGCCCGCTTCTTCCCTATCTGAAGTGCCGGAAGGTGCATGTGCTTCCTATCGCTCCTGTTTGGGAAACTACAGGTTAGCGTTCAATGCCAAGCACCGGGCGCAAAGCGCCTTGATAATCTGCCGCTACCTGTCGCCCCGGTATTCGCTACGAGTCCTGCTTATACCTTTTTCCCCACTGGAGGCACCGGGATTCACCGGGAGCAGCAGGACTGCCGATCTCCCGGCGTCCTTTGTGTACTATCACACAATCCGGTATGCGTCTATCAGATTCAGCAGCTCATCCTGAGTTAATGCTGCGCTTTTGTGCTGAGGAAACGATCGATACCGGGTGCCTGGTTGGCCCGGCTCCTAGGATACAAGGTCAGCGGACTGCCTCATCTAACTTTCCGGATTACCGCCAGGTTGGTGCCCGGTCTGCCAGTGCCGGGCGGCACCAGGGACAGGAGCGCAACCGGCGACCAGCTTTCACTTACCAACCCCGGTTACCTGTGCGCCATCACTGGGCTGGCCGACTCCGTCAATGTCCAGGGGCCACCAGGTGGCATGCCATGCGGCTGGCTGGATGCGCTGCTTAACTTGCTCACCTTCCGTCTCTCTGTCTTGGAAACTGACCCCGGCAAGCTGCTCAGGCCAGGATCCGGGAGATGAAGACCAGGGCCCTAAGGAAGTCATCCACGGACCGGGGGCGTCCCAGTTCCAGGGTATACTGCCCGTCATAGCCGGCATCCCTCAGCTGCATGAGCGCCAGTCCCACATCCAGCTCCCCCCGGGTGGGACGCAGTACCTTGCCTTCCAGGACGGTTTGAATATGCACGTTAGCGATGAGGTTCACCAGGGGCAAATACTCATGGAAGTTACCATAAAGCGACGACCAGTTCAGATCCAGGGTGATGCCCGGCTCTCCTCCCAGGGTAGCCAAAGCTCCAACACCACGTCGGCTTGCCGCGCCGGGGCGGAAAGAGGTAGGTTCTCAATGCTAAGCTCCCCTGGACGGGCTCCCGCCTCCAGGAGTGCCCGGGCCAAGCTTCCTGCTTCCAGTGTGGTAGCATAGGTATCCCAGGCATGGACCACCATGCGCCCGCTTCCCAGGGCCCGTGTCAAGTACCGGGCATTCTCCAGTTCCGTCCGGCCCTGGGCCCGGTAGACCGGGTCCGGGTGCGAGACCAGGAGGGCCACGTCCCGGCTGGTGTGAACCGTGGCTACCTCCAGTCCCAGTGTCTTCACCAGACTTACTATGCCGGCAGGATGGTAGCGCGTCACCAGCTCCCAATCCGCGGATGTGGGGCTAAGAGGCGGAAAGCACGGGCACCACTCTGCCAGCACTGCCAGCTCTAGTGGAACGGCAAGCACCGATGCCGCCTGTAGCGCTACCTCCAGGTCCCAGAAAGTGCCCCCCCAGTGCCGGAGCCGGCGAGCCAGTTGAGCAGGCCAACTTCACCCTCATCACCCCAGTTCGGCCGCGGATGACCCGGGCAGTTCGCTACTTGAGATTTCGCCGCCGTGCCCGGGTAACCTGCCGGGGTTTTTCTGGGTCTGAAACCAGCTTACCAGCCCTGACGAGAGCATACCCCGGCAGGAGCACCACAGGGCCAAGTCGAATCAGGGACAGAACAGTTACTGAGGGGAGCGACTCGATGACTGCCAAAAACAGCCCAGCGGCCCGCGAACTCCACGACCGGGCCATCGTGATCGATGCCCATTGCGACACCCTCATGAGCACCCTCTTGGGCAAGCGAGACCTGGCGCACAGGTCCAAGGAGGGTCACATCGACCTGCCCCGCCTGCGGGAGGGCGGGGTGACCTGCCAGTTCTTTGCCATGTACATCGAGCCCCAGTTCAAGCCGGCCCGCGCCGCCCGGCGCACGCTGCAATTTCTGGATGAATTCCACCGCCAGCTGGCTATGACCGAGGGCCTGGTCCTGGCCACCTCGGCCCAGGACATCCGCGATGCCAAGCGTCAGGGCCACGTAGCGGCCTTGCTCAGCATCGAGGGCGGGGAGGCCATCGAGGGTGACCTGGCCCTGTTGCGGATGTTCCACCGTCTGGGCGTCCGGGCCATGGGCCTGACCTGGAACGAGCGCAACGATATCGCCGACGGCGCCGGCGAGGTGGGAGCCAAGGGCGGGTTGTCCCAGTTTGGCGTCACAGTGGTGCGAGAGATGAACGATCTGGGGATGCTGGTGGATGTGTCTCACCTGGCCGAGGCTTCCTTCTGGAGCGTGGTGGAGCACACCACCGCTCCCATCATCGCTTCTCATTCCAATGCTTATGCCCTTTCCAACCACCGCAGGAACCTCAATGATGACCAGCTCCGGGCCATGGCCCGCCTGGGCGGCGTGGTGGGCGTGGTGTTTGCCCCCAACTTCGTGGAGATCCGGGGCCAGGCTTCCCTGGTGCGGCTGGTTGACCACATCGACCACATTGCCACAGTGGCCGGCATCGACTGCGCCGGGCTGGGTTCGGACTTCGACGGCTACGGTGTCCCGCCCCACTGCACCGGGGTTATGGACGACGCTTCCCAGCTGCCGCTCATAACCGGGGAGCTTCTGCGCCGGGGGTATACTGATGAGCAGGTGCTCAAGGTCCTAGGAGGGAACTTCCTTAGGGTCATCCAGGAGGTAGTGGGCTAAACAGGAGAAAGGCAGATGCTGTGCATGCTGGTAAAGGTGAAATTGTTTGCCGCTTTGGCCGACGCAGCCCAGGCCCGGGATCTGGAACTCGAACTGCCGCCGGAGAGCACCGGCCGCCGGGTCCTGGACGAGCTGGTGCGACTGTACCCGGCGCTGGAAAAGTTGGCCAGGCGTTCAGTGCTGGCGGTCAACCGCGCCTACGCCAGCCAGGACGTGGTGCTACATGATGGCGACGAGGTGGCCCTGATCCCACCGGTGAGCGGTGGTGCCGTGGCCCGGGCGTGGCTCACAACCGAACCACTGGACACCCGGCAACTGGAAGCCGTGGTGGCCTCAGAGCGGGCGGGGGCCATTGTCACCTTCTTAGGTGTGGTGCGGGGCATCACCCAAGACCGCCGCACCTTGTACCTGGAGTACGAGGCATACCCGGAGATGGCGCTGGAGCGGCTGGAGGCCGTGCGCAGGGAAGCCGAAGACCAGTGGCCGGGCGTTTCGGTCGCAGTTGCCCACCGCACCGGTCGCCTGGAAGTGGGCGAGCCCTCGGTCATCATCAGTGCGGCTTCACCCCACCGGAAGGCTGCGTTCGCCGCCGCTTCTTACGTTATCGACAGGATCAAGGAGACCGTCCCCATCTGGAAAAAGGAAGTCTGGGAAGACGGAAGCGAGTGGATCGAGGGGCAGAAGCCACGCTAGCTAGGGCACAATCTGCGCAGTGGCCGCCGCAGGACATCGCGTGATTACACCGGGGGCAACGGGCCAAAGAAGTGCCCGGCCCCCGGTAACCGCACCGCGCGCAAACCACCCTACCACCCCACCAGTGCCAGGACATGCTTGACTACGCCTCCCACCACGAAGGCGATGGAGAAGGCGGCTGCCCACATCACGGCGCCCTGGCGCTTGCCTTGTTCTTTGCTGATAATTAGCATCGAAGCGATACAGGGCACAAACAAGGTGATGGTAATCAAGGCAGTTAGGGTCTGGCCGGGACTGAGGGCCAGGTCATAAAGGCCGGCGGCGCCGAAGTCGCGCCGGACGACGCCCATGATGAAGGCATTGGCCGTCTGGGGAGGTAGCCCCAGCCACCCGGTGGTGATGGGAGCCACTGCTGCCTGTATGGTCGCCAGGAGCCCGGCCAGGTCCAGCACTCCAATGGCCAGGGAGCCGTAGGCAAACAGCGGTCCTGCTTCCCGGATAAAGGCCCACGTGCGGTTGAAGGTCTTGACCCCGATGTTGCCAGGCCGGGGCAGCCTCAGCGGCGGCAGGTCGATAAACAGGTCGGTGGGCCTGCCCGGCAACACGCGGTGGAGGGCCGTGCCCACTACTGTGAACACCACCAGCACGGTCAGAAGGTAGAACACCAGGTACCTGGCGCCCAAGGGCGCGATGAGCCCGGCGATGACCCCAAGCTGGGCCGAACAGGGAATGGCCAGCGCCAGGAGAAAAACGGCGATGGTGCGCTCGCGCCGGCTTCCCAAAAGGCGCGTGGTAATGGTGGCCACGGTCACGCAGCCAAAGCCCAGGATCATGGGGATGACGGCGCGGCCGTTGAGGCCCACGGTGTTGAGGGCGCGGTCGGCCAGCACCGCCACGCGCGGCAAGTACCCGGAGTCCTCCAAAATGGCCATGATCAGGTAAAACCCGGCGACCAGTGGCAGCAGGAGTCCTAAGAGGTAGGTGACGGTCATGGTCAAAAGCCCAAACTCACCTGCCAAAAGTGCACCCAGCGCCGATGTCTCGCTGAAGAAACGTCCCACCAACTCCTGGATCCACGGGACGTAGTAACCTTCCATGAGGGTCCCCTCGGTGAAATCCACCACCGTCTGGGCCGCTAACACGCCGATGGCGTAGTATGCCGCCACTATGACGGCGGTAAGCAAGGGAAGGCCAGTGAGCGGGTTCACCGCCAACCGGCCCAGCCGCGCCGAGAAGGAACGTCCGCCTCCGGAACGGGTAACGCAGGCCGACACCAACCGGTCCACGCGTTCCCGGCGCTCCAGGTAGATTTCATCGCGCCTGCCGCCCGGCGCCAGCCCGGCGGCCTCCAGGGCAGGAGCGTCGTCTTCCAGGATCAGGAGGGCCCGGGCCCGGCTCCCGGCCGTCTTGCTCAACGTTTCCAACTGCTCTTGGAGCTGCGGTGCGACCCGCCCAGGACGCGCTGCTGCAATGACCTGTTCCAGTTCAGCCAGACCTTGGCCGGTGACGGCCACGGTAGGTACCACGGGCACGCCGATGGCTTCTTCCAGGGCTGCCACGTCAATATGCTGGCCGGCCCGGGCGGCCTCGTCCATCATGTTGAGGGCCACCACCAGTGGGATGCCCATGTCGGCCAGCTGCAATGTTAAAAACAAGTCACGCTCAAGGTGAGTCGCATTAACCACGTTGAGCACTACGCCAGCGTCCAGGATTACCTCCCGGGCCACGCGTTCCTCATCATTAAACGACGAAACCCCGTATATGCCTGGGGTGTCCACCACTTCCCAGGACTGGTAGCGGCCTCTTAGGACCTCTACCGTAGTTCCCGGGTAATTGGATACGTCCACGTAGTTGCCGGTGAGGTGGTTGAACACCACCGATTTGCCTACATTGGGGTTTCCGGCCAGCACCAGACGGGCGCCGGCAACCAGGCTAACCGGCCGTCCTGCCCCGTGACAGGTTCTCTTCCTGTCCATAGCCGATTACTCCGAATCTACTGTTATGGAGCGGGCAAGTGCCCGCCCGATGGCGATCTCTTGCAGGCCCCGGCGGATGACCACCGGGCCCCTCGGAATGCGTTCGTAAAGGAGGATGCTGGCACCTTCGGCCAGTCCGAAACGAATGGCCTGTGAGCGGACGACCCCTCCCGGCAGGCCGGTGATGCGACCGTGCCGACCCACGGGCAGCATGTCAAGGGTGAAGGGCATAAACAAACCTCCTCGGGTCACGATAATGATAATGAATTTCAATACTCTATGTTGATGTTACACTATGAAACTGCTACCTGTCAATGCCCTGGGAGGTGGGGATGGCAGCTATATAGTGGACGCCGCTGCTGGTGGTCACGGCCGGGAGGTGGCCGCGGGTGCTCCGGAGAATAGTAAGGCGGCACCCTCAAACGGCACCGGAAGGACACCACAGAGTGAGAGGCCCGGCCCTGATCCTGGTGATCTCTGCATCGGCCATACATGCGGGATGGAACCTTCTAGCTAAACGCTCCACCAACCGCCTGGTCTTCCTGTGGCTGGGGCTGGGTGTAGGCTTGGTGCTGTATGCTCCCCTGGTCGTGTGGTTGGCCCTCCGCGAGCCTTTCTGGCCAAGTGGGCTCTGGTTCGCTGCCCTCTCCGGCATCATCCATTCCGCCTATTACTATGCCCTTTCCCGCATGTACGAGCACGAGTTCTCCCTGACCTACCCTACCGCCCGTGGGATCAGCCCGGTGCTGGTCACCCTGGCATCGCTGGCTGTGTTACGCGAGCCCCTGAGGCCCGGCGGCCTGGCCGGCATCGGGTGCGTGGTTGTGGGTATTGCCTTTCTCCGCCTGCGCGCTCTTTCGCCTGCTGGAGCCATCCATGCATCCCGCGAGGTCTTGCGCGGTCCCGCCGGTCGGCTTGCCCTGGCCACAGGAGGCCTCATCGCTGGCTACTCACTGGTGGATAAGGTTGGAGTATCCATGGTCAACCCGGTGGTGTACCTTTGGCTGAGCCACCTGGTGGCCTTCTTGGGTTACAGTGGGATGATGAGGCGAAAGTGGTGCACGGTGGTGGCCGAGGCAAGGCAGTCGGGCCGGGCCCTGTTGGCAGTGGGCGCCGGGCAAAACCTCGCCTATATCCTGGTGTTGTACGCCATGCGGTTAGCGCCCGTAGCCTATGTGGTCCCGGCCCGGGAGGTGTCCACGCTCATTGGAGTCCTCCTCGGTGCCTTCGTCCTCAAGGAGCCTGCACCACTGCCAAAACTGGCGGGCGCGGCCATGATCGTGGTCGGCGTAGTGCTCATCTCTCTTAAGGGTTAGACGTAGGGGTAGGGCTGGCGCCCGGTAGCCGTGCGTAAGACGATATACCAAGCCCAGGATGCCCGGGCCAGGCTAATGCCTGGTAAACCCCGACTTGGTAGTTGCCATGGCCGGGAGACGTAGGACCCCTGGTAAGCAATTAGTGGGAGGAGAAGCAGGCCTGGCGTAGAAGTGACTACTCTTATGCGAAATATCGACTCCCAGCGCGGTACTGCGCGCCGGGCGGAACCAGGGCACGGGCTGGTCGCAGCGGGGCGGGACGGAGCCGCCACCAGGACCCTGTTCCGCTTTTACGCACCCTTGGCGGCCACGGCCATGCTGATGATGGTCACCCACAACATAGTGTCGGGCGCCGTGGCCCGGACAGTGGACCCGGTGCTGGCGCTGGCGGCATACTCAGCCGCCTTCAGCGTGGGCAACGTATTCGAATCACCATGCTATCGCATGCAGCAAATGGGCCTGGTGTTCGTGCGGGGCAAGGAATCCTTCCAGGCGGTGAGCAGGGCTTCCTTGATCATCCTGGCTTTCCTGGCCTCCTTCTTGTTGCTCTTGGGCTATACTCCCCTCTCCCGGGTAGTGTTTCTCGACGTTCTTGGGACCTCGCCCGATGTCTACAGGTACGCCGTGATGTCTTTGCGCGTACTGGTGCTGTGGCCGATCTCATCCACCTTCCGCTCTGTGTACCAGGCCCGCATCGTGCTGGAGAGGCAGACTCTGTGGATGACCGTTAACATGGTCATCCGGGTGGGGGTCATGCTGGCACTGGCGGTCTTGCTGCCTCGTTGGTGGGCCTGGGGGCCGGTGGGGGCGGTCATCCTCATGGCCGGGCTGGGAACTGAGGCCTTGCTGGCCATGATGGTGGCCAGGTACCGCCTCCCCCCGCTGGACCCGGACCCCTCAGACCTCCCGCCGGTCCGGGCTTCTCACGCCCTGCGTTTCTTCGTGCCGCTGGCCCTGGCTGCCTCGGTGCAGACCTTGGGACGTCCAGTGCTCACTGCCGCGCTGGCCCGTACCGCAGCACCCGAACTGGCCCTGTCCGGTTATCACGTGATGTTCAGTTTCGCCATGATCCTGGTGGTGCCCATCCACTCCATCTACCATGTAGTGCTGGTGTTTGTGAGGGACCGCCAGTCGGCCCTGAGGGTCCGCAGGTTCGCCCTGGTGGTGGGCGCAGCTGCCTCCGCTCTCCTGGCCCTGTGTGCTTTGCCCGCGGTGGGAGGCCTGGTGTTCGGGACCGTCATCGGGGTGCCCGGGGAAGTGGTGGGCGAAGCCCTGGCCAGTCTGAGGTTTTTGGTCCTCATGCCGCTGGTGGTGGCCAACGGGGAGTTTTTTGCCGACCTGCTCATGCTCGAGCGGCGCACTGTCTGGGTTACCGCAGCCAAGCTGGCCAACGTTCTGGTCATGTGCACCTTGGCCGTGGCAGTGGCCGGACTCTTCCCTCACGCCGGCAGCGTTGCTGCGGCGTTGGCCATGGCCACTGGTGCCGTGGTGGAGGCCGGGATCTGCTATGCCGTAGTGCGCAGTGTCCCCGGTAGCCGGCGGTATCTTCATGCCCGGGAGGCGCGGGCCGTCGCTGGAGTTCCCTAAGATCCTGCCCGGCGTTAACCCGGCGGGCCTTGCACTGGATGATCCGGGGCAAAGGCGGCTGTCCATCCGCAGCCTGACCGGCCACCGGCAGGATATGGAGAGATCCTTGCCGAACCTCGCTGTCTCAAGGAGGATGAACCCGATTTGCTTAGCATACGTCCCGGCCGCGGCGATGACTTCCATGCCGTGCAGGCCTTCTGTCAGAGCACTTTTCACTGGGGCGACTACATACCCGAAGTGTACATGGACTGGGTCGGACCCGGCCCCGGCCAGGTGCTCGTAGCCGAGCTGGATGGCAAGGTAGTGGGCCTAGTTCACGTGACCATGCCCACCGAGACTGAGGCCTGGTTCGAGGGTATGCGGGTACACTCCGAATTTCGCCGCCAGCGGCTGGCCCTGTCTTTGACTGAAGCCGCCCTGGATCTTGCCCGCCGGCTGGGCGCCAGGGTGGTCCGGCTGATCATTGACGGAGAGAACCTGGCTTCCCAGCAGCTGGCCGCGCGGGCCGGGTTTAGGCTCCTTTGCCGCATGGAAGAGTACTTGACCACCGGTACTGAAGGCCACGCGCGGCGGGCTGTTGAGAATGACCTGGGACAGCTGGCGGAATTGGCCGTTGCCAGGAGTTGGCTCCCCGGGCGTCCCGCCCTGGTGGGCGTCGAGTGGCAATGGTGGGAGGCTACTTACCAGAGTCTGGGGAGACTGGTGGAGCGGGGCCTGCTGTGGACCAACGGCGAAGCCTGGGCCGTGCTCGACCCTTTTCAGTATTGCCCAGGCGAGATCACGGTCCACACTCCAACCGGTCATGCCGGCGCGGTGTTTTCGCTGGTAGCGGGAATGCTGGGGAGGGCACCGGGCGAGGATGTCTCCCGGGCGCGCGTAGTGGTGCCGGCGGCCCAGGGGCTGGTGGCGCCGGGCTGGGAAGGGCCCGAGGATTCGGAATATATCTACGAGTATTTCCTGGAGGGAGCAGGGAACGAGTCTTGGAAAACGCCAACGGGGAACTGACCATCATCGACTTTCACGTGCACTTTCCGGCCGGGTGGGCATCCCGGACCGCTGATCCCCGGCCGGCCATCCAGGCATACCAGAGAGAGCGACGGGAACGGATGGCCCGGGAATGGGACCTGCCCGACATGGAGAGGCACGATGGCACCGCCGAGGAGATGGCAGGGCGCTGGCATGACGAGGTCCGGAAAAACCACCTGGCCCGGGTGGTGTTCATGACCGGCGGGGGCAACGACCTCCTGGCCCAGGTGGTGAGCATGTACCCCCAGAGTTTTTCCGGCTTTGCCCACCATGATCCCGCGGGGCCCGGCGCCGCCAGTGAGCTGGAGCGGGCCGTGGAGGAACTTGGACTGAAAGGGTACAAGCTCATCGCCCCGCGCATGACCATCAGTTTTGATGACCCCCGGCTAAGGCCGCTATGGACGTACGCCGCGCAAAAGAAATTACCCGTCCTGATCCATTTCGGGTTGCTGGGGCATGCCGGGGGCATTGTGAGCCACCCGCTCATCAATCCCCTTACCCTGGCCAACGTGGCCCGGGAGTTTTCGGATGTCCCGTTCATCATACCGCACTTCGGGTGCGGGTATTTCCAGGAGCTTTTGCACCTTTGCTGGAGCTGTCCCAACATCCTGGTGGACACGTCCGGTTCCAACCAGTGGGTGCGGTGGATGCCATACCGGCTGGATCTGGAGGATCTCTTTCGCAAGACCTGGGAGCTACTAGGGCCGGAACGCCTGGTCTTCGGGACCGATTCCAGCTGGTTTCCCCGGGGCTTCTCCCGCCGGTATCTTCTGGACCAGTTGCGCGTGTGCTGGCAACTGGGAATGAAGCAGGACGACGTTCAGCTGATTTTTGGGGGCAATGCTGCCCGGCTGCTGGGAATTGCCCTAGATCCGTAACCCCGGCTACAGGAACTCCTCACGGTCGGAAGTCCCGAAACACCCTCAGGAGGTTTTCGGGCACAGGTGGAGTATCGCCCGGGGCTTCTGCGGCACGAGTAGGCCAGTGCGGGTCGCGGAGCATGCCCCGGCCCACGGCCACCAGGTCGCAGTAGCCTTCCTGCAGGGCAAACTCGGCCAGCTGGGGGGCTTCCAGCCTGCCCACGCCTATTGCCGGCACCCGTGCTTTTTGCCGGATGGACCTGGCGTAACCTAACTGGTAACCGGGCCATGCCCTGGGTGCTGTGGACAGCATGCCTCCGTTGCTTACATGGATTACACCAACCCCGGCCTCATGGGAAGCCAGCGCCATGTCCGCCATCTCCGCCATGGAATAACCTTTTGGGCTGCATTCCGATGCTGACACCCGGACCATGAGCACCGCGGAACCCGGCATTACCCTCCGCACCTCGTGGACCACCGTCAGGGGCAGCCTCAGGCGGGTAGGTTGAGCCGCCCGAACTCATCTTGCCTGAAGTTGGCCAGGGGCGAAAGAAACTGGTGCAGGAGGTACCCGTGAGCAGCGTGGAGCTCGATCACCTGGTAGCCCGCAGCTATTGCCCGTTGCGCTGCGTTCACAAAAGCCTGGACCACCGCGTCCAGTTCGCCTAAGGCAGGCTCCTCGGGTACTCCGTGCCGTTCCCACAGTGCCACCGCGGAGGGGGCCACCGGTCTTTCTGTTCCGGGCCAGGCCTTGGCTCCTGCATGGGCCAACTGGATGGCAGGAACGCTGCCAAGCCTGGTCACCAGCTCCGCTATACGGGATAGCCCCTCTTGCTGGTCATCGCACCAGATGCCCAAGTCGTTACCGGAGATCCGTCCCCGGGACTCCACCGCCGTGGCCTCCAGGATGATGAGGCCCACGCCTCTGGCCGGCCCTGGCCCCGTAGTGCTGTTCGTGGTATCCTGTGGCCATACCGCTCCCGTCTGCCTGTCACTGGCACATGGGAGGGAGTACGATGCGGTTGGGAAGCGCCAGCCCCTGGGTGGAGAAGCTCTGAAACAGCAGGTTTCCACTCATGTTTATTGCCTCCGTTGCAGGAGAGTCTCCCGGCTATACTTCTCTCCGGCCATGGGCCTATCCTCTGGAGCTGACCGGGTGTGCAGTGCCGGAGGAGGCAGGCCGTGGGAGGTCTGGTTGCCACCGGGGAATGACAGGAGGCTGATGGCTGCCTTTTACTGGCCCACCCATGGTGCCCCGGCACACCGACGGCGGACCCCGGGCCTTTTGGCCGGCCGGGAAAACCGCGTTCTGATCCCCCAAGTACAGGCAGGAATCGGCTGGCCCCGGTAGAAAACCCCCTGGGGAAGCACCGGGGGTTCCAGGTGGCGTCCCAAGCGGTGGATCTACCTGCTAAGTTGTGCTGATCCGGTGAGGCCGGTGTGGTTTGGTCTTAAGGCTTTATGAAGGGGTGTGATCGCGTGTACTGCCCCAGCTGCGGGCGCCCTGCCGGCGGCACCGACCGGTTCTGCTGTCTCTGCGGGGCCAGGCTGGACCGTGAGGGTGAGCCCTCTCCTTCCACCGGGCGACGGCGACCCTACCGGCTCAAGAGCAGCCAGTACGAGCACCGGGACGACCGGCTGGCCTTGAACGGGCTGCGTGCTTTCTCCCCGGTAGTCGCCGTCTGCCGCCTGCTACTGCGCAAGCTCAACGATCCCATGTTCCGGGCCCAGCTTTTGGGTGGCGCGGTGCGAGTGGGTCCCCACCAGTTCTCCCGGCTGGACTCCATAACCGCGGAATGCGCGGCCATCCTCAACGTTCCGGCACCCGAAGTGTTCGTCGTGAACAACCCGCGTTTCAACGCCGTGACGTTCGGGGTAGACCGGTCGTTCATCATCCTGCACTCCTCCTTGGTGGACGCGTTTACCCCGGAGGAGCTGCTCTACATCGTCGGGCATGAGCTGGGCCACATCAAGTCCGAGCATGTCCTGTACCTGAACGCTGCCTGGTTTCTGGCCCAGGGCGCTGCCGCCTATTTCGGCCGGGTGATCTTGCTTCCGGCCCGGATGGCCCTGGAGGCGTGGATGCGCAAGGCCGAGCTCACCGCCGATCGCGCCGGGCTCATCTGCTGTCAGGATCCTGAGGTGGCATCATTGGCCCTCATCAAGCTGGCATTGGGCTCCCTCGGCCTGATGTCACAGATCAACATCGAGGAGTATCTCAGGCAGAGCGAAGAATTGCGGAGTGGGTATGGCCCGCTGGCCGAGTTTTTCCAGACTCATCCTTTCATCGCCAACCGGATCCAGGAGCTACGGGCATTCCACCAGGAAGGTTACGAGGGCGTGTTCGACCAGGGCGCATCGCCCGGCGAGCCGGGTGAAGTAGAGGCTGGCACCAGCTACCGGGCCGCTGAGACGCTGGCCCGGGGGCTGGAGATTATGGGCGAGGCGGGGAGGAGTTCAGTGTTCAGTGCCCGGGGGAAGTGGCGCCGGGCGCTGGAAGAGTTCCTGTTTGTCCACAACCAGTTCCCGGCCACCGACGCAGCCGTGCAGGCCAAGTTTTACATGGCCACCGTCAACGTGCACCTGGGCCATGCCCATGACGCAGTGCGGGGTTTTCTGGCCTTCTTGGAAGCCCACCCGGACCATCAACTGGCGCCCGAGGCCCAGTTCTCCCTGGCCTACTGCTATGACAAGCTTCTCCACCGGCGTGAAGCCGCCACCCGGGCCTACGCTGAATACATCAGGAAATACCCGGGTTGGGTCGGCCGGGCGGGGGATGCTTCCGAGGAAGAGGCAGACTAGCTGTTGTCGGTCAATTGCTCTTTGACCCGGTCTGGGTAGTCGGGCAGCACGGCGGTGACCTGCAGCCCGGGCCGGGTTTCCAGACCAAACTCCACTGGGGTTACCAGCGTGTAGAGAGGATCGGTGATCACTGCCACCACCGGGTGGGAAGGGCGGCCGCGCTGTTGCCGGACGACCACGGCGATGGTGCCGTCGCTCAGTTGCACGATGCTCCCCACCGGGTATACGGCTACCACCTCGATGAGCTGTCTTACCAGCCTCTCGTCAAAAAGCGTGCCGGCACCCCTCACAAGTTGCTGCATGGCGTCGGCCGGGTTGTAACCGGGACGGTGGGGGCGGTCGGACACCAGGGCGTCGTATACATCGGCGACCCCGGCGATGAGGCCAAAATCCAGGATCTCGCCACCCCGCAAGCCCCGGGGGTAGCCCGATCCGTCCAGTCGCTCGTGATGCTGCAGGGCAACATGGGCCGACACCATGCTGAATTCCGGGTGGGACCTGATGATCTCAAATCCCAGGTTGGTGTGGGCCTTGACCAGTTCGAACTCCGCCGGGTTCAAGCTGCCCTTCCGGAGCAGCAATTCCACCGGCACCTTCACCTTGCCGATGTCGTGCAGGATGGCACCCACGCCAAGTCGCTTCAGATCCCGGTAGCCAAGATATAGACTCTGGCCCAGGATAATGCTGAGCACACACACGTTTACACTATGCACGAAGCTGTAGTCGTCAATGCTCCGGAGAGTGGAAAGCTCAAAGACAAACCCCGATTCTTTGTGAAGATCAGCGAGGATATCGTCTACCACCTGGCCTATGCGAACGTAGTCAATGGGTCGTGAAGAGCGGGCATCGTCCAGGGCGGACGTCATCAGTGCCGTGGCCCGTACCCGGGTGGCTTCCTTAATGGCGTCGCTGGCCTCCAGCCCGGGTACCAGTTCATTGTGGACATACACTGAGGTATAGCCTTTTTGTATCAGGTGGCCGACATAGGCGGCGGTCAGCTTGACCCCGCTCCTGAGCAAGACCCGGCCGTCGGCCGTGTACACGCCCCGGGCCAGGACCTTGCCTATCACGTCGTTGCCCAGCGCCACTATTCTCATGGTCGTCCTCCGCCAACAGACCAGGTTTTTGGCCCTTGTGGTATTTCTCTGTACCGAGCAGTACTCCTCTTTGACGGCCTTGCAGGTTATGGCAGGGAGGACAGGGAATGCACCTGAGAGTCGAAGATCCTCCTCGCGGGAGGGGATACCCATGCCCCGGTTTCTGATCCGGCCCCCCAGGCCGTGGTCGCAGCTGACCTGGGAAGAGAAAATGGCAGTCTGGAGGTGGCACCGCCTTGTTGACGTCACCCTGGGGCTTTTGACCTTCGCGGCGCTGTTCACCGCCATAGTAGTGTGCCTGGGAGTGGTCTCCGGCAAGTGGCCCGGGCGCTGGGAGATCTGGGCCGTGTTAGGTGCTGTGGTCGTAGTTTCGCTATGCGTGGCTATCACCTTCAGGCTGATGAACGCGGAATCCAAGTGGGGAGATGACTAGATGGCCAAACCGCGCCACGTTCTGGTGGTGGGCAGTGGGGTAGCGGGCCTGTGCGCGGCCATAGCCGCCCGCGCGGCAGGCGCCCAGGTCACCCTCGTATCTAAAACGCCCGTGGGACTGGCCAATTGCTCGGCCTACGCCGGGGGCGGTTTTACATTGGCCACTGGCGGCCTGACCCCGGAGGAGCACCGGCGGATGACCCTGGAGACCGGCCGGGGACTGCCGGTGTCTGACCTCCTGGACACTCTGGTAACCGAGGCCCCGGCCCTGGTGGCCGCCCTCCGTACTTACGGTGTCCCGTACCAGGAGCGCAAGGGTGGCATCAGTACGGCCCGGTTCGCACGCCATCCCCTGCTCGGGGGAGAGGTGGTGACCCGCTGCCTCCGCCAGCACGCCGCCGCCGCTGGAGTCGAGTTCATGGCTGGACTGGCCGTTACGACCCTGGTGGTGGACGACGGACGGGTGGTGGGAGTCGAGGTGTTGGAGACCAGGACCGCGAAAGTTCACTACCTGCCGGCGGGAGCAGTAGTGCTGGCCACCGGTGGCGGGGGACGCAGCTACGGCCGCTCCGATAACCCTGTACGCACAACCGGCGACGGCTACCGTCTGCTGTACGAACAAGGCCTTGGCCTTGAGGACATGGAGTTTGTGCAGTTTTATCCCCTGGGCCTGGATGAGCCTGGCTTTACCCGTTGGATGGTGGGGCTTCACCTTATCGACTATGTCCCGCTCACCAACTCCCGGGGTGAGCGTTTTCTGGACCCGCTTTTGGCCGAGTGGGGCATGCAGTCGGGCGCCCAGGCCAACCTGTTCGCCCGGGACCGGGCAGCCGTGGCCCTGGCCCAGGAGTACCGGGCCGGGCGGGAGGTCTACCTTCACCTGGACCAGTTGCCACCCAAAAGTTGGGACCATCCCCAGCTGGCCTATATCGCCCGCATGTATCCCAGGGACCGGAAACCGGCCGACGGTCCCGTGCGGGTCAGCCCCATCCAGCACTACTTCTCGGGCGGGGTCCCGGTGGGGACCTGGGGAGAGACGGCCATGCCCGGGCTCTGGGCCTGCGGGGAGGTGATCGGCGGCGTGGACGGGGCCAACCGGGTGGGCGGCAACGCCCTTACCAGCTGCGTGGTGTTCGGCCACCGGGCCGGCACCCAGGCGGCCAACCAGGCCCGGGAGACCGCGATGTCCAGGGAGCCTGATCGCACGGTCCGGCAATGCCGCCGTTGGGCGGGGAACGAGGATGGACCGTCTCCGGCAAAACTGCGCCAGCAGTTGCAGGCCCTGGCCGATGCCTGCCTGGGGCCCATCCGCGACGGCGAAGGCCTGGAGCGGGCCCGCGACGAGCTCCAGGAGCTGGGGGGCCAGCTGGGCCAGCTGGCAGCTCAAAAACCCGGCCAACTGGTAGAGGCCTTCGAAGTCAGCAGCATGTGGACCACGCTGGCGCTGGTGTGCGCCGGGGCCACGTTGAGGCGGGAAAGCCGGGGCGTCCATTTCCGGGCGGATCATCCTCACGAGGACCCGGCTTGGCAAGAGCACATCAAGCTGGGCGCGGGCGCGGGATGGCCGGCACGAGTGGAATAGGGCAAACCGCCCCCGCGCCCGCCAGGGCTCCAGCTTAGATTCTTACCATATCCTGCCCGCAGCACGACTGTGGGCGGCTGGAACTCTGGCCGCAGCTTTTGCAGGCGTAGGAGCCGCGCGGCAACATTGGCTTGCCACAACAGTAGTCAGGCAGGACGCCGCTTTTGCCGCACTGGGCGCAAGCGTACCGGGACATGCCGGAACCACCTCCTGCCACTAGTCTTTCTCAGCTGGGGAATTTTATAGGTGGTGACAGTGCAACAGTGAAAATAGTGGTAGCCATGGACTCGTTCAAAGGGAGCCTAACTGCCCCAGACGCCACCGCCGCGGTGGCGCGTGGTCTACGGCGGGTATGGCCCGCTGCCAGCATCGACCAGGTTCCCCTGGCTGATGGTGGTGAGGGTACAGTTACGGCACTAGTGTCGGCCACGGGTGGAGAGCTCAGGGAGGTAGAGGTCACCGGGCCACTTGGCGACCCGGTGGTGGCCCGCTACGGGATCCTGGGGGACGGCACGTCTGCGGCGATAGAGATGGCCGCCGCAGCCGGGCTTACCCTGGTCCCGCCCGGGCGTCTGGATCCTGGGCACGCCACTACCTTCGGTGTGGGCCAGCTGGTACAGGCGGCGCTGGACGCCGGATGCACCAGCATCATCATGGGCATTGGGGGTAGTGCCACAGTGGACGGCGGGGCCGGCCTGGCCCAGGCACTGGGGGCGAAGCTGCTCGACGCCGCCGGTGCGCCCATCCCCCGGGGTGGCCTGGGCCTGGAACA
This sequence comes from Bacillota bacterium, assembly GCA_040756655.1. Lineage (GTDB taxonomy): Bacteria > Bacillota > Sulfobacillia > UBA8153 > UBA8153 > JBFLYN01. The sequence goes on from JBFLYN010000015.1 coordinate 52,981, forward strand.
GCTGGTCGCCATCGATGCCAGTCCCCTGCGGGCCCGCCTGCGCGGAGTGGCCCTGACCGTGGCCTGCGACGTGGATAACCCCATGTGCGGTCCCCATGGAGCTGCCAGGGTATATGGCCCTCAGAAAGGCGCAGATCCCGAGTTGGCCGCGCGGCTGGACGCGGCTTTGGACCATTATGCCGGCGTGCTCCGGCGTGACCTGGGGATGGACGTGCGCGACTTGCCCGGGGCCGGCGCCGCCGGCGGCATGGGTGGAGGCCTGGTGGCGCTGGCAGGTGCCCGGCTTCGCCCAGGCATCGAACTGGTCATGGAAGCGGTGGGACTCCAAAACCGGCTGGCCGGTTGCGACCTGGTCATCACCGGTGAGGGCAGGCTGGACCGGCAGACCCGGTACGGGAAGGTCCCGGCGGGCGTGGCCCGGCTGGCCCGGGGCATACCCGTCGTTGCCCTGGGCGGGGGACTAGGCCCCGGCTGGGAGGAGTTGCACCAGCTGGGGATCCGGGCGCTGATGCCGGCGGTGGACGGGCCCATGGCGCTGGAAGAGGCCATGCAGTGCGCCGCCGGGCTCTTGGAGAGCGCGGCGGCCCGGTGTGCTGCCATCTTGGATGTGGGTCTGAGCCTGGCAAAGGGGGGTTCGTGATGCGTAGGGAGGTTTCGTCCGGGGGGGTGGTCTTTCGCAAGAACGCCCAAAACGTGGAGATACTGATGATCTTGGATGCCTACGGCCGATGGACCCTGCCCAAGGGCCTGGTAGAAGCCGGCGAGACCCCGGAAGAAGCCGCCCTTCGTGAGATCACAGAAGAGACCGGCATAACTGGTGCCGTCCGCCAGACCCTCACTCCTGTGCATTACCATTACCGCGACCGGCAGGGTCAGCTGGTCTCCAAAACCGTCCACTATTTCCTGGTGGAAGCCCACCGGGACACTCTGCAGCCCCAGCTGTCAGAGATCCAAGAGGCAGCTTGGATGGCGCTGGATGAGGCCGCCCGGCGGTCGGGATATGACAACAACCGGGAGCTTTTTGTCGAGGTCGGCAGGGAACTGGAAAAGTATGGAGAATAGGACTGGAGAGTAGCTGCCCGGGCCCTTCCCGCCACCTAGCCCAGGGAGGTATCCTCGGTGACGAGAAGAGCTCTATGGTTGTCGGTTCTCCTGTGCCTTTTGGTGCTGGCTGCGATCTGGCTTACCTTTGGCTTCCGGCGGGATTCGACCTATGTCTTCCTGCATGTGATAGAGTCCAACACCCACGGCCTGGCCCGGCTACCCCCGGGTGAATTTCCCCCGGTTGCCCATTTCGACCCCGGCACCTGCACCCTGTGGGTGACGGGCGCCCTCCCTCGAAAAAGCCCGATAATCATCCTTTACGAGGTGGATGCGCTGGGGATCAGGCTGCACGCCCGGTTACATGCCCTGCGCCCTGGTGCTACCCTCCGCATATCCGAGCCCCGGTCCTGGACGGGTAGCCTGAGCGGCGCCGAGGTCATCGCAGACCAGGAACGGCTATTCCGGCGTGACCTCAGGCTCGTCCGGGTCGAACCTGACGGGACCGTACAGCTGGAGTGCGCAGGCAGCATGGTGCGCCTCTCCCCCGGGGAAGGGTGGAGCTGGGCGGTGCTGGAGCCCGGAGGCGTCCCGGTGGAGGCCATGCCCGGCCCGGAATGGGAGGAAGTCGTCAGGCAGGCCTTTGCCGCTAATCAACCGCTGACCAGGCTCACCGTGTTCAACTACGGCCGGTGGGAATGGTCCGGGGTTAAGGCAGGTGGTCCCTGGTGAGGCGGGTCCTCCTGGTGGCGGCAGTGATAGCAGTGGCGCTGCTCCGGCCGGCGAGCACTGCTCCCCGGTACCCGGTGATCCTGGTGGCAACGCCGGCGTCCACGCCCGAATGCTGGGGTCTTTCCGCCGGCGGGCGGGTGACACCGGGCGGCCTGTACCAACGACTGATGCAGGCAGGCTATGTTCCGGACGTGACCCTTTTTGTGCTGGAATACCCTGAGGGGGATGATACGGATCCCCGCGGTGGGGCGATGCTTCTGACCGGACTGGTATCCCGGGTGCTCCAGGCTACTGGTGCCCAGCACGTGAACCTGGTGGGCTATGGCGCAGGCGGGCTGGCGGTCTGCCACTATCTTCAGGGTTACGACGACGGTGGCGTGGATACCGCCGTGCTGGTGTCCGCGCCGGTGCAGGGTTCGTTCCTGGCCACGTATTACCGCATCCAGTGGGAGGTAGTGCGACAGGAAGCCGGGGCCAGGGGCAGCTTCCCGTGGCTGCGGGCGCCGGCAATCCCCAGCACGGTCCAGGAGAGCCCGCTCCAGGTATTTGCCGACCACACCAGTTACGTAGCAGCCCGGGCCCACCTGGTCTATGCTCCCCTGTATGGAGAGTATGTCCTGGAATCCCGCTGGCTGAACCTCCCTGGGAGGCAGCCTTTCACCGCGAGTTTCGAAGCCTGGCTGGCCCGCTCTCGACCGGAGTTTTTCGTGGAGCACCTTCTGGATGCCAAAGAAGCCCCGCCGGTGTGGGCAGACCCGGGCGAAACCAGTCGTGGCTTCTACGAACTGATGGCCCTCCATTCCGGACGCCGCCTGTACCTGGTTGAGCGCACCGGGGTTTCCGATCTGCTGCTTGACATGGTTGCTGACGGCTACCTGCCCACCAGCTGGCAGGATGCACTTCGCCACTACGGGTATAGACTGGTGGAGGCCTTGGGCCGGCGTATACTGCTTGGTAGCCGGGCCGGCCTGATGTCGACGTTCCTGGAGAAGGTAGGAGCCCTGGCCGGGTTCAACCCGAACGGGGCATCTCTCAGCCAGGTGCTGCAAATCAGCGTTCCCATGGCCGGAGTGTCAAGGCCGGATGCAGCCACCGGGCTTGTCCTGGTCCCGGCCAACCTCGGGCTGGAACGCTGGAACCAGTGGAGACGGGACGGGGGAGGGCCCCGCCTGGTAGTGGCCGGCAGCCGGTTGCCCAATCTATGGCAGCCACTGATCCCCAGCGCCGGGCCCAACGACCTGGCAGTGGAGGTAGAGGCCATGCTGCCGCCCCCAGGCCCAGACGACACCTTTCGGATCTGGAGCGGCACGCTGGGTCCCAACCACCTGACCATGCTCAAGCGGCGTGATGTCCAAGACTTCATCCTGACGGAACTGGCCCGACCCCCGTTGCCGGTGCGGACCCACCGCCCGCTGGCCGCGCGCACTCCCTCTAAGACCTGGTCCTGGCAGGAGTCGGGCCGGGTACGAGTCTCCTCGTGGCGACCCACTTACATCCGGGTCACCGCCCAGCGCTTATCAGGCGTCAAAGGCGAACTGGAGGTAGAGTTCCACTTGCCCGATCTGCCGCCGGGATGGGACTGGCTTTTGCACTCCGGTCCGGTACAGAAGCTCACCGGGCCCGGCCGGGTCCAGTTGGCCCTGGGGGTCCTGGAAGATGAGACGGTGGTGGGAGTAAGACCCGTGCCCCAGGCAGGTATCAACGGCGTGGCCAGCGAACTTACCCGGGACATCGCATACCAGGTACGGTTCACCGCCGGGACCGTGGAAGCTGAGCTACCACCGGCCCCCAGCTACGACCGTGAACCCGTCCGCGTGGTCCTGACCACCAAGAGGACTACCTTGCGCCAGGAATCCCGCACTTACCACCAGCGGTGGGTCTGGGACTTGGGTGACGGTACCCTGCTGGAAAAGGATGATCCGTCGCTGACGTCGGTGGCCCTGGAACACCGGTACCTGCAGCCTGGGACCTATCAGGTAAAGGCGACCGCCTATGACAACCATGGTCGCGTCATACGCTACCTGACTTGGGTGCAGAGGGTGGACCAAGCACCAGCCACCGCCACCTTCTTTGCCGAAAGCATAGTGGAGCCAGCGGTCAAAGTGATGGTGGATGGCCCCCAGGCCTGGGTCACGGGCCGGCCCGCCGGCTTTTACGTGACTGTCCAGGTGGCCGAAATCCCAGGTGTGCACCGCGAGGTAGTGAGCATCGATCCCGGCCCGTACTTCGAGGTGTGGTGGGAGCGGCCAGGGAGGTTCACCGTTCAGGCAGCCGCCACCGTGCGGCTGGTTTACGAGTTTCCCGAGCGCAAGGTAACAGTGAACAATACCTACCTGGGCTCAACCAGCCTGGACGTCTTGGCACCGGTCATAACCGACTAATTCTTAACAGTTTGTTCAGATCCGGTTGAAACCCGGGCGGTATAATCAACTGAGGACAGCAGGAGGGATCGGCCGTGAAGCGGACTCTCGCCGCGCTGCTCGTGGTCTTCCTGGTGCTGGCGGTGCTGGCCGGGCAGGTGTACCGGCGTTCCCAGGCAACGGCCCGGGGGCAGGTGTACACCACCCGGGAAGCCACCTTCGCCGACCTGACCGTTCTGGTCAAGGGGAGCGGGACCCTAGCGGCGGCAGAGAAGCTGCCGCTCCGGGCCGGCGTAACCGGCACGGTGATTGCGGTGGAGCATGCCGAGGGGCAGCTGGTCTCGGCCGGGGACGTGCTGGTGCGACTGGCCAACGAGTCGCTCCGGCTCCAGGTGGAGCAATCCCGGCTGGCGCTGGACGCGGCCAAGGAGAAACTTGCGGCCATGCTTTCACCGCCGACCGCGTCTCAACTGCGCGCCGCCGAATTGAAGGTCAGGGCCGCCGAGCAGGCGTGGGACGCGCGTCGTTCCGATGTGGTCCAGCTGGAACACCGGGCTGGCCTGGACGGGACCGTGGCATCCTTGCGGGTCACCGTTGGGGAGCAGGTGGTGCCCGGGATGCTGCTGGCCACTATCAACGATGAAGAAGAGCTGCTGGTTACCGTCCCGGTGAGCCAGGAGGACATCAACTGGATCGAACCGGGACAGCGAGCCGAAGTTTCCCTGGGGCACCTTACCCCCGTACCGGGCCGGGTCGTCGCCGTGGGGCGGGAAGGCAGCGGGACTGCCAAGGTAACCTTTCCGGTGGACGTCCAGCTGGAGAACCCAGGTCACCTAAGGCCAGGTATGCTGGTGAACGTGAGGATCTACGGGGCGCACATGCCCCCGGTGGGCGGGAGTGGTTACCTCCGCCCCCGGGCCCGCCACGAATTGCGCGCGAGCGTGCCCGGCCGGGTGGTGGAGGTGGCCTTCTCCCCCGGGGAACCAGTGCAGGCGGGAGAGCGTCTGATCTTGCTGGAAAACGACGGGCTAGTGCTGGCGCTGGCCCAGGCTGAAAACGCCCTGGAGATGGAAAGGCTCAACTACGAAAACCTGCTATCGGCCACCCACGCGCCCCAGTTCAGTGCGCTGGACGTCCAGGCCCAAGAGCAGAAAGTCCGGCAAGAGGAGCTCACCCTGGAATCCCGACTGGCGGACCTCGACCAGTTAAACATCCGGGCCCCGATCAGCGGGGTAGTGGTGGCCAAGAATGTGAACCTGGGCGACAAGGTTGCTGTGAACCAGGTCATATGCACGCTGGCCGATTACTCCAGCATGCGGGTGACCATTTCCGTGGATGAGCTGGACATAGACCTGGTGCAGGTAGGGCAGGCGGCCACGGTAACCGTGCCCGCCCTGCCCGATGGGGCATGGGATGCGGTGGTCACCCGGGTGGCTACTGAAGGTACGGCCCGTGACGGCGTGAGCAGCTACGAGGTGGTGCTGGCCATCCCCGGGCCCGGGCGGTTGCGGGCGGCCATGACCGCCAATGTGTCCATATTCATCGGGGAGAAGAAGGACGTACTGGTGGTGCCCGTAGAGGCCGTGAAGTACCAGTCCGGGCGCAAAGTCGTGTACGTGCTGCAGGATGGCCAGGCCCAGGCGGTGCGCGTGGAGACCGGCGTAACCACCTCCGACCGGGTGGAGATCATCTCCGGGCTCACCGGAGGCGAGCTGGTGATCACCTCGCAGGTAACGCCTGCTTCAGCGCCATCCGGGAGGCTGCAACTGCTCCCGTTCAGGTTACCTTCGCCCATCCGGAGATAGGAGGAACGCTCGTGATCGAACTGGCAAAGGTGCGCAAGGATTACCGCCTGCACAAGGTTACCGTGCAGGCCCTCCGCGGTGTGGACCTCACCATCAACGCCGGGGAGTTCGTAGCCATCATGGGGCCTTCGGGGTCGGGCAAATCCACCCTCATGAATATCATCGGTTGCCTGGACCGTCCCACCGCCGGTAAATACCTGCTGGGGGGGGAGGACGCCGGCCGTAAAAACGACAACCAGCTGGCAGAGATACGCAACCGCAGGATAGGCTTTGTGTTTCAGACCTACAACCTGCTACCGCGCATGAATGCCTTGCAGAACGTGGAACTACCCCTCATCTACCGCGGGGTGCCCGCGCGGGAACGCCGGGAGCAGGCCCGGGCCGCCCTGGCGGCAGTGGGTCTGTCGGATCGGGCCAATCACAAGCCCACGGAGATGTCCGGCGGCCAGCAGCAGCGCTGCGCCATAGCCCGGGCACTGGCTGCCAAGCCCTCGGTTCTTTTGGCCGATGAACCCACGGGAAACCTGGACTCCAGGTCCGGCGCAGAGATCATGGCCATTTTCCAGGACCTGCACGAGAGCGGCATCACGGTTGTGCTGGTGTCCCATGACGAAGTCATCGCCGCCCATTCCCAGCGCATCATCAGGCTGCTGGACGGCGTGGTAGTCCAGGATGTCCCGGTGACACAAAGAGTCTGGGCCAAAGAGCGCCTGGCCGAACTCAAGCAGGAAGCCGACGTGGCTTCATAGGAGTCGGGACCGTGCACCCCGCTGGCCGTGGCACCAAGCATGCCCGTGGGGGTGTGCCGCTGGGCGAGAGCATAGCGGCAGCCTGGCGTGCCTTGAAGGCCAACCCCATGCGCAGTGCCCTGACCATGCTGGGTGTGATTATCGGGGTATCCGCGGTCATCGCCCTGGTGTCCGTGGGCGAGGGGGCCGGTCACTATGTGACCGGGCAGGTGCAGGGACTGGGATCGAACCTGGTCATAGTCACCCCCAGAAATGCCAGGCTGCGGGTGCAGGATGCAACCACCATCCTTGAGCGCGTTCCCGGTGTGGTCGAGGCCATGCCCTCACTGGCGTTCACAGAAAGGATCAAGTGGGGGATCGTTACCTACCCGGTGGCGGTGGAAGGTGTGACCGAGGCGTACCCCCGTATCCGCAATTTCCAGGTGGAGGACGGGAGGTTCATCGCTCCCCTGGACGAGACTGCACGGAGCCGGGTGGCGGTGCTTGGCCGGGTCGTGGCGGAGGAGCTTTTCGGAGCCGTATACCCTATCGGCCAGGAACTGCTCATTCGGGGCCAGCCTTTCACCGTTGTTGGTGTAATGGAACGCAAAGGAGAACTCTTAGGGCAGGACCACGATAACCGGGTGTACGTGCCCCTGTCCACCCTGCAGCGCCTGGCCGGAACCCAGCAGGTGCAGATGATATACTGCCAACTGGTCGATGGGGCGCTGGCTGCTCCCGTCGGTGAACACATACAGGGTGTCATGGGTGAAGTTCACCGGCGCCGGGATGCAGTGCGGGTACACAGCCAAGAGCAGATCCTCGAGATGGTGGAGACCGTTACCGCCACCCTATCCTTCTTGCTGGCGAGCATCGCGGGGGTTTCTCTCCTGGTAGGCGGCATCGGGATCATGAACATCATGCTGGTATCGGTGACCGAACGCACCCGGGAGATCGGGCTGCGCAAGGCAGTGGGCGGGAAGACCCAGGACATCCTGTCCCAGTTCTTAATTGAGGCCATCTTGCTCAGCCTTGGGGGCGGCATGGTGGGAGTGTTGGTGGGGAGCCGGGGTGCCCGGCTCCTATCAAGGCTGGGCGGTTGGGATCCCGTGGTGTCGCTGGACTCCATCGGCATGGCCTTTGTTTTTGCACTGGCCGTGGGCGTGTTTTTTGGCATGTACCCGGCGGTGCGCGCCTCTCGGCTTGACCCCATCGAGGCGTTGAGAAGGGAATAGCAGACAGCCAGATGGGCATCACTGAGGAGGTGCAACCGTCATCGAACTGCCAGAAGCACTGGTCTTGGCCCGCCAGATCAACGAGCGAGGAAAGCGGATCAGGCAGGTCACAGCCGCGCACAGTCCGCACAAGTTTGCCTGGTATGAAGGTGACCCCGGGCAGTATGCGGGGCTCTTGGCGGGCAAAACCATGGGCCCGGCGGCAAGCTACGAGGGCCTGGTGGAGATCAAGGCGGACGATACGGTCATAGTACTGGGAGATGGTGTAAACCTCAGGTTGCACGGCGACCTGGAAAGACGACCACCCAAACACCAACTGCTCATGGAGTTTCAGGATGGTTGGGCCACGAGCGCATCGGTATAGATGTATGGCGGCCTGTGGTGTTTTCCGGCAGGTGAATTCCAATATCCACATTACTTGCAGGCCAGGGACAGGCCCTCGCCCCTCTCGGACCAGTTCAACCGGGCATACTGGGATACCATCGTCCTGTCACCCGGTGTGGAACGACTGAGTATCAAGGCTCTCCTGGCCACCAGGCAAAGAATACCAGGTCTTGGCAACGGCGTGTTGCAGGACATTCTTTTCAATGCCAGGATTCACCCCAAGAAGGCCACCGGTGCGCTCACCGCGGAACAGAGCAGTGCTCTTTACTGCTCCGTAAAATCCACTCTCGCCGAGATGGCCTTCCAGGGCGGCCGGGACACAGAAAGGGATTTGTTCGGTCGTCCCGGCGGGTACCAGACCAAGCTCAGCAAGAACACGGTCTACAGCCGGGGTCCCGCGTGTGGCACGACCATACAGAAAGAGGCGTACATGGGCGGCAGCACATACTACTGCGCCGGGTGCCAGGAATTGGACGGTTCTTGCTCATGCAGCTCGAGCCGGTAGCGCGGCCTAGCACCAGTGCCGGTGAAGAGGAATGAGACGGTTGGTGCGAGAGATCGCCAGGACCATACTGGGCCTGCCCCAAGAGCGGCGCTGGGCGGCGGCGCTGGTAGCCCTGAATCTCGGCGGTTCGCTGTACGGGTTCCAGTGGTACGCATCCCAGCTGGCCCGCACTCCCTGGTGGCAGTGGCCGGTGGTCCCTGATTCGCCCCTGTCTACGCTTTTGTTTTCGTTTTTCCTCGTGTTCTGGTACTGGGGGCGGTCCCCACGCTTGTTCAGTGCCCTGGCGCTCTTGGGCATGCTGAAATATGGGGCATGGACCATGTTCATTTTCGGCCAGATCTGGTGGGCCGGGCACGGCCTGGTCTTGGAGGACCTGGTCCTCTTCCTATCGCACCTGGGCATGGTGGTGGAGGCCCTCATCTTCGTGCGCCATGTACGCTTGCCCGCTTGGGCAGTGGCCGGAGCGGCGGCCTGGTACGTCATTAACGACTGGGCCGATTACGGCCTGGGTTTCCGCCCTGGCCTGCCAGCCCCGGAGTTTCTGCCTTCGGTGGCCGTGGCCGCCGTGGTACTCACCGTCCTCTCCACCCTGACAGTCTGGCTCGTAACGGTGAGAAGGTCTAGGCATGTTTGAGGAACGCGCAGTCAGCATAAGCCTGGGCTCTCCCTCTCGGGATTATCGCCGGGTGATCCAGGGAGAAGGTTTCAGGCTGGTCCTGCAGCGCGTGGGCACGGGCGGTAGCCTCAAGTCAGCCGGCTACTTGATGCGCCATTTTGACGGCAACTGTGCCGCCATCGGGCTGGGCGGGGTTAACCTCGCCTACTGGACAGGTTCGGGTCGCTACCCGCTGGCTGAGGGGCAGTGGCTGGCGGCCATTGCCCGCTACACTCCGGTGGTGGACGGCTCCGGGATCAAGAAGCACTGGGAACCAGGGATCATCGGCCGCCTCGAAACTGAGCACGGGGTACGGTGGCGCGGCAGCCGGGTCTTGGTGCTTTCCGCCCTGGACCGGTGGAACCTGGCTGCCGCACTGGAGGGGGTCGGGGCCCGCCTGCGCGTGGCCGACCCGGTGGTGGCCCTGGGGTTGCCCCTGAGCTTCAGCTCGCTGTCCCGGTTCGAGATCCTTGCCGGCCTGACCCTTCCGTTCCTGTCATGGCTGCCCCTGGGTTCCCTGTACCCCAATGCCCGGCCGGCCGGGCGCCGGGGACTCTTCGACGTGTTCCGTCCCCGGGGCCACGTGAGAAGACTGCTGGAATGGGCGCAGGTCATCGCAGGTGACCTGCATTTCCTCACCAAGATCCTCCCCGGGCCCCTCGCGGGCAAAACCGTGCTCACCAGCGGACTCGAACCGGAACAGGCTCGCTCTCTCTTGCAGCAGGGGGCGGAACTCGTGGTATCCATGGATTGCACCGAGCAGGCCGGTTCCATGAGCGCCAACATGCTGGAGGCCGCCTGCGTGGCCCTGGCCGGGCGCAGGCTCGAGGAACTTGATGCCGGGGCCCGCCAGGATTGCTTTGAACGCCTGGGCTTGAAGGCCTGCTGGTGGAAGGCTGGGACGTGACCGGGGTCACAGCCGTTGGTCCTGTCCGGCCTGGGGGCACAGTCCCCAGCCTGTGACTGCGTCACCCAGCCGTCTCTTTCTCCCGGTCCACCCTTTTCCTTACCGGCGGGTCGCCAGTGCCTGAGTCCAGGTTGGCTGTGGGCCTCGAACATGAGATCGCCTACCAAGATGGCCCGGCTCCTGGTAATAGGGGACCCAAAGCCCGCCGGGCGTCTTCATCACCAGCTCCAATACCAACAGCAGGCTTTCGTCGCCATCCACCAGCGCTTTGAGGTCGCCTGCGCCGTCCACGCCGGGCGGGCCAATTCCGGGGACCCGGAGCAGCCGCCGGCTCCCAGACTGCTACATCTCCAGCACCACCCGGTAAGAGCCGGGTGTGACCGCGCACTCGAAGGCATCCTGCGCGCATTGCAGGGGAAAGCGGGCCTGGATCAGAGGTTCCACGTCCAAAAGACGCCAGCTCAGAATGCTGACTGCCCGCCAGAAGTCGGCGAAGGCTTTGCCTTCTGTGCCGATGAACTCGTGCTCTTTCTTGTGAACATCATTGGGATCCAGTACCAGGGGTGTGGCCGGGTGGGCCGAGGCAAACAACATGAACCTCCCGCCCTTCCCCAGGAGCTTCCGGCCCTGCTCATTGGCGTCGCCCAGGCCAATGGTGACGATGACTACCTCTGCGCCCCGGCCGTTGGTAAGCTCCTTGACGGCCTTCTCGGGAGCGCCTGCTTGGGGGTCGATCACTTCCTGCGCTCCCAGGTGGAGGGCCTTTTCCCGTCGCCCGGGCTCCGGTTCGCTTACAATGACCCGGGCGCCCAGAAGCTGGGCGATCCTCATGTTCAAAAGCCCCATGGTGCCTGCCCCGATCACCACCACCGTGTCACCCAGCCGGATGTCCAGCTTCTGCATGCTGTGGATGACACAGCTTACGGGCTCGGCGAAACAGGAATGGGCAAAGGGGATGTCTCCCTCCACCGGGACTGCCCGGTAGGCTGGAGTGACGGCATACTCGGCCATGCCCAAAAGCCCGGTGATGCCGGCGTGTTCCAGGTAGGGACGGGCATTCTGGCAGTAATTGTCATCGCCCCGGGCGCAATGGTAGCACTGGCCGCAGAAGATACCCGAGCCCAGAGCCACGTGCTGGCCGGTTTTTACGCTTACCACGCCTGGACCCACAGCGGCGACCACCCCCGAGACCTCGTGTCCCCAGCACGAGGGGTAGGGGGAGTAGGAGCCGCTGCCACGAAAGACTCGCTGCTCCATGGTACAGAGTGAGCAGGCCTTCTGTCTGATGAGCACCTCGCCGGGACCGGGTTGGGGAATGGGCACTTCCCAGATTTCCACCCGGCCCGGGGCCACGTTAACTGCTGCTTTCATCTTCTCTGCCGTCACGGGGTTACCGCCTTTCATCCCAATTCAAGATTGTACTACCGGGTTTCTCAGCGTCCCCACGCCCTCTAAGGTGATCTCCAAAACGTCCCCGCCCTTGAGTGCGCCTACCCCCGCCGGGGTGCCGGTCATGATGATGTCGCCCGGGAACAGGGTCATGGCCGTGGAGATGACGGTGATCAGGGTGCGCACGTCAAACAGCATGTTGCTGGTACGGGAGCACTGGCGGAGTTCGCCGTTGAGCCGGGTCTCCAAGGCCAGGTCGGCATAGTCCAGGCCGGTGGCAATCCACGGGCCCAGGGGTGCGAAGGTATCAAAGGATTTGGCCCGGGCCCACTGGCCGTCGCGCTTTTGCAGCACCCGGTCGGTGATGTCTCCTGCGCAGGTACATCCCAGGACATAGTCGAAGGCTGCTTCCCTGGGCACCCGGCGGGCCACCTTGCCCATGACCAGGGCCAGTTCGCCCTCGTACTCAATGAGGTTTTCCGTGGGAGGGAGCACGATGGGATCGTTGTGCCCAGTGATGGACCCGGGCGACTTCAGAAAGAGCACGGGTTCCGCGGGCACCGGGTTATGGTGCTCCCTGATGTGGTCCAGGTAGTTCAGGCCCACGGCCACCACCTTGGACGGCACCACCGGGGGGAGCAGCCGTACCGAGGCCAGTGGCAGCACCTGTTCTGTTGCTGTGAACGTCCCGAAAATACACCCTTCAATTACCCTGATGGAGTCCTCTTCCACCAGGCCGTATGCGGGCTTACACGATCCTTCAAACCTGGCTATCAACATTGGGTTGACCTCCGTTTCTAGTGTTGTCACACAAGCACACAGTCAGCCTGGCGCCAGAGCATGAGAGGCTCGCCCCCCCTTTGACTGCCGCCGCTTAGAAGATCCAGGTCCACTTCAGCCACCTTCGTTCCGGAGCCCGGTCTAGGAGAATGCTGAAGAACATGGGTTTTGGGAGCAGATGGCCGGCCCTGAGGCTCTGGCGGAAAATTATGGCTATAGTCCCCTGGAGAGCACGTGTTCGGCTGTCCATCCAGTCTCCCGTTCCCAC
>JBFLYN010000016.1:0-61649 GCA_040756655.1 Bacillota bacterium
TGGAAGTGTTCAACAACGGTCCGGCTCCGGTCATTAGCGCCATGTGCAGGTCACTCGGCATCACCCAGGCCCTCAACCGGCTGGTGGAGTGGGATGAACGCCAGTGCAAGCTGGCTCCGGGTCTGCTGGTGGAGGCCATCATCATCAACGTGTTGTGTAACCGTAAGCCCTTGTACCGGATGCACGAATACTTCAGCAAGGTGGACGTGCCCACTCTGTTTGGGCCGGGCATCCAGGCCGCCCACCTCAACGATGATGCGCTGGCGCGCGCTTTGGACAAACTGGCCCAGGCGGGTCCGGGCCGGGTCTACGGCACCATCGCGCTGGAAGCCGCACAACGGGAGGGTGTGGACCTTGGGGTGCTACACGCGGACACCACCTCGGTCTCGGTGCAGGGCGCGTATGAGGATAACCTGGAGTCCGATGCCCTGTGGTTAACCCACGGGCACAGCAAGGACCGGCGTCCTGACCTCAAGCAGTTCCTGTACGGGCTGGGCACCACCGCGGACCAGGTACCGGTCATCGGGGAAGTGCGCAATGGCAACCTCTCGGATAAGACCTGGAACCTGGAACTCATATCCCGCCTGGCCCAGCAGTTAGGACCGTTGCATGAACTGGTCTACGTGGCCGACTCCAGCCTGGTGACAGGACCTAACCTGGAGGGTATCCATACGCAAGGTCTGAAGTTCATCTCCCGTCTGCCCGCCACATTCAAGTTGGAAGCCCAGCTCAAGGACCAGGCCTGGGCCTGTGACGCCTGGCAGGAGGTAGGCGTGCTCAGTGCTCGGAAAGGGGCGGCCAGTTACCGCCTGCAGTCCTTTCTGGCCGAGTATGAAGGCCGCACCTACCGTTGTCTGGTGGTGCATTCCTCCCACCTGGACGGCCGCAAGGCCAAGGCCATCGAACGCCAGCTGGACCAGGAAGAAGCCGCCCTGGCGGCGGCGGGGCGGCAGCTGGCGGCCCGGGCGTTTGCCTGCGCGCCCGATGCCCACGAAGCCTGGCGCGAGTTCTGCCGCGAGCACGAGAAGGGGAACTTCAGCCTCGCCTATGAACTGGTGGCCCAAGAGCGGATCCAGAAGCGCTCGACCCGCGGACGGCCACCCAGAGACTACGCTCCCCAGACGGAGACGGTCTTCACCATCCAGCCCCGCTTTACCCGGGACCAGCAACGGATCCAGGAAACCAAGCGCCGGGCCAGCTGTTTTGTGCTCATCACCAACCTGCTGGACGTGCAACGCTGGCCGCACCAGCGCGTGTTGACGGAGTACAAGCAACAAACCGTGGTGGAGCAGCACTTTGCGTTCATGAAAGACCCCAAGGTGGTAGGCCCGGTCTACCTCAAGAAGCCCGCCCGCGTCCAGGCACTGGCCTACGTCTTCTTGCTAGCACTCCTGGTTTACAGCCTCATGCAGCGCCGCATCTGGCAGGCCCTCCAAGGTGAAAGCGAGCCTTTGGAAATCGCGGGTAAGCTCAAGACCTTCAAACCCACCGGGCGCCGGGTACTGGAGTTGTTCGAGGTCATGCTGGTGATCAGGTATGCCAACGGTAAACGCAGCTTTCCCACCAACCAGAGAGTACCCGAACGTGCGCTGCGGCTGCTGGGGCTCAGTCCAGACATCTATCTACACTGGAAGCTCCCTGAATGGTCGTAGGGCCTGTCAAGAAAACCCGCTCGAATATGTGTCTAACGGTGCGAAATGCAGGCTGTATCAGCGGAAAAGGCAATAGGCACACATAACAGACAAAAGAGGTTGTCGCTTCCGACAACCTCGCGCGCTTTTCGGCCTCTGTGCTGGTTATTGTGTGGAGCCGGCGATGGGATTCGAACCCATGGCCTGCTGATTACGAATCAGCTGCTCTACCACTGAGCTACGCCGGCATATCTGGGCGCGAAAATGGAGCGAGAGACGGGATTCGAACCCGCGGCCCTCGGCTTGGGAAGCCGATGTTCTACCACTAAACTACTCTCGCCCGCATCACCTATTATAATGCACCATTTCTGCAATTGCAAGGCGTACTAGAACACCGGCATTCTTTCCAGCGTTTGGGAGCGCTCGCGGCCGATGGATATCATCATCACGGGACACCCGCTGAGTTCCTCGATGCGCTTCAGGTACCGAAGGCAGGTCTTTGGCAGATCCGCTTGCCGCTTGACCATGGGAAACTCAGCATCCCAACCCGGCAGCTCCTCGTACACCGGCTGACACTCTGTTAGCACCTTGAGGCTGAGGGGGAACTCGGCCAGGAACTGGCCACGGTAACGGTATCCGGTACAGATTCTTAGCTGTTCGATCCCACCGAGAGTGTCCACCCTGGTTACGGCCAGGCCTCCCAGGCCGTTGACTCGCACCGAGTAGCGTAAGATACTGGCGTCTAGCCAGCCCACCCGGCGAGGTCTGCCCGTGGATGTCCCGTACTCATGACCCCGAGTCCTGATGAGATCGCCGGTGGCATCTTTGAGTTCACACGGGAACGGGCCGTCGCCCACGCGGGTCGTATAGGCCTTGGCAACACCGATAACGCGGCTGATGCGCGTGGGCCCCACTCCAGCCCCGATGCAGGCTCCTCCCGCCGTAGGATACGAGGAGGTAACGAAAGGATAGGTACCATGGTCGATGTCCAGTAACGTCCCCTGTGCGCCTTCAAAGAGCACGCGGAGCCCCTGGTCAAGCGCTTCGTTGATAAGTCTAGATGTGTCCGTGACGTAAGGCCGAAGGATCTCAGCATACTCCAAGTACTTGGATGCCAGCTCCTGTGCGTCAAATCCCGGCGTCCCGTAGACTCTTTCCAAAAGCTGGTTCTTGTGCCGGATGGTTCCTTCCAGCGCAGGTAGGAAAACCTCTGGTTCGAGCAGGTCCTGCACTCTTAGACCCGTGCGGGCAAACTTATCCATGTAGGCCGGGCCAACACCGCGCCCGGTGGTGCCAAGCTTGTTGTCACCCTTCCGCTCTTCGTCAAGCCGGTCCTGAAGCACGTGATAGGGCATGATCAGGTGAGCAGAGGGCGATATCCTAAGACCCGACACGTCAATGCCCAGATCTTGTAGGTAGGCCAGTTCTTTGACCAAGCGCTCGGGGTCTATCACAACACCGCTGCCAATGAGGCAGAGCTTGCCCGGGCCGAAAATGCCGGACGGAACCAGGTGCAGCTTGTACTCCTGCTCTCCGACCACTACCGTGTGGCCGGCGTTGGGCCCGCCCTGGTACCGTACGACCACGTCCGCCTGGTGCGCCAGGTAGTCTGTGATCTTGCCTTTCCCTTCGTCTCCCCACTGCGTGCCAATTACCACTACTGCCGACATCAGCACCGTTCCCCTTTCATGCAAAGCATCCCCAGAGGTTCCCGCTTCATCGACGAGCTCCGGCCCGGAGGTCCGAATGTCTCAACAGGCGTGAGTTCCCACCGAATTGGCGCCATGTAGTGTCTGGGAGGCAAGTGCCCCAAAATCGCCATAGGCGTTTTCGTCACTGTCGTGATGTAACCAGGATAACCCCGTTCGTCAAAGTGACAGCTGGTTCGGCCCTGACTGACCACACCGGGAGCGGGGCTTTTGGAACTAATGCCGGTGGTCTGCCCGAGGGCGGCTCAGACCGGTGCCACGCGTTCTTGGTGCGCTTCTTTTGCTTCCACCTAGGCGGGTAGGTTGGGCCGGAACTCTGATGTGGGAAAACCGGGCCATGCCATCATATCTTGACAGGAGGGTGCACTGCTGGACCATGGGGTCCAACCATATCGGTAGGTACAGTCAACTAGCATGTTCCACCGTCTCCCATGCGTCTTGTGCTTTGCTACACACCCGAGTTCGCTTCTTCCCTTTTCAGGATACTCCGGGCAGCCAGCACCCCGGAGGCCGAGGCCTGGGCCAGGCTCCTGGTGACGCCCGCACCGTCTCCGACAGCGAAAAGGTGCTGGATCTCAGTCTCCAGTTCCGGACTTACCCGGGGGCGGCTGGAGTAGAACTTCACTTCCACCCCGTAGAGCAGTGTGTGCTTGGAGTGCACGCCGGGAGCCACCTGGTCCAGGGCCTCCAGCATCTCCAGGATGTTACGCAGATGCCGGTAGGGCAGC
This sequence comes from Bacillota bacterium, assembly GCA_040756655.1. Lineage (GTDB taxonomy): Bacteria > Bacillota > Sulfobacillia > UBA8153 > UBA8153 > JBFLYN01. Next base: position 4,069 of record JBFLYN010000016.1, read on the forward strand.
ACTAGGCTCAAATCGCCCGGGGTAGCCTGCTCCAGCGTGGGCCGGACCATGCCCTTTTCAAGCCGCTTGGCCGTGGACCGCCTGCCCGAAAGAAGATCCCCTAGGCGTTGTACCAGTACGCCATCACCCAGCATGTTCGCCAGGCTGGCCACGTACTTACCATAGGCGATGGGCTCATGGAAGGGTTCTGTAAAGGTCTTGCTGACCAGAAGGGCAAAGTTGGTGTTGTCGGTCTTTTGGTCTCTAAACGAATGCCCGTTCACGGTAATCAGGCCCCGGTTGTTTTCCAAGACCACCTCGCCGTTGGGACACACGCAGAAAGTACGAACCAAGTCGTCGAAGGCGCGGGAGTAATACAGGATCTTGGGTTCATATACCCTCTGAGTCAGGTGCTCGAAGACCACGGCCGGGATTTCCACCCGCACCCCCACGTCCACCGGATTGGTGGTAAGTTCGAGCCCTAGTCTTTGGCCCTCTTGGGCAAACCACTCGGCGCCCTCCCGGCCGGGTGCACACAACACGTACCGTCCCCGGTACTCCTTCCCGCCAGTGGTCACTACTCCGTAGGCTCGCCCGTCCCGGACGAGGACCTTCTTCACTTCAGTGCCGGCCAGGACGTCTACTCGACCGGACAGGTATTCGAACATGCGACTAAGTATGGCCGGGCATCTCTCTGTGCCCAGGTGACGAACGCGAGCCGGCACCAGCTGCAGTCCCGCTGCAGCTGCCTGGCGCACCAGATCCCGGATGCCCGCCGGGTCGTCCCCGTACATCCCGCCCTCAGCACCAAAGCGCACGTAGATCCTGTCGATATGATCGATGAGCGCGTCCACTTCGGACCGGGGCAGGTAATCGTCAAGGAACCCTCCAAACTCCGATGTCAGCGTCAGTTTCCCATCACTGAACGCCCCTGCCCCGCCCCATCCGCACAGCACCGCGCATGGGCAACATCTTAGACAAGGACGCCCTACCTGCATGGGACACTTGCGCTCGAGGATGTGCTTGCCCTTTTCTAAAATGAGAACATCCAACCTGCTGTTGGCCTCTGCCAGTTCCAGCGCAGCGAAAATCCCCGCCGGGCCAGCTCCGATGATGATCACATCGTACTGGGTAGACATGGCGACTCACCTCCAGCAGTGGCTCAGCCAGCACTAGTGTCTACCAGAGAGCCGGATTTGACCCTCCGGAAGGCACTCCCTAATCACTTTACCACTTGACGGACCGGGAGTCAACGGGAAACCCGAAGGTTGGGTCTGAAGAGTGGGATAATCTTCGCCATTTTGGCCACTATCACCGGGAGTCGGCTGGTAGATCGTTCGGATATGCTAGCCCCGGTGCTCCAGGTTTTCGAATTTCTGGTATTCCCGAGCGAAGTACAGCTTGACCGAGCCGGTGGGGCCATTTCTCTGCTTGGCTACGATCACTTCTAGCACGTTGGCTTCCGCCGCATCCGGGTTTTGGTGCAAGAACATCACTACGTCGGCATCTTGCTCGATGGCTCCAGACTCCCTAAGGTCCGATAAGAGCGGCCGCCGGTCAGTACGTTGCTCCACAGCGCGGCTCAGCTGGGAGCACGCCAGCACCGGCACATCCAGTTCCCTGGCCAGTGCCTTGAGGGAGCGTGAGATCTCCGAGATCTCCTGCTGCCGGTTTTCCGCCCGGTTGCGGCTCTGCATTAGCTGCAGGTAATCTACCACCACCAGACCGAGGCCATGTTCGGCCTTGATCCTGCGGGCCTTGGTGCGGAGCTCCAATATGGAGATACTCGGGGTATCATCAATGAAAACCGGCGCTTCACCCAGGCGCCCCAGGGCAATAGATAGCCGCCTCCAGTCGTTGTCTTCCAGCGCTCCCATACGCAGGCGTTGGCTGTCGATGGCAGCCTCGGAACACAAAAGCCGTTGGGCTAGCTGTTCTTTGGACATCTCCAGGCTGAACACGGCTACGGTGGTGCGACTTCCCACGGCGGCGTGCCGGGCTATGTTCAGCGAAAGAGCGGTCTTGCCCATGGAAGGCCTGGCCGCCAGGATCACTAGGTCCGATCTTTGAAACCCGGATGTAAGCCGGTCCAAGTCAGCAAACCCGGACGGCACTCCCAGGGCGCTACCTTTATTGGAATACAGCTGCTCAATATGCGTAAGCGTCTCCATGAGCACATCCTTGATCGGGCTGAACCCCCGGATGGCCCGTCGCTGGGAGATCTTGAAGATGAGCTGCTCGGCCTCGTCCAGGAGGACCTCCACGTCTTCCCTTTGGCCATAGCCCCGGGTAACTACTTCGGTGGCTGCGTTGATGAGCCCCCTGAGAATGGCTTTCTCCTGGACGATGCGGGCATAGTGCTCAACGTTGGCGGCGGTGGGAACCAGGTTGGCGAGACTGGTTATGTACGGCATGCCTCCCACAGCTTCTAGTTGCTCTTGCTGGCGAAGGCCTTCACAGACAGTGATGAGGTCCACTGCTTCACCTCGGTCGGCCAACCTGACCATGACTTCGAAGATCCGCCTGTGGGCCTCCCGGTAGAAATCTTCCGGCCCAACAACCTCCATAGCCCTGAGAATGGCTTGGCGTTCGATGAGCATGGAGCCCAGTACGCACTGCTCCGCCTCGAGGCTCTGGGGGGGCAGTCTCTCAGAAGCAGCCACGCCCGATCACCTCCAATGGCCGGGCCCCGGGGGCACCGGGCCCCCGGGACCGTGAAGGCTAAACCGCTTGCTGGTGGTTGGAATCCCCGGCCCGCACATGACCGAGCACTTCTTCAACGGTTCGCGCAAACACCACTTCTATGCCCTTGATGGAGGGAGAAGTGTCCTTGGCGTTCTCAAAAGGCAGGATGACCTTTTTCATCCCCGCCTGCTTGGCACCGTAGATCTTCTCGAAAACACCGCCGATTGGGCGGATCCCGCCCTGCAGTGACACCTCGCCGGTGACCGCCACGTCCTGGCGTAGGGGCCGGCCATCGATGGCACTCAGCGTGGCCAGGAGGATAGCCAGTCCCGCCGAGGGACCGTCTACTCTTCCCCCGCCGATAACGTTAATGTGGAGGTCGTAGGCGCCAATGTCAGTGCCGGTAAGCCGGCGGATGACCGAAGCTGCGTTGAACACCGAGTCACGGGCCATGAGCCCTGCCGCTTCGTTAAACCTGATGGCCCCCTTGCCTGGCTCTTTGGCAGGAAAAGCCACTGCCTCGATCTCCAGCACCGACCCTAAGAATCCCGAGACGCCCAGCCCGAAAGCCTTACCCACTTCGGCCCGGTCGGAAGACCGGTTAACCACGTTAGGTATGAGCCGGTTGGACTGTATGACTTCCTCTAAATGCCGGCTTTCCAGGACCAAGAAGCCCTTCTCCGGCCGTTTCCCCTCATTCTGGAACAGGGCCACTCCAAAGGCGTCGGCCAATAGCCCCACCGCCTTGCGACCCTCGATGGTATACTCGGCAATGAGCTCGGCTGCCGCCGGGTCTAATCTAACCCTGAGTCTTCTGGCTGCCTGCTTGGCAATGCGGACGATGGCGTCAGGCGTCAAGGGTTCGAAATACACTTCAGCACAGCGGGACCTGAACGCCGGGCTGATATCATCCGGGTCGCGCGTGGTGGCGCCTATGAGGATGAAATCGGCCGGCGCCCCGTCTTGGAACAGCTTGCGGATGTACTTGGGCACACCGGGGTCGGACGCGTCGTAGTACGAGGAGTCGAAGGCCACTCTCTTGTCTTCCAAGACCTTTAGGAGCTTGGCCTGCAACAAAGGATCCAGCTCCCCGACCTCGTCGATGAACAACACTCCGCCGTGGGCTTCGCTCACCAGCCCCAGCTTGGGCTCAGGTACCCCACCCTCGGCCAAATCACGCCGGGCCCCCTGGTATATGGGGTCATGAACGGAGCCCAAGAGCGGGTTGGTGACCTCCCTGGGATCCCACCGCAGGGTAGACCCATCGACCTCCACGAAGGGCGCATCGGCGGCAAATGGCGTTGATTCGAGCTGCTTGGCATACTCCAAAACCAGCCTGGCAACGGTGGTCTTTCCGGTGCCAGGTGGCCCGTACAGCAGGATGTGCTGGGGAAAGGGCGAAGCCAGCTTGGCAAGGAGCGAATTGATGGCCCGGTCCTGGCCCACGATTTCCTTGAGGGAGCGGGGACGCAGGTACTGGAGAGCCGAGCGGGCCAGTTTCTTCTGCTCCATCTTCTCTAGCTGAGCATACCTCTTGAGAGTCTGCGGGTTCTCCGGGCTGCCCCCCTCTTTGAGGACCTGGAGCTTGATCTCCCGCACGTACTCTTCGTGCCGCTCCTGCATCTTCTCGGAGATCTTCTTCTCTATCCGGTCTTCTACTGCCCGCCGTGCCATGAGGTCGGCGATCTCTTCTTGGATTTCGTCGAGAATCCGGGGCAGTGCGTCCAGTTCCGGTTTCTCTATGGTCGGGTCTTCATAGATGATTTTCTGCAAGGCATGGACTTGCTCTTCCAAGACCTTGGAGCGCATCCCGGCCAGGGCCCCCAACTTCCCCGCTTTGAGCACGATCTTCTCGCTGCCGAACATGCCCGCCAGCAAGGAGAATAAGGCGGAGATCTCCCGTCGCAAAAGCTCATCACCATTCAGCCGCCCTCCTAGCAGCTGGGCGTGACGCTCATCAATGTGAGCTCTCAACTACCTACCCTCTCCCCTCCGCCGTGACCTCCACGGTGACCTTGACGCTCACCTTGGGGTGCAATTTCACCTGGACTGCGTGCTGACCAAGTGTGCGAATATTGTCACTGAGTTCGATCTTCTTTTTGTCCACGCTGACCCGGTACTGGGCCTGCAGGCCTTCGGCAATGTCCCTAGTGGTAACAGAGCCGAACAAGCGCCCGCCTTCACCGGCCCGGGCCTTGAGCACCACGCGGCACTCTCTGAGCGTGTTAGCCAGCTTCTTGGCCTCAGCCAGCTCCCGGTCTACCTTATTCTGCTGGGATTGCCGGACCTGTTCCAGGGACCGCAGGTTGCTGCTGGTAGCCGGTATGGCTAACCCCCTGGGCAACAGGTAGTTTCGCCCGTATCCTTCTGCCACGTCCACCACGGCACCCTTCGAGCCCAGGTTCTTGACATCCTGAAGCAAGATCACCTTCATGGAGGACCGTCCTTTCTTTGTGGACAAATATGCCACAGAGAACCTATTCCTGCTTCAACCACCCTGCCGGTCCACTAAAAGCCTGACCAGGGTGTCCACAGGCGTCACTTCCCGCCTGACGGGCGGTACGGGGCTCTTTATGTCACAGTTCGTCTCTGCCCACCAGGGCAGGTTCGGGGCTCCGTTCATATCGCGGCCGTGGTTGTCCCACAGTCGGGCAGTCCATTCCCGTACATACGGCAGCGCCTGCTCCAGCTGAACACGGTCTTTGGCTCGGATCGATGTACAGTGCAAGAGGCAGCAAGAACCGTCTCTCGATGCAAAGCTACCGGTCCCGGTCGCCCAGCCTGGAGCGCCGGTAATCGAAAAGGGCATCAAACATGCCCGCGAGCATGGCCACCTGGAGCAACAGCGGAGTGAACACCATCATCCAGATGGCCATGGCACTGACCAGTTTAGGTACACCATACTTTCTGAGGAGGTAAGTTGCCAAGCTTATGCCCATTACGACGAAGGCCATTCTGGCAAACATCCCGGCGTTACTGCCCACAGCCACCAGCGTCTCGCTACCGTGCCAAGGGTAAGTCATGGCCAGTGTCAGTTCGGCCAGCAGCCCGAAGACAAAATAGGATGGCACTCTCCACTCGGCAAAGGCCGGGAAGGGCTCCAGGCGGTGGCCAAGACGGGCCAGCACCGGGCGGATGACCTGGTAGGTCACGTAGCTAGACACCGTCGCGCTCATGGCGAAAGTGGCGGGCATGATGTGATACACGTTATCCCGGATCAGATCCCAAGCGGCCAGCATCTGGGTTCTGACCTCGGCCGAAACCAGGTTCCACCGTTCATACAGGTCAAAGGCTTGGGTCATGGCCTCGTAAACCTGGTTGAGCATGTCCAGCGGAGACAGCCCAAGCACAAGAAAGGTCATACCCATGGATATGGCCCAGCTGGCTGACACGGCTACGGTACCGGTAAGCACGGCCCAGGTCGGGCTGAAACCGCGACGGAAGGCGTAGCCGAAAGTAAGCCCGATAATACCAAAGAATGAAAACAGGAGAAGAGCTTCCACCGGACCGGCCAGCGCTAAGAGCAAGGCGCCACTCACCACGGCAGCGAGAAAAGCATACCGCATGCCGTACCTTAACTGCATTAGCACCACAGGTACCGGCAGTACGAACACTACCAGCAGGCCCATGAACGGGATATACATGTTGATCAACGCAAGTAGTACGGTGATGGCCGACATGAGCGCGCCCTGCGCCAACGGCCGCACCTGAGTTCTATGCTTCACCGGATTCATCCTTTGATTTCCGCTATCCTCTTTCGCCAGGCCTCCCGGTCTATCCTGCCAATAGCAAAAGAAGGCACCAGGCCGTGCCTTGTCTACAATCTTCGGGTGCCGCCTCTCCGGCTGACCGGAGAGGCGGCAGTCTAGATTATTCGATGGTGAACGGAAGCAGGGCCATGATACGGGCCCGCTTGATGGCGAGGGTAACCTGCCGCTGGTGCCGGGCACAATTGCCTGTGATACGCCTCGGGAGGATCTTGCCCCGCTCGGTGATGAACCTGCGCAGCTTGCCGGTGTCCTTGTAATCGACCAAGTCTATCTTGTCAACGCAGAAGCTACATACTCTGCGTTTCGGCTTTCGACCACGCTCTCTCCTCATGCTTCGACCTCCTAATGGACTAGAAGGGCACTTCCTCCTGCTCAGGGTCGTCAGTAAAGCTGCCTACCGGCTCGCGGGATGACCTGTCCAGGAAAGTCACGTTGTCCGCCACCACCTCGGCAGCCTTGCGTTTTTGGCCGTCCTGGGTCTCGTAGCTGCGTATCTGCAGCCGGCCGTCCACGGCGATAAGGCGTCCTTTCGCCAGGTGGTTGGCACACGTCTCGGCCAGCTTCATCCAGGTGACGATGTCGATGAAGTCCGTCTCCCGCTCGCCCTGGCCGAAAAAGCGCCTGTCCACCGCCAAGGTGAACTTGCAGACAGCTTTACCGGTAGTGGTATACCTCAGTTCTGGGTCCCGGGTGAGGCGCCCGGTGAGCACGATCCGGTTTATCATTGCCCTACCGCCCTTCTGTGAATGCTAACAGGGCAGTCTCATTGCCGGCTACTCCTTGCTGACGATCAAGTGCCGGAGTATCTGGTCGGTGATTTTCATCACTCGAGAGACCTCGTCGGCAACGGCAGGCTCGCCCAGGAAATCCACTACCACGTAGTACCCTTCGCGGAAGTCGGAGATCTCGTAGCTCAACCTGCGCTTGCCCCACTTGTCGATGTTCTTTATCTCCCCGCCGGGACCAGTAATGAGCTCAGAAAAGCGCTCCATCACCGCGTTGAGGTTCTCCTCATCCAAGTCGGGCCGGATAATGTACATCAGCTCATAGTGGCGCATGCTTTCACCTCCTCCTCTGGACTGAACGGCCCCATGCGCAACATGGGGCAGGGGGAGCAGGCAGCCAGGCACTGCCTGAACCTCGTCGCCCTTTGGGCGACCTCGCACTAGCATTATAGCACCGTGGACCAGCCCGTGCAAGGACTGGCACATAGTCGCGCAAACTACACGGAGAAACGGAAGTAGAGGATGTCGCCGTCGGCCACCACGTACTCTTTTCCTTCCAGGCGCACACGCCCCTGGTCGCGGGCAGCGGCGAAGGAGCCTACCCTAACCAGCTCGTCGGCTGCTATGACCTCGGCCCGGATGAAGCCCCGGGCCATGTCGGTGTGGATGTCGCTGGCAGCATCGAGTGCAGTGCGGCCCGCGGCAAGAGTGCGAGCCCTAAGTTCCTTTTGGTTGCCGGTGAAGAACGTAATCAGGCCAAGTACCTGGTAGCTGGTACGGATGAGTCTCTGCACCGCCAGCGATTCAAGGCCCAGTTCGGACATGAAAAGCTCCTGTTCCGTCGGTTCAAGGGCTGCCAGCTCGCTTTCGAGCTTGGCGGCCACGGATACCACGGCGGCGTGTTGCCCCACAGCGAGCTGGACCAGTCCGCGCAATCCCGCGTCTTCTTCTGGATGGGTCAGTCCTTCGTCCAGATTCGCCACATATACTACTGGCTTGAGGCTGACTAGGAACATCTCCCGGGCCAGAGCCAGTTCTCCGGGGTCCAGGACATGCTTGCGCAGGGGTATTCCCCGGTCCAGGACCTTCTCCAGCCCGTCAAGGCGGTCCAGCTCGGTGAGAGCATGGACGGCAGCACCCTTGAGCTTCCTCTGCGTCCGTTCTCTCCGGCGGCCGATGGTCTCCAGGTCTGCCAGGCACAGCTCGGTATCTATGGTTTCCACGTCACGCACGGGGTCTACTACCCCGTCTACGTGGGGCACGCCCGGTGCCGAAAAGCAACGGACCACGTGGACGATGGCATCTACCTGGCGGATATGGCCAAGAAACTGGTTTCCGAGCCCTTCGCCCCGGCTGGCTCCCCGGACCAGCCCGGCGATGTCCACAAACTGGATGGCCGTGGGTACCAGGCGCTGTGGCCGTATGATGGCGCCAACCGCCTCCAACCTGGGATCAGGGACCAGGACGGTCCCGTGGTTAGGGTCGATGGTGGTAAAAGGATAAGAATCGACGACGGCTCCACCGCCGGTCAACGCGTTAAACAGGGTGGACTTGCCCGAGTTGGGCAAGCCAACTATGCCACAAGAGAAACCCACGGTCCTCCCTCCTCACCGCTGCCCGGGGACGGTTTCTTTCACCTGCCGCTCGAACTGGGACCGGGGCATCATCACGCGCCGGCCGCATCCCCGGCACTTGATGGCTATATCGGCTCCCGTGCGGGTAACCTCCCAGTGTTCACTGCCACACGGGTGTTTCTTCTTGAGCCGGACAACATCTCCAAGGTGGATCTCCATTACTGGCCTCATGGTGGTGAGTCCCTGCCGATCTTTGTGGCTGACACCGGCACCTGGACTCTCCGGGGGTAGGGGATTTCGATGCCCTGGCGGTCAAAGGCCAGTTTCACAGCCCGGAGGATCTCTCGTTCCACGGCCCACTGGGCCATGGGCTCGGTGCGGGCTATGATCCGGAAGACCATCTCAGATTCGCCCAGTTTGGCCAACCCCAGCACCGTAGGACCCTCCCGGATGGCCGGGTTGGTCCTGGCCAGCTCTCCGGCAGTCTGGTTGAGAATGTGGGTGACCCTCTCTATGTCTTCTTCATAGGCCACGGCCACGTCCACCATGGCACGCATGTTTCCTCGGGAATGATTGGCAGTATGGGTGATGTTGGAGTTGGGGATCACATGGAGGTTGCCGGCAAAGTCACGGATCTTGGTGACGCGCAAGCCCATTTCCTCGACGATCCCCGACTCCCCGCCTGCAGTGACGTAGTCGCCCACGGAAAACTGGTCTTCGAAAACGATGAAAAACCCCGTGATAATGTCCCTCACCAGGTTCTGGGCGCCGAACCCGAGGGCAAGACCGATGATGCCGGCACCCGCCAGGATGCTGGTGGTATCAATGCCCAGCACTGCCAGTATAGCTAGGAGCGCCGCCAAGCCAACGCTGTACTGCAAGAGGCTCACTAGCAAGGTTTCTAGGGTCTTTAACCGCTTCTCTTCGAGCCCGGCACCCCGGGCCAGGGCCCTTTTCAGCAGAGGATTGGCCACTACCAGCGCGGCCCGGGCCAAGACCAGGATGACGGCGATGCGAAACACTGCATATGTAGCGGTCACAAGCAATGCAGACGCCGAGACGTCTCCCAGCAGTCTTTGCAGCAACTGGCTCCCTCCCATTTCCCCTAGGGAGTGATGACTTTCTTGGCTCTCAGAAGCGTCTGGACGATGTGGAACAGTGCGACCTGCCTGCCCACGATGGGCACGACCCCGTGTTCGCGGGCTGAGACTGAACACACCAGGATCTCCACGCCCTGCCGTTCCAGCGCATCCAGGCTGTGTCTAGCCGGCCCCTCATCGCCCAGTAGGACGCCCCGGTTCACGAGGACCACGGCCCTGACCCCGGCTGCCGCTTCTGCCAGCGCAGCAAGGAATCCCTCCATCAGCTTCCTGCCCGTTTCGAAAGCACCCTGGCCCCAGGTGTCGGAATTGAGCAGGATGACAGTGGCGCCCGGCTCCAGGAGCTCTTCGTCGATCTCTCCCAGCTCAGACGGCACCAGGTACACCTCTTGGGTCTTGTCTACCACGGTGCTCTCTGGCCTCCGTTCGGTCGCTTGGCTTGGTGCCACTCCTCGTCCACCCCCGTAGTGTCACCCCTATTACCCATAGTCTACCACATGAGGGGTAAGCAGCGCTCACCGCCGCAACCGGGGAAGCATTAGCGCGTAGATGTGAAGTACCAGGGCCGGACCAGCCGGATCCACCCGGATCCCGATGGCCCGCCCAGTAGCTGCGATGGCGGCGGAAGCCACCAGCCCCAGGAAGGCATAGAGCAGCAACTCCCTGGCCAGGTCCTCGTAGAAGATAATGGGCGGTGCGGGTAGAAGCACGCTATCCACCAGGGCCCCTACCAGGCGCACCGCCACGAAGACGACGATGCCGGATAGCGGCAGGCCCAACCCTAAGACCTTGAGGTAGGTCGACAGCGCCCTGAGGGTGAGGACTGCTGCCCCAAGGGACACCAGCAGGTGAAGGAAGGACCGTTTCATGGCATCCCCTTTCCGTTCCCCGGTATCAACGCCCGGGCAACCGGAGTCCCCTGATCTCTCCGGAAGTAGTCAGGGTAACGACCTCTTGGGTTCGGCTATCCACGGCAACCCACGTCACGTCCGTGGCCGAGAACCGCCCGGCCTTACCCGTGGTGACATCAACCAACCACAACAAGCCTTTGGCCAGCACCGCCACGGTGTGGTCGTCGCCGTGTAGCTGTTCCACCGGCCCGCCTACTGTCACGCTCCACCTGCGGTTGCCCTGGTAATCGAGGTAAATTACCTGGTGCCGGTAGTTGCCCAGAAGCGACCTGACTGCTACGCCCACAAGCACTCCGCTTCCGGCGCCTTCAAGGGCGTCTACGTCCCCGGGCAGGCGATACGTCCACATCTCAGCACCCTGATGGGTGTAGGCCTTGACGAGGTCCCCCACGGCCACCACAGCCCCTCCGGGCAGGCTCACCGGTCCCGCAGGTAGGCGCTCGCCCAGGGGTACTTGCCAGCTGGTTTTGTCCCGTGAAAGCATGCTGAGTCCCGCCTGGATACGGTCGCCCACGGTGCTCAAAGTGGTCACCAAGACCCCATCGCCGACCCGCGCCGCGCCGATGGCCGCACTTGCCGCCAGGGTTATGGTCCAGCGCTCGGACCCGGTCACGATTTCCAGGTGGTCACCGAGGACACCGTGAGGCTCCAACACCGGGCGGGCCAGCACTTGGATATTCCCGCACAGGAAGACGTGGGCCGGTTCTCCCCGGATGGGCAGCGTGGTACCCTGTGCCGATGAACCGTAAACCTGCAGGGTCGTGCCGTTCCCAGTGGCCACCCCATGCGGACTCAGCCCCAGTACCCGTCTACCGCCCAATTCCTGGGAGTGCGCCAGCAGCCCGCCGGATTTGACCCAGAGGATCCGTCCATCACCGGACGTCACGTAGACCACGGCTATTCCCTCTGGTGACCAGGCGGCAAATGCCGGTGCACCCACGGTTATGGACCACGCTTCAGGTAGGCGACGGGCGCCGGCGCCGAGGAGGCTGGCGGCAAAGGCCATGAGGACGCCCAAAATGAGCAACACCGGGAAGAGCCAGCGCAGGTTGCTGGCGGTGGTGGCCCAGTCTTCCCTGAGCTGTTCACGGCTGATAGTTACCGGGTGTCTACGAGTCATTCCCATCCTGCTCCTGCTCGTCGGTAAAAAGGACCCGGGTTTACTATTCTGCCGCGCGACCGGCTTCTCCTGTCCGGGGCCCAGGATTGCCGGACGTATAGCATGGGAGTTACTGCCATATACTGTTCTTACACTCGGGCAACTATGGGGAGGCCACATGCGCAACCCGGTACAGACGGGCAGCTTGGCCACGTGTGATCGTCATCACCGCATTAGCTACACCCATCCGCAGGCCGAGGAACTGGTGGCCGCTGAGGTGCGGCAGACGCTGGCCGAATTGGGAGCAACGTCAGCCAGCAACGTCGTGGTCTTCTGTATTGGTACCGACCGGTCCACAGGCGATGCACTGGGACCCCTGGTGGGCAGCATCCTGAGCGTCGACAAGGGGCTGGCGGCCCGGGTCCTGGGCACCCTGGATGATCCAGTGCATGCGGGTAACCTCAAAGCCTCCCTCGAGCTTTTGGGACATGACCCGGGCAGCCGGGTGGTCCTGGCCATTGATGCGTGCCTGGGCCAGAGCGAGCAGGTGGGGACCATCTGCGTGGGCCGGGGACCCATCAGGCCAGGGGCCGGTGTGAACAAGGATTTACCCTGGGTGGGCGACATGCACGTAACTGGGACAGTCAACGTGGGGGGGTTCATGGAATACCTGGTATTACAGAATACCAGGCTGAGCCTGGTCCTGAAAATGGCACAGGCTATCGCCCGCGGTCTTGCCGGTGCCCTGGCCGAACCTTGAGCCTGGCTCAAAGCGTCCGCCGTCTGACTTCCTCCATTACCTCCTCCGGGCTGCGCCCGGCAGCGTTGATGACGGGAGCCCGGGTCTTGACATCCTGTACGTTCATTTCGCCGGAGTCCATGCCGCTTACCACTACGGCACTGGCATGCTTCCAGGCGTTGCCGGCTAGGGAGACCACCTCATAACCATCCCGCCGCAAAAGCTTCTCCAGCGGCGTGAGTCCTGCCTCCACAGCTATGACCTTCTTCACAAGACCGATCCCCCTTTTTTTGCTCTCGGCGGTACGCAGCACTAGTCTGGCTCACCAGGAGTGCTGATATGCGCCTCCAACAGTGCGACCACCTCAGCATCGGGGGTCTGGTCAAAGTGGCGGTACCATTGACCCACCGCATAGAAGGGCTCTGGGGTGTGCAGGCACACCAGTTCGTCCACGTGCTGGCGCAAGGTTGCTGCCACGTCCGGGGGGGCGACGGGCACTGCCAGTAAAAGGCGGGTCGGGTTTTCGCCGGAAACGCTTTTGAGCGCAGCCAGCATGGTCAGACCAGTGGCGATCCCGTCGTCCACCACGATAGTGATCCGGCCCGCTGCGCTCAGGCGGGGGCGGCCTTGGCGGTAGTGCCGGGTCCGGCGCTCGATCTCTTGGCGCTGAGCTGTAGCCTGACGCTGGATGTATTCCTGGGATATGTTCAGGTAGGAGACCAGCCGGTCTTCGAGAATGAGGGTGCCTGTCTCGGTCACGGCGGCGATGGCAAACTCGGGGTTGTGGGGAGCACCGATCTTCCTGGCGACCACCACGTCCAGGTCGCCACCCAGCGCGGCCGCCAGGGCAGCCCCGACCACCACACCGCCCCGGGGGACTGCCAGGATCAGCGGCCGGGTGTTCCGGTACCCGGCGCACCGTTCCGCCAGTTGCTGCCCGGCCTGATGCCGGTCACGCAGGATAGCATCCACCCGTCGCGACTTCCCTTCGTCGTTTCACGAACCCACCGGGACCAATAGTGACAGGGCGGCCGGGGCCACCTCGAAGGTCACCGGCACTCTACCTATCACTTCGCCGTCTGCCTCCACGTTCAGAGGGTGCCCGGCGTCAATGGTCAGACTGCGTCCACGATAGGTCTGCACCTTGGGGAGGTGCACATGGCTTCCCGAGTAGACCCTGGCCAGCGCCTGGATGGCTTCTGGCCTGGTGAGATCGCCAGCTACCACCACGTCGAACAACCCGTCCTGGGGGTCGGCGCTGGGGGCCAATTTCATGCCCCCTCCTAAATACTGCCCATTTCCCACCGCGGCCATAAAGACTTTCTGGGACCAGGCGCGGCCGTCCAGGGTGAGGTAGGCTTCCACCGGCTGGTAGCTGGCCAGCATCTTCAGGACATAAACCAGGTATGTTACCATGCCGTTAACAAACACGCGGCCACGGTTAACCGCCGCGGCGACTTCCGCGTCGAACCCCACACCTGCCACGTTGAAAAAGTACTCCCCGTTGGCACGGCCAAGATCGATACGACTGGTACGTCCAGCCCACAGAAGAGCGGCGGCGGCCCTGGGTTCGCGGGGGATGCCCATGGTCCGGGCCAGGTCATTGCCTCTCCCGCCAGGAATGACGCAAAGCTTTGCACCGGTATCCACCAGACCGTTCACCGCTTCGTGAATGGTACCATCTCCGGCGATGACTGCCACGGTATCGAACCCCCGGTCGGCACAGCCAGCGGCCAAATCCACGGCATGGCGGGGGGCAGTGGTGAATACTGCTTCATGGTCTACGCTCCGGTCCTTGAGGAGGGGCTCGATCTCCGACCACACGCGCACGGCCCGTCCCTGCCCGGCGATGGGATTGATGATTACCTTAACTGGCACATAAGGCCACCCTTTCTCGGACGGGGGATATCATGCCTTTAGGCACCGTCGTGGTCCGTGGGTGGGCTCGCGGGTGATCCGGTCATAGCCGCGGCCCCTTTCATGGTGCTGGTACCCACAAACGTCGCCCCGCAGGCGATGAGAAGCGTCGACACGGCTATGTCTCCCTCGAGGCGCCCGGTGGGCGCCAGTTCCAGCCGGCCACTCGCATCCACGTCGCCCTTCACCGTTCCAGCGATGATCACGTTGCGGCCTTGAATGCGGGCGTGGACCACCGCCCCTTCTCCCACTGTGACATCACCCACACCACGGATCTCGCCCTCAACCCGACCTTCCACACGGAGGGCCCCTTGGACCTCGATTACCCCTTTGAACTCAGAGTCCTTGCCCACGATGGTGTCGATGCGTTCCGGTCTTACGGGTCTTGCGGCTTGCTGCTGGGTGCTCTTGAACATAGGTTGCCTCCCCCCCCAGGCCCCGGTCAGCGTCCTCCTGGTACCTGGTCCGATAGGTGGTACAGCCATGGATCCACTCGTCGCCCGTTGATGATGATCTCGTAGTGGAGATGGGGACCTGTGGAAGCGCCGGTGTTGCCCACCTGGGCGATGACCTGGCCTCGTTTCACCAGGTCTCCCGGGCTTACCAGGTTGCGCTGATTGTGGGCATACACCGTCTTGATGCCATAACCGTGGTCAAGGATGATGTGTCGTCCCAGGCCGCTGCTGTAGCCCACAAACTCCACCACTGCGTCCCCGGTGGCCACGATGGCCGTTCCCAGGGCGGCCCCGATGTCAATACCATTATGCATGGTAAACAGCCCGGTTAACGGCGACCGGCGCATACCGTAGTGAGAAGTCACCCGGCCCGCCACCGGCCAAACGGATGGGCGGGCCCGCAGGTAATCCACGGCCTCCACGGCCAGGCCCTGGAGCTGGTCGAGGCTGGTTTCGCGTTGCGCCAGCTGCTGCTGGATGGCGCGGAGCATAAGCGTTATGTAGTCGAGGTGCTCACCACCGGTACTGTCGGGCAAGTCCAGCAGTCTGGGTCCTCCCCGGAATGACAGGCTGCTCACCCGCACATCCGCCGGGGCTTGATCGACTTCGCTGAGCCGGCTGTCTGGGAGGGCACTCTGGTTTTTCAGCCACTCCCGGATTTGGCTGTCCAGCGCCTCCAGCATCTTTAGCCGTTCCATCAATGCCTCAGCTTGCTGTGAGAGGTCCCGGATGCGTACTTGCTGTTCACTGGTGAGGGAACGCAAGGTGTAAAGCTCGTCCATATGGCTCAGGAGAAAACGGCGGTCTTTGACCACAAATGACATCAGTAGCGCTCCCACCAGAAGGCCGGCCAGACCCATGCGGAGTAGCGGGTAGGATATGCGGTAGCTAGTGGCGGGCGCCCTCGGTGGCACCAGAATCATGGTGAAATGTCTTTCCTTCGGCACTCCCCGCCGGTAGTTGGTTGACGGCACCAGAGCTCCTCCCCCGGTGTAAATTCACTGAATCATATTCCACTTTCGGCCTTAGCTCTCCTGCTGGTGTCCCGGCTCTGCCCCGCCATCATGGCTCGGGATATGGCCAGCTTCTCTTCGGCCCCCAGTGGGTAGGAAGACCCGCTTTTTTCCACGGGTTTAGCGTAAATCCGGGATTCATCGCGGCCAAAGAGGCTGGTAATCACCACTCCGTTGCCTTCGCCGTCCAGCAAGGCAAGGGCAAAGCTCAGGTCGCTGCCGGTATCTGCGAAGGCGTTAAACCGTACGAGGGCTACATTCTGTAGGTGGTTGAGTGCCCGCAGGTCGGTGTTGTCCAGCCGCCCGAGGAGGCTGGCTGCAATATCTTCAAGCCCGTCCAACCTGGTGGCATGGGCGGACAGCACCTCGTCCACGGCACCGGTGACCTCCCCGCCCAACAACCCCTGGAGGCGCCGCCTTAGCCGCCGGCAGTGGCGCAAGTTAACGAAGGCAACCGCCGTAAGGACCAGGAGCATGCCCATGATGACTGCATTGACAGCGGGTCCATAGAACGTCAGGAGTTCCAGGTATGACAAGGGTCTACCTCCCAGGAGCTCAACCATGGATAGATGGTAGTGTTCGGCAAAAGGCGCGGATATCCTTCTCAGCACCAGCGGCCATGGGCGGGAGCGGAAGTTCTGGTTGGCTGGGCCCGGCTACCCGCCGGTCTGGTAGATTCTAGGCACGCGCGGTGAGATGCCAGTGAGGATCTCGTGGGCTATGGTTCCAACGGCGTTGGCCAGGTCATCGGCATCCAGTCCCGGCCCCAAAAGCGTAGCAATGGAATCAACGGTTACCCCGGGCAGTTCCGACACGTCGACCATGATCTGGTCCATGCAAACCCGGCCCAGGATGGGAGCCGGCCTGTGGCCAAACAGCACGTGACCGCAGTTGGAGAGGGCACGGGGATAACCGTCGGCATACCCCACCGGCAGTGTGGCCACGCGTGTGGCAGAGCGGGCAGTAAAGGTCCGCCCGTATCCCACGCTGGTACCGGCCGGGATCGTCTTTACCATGGCGGGCCGGCTATACCAGGTGAGCGCTGGGCGCACCACTGTCTCCCGGCTTACAGTGGCCGAGGGGTAGTAGCCGTAGAGGATCAGACCGGGCCGCACCAGGTCCAAGTGGGCCTGGGGAAAATCCAGGATGCCGGCACTGTTGGCGGCGTGGCGCACTGGTGGAACGACACCCACGGATTCCAGGATCTCGAGAGCCTCTTGGAAGGCGGTGAGCTGGGCGCAGGTAAACTCGTGATCCGAGTCGGCGCAGGCAAAATGGGTGAAGACTCCCTCCACTTCAACGCCGTCGAGCCCCTGCAGAAGCCGCCCGAGTGCTTCGATCTCCGGGCCGGGGCGAGCGCCTATGCGACTCATGCCCGTGTCGACCTTGAGGTGGGCGCGTGCCCGTGTGCCGTGTTCGCGGGCGGCCCGGTCCAGGGCCCGGGCGGTTTCTACGTCAAACAAAGTCACGGTAATTCCGCCGGCCACAGCCCGCGCAAGATGGCCGGGGGGAGTGTGTCCCAGCACATGCAGGTCGCAAGTTATGCCGCTGTTGCGTAGGGCAATCGCCTCATCGAGAATGGCCACGGCCAAACGGGTGCACCCGGCCTCCAGGGCCACCCTGGAGCATTCCAGGGCTCCGTGACCATAGGCACCAGCTTTCACCACCGGCATGACCCGGGATGGGCCACCCACCCTGGCGATGATGGCATCGAGGTTTCGCCGGAGCTGGTCCAAGTCTACCTCTGTCCAAGTGTACCGGGTCTGGTCAGTCTGGTTCATGCTTTTCCGGGCACCCGGCACGGATGGGTGCCCGTGGCTCCTTTCGCTACCAGTATGTCTATCCCCCGAAGACGAGCACCTCCATGATCCTCACCAGCACGGCCACAACGCCTAGTGAAGGCAGGAGGTTGGCCAACTTGAGCCTGGTGACCCCCAGGAGGTTAAGGCCGATGCCCATGATCAAGAGCCCCCCAGTGGCAGTCATGTCAGTGATGGTGCCCTGGCTCAGTAACGGTTCAAGAACTCTCGCCGCCAGGGTTATGGTGCCCTGGTAGAGCAGAACCGGGATGGCCGAGAAGGCTACACCCACGCCCATGCTCGAGGAGAACACCACCGCCGTGATGCCATCCAGGGCCGATTTGGCCACGAGGATGTCATACTTGCCGGTAAGTCCATCCTCAAGTGCACCCATTATGGCCATGGCACCGACGCAGTATACCAGGGAGGTAGTCATGAAGCCCCGCACGAAGTCCCCGTGGGCACGGGAAAACCTGGCTTCCAGGGCTCGACCAAACAACTCAAGCCGCTGTTCCAACCGCAGTTCTTCTCCGATGACCGTTCCGGCGGCCAACCCAATGATGATAAGCAACAGCTGCTGAGCCTCAAGTGCCATGCGGGCGCCTATCATTACCACGGCCAGACCGGTAGCCCGTATGACTGCATCGTGGTGGCGCCGGGCCTGGGGCCCCACGATCCAGATACCCAGGGCACTTCCCGCCATGATGCTTGCGGAGTTGATTATGGTCCCGAGCAAGTTACAGCCCCTTCCATTGTTTCACGTGAAACACCCGGCCGGGACTGTTTCACGTGAAACACGGCTACTTAACGCGGGTCAATGCTGCCCAATAGCAGGTCAACTATGCGAACCAGATCCTCCCGGGAATAGTACTTGATCTCAATGGCGCCTTTCTTATCACCGGAAATCCGGACCCGGGTCCCCAGTATCTCTTGCAGCCGGTCCTGTATAGCCCCAACCTCGGGGGCCACAGTCGCGCGCCGGGGAGCACGGTGCCCCCTAAGCACCCCCTGGACCAGGGCTTCTGCCTGCCTTACGCTCATTCCTTCTTCAGCTACCCGCCTGGCCAGCCTGACCTGCATCTGCCCGTCGCCCACGCCCAACAGCGTGCGGGCGTGCCCCGCCGACAGTTCCCCGCTCCACACCATGTCCTGCACCGCCGGGACCAATTGCAGCAATCTCAGGGTATTGGCCACGTTGGGCCGGCTCTTGCCCACCCGCTCCGCCACTTCCTCCTGAGTTAGCCCGAACTCGTCCAGTAGCCGGCGATACGCCCCGGCTTCTTCCATGGGATTTAGGTCTTCCCTCTGCAAGTTCTCCACCAGCGCCAGCTCCATCAGCTGTCGGTCGCTGCATTCCCGCACTGCGGCAGGGATAGTCTTCAACCCGCAGGCTACTGCTGCGCGCCAGCGTCGTTCACCGGCGATGATCTCGTAACCCTCCCCGGCCGGCCTGACCACGACTGGCTGGACCACGCCATGGGCCTTCACGGATTCCACTAGATCGTCCATGTCCGCCGCGTCAAACTTGCGCCTGGGCTGGTAGGGGTTGGGCCGCACTGCGTCCACTGGAAGTTGGCTAATCCCCCCGGTTTCTGTCTCAGGCATCAACGCAAATAGCCCTTTACCCAGCGCTCTCTTTTGCATGTTCAACGACCTCCCTGGCCAACTCGCGGTAAATCTCCGCCCCTCGCGACCGCGGGTCGTAGGCAATCACTGGTTTTCCATGACTGGGTGCCTCGCTGAGTCTCACATTACGGGGCACCACCGTGCCGTAGACCTTGCCGCGGAAAAAGCGTTTGACCTCCTCGACCACCTGGATGGCCAAGTTGGTACGGCCATCGAACATGGTTAGCACCACGCCCTCCAGCACCAGCCCCGGGTTAAGGTGGGACTGCACCAGCTTGATGGTGCTCATCAGCTGGCCCAGGCCCTCCAGGGCGTAGTATTCACACTGGATGGGCACAATGATGGACTTGGCGGCGGTGAGGGCGTTGATGGTAAGGAGGCCCAGTGACGGAGGGCAGTCGATGAGTATGAACTCATACTTGTCCACGATGCTCTCCAGGGCTTTCCTGAGCTTGGTCTCCCGGGCCATCACTGGCACCAGCTCGATCTCCGCCCCAGCCAAATCCAGTGTGGCAGGCACAATATCCAGGCCGGGAAACGCGGTCATCCTCACTACCCGTTCCACGGGCACCTCGCCCACCAGCACATCGTAGATGCACTGGTCCACCTTGCGCTTGTCCAGTCCCAGACCGCTGGTGGAGTTCCCTTGCGGGTCAACGTCCACGACCAGCACTCTCCGCCCCAACTCCACGAGACAGGCAGCCAGGTTTACCGTTGTGGTAGTCTTGTAGGGTAGGCGTGGCGCGCCGCGCCTATGGCCGGTTTCGCCGCGCCCCCCTCCGAACCGGGCATGCACCTTTCGATGCACCCGGCTCTCCAGTCACCCATTATGAGGAAATGCACCCTGGGGCAACTACGGGATAGACCACGAGCCCGGTGGCCACTCGTACCCCGATGGTGCTCTTGCCTTCCTGTACCACCCGGTACTTCTCCATAACCGCACGAGCAGACGCTTGCTCTTTGCGGGCCAGCGTCTTGAGAAGACTCCCAAAATGATAGTGTCTAAAGCGGGAAAGCTGTCTCTGGCCATCATGGGCCAAGGCGTAGTCCCGGAAAAGCTGTACCAGCTCCTGCCGGTAAAGCCCGACGATCCTCTCCACCCCCAGGCCAACGCGGTCGGGCCGGTGAATGGACCGGTTTTCGCGGACAAAACCCCACAGGCGCTCCTTGAGCACCTGGGCGGGCACCAGAAGCCGACAACCCCCTGGGCCCGCAGCCAGCTGGTATCCCAGGAACACCGGTCGCTCCCACGCCATGTCCACCAACCGCAGCTGGGCGGCCCCTGCGCCCGGGACCAGGTGGGTTTGAAGGAAGCCGGACACCGCCTCGTGGAGCCCGTCCAATCTCTCCTTGCCCACCGCCATGAAGGAGGTCCCCCACCTCGCGTAAGCCACGATTTCCCGGTGCCCGCGCGCCAACCGGTCGAACCTTTCCAGGCAGAGTTGGCGGAACACGGCTCCCAGCGACCCCCGCCACCCTCTGGTCTGGAAAATCCGCCTGGAAAGCTCAAGCACGCGGCCGTCCTGTATCCGGGTCCCCAGGACTCGGGCCAGCATGTGGGTGTCCATCTCCCCCAGAGTGCCCTCCAGGTTGCCTACGAGCGCCCACCTGACGCCCGCAGCCTTGGATAGCGCCCGGAGGGCCAAAGCACGCCCTTGGCGGTCGTCCGGGCTTCCCAGGTCCAGCCCGAAAACGGCGGCTATCAGCTGGGCCAGAGCGTGCTCCACCAGGGCGTCGCATTGGCATCCTGGGGTCCGGCCGGGATAGTAGGACTCCGTTCGCAGCAGCGCTATGACCTTCTGAATGTCACGGGTGCTCGTTTTGGTCTTCACATAAAGATCCGGGTTGTACAGGTGACGGTAGAGCCTGAGAAAAACCATGTCCGGACGGCTCTCCGCCCGCTTCCTCAATGCGCCCAGAACTACCTCGGCTCTCTGCATTTCGCATACCTCCGCAGTTTGGACACGGGTGACCTGTCCTCCTTCGCCAGCACACCAGGTGTCCCTTACCCTCCGGTAAAGGTGTGGACGGCTTTCCCGCCCTCCGACTACTACGAGGACTCCGTTGCCCTAGCGATTCGATTCTCCTCGCCTTAGGCAATCTCCGTTTAGGTCGCACGCACCGGGTCTTAACCCTCGCGCAGTTTAGGTGCCCCGTCCGTCTCCCCGTTACGGGCCACCAGGGCCCGCGTGGAAGTTGCCGGAGCTTGCCGGGGACGTAGAGAAGATCCCCGGCAGGCAACTCCCAGGCACCGCAGCCAGCTTCCGGTGCCCCCGGCGGTTTGGGCTGGGAGACTGGGATTCAAGCAATCAGGCCTTCACCATGTTGCGCCCTGGCCGCGCCCGCCGTCTACCAGTGCTGACTCCGGCAGCGCGGGCTCCCCCGGCATGCGATGGTCACCTTCACCTTTCGGCTCCGGCTAAGCCGGGTGGCCAGACGGACGATGCTCCAGTCCGTCACCCCTCAGGGTGTTGCGTGTCAACCCTTTACGGACGCACCCCTACTCCGCCTTTCTGATTGGCGATGGCAATGACTCTTGCCACTACATCCTCCCCTCTCGGTCCATCTAGCTCAGTCATCGGATTCGTCACTTGCCGGGTGCTTCCCTTTCCGCCAAGTACAAAAAGACAACCGGGCCCACTGCCCGGCTGCGTTGTTGCCAAGCCCTTACACGGCCCGCTCTTGGCCGCTAGTGTCCTTGGGTTTGACAATGAGCACGGAAATCCTGATGTGATCCCCACTGTCCTCTTCTTCCATGATAGCCCGCACTCCGGTGCGGTTGAGAGCCATGACCACTTGACGAATGGAATTCTTGAATATGCGTAGGTCCTTGAACACCTGGATCCTCTGTTTGCGTGCCGCCGGTGCCGGTTCATCCCCGGGTGGTGCCACCAACCCGGCTATCATGTCATCGGTCTGTTGTACGTTCAGGCCAGTCTCAAGGATCTCACCAAGAACGCGTACTTGCTCTTCTGGATCCTCCAGCCGGAGCAAGGCCCTGGCATGCCGCTCGCTGATATCGCCGTTAATGATCGCCTTTTTGACCGGCTCCGGGAGGCGGAGCAGCCTGAGCTTGTTGGCCACCGTGGGCTGGCTCTTACCTACCTGCCTGGCGACTTCCTCTTGGGTAAGCCGGAACTCAGTCATCAGCCGGCGGTAGCCTTCCGCCTCGTCCAGGACACACAGGTCCTGCCTTTGCAGGTTCTCCACCAGGGCCAGGAGAGCCGAGTCCCGGTCGTTCCCCTCCCGGATGATTGCAGGAATGCTCTTCATCCCCAGCCGCTTGCAGGCCCGCAACCGGCGCTCGCCAGCCACCAGCTCGTACCCGCCTCCAACCCTTCTCACCACCACCGGCTGGAGCAACCCATGCTGGACGATGGACGCGGCCAGCTCTTCCAGACCTTCGTCAAGCCCGCTCTTGCGAGGCTGAAACGGGTTAAACAGGATCGAATCAATGGGCAACTCGGCTACCTGCTCCCCATCTCGCTTGGCCGCACGGCCGAACGCCTTCCCGAGCACCAGAGCGCCCCCTCCCCTGGAAGTATATGGTATGGTTCGCCGCCTTCGGCCGGTTTCCTGCCGGTACCTAGAGCCAATTCTTCAGGGGGCGCTTTTGGGGAATGCCCGCTCTTCGCGGATAGGCGGCAGGAGTAGGCCGGGCCTTCCTCACCAGGATCAGCTGACGACTGCCCGCCCCGCCAGGCAAGTCCACGGGCGTGGTGCGCTCTACGTCTCCCCCGAGAAGGGCAATGGCGCCGCGCGCTGTCTCCAGTTCCGAATGTCCCTGGGGACCCTTCATGGCCAGCCAGAACCCGCCCCTTCTCACCAGCGGCAAGCACAGTTCGGCTAGTACCACCGCGGGAGCCACCGCCCGGGCTACTACCAGGTCATAACGCTCCCGGTGCCCTGGGTCGCGTCCTAGGTCTTCAGCCCGGCCGTGCAAGAATTCCACGCCAGTCAAGCCCAGGTACTCGCAGGCCGACCTGAGGAACTCCACCTTCTTCCTGGCAGCGTCCAGCAGACCCAGCCTGATGGCGGGCCGCATGATCTTGAGGGGGATACCGGGGAATCCGGCTCCCGAACCGACATCCAGCACCGATGCTTCCCCTGGCGGATCCCAGGATAGAAGCACCGATGCGGAATCCAAGAAGTGCTTGACCTCAACCTCAACGGGAGAGTCAATGGCAGTGAAGGAGTGCCCGGTCGCTGCCAGGTACCGGCTGAAGGCCGCCAGCTGATCTTCCTGGGTCCTGCTCAGTTCCAATCCCCACCCGGCCAAGGTGGCTTTGAACAGAGACAGTGGCTCCAACATGCTCACCTCCGCCGTGATTCGAGCTTGACCATGAGGATGGAAAGATCGGCTGGAGTCACGCCGGGAATGCGGGAAGCCTGGCCCAACGAGGCCGGGCGCACCCGCTGCAGCTTCTCCCGTCCCTCGGTGGAAAGGCCGGTGACAGAGCAGTAATCCATATCTTGGGGAATGGCTCGATTTTCCAGCCGCCGCAAGCGGGCCACTTGGGCTTCCTGCTTTTCAATGTATCCTTGGTACTTGACCCTGAACGTGATCTCGTCTGCGGTTTCAGCAGGCAATCTCCTCAATGCAGGTTCCAGTTCTCCCAGGTGCTGGATTTCCACGCCGGGGCGCTTGAGGAGATCGGCCAAGGACATACCTGCCGTAAGCGCTCCTGCCCCCGTCCAAGGCGGGCAGCTGGCAGCTTCGCCGACGCTAAGCTTCCGCTGGACCAGGGCTTCGGCGACTCGCTCGATCTCTGCCCTCCTCGATTCTACACGGGTCATTCGTTCTTCATCGACGAGGCCTAACTCCCGCCCTTTGGGGGTCAGGCGGAGATCGGCGTTGTCTTGCCTGAGGAGCAGGCGGTACTCGGCCCGGGAAGTCATCATCCGGTAAGGTTCGTCGGTGCCCTTGGTCACCAGGTCGTCGATGAGCACCCCGATATAGGCTTCTGACCGCCCAAGGATGAAAGCTGGCTGGCCCCGGTGCCGGAGTGCGGCGTTAATTCCAGCTACTAGCCCTTGCGCCGCGGCTTCTTCATATCCCGAAGTCCCGTTCACCTGGCCTGCACTGTAAAGACCGGGCACCTTCCGGCATTCCAGCGAGTGTCCCAGCTCAGTAGGGTCCAGGCAGTCATATTCGATGGCGTACCCTGGGCGCATGATCTCCACCCGCCCACACCCCGGCAGCGTGCGCAAAAGCTCCAACTGCACGTCTTCGGGCAGGCTGGTGGAGAGCCCCAGCACATACATTTCGTCGGTGTCTTCGCCTTCGGGTTCAAAAAACACCTGGTGGGAGGTCCTACCGGCAAATCTGACCACTTTATCCTCGATGGATGGACAGTAGCGGGGCCCGGTTCCCCGGATCGCCCCGGTGTACAGGGGGGAGCGCTTCAGGTTCGACCGGATGAGCTCGTGGGTTCGCTCGTTAGTATGTGTTAACCAGCATACATGCTGGGGCCTGGCCTCAACGGGTTCGAAGGAGAACTGCCTTGGCACATCGTCCCCGTATTGAGGTATGAGCCGTTCAAAATCCAAGGATCTCCGGTGCACCCGGGGCGGCGTCCCGGTCTTGAAGCGGTTGAGCCGGAGCCCCAAGCCCCGAAGCTCCCCAGACAAGCCCAGCGCTGACAGCTGGCCATGCGGCCCGGAAGGGTAGCCATGCTCGCCGGTGATAACGCGGCCTTCCAGGTACACCCCGCTGGCCAGTATTACTGCCGGTGCCCGGAACTCCACGCCGGTGGCCGTCACCACCCCCGCTACCCGGCCGTCATCCAGCATGAGCCTGGTAGCCATGGCCTGCTTGAGGTCCAACCCTGCCTGCCTCTCCAATGTACGACGCATTAACGCTTGATATCGCGCTTTGTCGCAGAGGACGCGCAGCGCCCGCACGGCAGGCCCTTTTCCGGTATTAAGAAGGCGCACCTGCAGGGAAGCGCGGTCGGCCATGCGGCCCATTTCCCCGCCCAGGGCGGCTATCTCGCGAACCAGGTGGCCCTTGCCCGGACCACCGATGGCCGGGTTGCAGGGCATGAGCCCGACGTTATCCAGGTTGATGGTAAGCGCGAGGGTACGGCATCCCATGCGAGCAGAAGCCAGGGCCGCCTCGCAGCCGGCATGCCCGGTACCCAGCACGATTACGTCGTAATGACCGGCAACGTAGCCCACGCTCATCACCTACTTCCCGATACAGAAATCCTTGAATATCCGGTCGAGGATGTTCTCGTCCACGCTCTCACCGGTGATCTCGCCTAGAGCCTGGGCAGCATCATGAAGATCCACAGCGACCAGGTCCAGGTGATGACCGCCATCCACGCCAGCCAGGGCTGCTTCCAGCGCTGTGGCTGCAGTTTGAAGGCAGGTAATGTGCCGGACCCCGGCAACGAGGGGCGGACCGGTGCTCGCAAGTTCACCCTGGATGAACAGCCCGTGGATGGTCGCAAAGAGCTGGTCCAGACCTTCACCCGTGGCGGCAGACACCCTCACCAGCGGGACCGTTCCCAGCAAGGTCCTGACCCGGCTTTCATCCCAAGCATTCACGCGCAGGTCGACTTTGTTTACCACGGCCACCGCCACTCGGCCCAGCGCCAGGTCAGCTACGGCTGTATCATCTTGGTCAAGCGGCCGGCTGTCGTCGAAGACGGCCAGCAGCAGGTCGGCCTCGGCAATGGCCCTCTGCGCCCGCTCCACGCCTTGCTGTTCAACGGCATCCTCAGTATGGCGAATGCCAGCAGTATCGGCTACTACCAGGGAAACCCCGCGGACTACTACCGCTTCTTCGATCACATCCCGGGTGGTACCCGCCACCGGGGTGACGATGGCCCGCTCCCGCCCGACTATGGCGTTGAGCAGCGCTGACTTGCCCACGTTGGGCTTGCCGGCAATCACGGTGCGCACTCCTTCGCGCACCACCCGCCCCTCCCCGGCGCGCCGTAGGAGCTCCCGAACCTCACCCAGGACTTGCTCTAATCCCCGGCGCACGTCCCGACGGCTGATCTCCTCCACATCGTATTCGGGAAAGTCCACCGAAGCCGCGATGGCCGCGGTCAGCCCGACCACGTCATGGGAAAGCTCGCGCACCCGGCGCGAGAGGGCTCCTTCCAGTTGCTGCATGGCCTGCTTTAGGGCCGCCTCGCTGCGGGCCCGGATAACCTCGCAGACGGCCTCGGCCTGGGCCAGGTCGATGCGCCCGTTCACAAAAGCCCGCCGGGTGAACTCGCCCGGACCTGCCAGCCGGGCCCCGGCCGAGACCAGGAGCTGGAGGACCCGCCGCATCGGCCACACCCCGCCATGACAACCCACTTCCACCACGTCTTCACGGGTGTAACTACGGGGGGACCCCATGAACGTCACCAGCACCTCGTCTACGGGCTCACCGGTGACCGGGTGGCATACCTGCCCGTAGTACACCCGGTGAGATTCCAGGCTGCGTAGACGCCTCCCGCGGGTCGTCCGGAACACCCGGCGACAGATAGCCGCAGCATCCGGCCCGCTCATCCGGATCAGCCCTATGCCGGCCTCACCCGGGGCCGTAGAGACGGCCACGATGGTGTCTGTATCATCGAACATACCCTCACCCCGCTAAGCAAAATCCCCGGGAGCTCTCGCTACCGGGGACGCTATTTGCCCGCCTGCTATTGCTTTCGGCAGCTGATGATCACCCTCCGGTAGGGCTCGTCGCCTTCACTGTGCGTCTGCACGCCGTGGAAATTCTGGAGGGCCGTGTGCACGACCTTTCTCTCGTGCGCATCCATGGGCTCCAGTTCTACGCCGTTGCCTGTCCTGACCACTCTCTCGGCCAAGCGCTGGACCAGGGCAACTAGCTTCTCTTCCCTCCGGCGCCGATAGCCGGATACG
Source organism: Bacillota bacterium (assembly GCA_040756655.1). GTDB lineage: Bacteria > Bacillota > Sulfobacillia > UBA8153 > UBA8153 > JBFLYN01. The sequence goes on from JBFLYN010000016.1 coordinate 31,330, forward strand.
TCCACAATCAGCCTCCGGCGGTCTTGGGTTTCCCGGGAAGCCACCAGGTTGGCCAGGTACTGCAGGGCGTTGAGGGTTTGCCCGTGCCGTCCAATAAGTGACGCCACCTCGGGCCCCTCAATATCACAGTATATCCTCTCCGCGCTATCGCGAACGTCGACGGTGCCTTCAAGCCCCATCACGGTCAGAACATCCAGCAAAAACCGCCTGCCGCCTTCCGGTTTGGGCTCGGGCGCGGTTACCTTCACCCTGGCTTCCTTGGAGCCGATGAGCCCAAACAGCCCCTTGGCGGGCTCTTCCAGGACGACGATGGTACACTCTTCCCGGCTGGCACCTAGTTCCTCCAGGGCCGCTTCTACAGCCTCTTCCACGCTGCGGGCCCGCTTCTCAACGGACCTCATGAACGCCCAGCCTCCTTGGCGGGGGCGGCCGATCGGGGCAGCAGGAAGCGCTCGCCGATGCCGATGATGTTGCTGGTGACCCAGTACAGGGCCAAGGCGGCCGGAAAGCGCATGGACATCCACCAGATCAAGACCGGGAACATGTACAGCATGACGTTCTGGCTTTTGTCTCCCGCACCGGCCGGGGAGCTGAGCTTGATCTGGAAGAAGGTGGTCACGGCGGCCAAGAGCGGCAAGACGATCTTTTCGGGCTGCCCCAGCACCAGTCCCAGGAACCGCGCGTCCTGCAGCGGCTCAAAACCTTGAAGGGCCTGGAAAAAGGCTATGAGGAAAGGAAACTGTACGAGAACCAGCAAGCAGCTGGATAGCGGGTTGACCCCGTGCTTCTTCCAAAGCGCCATTTGCTCCTGGTTGAGGCGTTCCGGGTCACCCTTGTACTTCTTCTGGATGGCCTGGATCTCGGGGTTTAGGGCCTGCATCTTGTAGGTGGACCGGGTCTGCGCCAGCGTAAAGGGCAGGAGTGCCAACCGGATGACCAGGGTAAGCAGGATGATGGCCAGTCCGTAGTTTCCGGTCAGGCTAAAGAGCCTGGCGATGCCGTCTTGCATGATTCCGGATAGAAATCCCAACACAGCCCCTCCTTATTAACCCGGTGTCTCTTTCACGGTACCGGGTCATAACCTCCGGAGCTGAATGGGTGGCAGCGGAAAAGCCGTTTTGCGGCCAATATGCTCCCATGCCACGCTCCGTGCCGTTCGATAGCTTCTTTAGCATAACTGGAACAACTGGGGAGGAACCGACATGACGGGCGCAGCAACGGGGAGACAGTCACTTGGTAGAGACTGATGGCAGTCATCAGGATATACTTCACCGGACCACCCCGCTTCGCCTGAGCAACTCGGTGACGCCCTCCTCCAATTCTAGAAATGTAGCGCTCCCGGCTTGTACCCGGGCTACAAAGAGCAGTTTCAGCCCGGGTTGCACTTGCTCCTGGTATCGGCGGTACGCTTCCCGGAGCCGTCGCTTTACCAGGTTACGCTTGACCGCCTTGCCCACCCGCCTGGATACGGCAAAGGCCACCTGGGACGGTCCATCTGAAGAGGGTAGCACGTAAAGGGCCGCAACCCGGTTTTTCCACGCGCGGCCCTGTGTGTACACCTTCCTCACTTCCGACCTTTGGCGCAGGCGGTGTTCCTGTCTCACACCCTATCGACGTCCTGTTCCCGTCACGCTGAAAGGCGCTTTCTCAGCTTCAGCCGGCGTCGCCTCAGAACACTGCGGCCACCTTGGGTCCCCATGCGGGCCAGAAAGCCGTGCGTCCGCTTGCGTCTCCGGATCTTCGGTTGGTATGTCCGTTTCAAGGCTTAACACCTCCCAGCGTGTCCGCGGGTCTTCTGAACCAATTGAAATTATATCCCACGGCCAAAAGCAGTGTCAAGGAAGGTTTCCCCGCCGCACCGAACATACTTGTGCGTTGCCAAGGGCACCAGCTTTTGCTATCATGGTGCTTGGATAGATTCGCCGGGTCCTCCGGCGTTTCTTGCCCTTTATCCACAGGTTGTTGATAACTCTGTGCATAACGTGTGGGTACTTTATAACCGGATCACACAGTGGAAACCCTAGCAACTACACAGATTGGACACCTTCTAGAAAGTAGCAGTAAACTACAAGCACCAGATATACCAATGCATTCATGAATAACCCCTGGTACCATTGGGATTGCACAAGGGGGGGAGCTACGGTTTATGCAGTCAGACCTGGGCCAACTGTGGAACCGGACTCTTGAAGCGATGAAGAATGAAATAATGAAGCCCAGTTTCGAGGCATGGCTCAAGAACACAGAAGCCCTGGCGCTGGATGGCAATGTCCTGGTGGTGGCAGTTCCCAATCAGTTCACCAAAGACTGGGTCGAGTCCCGCTACACGCCTATGCTGCGTAGGACTTTGAGAGTTATAACCGGCCGCGAACTGCAGGTAAGCTTCAGGGTTTCGGAGCAATCTGGCTCAACCCTTCCCCTGCCCCTGGCCACGGCATCTGCCACTGGAGCCACTATGAGCAATGGCAACAATGGAAAAGGACTCAACCCTCGCTATACCTTTGACACCTTCGTAGTAGGGCCTGGAAATAGGTTCGCCCACGCCGCCTGCCTTGCCGTTTCCGAAGCTCCAGCGCGTGCTTACAACCCGCTCTTCATATACGGAGGCGTAGGCTTGGGCAAGACCCACCTGATGCACGCCATCGGCCATTTTCTTTTCCAGCATACTTCCAGGTTGAAGATCCTTTACGTTTCATCGGAAACCTTTACCAATGAACTTATCATGGCCATCCGGGACGGTCGCACCGTGGATTTTCGCAACCGTTACCGCAATGTGGACGTGCTCCTCCTGGATGATGTCCAGTTCGTGGCTGGCAAAGAGAGCACCCAAGAAGAGTTCTTTCACACTTTTGACGCTCTTCATCAGGCTGCGAAGCAGATCGTCATCTCAAGTGACCGCCCTCCAAAGGAAATAGCCACTCTTGAAGAGCGGCTGCGCACCCGCTTTGAATGGGGTCTTATCGCCGACATCCAACCTGCCGACTTGGAAACCAGAATTGCTATCCTGCGGAAGAAGGCATTTTCCCAGCAGCTCCCCATTCCCGAGGAGGTCATCGTCCACATTGCCACCAGCGTAGAAACAAACATCCGCGAACTAGAAGGTGCGCTCATACGAGTCTTAGCCTATTCCTCGCTTACCAGCCGCCGCATCGACTTTGACCTGGCCGTCGAAGCTCTGCGGGATATTGTCCCTGATAATCGTCACAAGATTATCTCCATCGAGCTCATTCAACAGCACGTGGCTTCTTACTACCAGTTGACCGTGAGCGATCTCAAAGAGAAGAAGCGCACCCGATCGGTAGCGTACCCCCGTCACGTGGCCATGTACCTATGCCGGGAACTCACTGACTTCTCCCTTCCACGGATCGGCGAGGAATTTGGAGGTCGCGACCATACTACCGTCATTCACGCCTGTGAACGCATCCGTGAGGACCTCAAAACCTCGCCCGGGCTACAAGGAACCATCCGTTCTCTCGTCGAAACCATCAAGGGATAACCTGTAGAAAACCCTGTGGACAACTGGTGGACAGCTGGTGGCAGCTAAACCAGCTGTGGACAAGTCTCCAAAGTCCGGTTTAATATCCACAACTTATCCTATGTCCAAACCAGGCCGATTGCAGGAGTTCGACAGCAATTCACATTGTTCACAGGTTCTTCTACTATTACTGACAATCTTCAATCACCTAGCCCGAAGATCAATCTCTGTGAACAATTCTAGATAGATAGGGGAGGGTATGTGTTGGAGCTCACCATAGCCCAGGAAGCATTGCTGTCAGCATTACAGGTGGTGTCCCGCGCCGTGGCAACCAAATCTACCATGCCAGTACTGACCGGCGTCTTTCTTCGGGCAAGCGCGCCCGACCGTCTTTACCTGGCCGCCACCGACATGGACTCCGGCATCGCCCTGACCACCACGGCCCAAGTACATACTGAGGGAGCCGTGGTATTGCCCGCCAGGATCATGGGAGAGGCAGTGCGGAGAGTTCCCGCAGGCAACCTGAACTTGTCCACGGACCCTGCAAATTTCGTTACCACCATGACCTGGGGAGCCAGGTCATCCTTTGCTATTCACGGCATAGAGCCCGAGCAATTCCCCACGCTTCCCGAGCCTCGAGAGGAATGGGGGATCCGGGTCAAGAGCGAGGACTTGCGCACCATGATCCGCCAGACTAGTTTTGCCGCCAGTCAGAATGAGAGCAGACCCATCCTATCCGGACTGCTCTTGGAGTTCAAGGACGGAGAACTCTGGATGGTGGCGGTGGACTATTCCCGCATGGCTCTTCGTAGCCTTGCACTGGGCGGGCAGGAAAAGCCAGGTCAGCACCGGGCGGTTGTTCCCGCGCGGATTCTCTCCGAGGTGGCACGGCTACTGGGAGGAGATGGTGAGACCGTCCAGGTGGCGTTTTCCGGCAGCCATGCCTTCTTCACCATCGGCGGGATGACGGTCATGTCTAGGCTCCTGGACGGGCAGTTTCCTGCCTATGAGCAGTTCATACCCGAAAACTTCATTGCCACTGCGGTGATAGAAACCGGGAAATTCCTCGAAACTTGTGAAAGAGCTGCTCTACTTTCCACAGATGAGGACAGGACCATGAAAATGCAACTGGAAGCAGAGCGCATACTGGTCACGGCCGCCACACCCGATGTGGGCATGTTTGAAGAGGAAGTAGTTGTGCAAGTCACCGGCGACCCGCTCGAAGTGGCATTCAACGTAAAGTTCCTCCAGGACATACTCAGGAATGTATCAAGTGAGCGGGTGGTATTCCAGGCTACCGGCACGGAATCGGCCGCGGCTATAACCATGGAAAACAGGGAAGACTTCGTCTGTGTGCTCATGCCCATAAGGATCCGGGGAGGCGCTTGATGGCCGTGGATATACCCATACGGAGTGCTGCCATCAAGCTGGATAGCTTTCTCAAGTGGGCGGGAATCGCTCCGACTGGGGGACAAGCCAAACTCCTGATCATCCACGGGGAAGTCCGGGTCAACGGTGTAATGGACAACAGCCGCTCGCGCCAGCTCAGAGAAGGGGATATTGTGGAAGTCCAAGGACAGGCCTACCGGGTGACCAGGGCAGAGTGAGAGGTGGGCCCTTTGTACATCAAGGAGCTGGTGCTGGAGGACTTCCGCAATTACCTTTACCAGGAGCTAGTTCTTTCCCGAGCTGTGACCGTCCTAACCGGGGGGAACGCTCAGGGGAAGACCAACGTGTTGGAAGCACTCTATCTCCTGGCTACCGGAAGGTCACACCGTACAGCCGACGACAGCGACTTGGTGCGCACCGGGCAAGAAGGATTCCGGGTCAGAACGGTAGTCGAGGAAAGAAGGTTAGAGCGCAATATCGAGGCGGCCTTCAGCCACCAGCAAGGGAGGCGCCTTTCTGTTGGCGGCAAGCAGTACCGGAAGCTCGGCGGCATCCAGTCAGGGCTGAACGTGGTGCTGTTTGCCCCAGAGGACCTCGACCTGATCAAAGGTCCCCCGGCCAACCGTCGCCGCTTCCTGGACGATGAGATCTTCCAGGCATCCTCGATATACCGTAAGGTCCTTGGTGACTACAACCGCTGCCTCTCTCACAGAAACCGGTTGTTGAAAGAAGCAGCTGGTCGCCAATTGGCCCAGAGTCTTCTGGACCCCTGGAACCAGCGGCTTGCAGAGGCAGGCGTGGCCGTAACTCGTATGCGCGGACAGGTGATCCGGGCCCTTGCTCCCGTCGCAGGCCGCGTGCAGGAACGACTGGCAGCGGGAGCAGAAACCTTGCAGCTGACTTACTGTCCATCGGGTGCTCCTGACCCGGGTGATTTCCTGCGCGCTCTCGAAGAGAAGGCGCCTGACGAATTCGCCCGCGGGGTCACCCTTGTGGGGCCTCACCGGGACGAACTGTACATAGAATTGGACGGCAAGAACATCCGCACCCATGGCTCCCAAGGACAGCAACGTTGCGCGGTGCTGGCGCTGAAGACTGCAGTCATGGAACACCTGTCCTCTACCACCGGCAGTGCCCCGGTACTTCTTCTGGACGACATCCTATCCGAACTTGATGCCAGTCGCCAGCGGGAGCTCCTCTCCATGCTGGATAGTGGCAGCCAGACCGTTATTACCTCCGCCGGAGAAGAGCCGGTGCAGAGGATCAGTAAAGAGAGTACTACGGTGGTTTACCGAATTATGGGGGGAAGCGCCAGGAGGGTGCACTGATCATGCAAAGTCTGGGTGGTGTGCTCCGCCAGCTCTTGACCCGAATGGAAATGGACAAAAAGGCCAAGGTCTACCGGGTGATCAGCATGTGGCCGTCAGTCGTGGGAAAAGAGCTGGCCAAAAGGTCGCGACCTTCGCGGGTGGCCGGGGGCGTGCTCTTTGTGGAGGTCGTGGCTCCAGTGTGGGGCCAGCAACTCTCCCTGCTCAAGAGCACCATCCTCGCGAGAATACGAGATGAAGTGGGGGACGGGGTCATCCGGGACATCCGTTTTGGAGCCGGGCGTGAGCCGGGTGACCAAGCTGAGGACGATCCAGTTGTTGCCGGGACCCGGCAGCCCAACCAGGACGAACGCGAGCACGCCGCCCAGCTTTCCAGTGGAGTAACGGACAAGGAGCTGGCAGGCGCCATGGAACGCGTGGTGGCCCAGCAGCTGGCACTCCAGCGGACCCGCGTCGAGCAAGGTTGGATGCCCTGTTCCAGTTGCCAAATCCCCGGTCCGCAGAAACCGGGTAGTGCATGCCCCCACTGCCTGGCCGTCCAGAGCCGCCGGCGCATGGAACAGCTGCGGTTGTTGCTTTCTCAAGTTCCCTGGTGTGCCCTGGATCGTGCCCAAAAGGAGATCCAGGGCCTGACGGCCAGCGAGTACCAGTTGGTCAAAGAGACCCTGGCATCCCAGTGGGAGAGCGCGTTCACTCGCTCTTTGGGCAAAGACCCGGGAGAGGCGTGCCGGAGTGCCCATATGCTGGCCATGTTGAAGTCAGGCAGGCGGCCGGGCGAGATGGATCAAGAGACTTTGGCCAGCTCCTTGGGCGAAAGGGCTGTCAGACAACTTGGGCAAAATAATGGGAAAATAAGTGTCCCCCGGTGAGGGGCAGGTGACCCCACCCTGACGGGCGCGGGGGCGAACCGGAGAAGGAGGAGTGTAAGTTGTTCCTGCACATCGGCGCCGACGCCAGCGTGGCTACCCGGGACGTTATCGCCATCATAGATGTGAAGAGCCTGGCTCGCTCTCCAGCTACCAGGGAGTTCCTCAGCCTTGCCGAGTCTGAGCGGCGAGTGTATCGCTCTGGAGAAGGCGGCTTCAAATCCATGGTGGTAACGTCCACTGCCGTATACCTCTCACCCATCACTCCGGCCACTCTCCGCAGAAGGCTAAGGGCCCGGGGCTTTATATACGAATGAATGCCCAATGGTGATGGGCGAATGTTCGACATCGGCCCAGCAACAATGATATAATTAGCTGGTGACATGGCCGGTTCTTTTTCAGATAGGAGGCTTTGCATGGAGAAGGAGAACAGGAGAACTGACAGTGCTCCTGTAGCCAGCTACGACGAAAACCAGATCCAGGTGCTAGAGGGCCTCGAAGCAGTCCGGCGCCGGCCCGGCATGTACATTGGGTCAACCGGAGCGCGCGGCCTTCACCATTTAGTCATAGAGGTTGTGGACAACAGCGTTGACGAGGCCATGGCCGGGGCATGTAACGAAATCCACGTGACCCTGGGGAAGGATGGCTCGGTCACCGTAGAGGACAACGGCCGTGGATTTCCGGTAAAAAACCATCCCCAGGTCGGTCGCCCGGCTGTGGAAGTGGCCCTTACCATGCTACATGCGGGAAGCAAGTTCAACGCCGGAGCTTACAAGGTCTCGGGCGGTCTCCACGGCGTGGGCGTGACCGTGGTAAATGCCCTGTCTGAGTTCCTGGAGGTCACAGTACGCCGGGACGGAGGCCTTTACCACCAGCGTTACCAGCGTGGGGTTCCGGTCACCGAACTGACCCGCTTGGGCGATGCCAGCGACACTGGCACTACGGTTACCTTCAAGCCCGATGCGGAAGTTTTCGAGGAAACGGAGTTCTCGTATGAATTCATCAACCAGCGCCTGCGGGAACTGGCGTTTCTCAACCGGGGCCTGCGCATTACACTCACGGATGAACGGACAGATCAACGTGTGGACTACCTGTTTGATGGTGGAATCGTATCGTTTGTCCAGTACCTTAACAAGAACCGGGACCCATTGCACCCACAACCCGTGTATTGCCAGGGTAAAAAAGACCAGATCGAAGTGGAGGCTGCCCTGCAGTATACCGACTCCTATAACGAGCTGCTGTTTTCCTTTGCCAACACCATACGCACTACGGAAGGCGGCACCCACGAATCCGGCTTCAAGACCGCTCTAACCAGGGTGGTCAACGACTATGCCCGCAAAGCTGGCCTGATCAAAGACAACCAGGCCAATCTCACGGGCGAGGACATCCGCGAGGGTCTCACCGCCGTAGTTAGCGTCAGGCTGCCCGACCCCCAGTTTGAAGGACAGACCAAGACCAAGCTGGGCACCACTGATGCCATGGGAGCAGTGGCCTCGGTGGTGGGAGAACAGCTGGCTGCCTTCTTTGAAGAAAACCCGGGGCCGGCCAAGAAGATGGTGGAAAAGGCCGTCCTGGCCGCCCGGGCCAGGGAAGCTGCCCGCCAGGCGCGGGAACTGACCCGCCGCAAGAACGCCCTGGAAGTTACGGCGCTACCGGGCAAGCTCACCGACTGTGCCAGCCGAGACCCGGCCGAGTCCGAGCTATTCCTGGTTGAGGGTGATTCCGCCGGAGGTAACGCCAAACAGGGGCGTGACCGCCGCATCCAGGCCATTCTGCCCCTGCGGGGGAAGCTTTTGAACGTGGAAAAGGCGCGGCTGGACAAGATCCTCAATCACGAAGAGATCCGGGCCATCATCACCGCGTTGGGCACTGGAATTTCTGATGACTTCGACCTTGGCCGGGCCAGGTATCACAAGGTCATCATCATGACTGACGCTGACGTGGACGGGTCCCACATCCGGACTTTGCTCCTTACGTTTTTCTACAGATACATGCCCCGCCTCATCGAGTCGGGTTACCTGTTCATTGCTCAGCCTCCCCTGTACCTGCTGACCAAGGGGAAACAGGGGTACTACCTGTATGGTGAGGGCGAACTGGAGCGATTCTATGCCCAGCACGGTAGGAACGGTTGGACCATTCAGCGGTACAAGGGTCTGGGGGAGATGAGCCAAGAACAGCTTTGGGAAACCACCATGAACCCGGAGAAGCGTACGCTGCTGCAGGTGAGCATCAGAGACGCCATCCAGGCGGATGACATCTTCACGGTACTCATGGGTGACAAGGTGGAGCCAAGGCGCGCGTTCATCCAGAAGAACGCCCGCTTTGTCCGTAACCTGGATACCATAGGTTAGTCCCGGGCATCGGGCTCAAAGAAGAGGTGTATTGCTTGGACTACGCCGAGGGAAAAGTCCTTAACATTGCCATAGAAGAGGAAATGCAAAAGTCCTATATCGACTATGCCATGAGTGTCATCGTCAGCCGGGCGCTCCCCGATGTACGTGACGGCCTCAAGCCAGTGCAGCGGCGCATCCTGTACGCCATGCACGAGCTGGGCATGGCAGCGGACAAACCCCACAAAAAGTGCGCCCGTATCGTCGGCGAAGTGCTGGGGAAATACCACCCGCACGGGGATGCGGCGGTCTATGACGCCATGGTCCGGCTGGCCCAGGAGTTCAACACCAGGTACCTCCTGGTGGATGGTCACGGCAATTTCGGGTCCATGGATGGCGACGCAGCGGCGGCCATGCGGTACACTGAGGCCCGCCTCACCCGCCTGGCCATGGAGATGCTGGCGGACATCGACAAGGAGACCGTGGATTTCAGTCCCAATTTCGACGACAGCCTCGAGGAACCCCAGGTCCTGCCGGCTTGCTTTCCCCAGTTGCTGGCCAACGGTTCCGAGGGCATTGCCGTGGGTATGGCCACCAAGATACCACCACACAACCTTACCGAGCTCATCAACGGCCTGTTGAAGATGATAGACGACCCCGAGGTTACTTCCGAGTCGCTCATGGAAGTCATCGAGGGACCGGATTTCCCCACGGGAGCGCTGATCCTGGGAAAGGAAGGTATCCGCGAAGCATACACCACCGGACGTGGCGTTGTGATCATGCGGGCGGTGGCCCGTATTGAGACCGCGCCCGGAGGCAGAAACCGTATTGTGGTCAGTGAGCTACCCTACCAGGTCAACAAGGCCAAGCTGGTCGAGAGAATCGCCGAACTGGTACGGGAGAAGAAGGTCGAAGGCATTGCCGACTTGCGCGACGAATCGGACCGGTCCGTGAAGGTCGTCATCGACTTGCGCCGGGACGCCAACCCCAATGTCTTGCTCAACCAGCTTTACAAGCACACACCCATGCAGCAAAGCTTTGGCATTATCATGCTCGCCCTGGTAGACCGGCAACCCAGAGTCCTGAACCTCCGGGAAATGCTGCACTACTACCTTGAGCACCAAAAGGAAATCCTGGTACGCCGCACCCGGTTTGAGTTGGCAAGGGCGGAAGCCCGCGCCCACATTCTCGAGGGCCTGCGTATTGCCCTTGACCATCTGGACCGGGTCATCGCACTTATCCGCGCATCTCACACTGTGGACGAAGCCAGAGAAGGGCTGGTGCGGGAGTTCGCTCTGTCTGAGAAGCAGGCCCAGGCCATCCTGGATATGCGCCTGCAGCGACTTACCGGTTTGGAGCGAGAGAAAGTTGAGGAAGAATACGCCGAACTGGTCAAGACCATCGAGTACCTGCGGGCGGTGCTGGCTTCGGAGCGATTGGTCTACGGGATCATCCGCAAGGAACTGGAGGACATCAGGGCGCGGTACGGGGACCAACGGCGCACGCGAATCCTTCCCAATGCCGAGGAACTGGACATTGAGGATCTCATCGCCGAGGAGGATGTGGTCATCACCATGACCCACCTTGGGTATATCAAGCGACTGCCGGTGAGTGCCTACCGTAGTCAGCGCCGGGGCGGGCGGGGCATAACCGGTGTGAGCACCCGGGAAGAGGACTTCGTGGAGAACCTGTTTGTTACCACAACCCACCATTACCTCTTCTTTTTTACCAACACCGGCAAGACGCACCGCATAAAGGTGCACGAGATTCCGGAAGCCAGCCGGCATGCCAAGGGAACAGCGGCCGTCAACCTCGTTGCGCTGGAACCCGGGGAGAAGATCACCGCAGTCATCCCGGTGGCCAGCCTTTCTGCAGACTATCTGTTCTTTGCTACCGCCCGGGGTGTGGTCAAAAAGACCAGCCTAGACCAGTTCGATAACATCCGTCGTACCGGGCTCATAGCCATCCACCTCGACCGGGGCGATGAGCTGGTGAGCGTCAGGCTTACTGACGGCAACGCCGAGGTGATGCTGGTGACCAGGTCCGGTATGTGCATCCGCTTCCCCGAGGAGCAGGTACGGCCCATGGGCCGGCCATCCCGGGGCGTAGCCGGGATCGCCCTGGCACCCGGAGATGAGGTTGTGGCCGCTGACGTGGTGCAGCCCGGTACCGACCTGGTAGTGGTCACCGACCGGGGCTTTGGCAAGCGCACCCCGGTGGACGAGTACCGGGTCCAGGCCCGGGGCGGCCGGGGCATCAAGGCCATGCAACTGACGGCCCGCACCGGGCAGGTAGCTGGGGCCCGCCTGGTGGGGGAGGACAATGAGCTCATGCTAATCTCTTCTGAAGGCACCATCATACGCCAACCGGTGGCGGGCATCGCCCGCCTCCACCGCGCCACCCAGGGCGTGACCCTGATGCGCTTGGACGAAGGGGACTCTGTGGTGGCCATTGCCAGGATGATAGGCCGGGAGGACGACGAATAATGGGTGAGGCCTTCACCCTGCTGGACCATACTGCCGACGTCAAAGTACGGGCAACCGGACCGAACTTTGGAGCTACCCTGGCCAACGTGGCCCGGGGCATGCTGGCCGTGCTATATGACAGCCTGAGCGCACACTTTGAGTTCCACCGGGAACTTGAGATCACCGGCTACGATCGCGCGAGCCTGGTGGTGAGCTTCCTCAACGAGATCCTTTACACCCTAGAGAGCGAGGGACTGGTCCCGGTGGAGTTCTCTGCAGTCCGCGTGGACGGACATGCACTGGTGACAACCGTCGGATGGGGACGTCCGTCCGGACCCGCCTTAAGGGAGATTAAGGCCGCCACCTACCATGACCTGAAAGTGACCGACACTGTCATGGAAGTGGTTTTCGACCTCTGATAGGAGGGAACATCATGACTGCCACCTGGAGTGGCCCACTGGAGCCGGCCGGGGAGTGTCGCTGGCAAATCCCTGCCAGCTACAAAGCCGGCATGAGAGTACCGGGGATCATCTATGCCAGCCGGGCCATGATAGATGACATCCGCGCGGACCAGGCCGCCGAGCAGGTAGCCAACGTGGCCCACCTGCCCGGGATCGTCCGGGCTTCGCTGGCTATGCCCGACATTCACTGGGGCTATGGGTTTCCCATCGGCGGAGTCGCCGCCACGGATGTGCGGGACGGGGTCATCGCCCCGGGCGGCATCGGTTACGACATCAACTGCGGTGTTCGTTTGCTGAGGACCAACTTGGCGATGAAAGCCGTGAAAGACAAGATGGAGACCGTGGTCAATGACTTGTTCCGCGCCATTCCCTCAGGGGTGGGGTCGGAAGGCCAGGTCAAGTTGGACCGGCCGGAGCTGGACCGGGTCCTCACGCGGGGGTCAGCCTGGGCAGTGGAGCAGGGGTATGGCTGGGCCGAGGATGTGGAGCATTGTGAGGAAAGCGGTAGTCTGACTGGTGCCGACCCGGCCGCCGTCTCGAGCCGGGCGCTCAAGCGCGGGTCCCCGCAGCTGGGAACCCTGGGATCGGGCAACCACTTCATAGAGGTTTCGGTGATAGAGGAAGTCTTCGATAAAGCTGCCGCCAGCGCCTATGGCCTAGAAACCAGCCAGGTCGTTGTGATGATTCACTCGGGTTCCCGGGGTCTTGGTCACCAGGTCTGCACTGATTCCCTTGAGGTCATGGGCAAGGCGGTCTCCAAGTACGGCATCAAGCTCCCGGACCGCCAGCTGGCCTGCGCTCCTGTCAAGTCCGAAGAGGGCGAGAACTACTTTGCGGCCATGGCCGCTGCAGCGAATTATGCTTGGGCTAACCGCCAGGTCATGACCCACTGGGTGCGCCAGGCGCTGGCCAAGACCCTTGGCACCACTCCCGAGTCACTGGGCCTGCAACTGGTATACGATGTGGCCCACAACATAGCCAAGTTCGAGGACTACCCCGTTGACGGGGCCGCCCGGAGGCTGTGCGTGCACCGCAAGGGGGCCACCCGCGCCTTTGGTCCTGGGCACCCGGAGATCCCTTCCCGCTACCGGCAGGTCGGCCAGCCGGTTTTGGTCCCAGGTGACATGGGGAGGGCATCCTACGTGCTCAAAGGCACCCAGGCGGCCATGCGGGAGACCTTTGGCTCTGCGTGTCATGGCGCCGGACGGGTCATGAGCCGCACCGAGTCCAAAAGGGGCATCCGGGGCTCAGAACTCAGGCGCCGCCTGCTCAGCGAGGGAGTGGTGGTCCGGGCCGGCTCCGACGCTTCCCTGGCGGAAGAGGCGCCCGAAGCGTACAAAGATGTGACCCAAGTAGTTGAGGCAACGCACCGGGCCGGCATTGCCACACTGGTGGCCAAACTCAGACCGCTGGGTGTAATCAAGGGGTAACCGGCCGGATGGCAGGTAGCCGATTCTGCAGGGGTCACCGTCCAAGGTCATGCACAGCCGGGCTGCCAACCATCCACCATTACTAGACCACCGCCACATAGTCGCCCGTGCGGGAATGGCGGCATTCAGAAAATGTGCTGAACACCGCGCCGGGACATCTCTCCAGTTCAGGCTGGACCTAGCCCCACCCGGCTATCGAACCTTACTGGGCGCACCTTCCTCCGAAACCCCTTACTTTGAGATACCGGAGTCACAATCACAGGGGCATGGAGTGGAAAGTCCAGCAAGATTGTGGGTGGCGCAATGCTGGGTGGGGTCAATATCTAGCTTTTCCGCGCGCCAATGGATATCATGGCCGTTCCTCTAGGTCTTGGTTTCGCCGGGCTCTCCAGGTGTCCTGCCCGGGCCTGTCCTCAGGCGCATTTCGAGCAATAGTTCGACTGGCCAACCGGCAATCCTGTGCTCAGCTGCGGCAAGACACGCTCACCTGATGCAAGTGGTTCTCTAGACGATGGGATTGGTGAAACCGCCGGGCCCATGACAGAAGATCCTGAAGCCGCGACACTGCGCCGCCGGAAGCGGTCTAGTTGCTGATATCTCGGGATACCCAAGCAGAAGGTTATCTATAAGGCATACCCACAACTTGCCATGCACCGCCCTCTGGATTATAATGGTGGCAAGTAGGCATAATAGCGTTCAATGAAGGAGCCCAGTACCGGACCTTGGCGGGCTGAAGAGAACCGGTGGCAGGTGGAAAGCCGGTGCCCGCCCCCGGGAATCCACTCTGGAGAAGAAGGATAACCCTCAGGTGAAGCTTCCGGGTACGCCCGTTAATGCGTGTCGAGGTGGGCGCGCAAGGCGCCAACTGGGGTGGTATCGCGGGAACTGCCTCCCGTCCCCTGTCGGGGGCGGGAGGCATAACACTTTAGGAGGTGTAGAGGTTGAAGCAAGCCGAAATCGGTGTATTCGGAGGTTCGGGCTTTTATCGTTTTGCTGCAGACGTGGAGGAGGTCAAGGTCGACACCCCTTTTGGACCTCCCAGCGACTACCTGGCCCTGGCTACCATCGCCGGGCGCAAGGTAGCGTTCCTGCCCCGGCACGGCCGGGGGCATACGCTCCCACCGCACATGATCAACTACCGCGCTAACATCTGGGCCATGAAAGAGCTCGGGGTAACCCGGGTTATCAGCCCCATAGCCGCCGGTAGCCTGCAACCACACGTCCGCCCCGGCGACTTTGTCTTGTGTGACCAGTTCGTAGACAGAACCAGCGGCCGCAAGGACACTTTCTACGACGGGCCGGTGACCACCCACATCAGCACCGCTGACCCCTATTGCCCTGAACTCAGGAAACTTGCTGCCCAGTGCGCCCGGGAACTAGGTATCAATGTCCATACCACCGGGACGGTGGTGGTCATCCAGGGACCTCGCTTTTCCACCCGCTCCGAGAGCCACTGGTTCTCCCGGCAGGGATGGGAGGTCATCAACATGACCCAGTATCCCGAGGTGACCCTGGCCCTGGAAATGGGGATGTGCTTTTTGAACATCTCCCTTATCACCGACTACGACGTGGGGCTAGAGGGCCGCGACGAGGTAGTGCCCGTAACCCAAAGCGAGGTATTGCGCGTGTTCCAGGCCAATAACGAGAAACTCAAGGGCTTGCTAGAGGTCCTTATCGGTCGCATGCCCCCGTCCCGGGGCTGTGAGTGCGGCGCGGTGCTGGAGGCGGCGCGCTGATGTTTCCCGCCATCGAGATGCGCGACGATAGGGTTCTGCTGTTGGACCAACGCCGCCTGCCCTCCGGAGTAGAGTTTCTAGAGTGCACATCATACCAGGAGGTGGCCTGGGCTATCCGCAACATGGTTGTGCGGGGCGCACCGGCCATCGGCATCGCCGCCGCCTATGGCATGGTGCTGGCGGCTCAGGCAGCAGGTGAAGAGTCATTCTGGGAAGCGCTGGAGACGGCTGCCGCCGAACTCAAGGCCACCCGCCCTACGGCGGTGAACCTGTTTTGGGCCGTTAACCGGATGCTGCGCAAGGCCCGGGACGCCGGCAGTCCGCAGGCGGCCCTGCCGGCTCTCAAGGACGAGGCAGCCCGCATCGCAGGCGAAGACCTCGCCATGAACCTGGCCATCGGCGAGCACGGGTACCCGCTCGTTCCGGATGGCGCCCGGGTGTTAACCCACTGTAACGCCGGGGCGCTGGCCACCGGTGGCTTCGGCACCGCCCTGGGCGTCATCCGTCGAGCGGTGGAGCGTGGCCGCCGGGTGCACGTCTATGCCGACGAGACCCGGCCGTTGCTGCAGGGAGCCCGCCTTACCGCCTGGGAGCTGATGCAAGACCAGATCCCGGTTACCCTGGTCACCGACGGGATGGCCGGCCACCTTATGCAGGCAGGACGGGTGGACCTGGTGCTGGTAGGCGCCGACCGCATCGCGGCCAACGGCGATGTGGCCAACAAGATCGGCACCTATGGCTTGGCCGTGCTGGCCTGGGCCCACGGTGTGCCGTTCTACGTGGCTGCCCCGGCCTCCACCATTGACCTGAGCCTTCCTCATGGGTCCCAGATCATCATCGAGGAACGTGACCCCAGCGAAGTTGCGTTTCTCGGCAATACCAGCCTGGCTCCTGAGGGGGTGCGGGTGTACAACCCGGCTTTCGACGTCACCCCCGCCCGGTACGTGACGGCACTCATCACCGACCGGGGAGTACTGCGGCCGCCGCTGGAGCATTCCTTGAAGGAATCATTTCGCGAGCGGTAGAGGGGGGCAACCACGGTGCTGGACCTGAAGCTCTTGAGGACAGATCCTGACTTAGTGCGGCGGGGTTGGCAGGACAAAGGCGCCCCGGTCGACCTCGACAGCATACTGGTACTCGATGCCGAGCGGCGGAGTATCCTGACCCAGGCTGAGACGCTTAAGGCTCGGCGCAACCAGGCTTCTGCGAATATCGCGGCTATGCGCAGGGCCAAAGACCTGGCGGCTGCCGAGGAGGCGGCTGCCCAGACCCGCAAGCTGGGGCAGGATATCAAGGAGCTGGACAGCAGGTTGGCAGAGATTTCGAGTCAACTGGAAGCCCTGCTCCTGGAAGTTCCCAATCTGCCTCATGCCAGCGTTCCCCGGGGCGCGGACGACCGGGCCAACGTGGAGGTTTCCCGTTGGGGCCAGCTCCCTTCTTTCGAATTTGACCCCCTGCCTCACTGGGAGTTGGCTCAGCGCCTGGACATCATCGACTTCGAGAGGGCGTCAAAAGTGGCCGGAACCAGGTTCGCCCTGTTAAAGGGGCCCGGGGCGCTGCTGGAGCGGGCGCTTATCAACTTCATGCTCGACCTGCACACCACCGAGCACCAGTACGTGGAGATTTTCCCTCCCTTCATGGTCAACCGGGAGGCCATGGTGGGAACTGGCCAGCTACCCAAGTTTGAGGAGGACATGTTCCGGGTTGTGAATAATGGTATGTTCATGGTGCCTACGGCCGAGGTACCAGTGACCAATATCCACCGGGACGAGATCCTCGGTCACGACCAGCTTCCCCGCTACTATGCTGCGTACAGCGCTTGTTTCCGAGCCGAGGCAGGTGCATCTGGTCGTGACACCCGTGGCCTCATTCGCAATCACCAGTTCAATAAAGTCGAACTAGTAAAATTCACCCGGCCGGAGACTTCCTACGATGAACTGGAAAGACTCACGCGGGATGCCCAGGTGGTCCTGGAGAGGCTGGGCCTGCCATATCGCACCGTGTGTCTTAGTACCGGCGACATGTCATTTGCGTCGGCCAAGACGTATGACCTGGAAGTATGGCTGCCATCTTCCAACGCCTATCGAGAAATATCATCGTGTTCGAATTTCGAGGAATTCCAGGCCCGGCGTGCCAACATCCGGTTTAGACCCGAGCCTGGTGCCAGACCCGAGTATGTCCACACGCTCAACGGCTCCGGTGTTGCCGTGGGCCGGGCCATGGCTGCCATCTTGGAAAACTACCAGAACGCCGACGGCAGTGTGACTGTGCCAGAGGCATTGCGGCCCTACATGCGCGGGCTAGCATCCATGCAGCGTTGACATGAGTTTTGAGCGCGTGCTATCATCGTCATGATGGTTGCCGGACCGCGTTGGTCTTACGGAGGGGTGGCAGAGCGGTTGATTGCGGCAGTCTTGAAAACTGTTGAGGGTTTGCGCCCTCCGTGGGTTCGAATCCCACCCCCTCCGCCATGGACCCGGCAAGGGCAGCAACGTTCTTGCGAGGCAAGACCAAACATGATATGATCACCTGGCAGCGAAAAGTGAAAAGTGCGGAGAGGTGTCCGAGAGGCTGAAGGGGGCGGTTTGCTAAACCGTTAAGGGGGTAACTCCTTCGAGGGTTCGAATCCCTCCCTCTCCGCCAGTCTACCCAGGCGGGAGACGCACGTTTGCCGCCTTTTCGTTTCCGCTCGGTAACTTGAAAACTCACCGCCCATATGCTATCATACATTTGCACCATGTGCGCCCGTAGCTCAGTTGGATAGAGCGACAGACTACGGATCTGTAGGTCGCAGGTTCGAGCCCTGCCGGGCGCACCACTCTTTTTGTCCCGTTGCGGCGCGCCCGTAGCTCAGTCGGACAGAGCGGGGGATTCCTAATCCCCGTCAGCCGGAGGTTCGAGTCCTCCCGGGCGCACCATTGTCGCTGGTCAAACTGACTGGAGCCGTTCTCTTGAGACACGAGCAAGGCATGGAACTGGCGCTGGCCGAAGCCAGAAAGGCCTACGACCGTAGGGAAGTGCCCATTGGGGCAGTGGTCGTTCTCGATGACCAGGTCGTGGGACGGGGCCATAACCTGCGCGAATTCACGGGCGATCCGACGGCCCATGCCGAGATGGTAGCCATACGGGAGGCTGCCCGGGCCATGGGCAGCTGGCGGCTCGAGAACACCGTGATGTACGTCACTTTGGAGCCGTGCCCCATGTGCGCCGGAGCCCTCATACTTGCCAGGGTACGGGAACTGGTGTATGGTGCCCCTGACCCGAAAGCCGGAGCCTGCGGGTCCTTGATGAACATCGTGGAGGATTCCCGCTTTAACCACAGGTTGTCTGTGACCCCCGGAATCATGGCAGGAGCGTGCGCCGAACTGATACAGAGGTTTTTCCGCGAGCTCAGGGAATAACCGGAGGGGTGTCGGAGAGGTTGAACGAGCCCGCCTCGAAAGCGGGTAGGCGGCTAGACCCCGCCTCGTGGGTTCAAATCCCACCCCCTCCGCCAATCTAATAGGTTTTGCGGAGGGATGTCCGAGATGGCTGAAGGAGCACGCCTGGAGAGCGTGTAGACGGGTAACTGTCTCGTGGGTTCAAATCCCACTCCCTCCGCCAGGTTTGTTTTGGCCGTGCTAGATGGGGAGGTAGCGGTGCCCTGTACCCGCAACCCGCTAGAGCGGGGTCGAATTCCGGCTCCCGGCTCCTCTCCTGTGGGGTCCGCCCGGTGTAAGTGGTGAAGAAGGTTGGGTCCTGCGCAACGAGAACCTGTGAACCCCGTCAGGTCCGGGAGGAAGCAGCGGTAAGCAGTGCTTTTCGTGTGCCGCAGGGAAGCCCGGCCAGAGCTAACTGCGCTGGTACCGTCCGGAGGAGAATGCCAAAAGCCGGTGCACGGCCGACTATAGGGGTCCTTTAGGACCCTTTTTGTTTTTCCGCAAGATGGACGATGATGTTTCCGGCCTGTAGCGCACGATTGGGGACCAGGTACAGCTTTTCCCCCGACAGGGTTCTGGTCCTGGTCATGTCGATGCTCCTTACCACCCCCGTAGTGCCCGCCACTTCCACAATCTCGCCCACGTTGAAATCCGGGTCGGCCACCAGGAAGATCTCGGCTATAATGTCAGTCACCAGTCCAGACGCAGCACCGGCCAGGGCCATGGCCACCAGCGCCAGTGAGCCGCCGAGGGCCAGGGCGATCTGTGTTAAGCCCAAAGCCTGCAAAGTAGCGGAAAAGGCCAGCACCCAGCAGCCCAACGTCACCAGTGACCGAATCAGGCTGATCACACTGGGGCTCATGCGGGTGACCGGCAGCACGTTGTCCAGGAGTTTCCCCAGAAGCTTCACCATGAACACGGCGCCGACTAGTATGGCGGCAGCCGGGGCAGGTATTCCAGGGCTTTACCCACTAGGTCGTTCCAGATTTCTCGATTCATGGTGTATCCTCCTCGTCGGCAAGGTGAAGTCAGAAGGGCCTCGAGTTAATGTGGAACCCATTGGTAGCAGTTCCTGGGAGGGAGCTATTTCCTCCTGGCGGTGCTTTTGGTTAGACTGCTTCCCCAGGGAAGGACCCTCTGCCAGACCATGGACAGGCCAAGGCGTGTCTGAAGCAGTACAGCCTGCGTGCCCTGGAATCTCTCGAGAAACCCGACAACCAGTCTGACGTTACTTGACGACTTCGTAACTCGGTTGACCTGGCCGCTTTGATTTGTGGCCAATGCTTGGATACGTGCCCTCGTTACCACCAGGATGACGAAAACTTCGTGCGTGGGCATCTTCCTCTACGTAACGAGCATCAGGCAGGCTGGACCAACCCTTTCACGGCGCCTTCTTGATATAGGGCGTACAACTGGCAGCACTCTCGCACGTTCCATTTAGGCATGCCCACGCCGATTCCTGCGGGGGAGGAAACCGACAACAGACCGCAGAATTCATGGGTGACCACCGGGGGAGGAGGAGGAGCCATGGCATACACGGCCCTATACCGTGAGTGGAGGCCGCAGTCTTTCTCGGAAGTGGTCGGGCAAAACCACATCAGCCGTACGCTCATGAACGCTCTCAAGCGCGACCAAGTATCCCATGCCTACCTGTTTTCTGGCCCCCGGGGAACGGGCAAGACCACCATAGCCAAGATCCTGGCCAAAGCAGTGAACTGCCTGGCAGACTCGATTTCCCGACCTTGCAACCACTGCCGGGCATGCATGTCCATCACCGCGGGAGTGTCCGTGGACGTGCAGGAAATCGACGCTGCTTCCAACCGCGGGATAGACGAAATCCGCGATCTCACGGACAAGGTCCGGTACCTGCCAGTGGAACACCGCAGGAAGGTCTATATTATAGACGAAGTCCACATGCTCACTGAACCGGCATTTAATGCCCTTCTCAAGACCCTTGAAGAACCGCCAAGACATGTCCTGTTCATCCTGGCCACCACCGAGCCGCACAAGTTACCGGCCACGATCGTATCCCGCTGTCAGCGATTTGACTTTCACCGGCTTGGTACAAACCTCATCGCCGATCGGCTGCGGGAGGTGGTGCAGGCCCGCCAGGCCAGCGTGACCCCGGCCGCGCTCTGGGCCATGGCCAGGGCCTCAGAGGGTGCCATGCGTGATGCTCTTAGCCTCTTGGACCAGTGCCTGGCCATGGGCCAAGATAACGTCGACGTCAGCGATGTTCAGCAGATGCTGGGTCAGGCTGGTGATGACGCCTTTGAAGCTATTTGCCGTGCTCTGGTAGAACGGGACATAGGTCGGCTGGTCTCTGTTCTCGATTCGGTAGTAGCTGCTGGTCAAGACCTTCGCCAGCTAGCCCTGGGGCTTGGCCAGTATCTGCGAGATATCCTTTTGGTGAAGCTGTGTGGGGCGGAGGCACCGGTCAGTGCGTTTGACCCCGCCAAGATGGATGTGCTCAGCACTCTAGCCCGGGCCATTCCGGAAGACCACTTGTACCAGGCGTTGGAGCTTCTGGCCACTACTGAGGGGGATATCCGTCGCACTGGGAAGGGCAGGCTCCTCTTGGAACTGGCCCTCATCAAGCTGGCGGTTTCGCAATCCGGCGTAAAGGAGGAGGTCCAGGCGCCACCTGTGCTTCCATCACAGCCTGTAGAAGCCCAGGAGCTCCCGCCTGCCGGGGTGGAGAGAAGCCCCAGGAAGGAGTCACCCCACCTTAGGCCGCCCCAGGCCCAGGCCACTGATAATGTGCAGGACCTGTGGGAAGTAGTTATGGATAGACTGAAGAAGACAAAGCAGCTGAACGTTCACGCTTGGCTACGGCCTGCCCGAGTGGCCTGGGGGGAAGAGGGGTACATCAAGCTGCTCTACTCACGGGAGTATACTTTCCACAAGGACAAGGTGGAGAAGGATGTCGCCTGTAGGCGTACGATTGAAACGACGCTCCAAGAGGTCCTGGGAAGGTCAGTAGCTATCAAGGTGAGCTTCGAAGACGAAGGCTCGCGTCCAACCGAAAGTGGCGACCTTGTGCTGGACCCGCTGGTTCAACTGGCGCTGGAGCTCTTTGACGGTGAGATCATAGAAGGCAGTTAAGGGAGTGTGGCCATGAACAGGGGAGGATTTGGCGGCGGCATGGATGTAGGTAAAATGATGAAGCAATTCCAGAAGATCCAGGCGGAGATGGCGAAGCTGCAAGAAGAGATCGCCGCACGCACAGTGGAAGCATCCGCCGCCGGCGGTGCGGTACGGGTGGTGGTTTCGGGTGGACGGGAGCTGCGGGACATCCAGATTTCTCCCGACGTCGCCGATGACCTGGATCTTTTGCAGGACCTGATCATTGTGGCAGTGAACGAGGGGTTGCGAAAGGCCGAGGAAATGGCCGCCGCCGAACTTGCCAAGCTCACCGGCGGCCTGGGCCTGCCTCCGGGCATATTCTAGCAGCAGTGGAGCTGAAGCAGGTGATCTACCCCGGGCCTGTGGCCAGGCTTATTGAAGAACTCACCAAACTGCCCGGCGTGGGACCCAAGACTGCCCAGCGCCTGGCTTTTCACATCCTAGAGACCGACGCCGGTGACGTGCAGCGACTGGCCGAATCCCTCCTGTCGGTACGATCACAAATTTTAAACTGCAGCGTATGTCATAATATTACGGACGTGGACCCCTGCCGGCTATGTAGGAACCCCGAACGGGATAGGCAGCTGGTCTGCGTAGTGGAAGGACCGCGGGACGTGGCTGCGCTGGAGCGCTCCCACGAGTACCGGGGGCTCTACCATGTCCTTCATGGAGCATGGTCGCCCATGGAGGGAGTGGGCCTGGAGAAGCTTCGTGTAAAGGAACTGGTGGAGCGCATAAAGATGGGAGAGATCAGTGAGGTCATCATCGCCACCAACCCGGACTTGGAGGGAGAAGCCACCGCCATGTACCTGTCCCGGTTGCTTAAACCGCTGGACGTGAAGGTAACCCGCATCGCCCATGGGCTTCCTGTGGGCGGCGAGCTGGATTATGCAGCAGACGACACCATCGCCAGGGCCCTCCAGGGGCGTCGAGAGATGTAGCATCAGGCATAGACTGGGAATACATTGGATAAAATCCCGGTGTGGAACTCCTGTTCCGTGGGAGCATACCGGGAGGTGAGACCGTGACCCACCGTCTGTGGCCGGCGATCCGGGCAGCGGTTGCAGGTTTCAACAGCGGCCAGAGCAGGAGCACTCAACCCATGGATACCAACCTCCATAGTGAAGTCAGGTCGGCATGGCTCGAATATGAGGCGGCCCACGCGTATTTCAACCTGGTGACTGAACCCGATCTGGTGGACCATGCGGTCTACCGCTTGGAGGCTGCCCGGAAGCGGTACGCGTATTTCCTCAAGAAAGCCAAAGAGGACCGGTGATACTGATAGACCCAAAGACATACTGGCCCGCATCCCGCGGGCCGTCTTCATTCTATTTTGCCGGGACAGGCATAAAATTAGGTGAACCCCGTTAACGAGGTGATGTTCTGTGGACTACACCATGCTGGCCGCGGTCCTCTTTGCCGTCATCGCTCTCTACCTGGGCGTGAGGGCGCTGGCCGGACCGTTGAGAATAGTCGGGATCTTCGTGTACAAGATGACCACTGGAGTGGTGGCCCTGACATTACTCAACTTCGCGACTTCGTGGTTGGGATTGCGCTTGCCTGTAAACCCCGTTACATCAGCCGTTGCGGGAGTGCTGGGCGTTCCCGGTATCGGCCTGCTCTTCGCCCTCCAGAGGCTCCTGGTGAGCCGGTAAATCCAGCGCTTCGCCTCGGCTCCCCATGCCTTGACGCATACGAAGGCGTCTGTTAAAGTTAGCGGTGGAGGCTCTATGCAG
This sequence comes from Bacillota bacterium, assembly GCA_040756655.1. GTDB lineage: Bacteria > Bacillota > Sulfobacillia > UBA8153 > UBA8153 > JBFLYN01. The sequence continues at coordinate 55,088 of JBFLYN010000016.1, forward strand.
CCCAAACCGCGCCATGCAGGACTTTCCTTATTCTGAACAGTGTGTAAACCAGCAAACCCTGAGTGCGGCCCGCCTCTTGGCTGTACCGGGCTATTTTGCGTTCATGCGAGGAAGAACCAAAAGGAGGAGGGGCTGTTGGAGAACCTGGTGGAAATCCGGTGGCATGCCCGTGGTGGCCAAGGTGCCAAAACCGCTGCAGTGATCATGGCCGAAGCTGCCGCGGAAGCCGGTAAATTTGTTCAAGGGTTTCCTGAGTATGGTCCGGAGCGGATGGGCGCTCCCATTCGTGCGTACAACCGCGTTGCTGACACTCCCATTCACCTACACTGCAACATCGAAGCGCCCGGCCTGGTAGTGGTCCTGGACCCGACCCTCGTTACCAACACCGATGTGGTGTCAGGCCTACCCGAGGACGCCGCCCTTGTAGTCAACACCACTGAGTCTCCTGCTGCCATCAGACGCAAGCTCAAGCTACAGGGCCGGCGGGTGTTCACCGTGGATGCCAGCGGGATCGCTCTGGACACCATCGGTCGCGATATTCCCAACACCCCGATGATGGGGGCACTAGTGAAGATCAGCGGCCTACTTCCGTACGAGGAGTTCCTGGCGGCAACTACCCAGCAGCTCAAGAAGAAGTTCCGTGCAGATATTGTGGAAAAGAATCTTACCGCAATCAACCGTGCGTACCAGGAGGTAATCGGGGAGTGAGCGTGGCAAAAAAGGCGCCCGGCTGGAAGGACCTGCCCCAGGGCGGTTACATTCTCGATGCCGGCAACGCCGAGAAATATCTTACTGGTGACTGGCGGAGCATGAGGCCAGTTTGGGATGCAGAAAAGTGCATTCATTGCCTGTTCTGTTGGATCTTTTGCCCGGATCTCTCCATCATCGTGGAGGATGGTAAGATGAAGGGCATCAACTATGACCAGTGCAAGGGGTGCGGGATCTGTGCCCGCGAGTGCCCCAAACGAGTACAAGCCTTAACCATGGTCAAAGAAGGCACTGCCAAAGAAGGGGGGAGTACACATGGCTCTTAAGATGGCGTTAACGGGCAACGAGGCTGTGGCGCTGGCCATGAAGCAGATCAACCCGGACGTGGTCGCCGCGTACCCCATCACACCCCAGACTGACATCGTCCAGTACTTCTCCCAGTTTGTCGCCGACGGAGAGGTCGACACAGTGTTCGTGACGGTGGAAAGCGAACACTCAGCCATGAGCGCCACAATTGGGGCTGCTGCAGCCGGTGCCCGGTCCATGACGGCCACCTCGTCCCAGGGACTGGCCCTGATGTTTGAGATGCTTTATATCGCTGCATCTTTCCGGCTGCCCATAGTAATGCCTGTGGTAAACCGCGCTCTCAGTGCGCCCGTCAACATCCACTGTGACCACTCGGATACCATGGGAGCCCGGGATTCAGGCTGGATACAGCTTTATAGCGAAAACCCGCAGGAGGCCTACGACAATACCATCCAGGCCCTGCTCATCGCCGAGCATGCGGATGTGCGCCTGCCGGTGATGGTTTGCCAAGACGGCTTCATTACCAGCCATGGCCTGGAGAACCTTGAGGTCCTGGAGGCCCAGACCGTCAAGGATTTGATTGGGGAGTACCGGTGTGAGCATTCGTTGCTTGATGTTGATCGCCCGGTGACCATCGGCGCTCTGGACCTTCAAGACTACTACTACGAGCATCGCATGCAGCAAGTCCATGCCGTAACCAAAGTCCAGTACGTGGTGCTGGAGGTAGCCGCCAAGTTCCAGGAGATCACTGGCCGGAAATATGGGCTGTTTGAGACGTACCGTCTTGATGACGCGGACTTTGCCGTGGTCATCATGAACTCAGCCGCGGGCACCGCCAAGGTGGCCGTGGACCAGCTCCGGGTCAAGGGTGTAAAGGCCGGTCTTTTGAAGCCCAGGATGTTCCGCCCGTTTCCCGCCGCCGAAATAACCGGTGCGCTGGGACATCTCAAGGCAGTCGCCATCATGGACCGGGCAGAGAGCTTCGCCAACACTGGCGGACCCCTGTACACCGAAACTCGAGCGGCTTTGTTCGACCAAGGCTGCCAGATCAAGGTGGCCAACTACGTCTACGGTCTGGGTGGCCGCGATTTCACGCTGCGGGAGATCAGCAAAGTCTACGATGATCTGGCGCGAGTGGCCGACGGCGGCGAGTTTCCTGCCGCAGTTAACCATCTCGGCGTCAGGGAATAGGGGGTGAAGCCGTGGCTACGCTAAAAGAACTGGCCCAGAAGCCCGAGCGGATTACGGCGGGCCACCGGATGTGCGCCGGTTGTGGGGCGCCCATCGTGGTACGCCAGATTCTGCGGGCCACCGACCATCCGGTCGTGGTATCCAACGCCACGGGCTGCTTGGAAGTCTCTACTTCGGTATTCCCGTATAGTGCATGGAAGACCCCCTGGATCCACAGCGCCTTTGAGAACGCTGCGGCAACTATCAGCGGGGTCGAGGCAGCCTACCAGTCCCTGAAGCGGCAGGGCAAGCTGGACAAAGAGATCCGGTTCGTTGCCTTTGGGGGGGATGGTGGCACCTATGACATCGGATTACAGTCATTGTCCGGCGCCATGGAGCGCGGGCACCACATGGTATACGTGTGTTACGACAATGGTGCGTACATGAACACCGGTATCCAGCGGTCTAGTGCCACCCCGCTGGGCGCAGATACCTCTACTACTCCTACCGGGCGCGCCGTGCCAGGCAAGACCGTGCACCGAAAAGACTTGACTGCTATCATGGCCGCCCACAATATCCCGTACGTGGCCCAGGTGTCGCCGTCCCACTGGAATGACCTACACAATAAGGCGGCCAAGGCGTTTGAGGCCCAGGGACCGGCGTTCATCAATGCCCTGGCACCGTGCTGGAGAGGCTGGCGTTCCGAAGCAGCCGAATCCATCGAACTCTGCCGGCTGGCCGTGGACACCTGCTACTGGCCCTTGTTCGAGGTTGAGAAAGGCAACTGGAGGATAACCTATAAGCCGAGGGAAAAGAAGCCCCTTGTAGAGTTCCTCAAACCCCAAGGGCGGTTCAGGCACCTATTCCGCCCTGAGAACAAGGAAGTGCTGGAAAGGCTCCAGGCTGAAGTCGACCACAGCTGGGAAGCATTGCTTAAGCGCTGTCAATAAGCCCGACATCGGTAGAAGAGAGGGGATGAAAGCCGTCCCCTCTTTCGTTTATACTAGTTTAGAGGCCGGCAGTAATGGAGCAAGAAAGTAGGTGCTTGCATGGGCGTGCGGGTGCGCTATGCCCCTAGTCCTACCGGGTACGTGCACATTGGAGGGGCGAGGACTGCGCTGTTCAACTGGCTGTTTGCCCGTAAGAACCACGGCCGGTTCATTCTGAGGATCGAAGACACCGACGTGGAAAGGACCATTGCTGATTCGGCCGACCAGATGATCGACCAGCTCCGGTGGCTGGGCATGGACTGGGACGAGGGTCCTGGCGCAGGTGGTGAGTACGGTCCCTACTACCAGTCCCAAAGACGGGAGCTTTACCAGTCTGCGGCCCACCGCCTCCTGGAAGAGGGCAAGGCGTATTACTGCTACTGCACCCCAGAAGAGCTGGACAGACAGCGGGAAGAGGCCCGGGCACAAGGCCGGGTGCCCAGGTATGAGGGATGTTGCCGGAAGCTTGACAGCGCGCAGGTCAGGGCTGCTGAGGAACGCGGTGCTAAGCCCGTAATCCGGTTGTACACTCCTGATGTCGGCGTTACCGTGGTCGTGGATCAGATACATGGCCGCATTGAGTTTGACAACAGCCTTCTGGGTGATTTTGTGATCATGAAGTCCGACGGTTATCCCACGTACAACTTCGCGTGCGTGGTTGATGACGTCCGGATGAAAATCTCGCATGTGATCCGGGCCGACGAGCATGTTTCCAACACGCCCAAGCAGGTGTGGATTTATGAGGCCCTAGGGTACCCATTGCCGGTATTTGCCCACGTACCAATGGTACTGGCACCTGACCGCAGCAAACTGTCCAAGCGCCACGGCGCCACTTCTGTTGCCGAGTTCCGGGAGCTAGGCTACCTGCCGGAGGCTATCGTCAATTACCTTGCATTTCTCGGATGGTCACCCCGGGGCGAGTCTGAAGTCATGCCCGTTAGTGACTTGATTGAGCAGTTCTCTTTGGAGGCAGTCTCGCCTACTGCCGGTGTCTATGACGTAAACAAGCTTACCTGGATGAACGGTCATTACCTGAGGAGCCTGGATTTGGACCGAGTGACCGGGTATGCGCTTCCATTCCTGGCCAGGGCCGGGCTGGTCACGCCGCCTCTCTCCGAACTTGAACACCAGTGGTTGCTCCGGCTGATCGGGACTGTCCGCGACCGGGTCAAAACGCTGGGAGAACTCCCGGACGCAGTGGAGTATTTCTTCCGGGATGTCACCGAATACGACCAGCAGGGGGCCCGCAAGCACTTCACCCGGCCGGGAGTAGCGGCTCTACTCAGGACGACCGGGGCTTGTCTTGCCGCTCTACCCGGGTTTGACTTGGACGCTATAGAGGAAGCGTGCCGGCGGATCATTGCCCAGGCAGGCATTTCGGGAGGGGCCCTAATCCATCCGGTTCGCCTGGCACTGACCGGGCGTACCATGGGACCGGGCTTGTTCCATGTCATCTGGCTCCTTGGCAAAGAACGCACCATCCAGCGCTTGGAGCGCGCCGCCCAGTTCATCGAGGCTAAAGCGGCGAAATAGTACTGCCCTAGAAGGAATTGTCGTTGCTGACGTCGAATTGCACTTGTGGTCACTAACACAAGGCAATACCAGACCTCTCGTATTTGGGCCTCTGGTGTTCACCGAGCCGGAGGCTCCTTTTTTGGCTCTAAGGAGGCAATTGCGCTGTTGAACACAGAGCAGATAGCAGATAGATGAAGGTTTTGAGGCGTGTGAAAAAGTCTTTACCCCGGTGTAGAAGGGGTTATGCCGGGGTTGAAGACGAGCCGGGGCGGAAATGCAGGAAATTGACCCCAACAGTACAGGTGATCCGCTCCTTGAGGTAGAAAATTGTGTTTAGCAGCCGCCAACCTACTCACGAGGGACCACCTACGGCGGTTATAGCACAGCAGCGGTTTCATTCAATGGAACGACCTGGAGGAACTGGGAGACCTGGAACGGCTCCGGCTGGTGTTGGAGCACCTGCCAGATGGTGAGTTGATGCAGTACCTGGAACGGCGGTGGGGTAAGGGCCGCAATGATTACCCGGTGCAGGCGGTGCGGGGATCATGTTTCAGCACCGTTCTATCGCAAGCCTGCGGCGCGAGTTGCTGCGAAACGGCCAGTTACAGGCGCTATGTGGTTTCACGGGTACCGTTCCTCCCGCCCCGGTCTATAGCCGGTTTCTAAGACAGCTGCGGACCCAGACTGGTAAGCTCCAGGTGGTATTTGAACGGTTGACCAGTGAGCTGGGTGAGAAACTGCCCGACTTCGGCCAGTGCCTGGCTCTGGACGGGAAAGCCATCTCCAACCATGCCCGGCCGACGCGGAAGGAGGGCGCAGCGCAGGCCGCCGACGGACGCCGGGAGACGGATGCGGACTGGGGCGTCAAAGTCTACCAGGGTCAGCACGCCCATGGCACGGCCTGGGAGAAGCAAGTGTCCTGGTTCGGCGTCCGACTGCACCGGCTGGTCGATGCCCAGTATGAACTGCCGGTGGCCTTCAAGGTCACCCGGGCGGCGTCCGAGGTGCGGTGTGCCCGCCAGTTGTTGGATGCGTTGCAGGAGCGGCAGCCCTGGTTGCTGGAACGTGGGGAGCAGTTTTTGGCGGACCGGGGCTATGCTGACAGCAAGTTCTAACCCGGCTTTGGGATGAGCACCGGATCAAGCCGGTGATCGATATCCGTAACTGCTGGAAGGATGGGGAGGCCACCCGGCTGCTGGCGGGCAAGGATAATATGGTGTATGACTACCGGGGGACGGTCTACTGCCATTGTCCGGCTACAGGCAAACGACGGGAACTGGCTTATGGAGGTCTTGCAAAGGACCGCAACACACTCCAATACCGCTGCCCGGCCCGTTATTACGGGGTGACGTGTGCGAGTAGCGCCGCCTGTACGGCTGGGCGGTCGGTGCGGATACCGCTGGCCACCGACTGGCGCATCTTCGTCCCCATAGCGCGCTCCAGCTACAAATGGGGGCGGGCCTATGCGCAGCGGACGGCGGTGGAACGGGTGAACAGCCGGCTGGACACGGCATTTGGCTTTGAGCAGAATTTCATTTGGGGACTACAAAAGATGCAGGTGCGGTGCGGGATGGCCCTGAGCGTGATGCTGGCGATGGCGCTGGGCCGGATCTGAACCCAGCAACTGGACGGGCTACGCAGCCTGGTAGCGGCCTAAGCTAAAACCGAAAAACCTGACGCATAAGGAGAGATGGTTGCCGGTTGCTCTCGTTCGCCCTAGGAACGCATTCGATGCGCTGGCGGAGGGTAAAACGTGGTTCAAGACCGTCGCCAGGGGTGCCGATGGGCCTCTGGAGCGTGGTTTTGCGTAGTCCTTGACCAAGATCCTGAGGTCAGAAACAGGTACAACGCAAATGCCTCCCTAAGGCCTAAGG
>JBFLYN010000017.1:0-60902 GCA_040756655.1 Bacillota bacterium
CTGATAGGGTTCGCCGAAGGCGATACTGTGGGCTATACCACCCAAGGTTGCGGATACTGACATCCACGAAAACCTATGAAAGAAGTCGTAACAACTAGATAGTCTTCACAAACCGGAGATAGGAGGAAACCACATAAGCCTTGCGGTCGTGGGGAGCAGGTCAGACCAGCTGGATACACCTGCCTTGCTGGTAGACCTTGATCTTCTTGAGAACAACATATCCGGCGCGGCTTCGTTCTTCAGCGGCAAGGGCGTGCACTGGCGTCCTCACGCCAAGGGTCACAAGATCCCTGCCATCGCCCATCTCCAACTGGCAGCCGGTGCCATCGGCATCACTTGCGCCAAGCTGGGAGAGGCTGAGGTCATGGCCGCCGCGGGGATCAGGAGCATTCTCGTGAGCAGCCAGGTGGTGGGACCCCAGAAGGCGACCCGCCTGGCCAACCTCAACCGGCAAGCCGAGGTCATCGCCGCCATCGACAGCCCGGAGAACGCCCGGGAACTGGACGCAGCCGCCCGCCTAAAAGGTGTGCGCATCCCGGTGGTGGTGGAAGTGGATATCGGCATGCAAAGGTGCGGGGTAAAGCCCGGGGAACCCGTGGTGGAGTTGGCCCAGGTCACCGGGGAGCTGGCGGGCCTGAAGTTCCTGGGAGTTATGGGCTGGGAGGGTCATGTCCGTCGCATCCGAGACCGCTGCCGGCGCCGGGCGGCCTGCGAAGAAGCCGTAAGCATGCTGGTCCAGTCGGCGGACCTTTGCAGGTTGCGGGGGATCCCGGTGGAAATCGTCAGCTGTGGCGGCACCGGGACCGAGGAGTTCAGCTCGGCAGTGCCGGGAGTGACTGAATTCCAAGCGGGCGGGATCATCTTTAACGATGAGTACTACGCGGCGCTGGGCCTCACCAATGAACCGGCCCTCAAGGTGATTAGTACTGTGATCAGCCGGCCCGACCCGCGACGCATTGTGACCGATGCAGGCAAAAAGACCATGAGCAATGATGCTGCCGTGCCCCGCCCCTTGGGCCTGGTCGGGGTGGAGGCGGTACGGTTTTCCGCGGAGCACAGCGCCATCATGCTGGAAAAACCCACTTGGGAATACCGGGTGGGCGACCGGCTGGAGTGGGTGGTGGGCTATGGCGATACCACTATTTGCCTGCACGATGAGGTCTTTGGCGTACGGTCGGGAATAGTGGAAGTGGTGTGGCCCGTGGCGGGGAGAGGCAAGCTCCGCTAAAGGTGTTAGTACGGTGTGAGAAGCTACCAGCGCAAAGCAGACAGCCTGCCCGGCTCACGTCCGGGCGAAACGCGGGACCGCATTGATGCCCTGGGGGGAACAGCGCATGCAGTACGATTTCGACCAGGTAGTCGACAGGCGCGGTACTAACTCTTCCAAGTGGGATCTCAACCAGTCCTTATTTGGTCACGAAGACCTGCTGGACATGTGGGTGGCGGACATGGACTTTCCCTGCCCAGAACCGGTGGTGCAGGCCCTGCGCCAGCGGGTTGATCACCCTTTCTATGGCTACACGTTTGCCCCGGAATCGCTGTACGATGCCATCGTCGAGCGGACGCGGCGAAAATACGGGTGGTCCATCAAAAGAGAATGGATAGTAATCAACTCAGGAGTCATCGAAGGCCTCTATGCAGGTATCAAGACCCTGGCCAAGCCTGGTGACGAAGTGGTGGTTCAGCCGCCTGTGTACTACCCGTTTTACAGCACGGTTAAGCAGTCGGGTTGCCAGGTTGTGTACAATCCCCTCCAGCTGGAGGGCACCCGCTATACCATGAACCTGGCAAACCTGGAAGACCTGTTCAGGCCCATAACCACCTTCCCCACCCGGTACCCTCGCATCAAGGCACTGGTGCTGTGCAGCCCGCACAATCCGGTGGGAAGGGTGTGGTCGCGCAGCGAGCTACTGGATCTTGGCCGGGTTTGTCTGGAAAACCAGTGCGCCATCATAGCCGATGAGGTCCACTGTGACCTTCTAGTAGGCAGCATGGGCCACACGGTCCTGGCCGGCCTGTCTGAGGAATTGGCGCAGCATAGCATAACCCTCATGTCGGGGAGCAAGACCTTCAACCTGGCCGGGTTGGCCACCTCTTACGCCATCATCCCCAACGACCGCTGGCGTGACACCTTCCGGCAATCCCGCGCCGGGCACGGGCCCACGAACCTGTTCGGGCTGGTGGCACTGGAGGCCGCCTATAGACATGGTGACGAGTACCTGGAGCAGTTACTGGATTATCTAAAAGGCAACGTGCGGTTTTTCGCCCAGTACATCCAGGAGAGAATTCCCCGCCTTCGGGTGATTCCACCCGAGGGCACGTACTTGGTCTGGGTGGACATGCGGGACCTGGGACTGACCGACCAGCAACTGCAACGGCTGCTGCGAGAGCGGGCCCGCCTGGCCGTGGATGACGGGTACGCCTTCGGCCCAGGCGGCGAAGGATTCCAGCGCTTTAACTTGGCCTGCCCGCGCAGCGTAGTGGCAGAGGCCCTAAGGCGCCTGGAAGCAGCCGTGAACCAGGTGTAGTCCGGGATTCCCAGAGGCCACCAGCGACCTCATGCGGGGACGACCCGCCGCGTGCTGTCGCCGGTCACCGTAGGGGTGCCGGCTCGTCCGGATCGGCCGGCCTGATAGATCTCAGTGGCGGCGGGTACAATGACCCTGGAGGCGATGAGACGTGAGCAAAGCACAGACCACCAGCTGGGTGGTGCTGGGGCTGGGTGCGGCCGTATCTGCCGTGGGCTTGGCCATACCCGGTAGGTTGGGCAGCGGGGTCATCGGATTTGGCGTGGCCCACGTGGTGCTGGGTGCGCTGGACATGCTCAGGCCAAGCGTGCGCCATTAGACGCCGCCGCCAAATAGACGCCGCCATCCCGCGGCGTCTTTCCGTTACCCGGCCGAGGTGAGCTGTACGCTGCCTTCACCCTGGAGCATCCCCCGGAACCTCAAGCAGGTTTCCGGTAGTGCAGTCTACTGCCCCGGTCCTAGGGAACCCGGTGGGCCCACCGTGCGTCAAAGGCCAGGAGGAAGACTACGCCTGGGAGGACGATGTCATGGTAGATGAGTACACCGGGCCTGCCCGGGGCCGGGTGATCAAGATGAGACTCGGGATCAACCCCAACTCCAGTGGCCATGGTATCTTGTGGGGAGCCATGTTCTTTCTGCCCATGTCCGCCCTGGGGGCCATCCTGGCCTCCACCATCGAACGCAGGCTGGCCCGGTCCCTGCGCCAGCATAAGGAGAATGACGGTCATGGGCGCTAGGATGGTGGTGGCGGTGATTTGGGGCCTGGCCTGGGTCGGGTTTTCCGCCACCTGGACGGTGTTTTTCGGTGTCGTCACCAGCCTGCAAGGTGTAGCTGCGGTTGTGTTTGGCTTTTTGCTGGCGGTCGCAAGCGCCTGCACGGTAGGTGTGCTTAGCTACCGGGCCAGTACCCGCCGTGAGGTTATCGAACTCACTGCCCACCTGCTCCGGGTCGCGCTGATCATCTTCGTGGCCGTCGGCGCATTCTTGATGCTCAGCTGGAAGCCCCAGCTGTCGCCAGGGACCGTAGCCCTGGCCATCGCCTACCTTTGCCTGGCGCCGCTGGCGCTGGGACTGGCGGCCTTGGCCGTACGCCTGGGTCCCAACGGCAGCCCCGGGGCGGCGGCCCGGGCGGCCCTGGTGTACCTGGGTGTGGGCCTCGTGCTGGTATTTCCGGTGCCGGCACTTCCCGGTAGCGGCTATAACCCGGTGGGCGTCTTCTTCCCGGTGTGGGGCTGGGGAGGCCCGCTGCTGGCCAGCTGGTGGGGGCTGAAATGGGCGGCCCGGACTGGACCCGGCGATACCCAAGTCTTGTGAACATCCAACGCATCCGGTATGAGCATTTTGGTGGCATAGTTGCCACCACCAGTCCGGTTGGCTTGTTCTGGGTGGACCGCCAGTACCTGATGAACTTCGGCTATCACGGGGGTGCAGCCTGGTCTGGTGACGACCCGGGCTACCTGCGGGGGCCCCTGGAGGTGGAAATCCATGTCACCAGCGCATGCAACCTGGCCTGCAGCCTGTGTTACACCGATTCCGGACCGGGCCTGGGGCATGTCCCGTACGACCGGCTTGTCTCCTACCTGGACTTTGCCGCCAGGGTCGAGGCCTTGCATGTGGCCTTCGGCGGCGGTGAACCCCTCTTACATCCCCGGCTGCTGGACCTGGCCGCCGCTGCTCGCCATCGAGGACTTCTGCCGGCCACCACCACCAACGGCACCCTGGTCACACCGGACTGGGTGGCGCGCGCCGCGGGCTTGTGGGCCCGGGTCAACGTCAGCATAGATGCGGGCGGCGGCCCGCGGGATCCCCGGGCGGGGCTGACCCGGTGCCTTCAGGCCGTGACCTGCCTGCGTTCGGCTGGAGTGGACGCCGGGGTGAACATCGTGCTAACCCGCCAAAACCTCCAACAGCTGCCCGAACTGTTTGCCATGTCGGCCGAAGCCGGTGCCGACAGCGTGTTGGTACTCCGCCCCAAGCCGGTCGGACGGGGCGGCAGTGTGTACGCCGGCCTAAAACCTGCAGCCACCCAACTATCCGGGCTGGTCAGTGCACTCATGGACGCCAGCTCCCGCGCGTCGCTGCCATTCCACGTGGACTGCGCTCTGGCGCCCCTGGTGCTAAGTTCTGAGTGCCAACGCGAGACCCTCGACACCCTGGGTGCGGCCGGGTGCATAGCCGGAGATCTCCTGCTTACGGTGGATTCGGCCGGGACGGTCCGTCCCTGCAGCCACACTGGGCTGGCTGCCGGCCACACCCGTGACTACCCGGCCGCCTGGCATGTCCACCCGACCCTGGTCCAGCTGCGGGGCCGGGCAGAGCGGCTGGGTGGGCGCTGCCAAAACTGCGATGTGCGCGATTTGTGCCGGGGTGGGTGCCTGGCGGTCAACGAGCATTACGGCCTTTCTTGGGAGGCGCCCGACCCGGACCTCAGCTGCAGCGTTCGCCCCCACCGGGTACAGCCCCCACCGGGAGCAGGCCGGGCCCGGGACGGTGTTATCCGGTAATCGTACCCGCCGGGTTCCACGCCGGGGGTCTATCCCGGCGGGGTTTATGGTCGAGGAATGGGCCGGCACCACCGGCATGCCGGCACGGGTCCGCTCGACCGGGGCCCACCCGGTCCGGGCGGGTTAGCCGGGCCCCAGGGTGAGGCCATACATGCAGTAACGCCGGCCCGGGTGATTGGAAACCTTTTGTCGCCATGATCGCGGCCGGTGTCCTTACCACGGTCACGTTGTCTCCAAAGCGCATGCCGGGGAGTTGGGGTAGCGGCGAACACTTGCCATCTCGTAACCAGCGGGCCAGGCCGGGATGCCTGCTCATGCAGGCCGGCCACATCCCCCAAAGGCCCGGGCCCATCGCCTCACATACTCCTCCAGGCGGCGGGTGGTTGAGGCCGGGAGCTCACGATCTTCGAGGTCGCACCGGCGAAGTTCGAGCACTCGCTGGCCGGGCAGGCTCGGCAGGCGAACGGAAGCCCCGCTACCGGTCGGGTGGCCCGGATGATGGGGGCATGGCCATGCCGGGGGAGATCAGGCCTGCTGCGATCTCTGGACCTGGGCCCAGGTATCGCGCAGGGTGACGATGCGGTTGAACACGAGCCGGCCTTCATGGGAATCGGCCGGATCCAGGTAGAAATAGCCCTGGCGCAGGAACTGGTAGCGACTCCCGGGCCGGGCTCCGGCTAGAGCCGGTTCGACCATGCAACCTGCCAAGACCTGCAGAGATCCCGGGTTGAGGTTGGCAGTGAAGTCCGCATCCGGGGGCCCGTCTTCAGGATCTTCAACGAGAAAGAGCTTGTCATACAGGCGCACGGTGGCGGGGACGGCATGCCGGGCCGAGACCCAGTGAAGGGTGGCCTTGACTTTGTGCCCACCTGTCGACTCGCCGCTCTTGGTGGATGGGTCGTAGGTGCAGTGGATCTCAACCACCTCGCCGGTAGCCGGGTCTTTGACCACGCGGTCACACCTGATGATATAGGCGCCCTTTAGGCGAACCTCCCGGCCGGGAGCCAGCCGGAAGAACTTGGGGGGAGGGTTCTCCAGGAAGTCATCCTGCTCCACGTAGAGCTCCCGGCCAAACGGCACCGCACGGAAACCGGCACCCGGGTCTTCCGGGTTGTTCTCCACCTTCACCCACTCGACCTCTGACTCCGGGTAGTTGGTGATGATCACTTTCAGCGGCCTGGTGACGGCCATGACCCGCGTTGCCCGCTTGTTCAGGTCCTCGCGGATGCAGTGCTCCAGGAACGCCAGGTCCACCACGCTGTCCCGCTTGGCCACGCCGATCTGCTCGCAGAAGCTCCAGATAGCCTCGGGCGTGTAGCCCCGGCGGCGGATCCCGGCGATGGTGGGCATACGGGGGTCATCCCAGCCATCCACATGCCCTTCTTCCACCAGCCGCCTGAGCTTGCGCTTGCTCATGACCGTGTAGTTGGTGTTAAGCCGGGCGAACTCGATCTGCTTGGGGCGGTCCATGACGCCGGGTATCCCGCTGAAGTCCACGTGGTCCAGCACCCAGTCGTACAGCGGGCGGTGGTCACAGTATTCCAGGGTGCAGATGGAGTGGGTGATGTTCTCCAGCGCATCCCCCAGCGGGTGGGCGTAGTCGTACATCGGGTAGATGCACCACTTGTCCCCGGTCCGGTGGTGATGGGCGAACAGGATGCGGTAGAGCACCGGGTCGCGCATGTTGATATTGGGGGAGGACATGTCGATTTTGGCCCGCAGGGTACGGGACCCTTCTGGGAATTCACCGGCCTTCATGCGTTCGAACAGGTCCAGGTTCTCCTCGACCGTGCGGTTCCGGTACGGGCTTTCCCGCCCGGGTTCGGTCAGGGTGCCCCGGTACTGGCGCATTTCTTCCTGGCTCAGGTCGCAAACGTAGGCCTTGCCTTTCCTGATGAGCTGCACGGCAAAGTCATAGAGATGGTCGAAGTAGTCGGAGGCAAAGAACAGTCGGTCTCCCCAGTCGGCCCCCAGCCACTTCACGTCCCGGATGATGGAATCTACAAATTCCTGGTTTTCCTTGGTGGGATTGGTATCATCGAACCTGAGGTTGAAGAGCCCGTTGTTCTTGACGGCCAGCCCGTAGTTGAGGATCACGGACTTGGCATGACCGATGTGTAAGTACCCGTTGGGCTCCGGTGGGAAACGGGTATGCACGCGACCACCGTTTAACCCCTCGCTCAGGTCCTTGTCGATGATGGTCTGGATGAAGTTGCTGCACGATTCCAGCTGTGTGCTCGCCATTCTACGACCCTCACTTTACGGACATTTGGGAAAGTGGCCTGGGCGTATGCCCCGCCGCCGCGGCCTCTGGTCAAGGACCTTTGACCCGCCATCATCCAGGTCTTATCTCCCCGGGCTATTCTTGCCGATCTTTGGCCCCTCTACCACCGCTGGGCGGCCACGTGTCGTGAAAACGGGTACCTGTCCATCTTCTACAGATCCGGCTGTACATCCTGCCGCACGGCCGGGATCACGGCTGCACCCGTTCTCACCAGAGCGGTTATCTCTTTGGGTGTAGGCGTGACCGGGGGAATAGGTCCGATACCAGGGGTGTTTCTCACCGAACAGGCCAGCGTCCCGGGTCTTGTCTGGGAACCGGAGATGAGCCGGGCCCATGCCTGGACCCGGCTCATCCCCGGGATCAGCTGCCACCGCGGCCCGGTGCTACCGCCCGATGCTGAACTGCAAACGTTCGGCCTTGAGGACCCCATCCTCCCACGCGCACCTGTACTCCAAGAGCACCTCGGTGGTTCCCGGCTTCATGGCCCGAAAGACCAGGATCTCCTGGCCGGGTGCGCCCGGGAATGGCGAGGACTGCTTGAAGTCCTGGCTGACCAGGGCCAGCATTTTCCCGTCGAAGCTGGCAGTCCAGCTGTAACCGGTAGAGGGGTTAGGCTCCAGTACGATTCGGTGCTTGGAGCCGACCTTCGCCGCGATGGTACCCGGGGACGCAGCAGCTATGTCCTGTGGCCTGCCGGCGTAGACACCCACGCCCCACACCAGACCGCCGAGGACCACCAGGGTAAACACGGCCCACACCGCCCGCTTCACCGTTTCCGACCTCCCTGCCCCTTGGACTCCTGGGTGTCTGACGGGCGAAAGCACCCCTGATGAGTCATGGGTGGGGTCCGTTTCCCGGGCGAGAAAACAGCCTGAACCTGCGTGGTCCTAAGAATCCCAGCTTTTCGTGTGGTAAAATATCTCGATGTGGGTGCATCGCCCATCCTCCCAGAACCGTCACGGTACCCAGGGGGACACCAGGGCGAGCACGCTCATGAAAAATGGCTTGCCCATGAGGCCGAATTCCACGGCGTCGATGGTCTCCGTGCCCTGGCTTCCGATGAACACCACTTCTTCTTCGGGCTCGACTTCACCGGCACCGGTTACGTCCGCCATCATCTCGCACGAGCACATACCGATGATGGGGCAACGCGTTCCCCGTACCAGCGCGTAACCGCCGCCCGCGTGCTCGGGTTTTGGCCCGTCGACTACCCCCACCGGGACCACCGCCAGCCGGGTGGGACGGGTGGTGGTGTAGCGCAGGGTGTACCCCATGTTGCGCCCCTCGGGCAGGGTCTTCACCTGGACAACCCGGGCTTTGAAGGACGCCACGGGCCTGAGCGGCCACGGCAGCGGCCAGTAGTGGGCCAGTCCCCAGATGATAGCCTGGCATCTCGCGGCGTCGGAGTTGATGCCGGAAAGACGCGGGACGGTGTTGGAAGACGAGAAGTGGTGCAAGAACCGGTGGTCCGGGGCCAACACCCGGCAGGCCTCCAGGAACTTCTCATACTGCATGAGGGTGAAGTAGTCGTGCTCGGAACGAGTGGGTGAGGCCACGTGGCTGGCGATGCCCTCGACTTCGACCCAGTCAAGAGTGCGGACCAGGTCGCAGAGCGCCGGCACGAGCTCGGGGAGAACACCCAGCCGCCCCAGCCCGGTGTCTATCTTCAGGTGCACGCGTGCCCGCTTTCCGGCCTCCTTGGCCAGGCGGTCGACTGTCTTCAGTTTGCGGGCGGCCATGAGCCCGCCAGTTCCCAGGTCGTAGGCCTTGACCACGGCGATGACCTTGGCCGGGGCGATCTGGTCTTAGACGTACCGGTAGTTGTAGGCAA
Organism: Bacillota bacterium; assembly: GCA_040756655.1. Lineage (GTDB taxonomy): Bacteria > Bacillota > Sulfobacillia > UBA8153 > UBA8153 > JBFLYN01. The sequence goes on from JBFLYN010000017.1 coordinate 9,148, forward strand.
GAGCATCAAGGTTCACATCGATCCAGGCCGAATGGTGATCTGGTAGCTGCAAAGCCTGCTGCATGTTCTCGCTCCCTTGGTAGCAAGCGCCGGCGCTTTTTGGCTGCTACTTCGGGATGGCGAGGTCAGACACCTCCTGTGGCTAATCCGGTCCTACCATGAGGCGCCTGGCCAGGATGTAGACAGTGAGAAAGCCGATCAGGCCATGGGTGGCCAACATGGAACCAGTGGTGGCGGCGTTGGGCCAGAATTCGACTTGTGGCCGGATGACCGGGAAGACGATGCTGTGGGTCAGAAGGCAGTAGACTACTCCCAGGCCAAACCCTTTGAGCGGCCAGTAGTCCTGGCCGGTTGCGATAAAAAGGGCCGCCTGGAGCACGCCAAAGAACGCCGCGCCTACCTCGTGAGCGAACACCGACCAAAAGATCCCCGCCGGGGTCAGGTGCATTACATCCCTCACCACCAGCGCGGCAGCGAGGTGAACTGATGACATCGCCGTGACGCCTACCAGGAAGAGGCTGTGGCTGAACACGGCGTCGATGGCGTGACCCTCCAGCGGCGGGCCAACTTGCACCAGCGATGACCCCGGCGCTTACCCCGCTAACCACGCTGTCCCGCCAGCCCGCACCCCCTACAAGAGCCATTGGATGCTCTTATTCTTCACCGGGGATTACTGTGCTACTCCTTGCGAATGCTCACCGCCGGCCCGGCCGGGGCGGACTGCCGGGCGAGCCGGCGCCCGGCAGCCCCGGGCAAATCCTTCGGCCCGGCTGGGCTGCCCGTTACCAATGGGGGGAGATCAGGCTGTCCTGCCCCGGGCCCTCCGGGTATGCTGTGGCTCCCAACTGTGCCCGGAGGAGGTCGACCTCTCGTTGCAGCCTGGCCAGTTCGTGACGGACCTGGGCCAGGCTTGCGGCCACCGGATCCGGCAGTTCCCCGTGGGCGAGGTCTGCGGGCACCTTCAGGCCTTTCATCCGTACCACCCGGCCCGGGACACCCACCACGGTGCAATCCGGGGGTACCGGTCGCACTACCACCGACCCGGCCCCGATCCGGACCTTGGGGCCGATGGTGATGGGCCCAAGGATGGTGGCTCCCGCGCCAATGGTCACGTGATTGCCAATGGACGGGTGGCGTTTTCCCGTGTCCTTGCCGGTGCCGCCCAGGGTGACCCCCTGGTACAGGGTGACGTCGTTGCCGATCTCGGCTGTTTCCCCTATGACCACCCCCGCCCCGTGGTCGATGAAGACGCCCTGGCCGATGACGGCACCCGGGTGGATCTCGATGCCGGTGAAAAACCGGCCCACCTGGGACAAAAGCCGGGCCAAGAGGAACCATTTCCTCTTGTAAAGGAAGTGTGCCACCCGGTGGAGGGCCAGGGCGTGCAACCCGGGGCTGCACAGGATAGCCTCCAACCGGCTCCTGGTGGCCGGGTCTCGCTCGGTTACCGCCTGGATGTCGCGCACCAGCTGGTGGAGCATCAAGCATCCTCCTCAGCGAAAAGCCCGGTGCTGAGGTAACGCTCTCCCGTGTCGGGTGCTATGGCCACCAGCTGTTTTCCCGGCCCCAGCTCGTCGGCCACGCGGAGAGCAGCTAACACGGCGGCACCGGTGGATATGCCCGCCAGACACCCTTCTTCCCGGGCCAGCCGCCGGGCAGTCAGCTTTGCCTCATCGTCGTCCACGGTGAGTACCCGGTCTATCACGCCCGGGTCCAGTACCGGCGGCACGAACCCGGCGCCGATGCCCTGGATGGAGTGGGGGCCGGCCTTGCCGCCCGAGAGCACGGGAGAACGGCTGGGCTCTACCGCCACCACCAGCACCTGCTCGAAGGTTTCCTTGAGCACCCGCCCGACGCCGGTGATGGTGCCGCCGGTGCCCACCCCGCAGACCAGCGCGTGGATGGGCCCGGGCACCTGTGCCAACAGCTCCCGGGCAGTAGTGCGGGCGTGAACGGCCGGGTTGGCCGGGTTGCTGAACTGGTCGGGCATGAAGTACGTGGGATGTCCCGCTGCCATTTCGCGGGCCTTTCTGACGGCACCCGCCATCCCTTCCGGGCCCGGGGTCAACACCAGTTCGGCGCCGTAGGCGCGCACGAGGCGGCGCCTTTCGCCGCTCATGGTCTCGGGCATCACCAGGATGAGCCGGTACCCGCGGGCCGCGGCCACCATGGCCAGCCCGATGCCGGTGTTCCCGCTGGTGGGTTCCACGATGGTATACCCGGGCCTCAATAGCCCCCCGGCCTCCGCTGCTTCGATCATGCTCAGGGCGATCCGGTCCTTGACGCTGCCGCCGGGGTTTAGGCTTTCCAGCTTCAGCCAGATGGTGGCGGCGCCCGGGCTCGCCAGGCGGTCTAGCCTGACTACCGGGGTCCGGCCGATTAGCCGAGATACGTCGTTGACTCTCATGGTCCAGCTCCTTTCTTAAGCCAAAGAGCCGCCTCATCCAGAGGCGGCTTGCCGCGGTTCCACTCTGCTTGGTCCCAAGGACCCACTCATCCAGGGCACCATCATGCCCCCACACGGTAACGGGTGTGAGCCGTCGTCTCCTACTGCTTGGCGTTTCGGGACGCAGTTCCAGGGTGCACTTGGGCGGAGCTCCCCGGGAGCCGCTTGCAGCCAGGGCGGCCCCTCTCTGTCGGGGGTCTTCCAGCTTACTCTACCCTTTCATCACCTTGTAGTTGGCCCAAATCTAACATGGCCGATAGGTTTTGTCAAGATTGACCAAGCCCGCCATTTACGGGTGCAAGACCATGGGCTTGGGGGGCGGTGGCTTCGTGGCCGGGAGGAGACTTCCATCCGGCTACGGTTCACCGGGCAGCGGCGCCCGTGCTGGTAGAAATGGGGCACCCGGGCGTCAAATAGGGCAATGGGCAGGGGGAGCGTATGTGCAGGAATACTGGGACGGGCGATTCAGGCAGGAAGGCCGGGTCTGGGGCGAAGCTGCCAGCAGGACGGCGGTGTATGCCCGGGACCTTTTCCGTCTGCGGGATGTAAAGAACGTGCTGGTGCCGGGTGCTGGCCACGGGCGGAACGCGGAGTATCTTGCAGCTGCGGCTTTGACGTGGCGGGCATCGAGATCTCGGAAGAAGCCCTGAAACCGGCCAGAAGGCTCGGATCGTGGTTCCGGTACCACCGGGGCTCGGTGCTGGACGTGCCGCCCTTTGACGAAGCCTTCGATGCCATCTATTGCTTTAACGTCCTGCACTTGTTCAGGCAGGGCGACCGGAGGCTGTTTCCGGCAGGCCGGTCCACTATTACACCGGCGAGGACCTGGCCGGCAAGTTCTGCGACTTCACCATCCTGGATGCGGGGCTCATGGAAGACCCGGAAGACCCGGAAGACCACGGCAGGGAGGGTCCACATGTTCACGTGGTACGGTACATCTACGTCGGAAGGCCGGGTGGAACCGGCCGGTGAGGGGCTCATGCGGTCGAGACCGCGAGCTGGGACTGGACAAACGGCGTCCTGTCCACCACAATATCAGTAACGGGCAGTACAGTACGCAGGGGCTACTAAAACAGCTCCTGACGCCCGATCACATGGGGTGTACCTGAGGTTCCGGTTTGGGCCAGGGCACCCGTCCCGCCGGGAAGACACCGCCGGCACAGGTAGGACGCGATGGCATCTGGAGGCGTTGCGAGAGTGCGATCTGCTGGCAGACCCGATGCGCTGGTCAGGAACCTTCCCTGCCCCTTCGCCTACCACGAGCCGGTTGTGAACCGGGACGGGACCCCCATGGACTACGTGTTTGTCGAGGTGAACCGGGCCTTTGAGGAGATGACCGGGCTCCGGCGGGAGGACCTCATCGGCAAGACGGTGACCCAGGTGAGCTCGGAAGCCGTGGACTCCAACATCGACTGGAGAGGGCTTTACCAACGAGCGGCCACTGCGGATAGTCCGGTGCACACCGAGGAGTTCTGCGCGGCCGGCTGGTACCAGATAACAGCCTACCGGGAGGGACCGGGGTTTTCCGCGGTTTTTCACGACACCACTGCCCAGAAGCAGGCAGAGGCCCGCCTGAGGGCAAGCCGGGACCGGCTAAGCGGCATCCTCGACAACATCGTCGATGTAGTGTGGTCCGCATCCTGGCCGGACCTGAAACTCCTGTATCTCAACCCGGCGGCCGGGCGCCTGTACGGGCGAACGGTGCAGGAGTTGATGGATGACCCGGCCCTGTGGCAGGCGGTAGTACATCCCGGGGATGTCCAGGTACGCGGGGAAGCCTTGGCCCGGTTACCCCAGTCCGGTGTGGCAGAGGCAGAGTACCGCATCGTAGTGCCTGACGAAAGCGTGGTCTGGGTACACGACAGGTTCAGGCTGGTTTTTGATCACGATCAGGTTCCGATACGGGTGGACGGCATCGTCTCTGACATCACCGGGCGGAAACTGGCCGAAGAAGCGCTGCTCGGGTTCGAAGAACGGTACCGCATCCTGGTGGAAAACGCCAACGAAGGCATTCTGGTCATCCAGGACGGGTTCTACCGCTACCTAAACGACAAGGCCGTGGAGATCCTCGGCCATGACCGGGAGCTCTTGACGTCCACCCCCAACCTCGCCTTCGTCCATGCCGACGACCGCGCCCTCATCGCCGGGATCCGCGAACAGAGGCAGCAGGGCCAGAAGGCTACGGGAAGGCGCAGGTTTCGCATTGTTACCGCCACTGGCCAGATCAAATGGGTGGAGACCAACTCCAACGTGATCGCGTGGCGGGGACAGCCCGGGGTCCTGGTGCTCATGACCGACATCACAGAACGCCTGCGCCAGGAGGAACAGATCCGCTACCTTTCCTTTCACGACCGGCTGACCGGCCTATACAATCGGGCCTTTTTCGAAGAAGAATATGCCCGGGCCGCCGAAGGCGGTGCGTTGCCGCAGAGCATCATCATGATAGACGTAAACGGACTGAAGCTGGTCAACGACACCTTCGATCATCATGAAGGCGACCGGCTGCTCTTGAGGGTGGCCCGGGCCCTGCGGTGTGCCTGCCGCAAGGAAGATATCATTGCGCGCTGGGGTGGCGATGAGTTCGTCATATTGCTCCCCAACACCACCAGCGAGCAGGCCGCCAGCGTGTGCCAGAGACTGCACGAGTCCGTGGCCCAGGCCCCGGGCGGGCCGGTACCGCTCAGCATATCCCTGGGCCACGCCACCAGGGTACGGCCCGGCGATACGCGCGACCTCCTGGGCGAGGCAGAAGAGGGCATGTACCGCCAGAAGCTGTCGAGCCGGGACAGCGTGCACCGGGTGATGATCACTGCTTTGCGCGCTGCCCTGAATGAGAGGACCCACGAGACCGAGGAGCACGGGCGACGGCTCGAACGGCTCTGCCTGGGCCTGGTGGATGCCATCGGCCTGCCCGGCGGGAGGGCCGAATTGTCGCTTTTGGCGTACTTGCACGATGTAGGGAAGATCGTCTTGCCCGACGAGATATTCACCAAGGGCAACAACTTGTCGCAGGAGGAGTGGAACCAGATCAAGCGGCATCCCGAGGTCGGCTACCGCATCGCCTCTGCTTCTCCAGAGCTAACCCACATCGCCGAGGCCGTCCTTTCCCATCACGAAAGATGGGACGGTTCCGGGTATCCCCGGGGGACGAAGGGCGAAGACATCCCCTTGCCTGCTCGCATATTGGCCATCGCCGATGCCTATGAAGCCATGACCCAGGGTCGTCCCTACCGGAAGGCCAAGTCCACCAAGGAAGCCCGCGCCGAACTCCGGCGGTACGCGGGAAGCCAGTTCGACCCCCGGCTGGTCGAGGCGTTCCTCACGGTAGTCCTGCCCGGGATCGAGGACGGCGAAGGCTCATAGGGCACCCCGGAGCGCAGCATCGTGCTTTTCAGGCTCGCTCACAGCCGGAGCAGTTCTTTGGCCACGTTTGCCCCCACCCGGCCCCAGGACGCGGCTTATCATCACCGCCGGCCGCCAGGTATCCCTTGGTCAGATCCTCCACCGTGGTCTCCAGCACTCTCATGAACTGGTGGTGGGCAAGCGGTACCCAGGGACACCCGGATCGGGACCGTAGACGGCATCGAGCAAGTCCTCGAGCATCTGGTCCAGAGCATCTAGTTTCAGGTGGACGAGCTCGTGTGCGATTACTTCTTCCAGGTTTTCCTCCGAGGCGCGGTTGTAGACGAGCACTTCTGGCTGGTCAGGGTAGCAATCCAGGAGGAACTCGTCCAGTCGGAGCAGGGTCTTGACGCCGATAGTGAAGTCAAACGGGTGGTCGTAGGAGTAGTAGTTCACGCCATTACCTCCTCTTCAGGTTTCCAGGTCGGCCAGCACCCGTGCAGGTGAGCAGCTTCCACCAATGGATCCTGGCGCGAAGCAGCATCCAGCAGGCAGTCCCGGGCTAAGCGGTTGATCAACCGGGGGATGCCCATGGTATGGGCGTGGATGCGTTCCCCCACTTGCTGGGTAAAGATGGGATGGTCGCAGCCGGCCAGCCGCAGTTGATGGAGAATATAGGCCTGGGTTTCGGCCAGCGGTAGGCTGCCCAGGTGGAAGGTCAGGTCCAGACGCTGGGCCACTGGCATGTAGACCAGCAGGCGGAGGGTGGCCTTAAGCTCGGGCTGCCCCACCAGGAGGAGGGTAAATAGGGAACGGGCATCGAGGTCGGAATTGAGCAGGAACCTGAGCTTCTGCAGCATAGCGTGGCCGAGGGTGTGGGCCTCATCGATGGCCACCACCAGTTGCATGCGCTGGTGCTCGGTCAATTCCCGGACCACCTGCCAGAAAGCGCGCTTGCGCCGGGCCAGCAGGCCGGTGGGAGTGATGCCCAAGGCCGCCAGGGTATGTTCGTAGAAGGCGCGGGGGGGCAGGCGGGAGTCGGCCAGGTAGATGAAGCGGTAACGGCCGGGGTCCAGTTCCGCTTGCAAGGCTCGCAACGCGCTGGACTTGCCGGTGCCCACCTCGCCGGTGACCAGCATGCAATAGCGGTGAGTACAGGCATAGCGCAGGCGGGCGCACAACTCCGAGAAGCCTTCCCCGCCGAAGAAATCCCGGGCAAGCAGGGCGCGGTCGAAGGGCAGGCGCTGGAGTTGGAAGTGCTCAAGTACGTTTTCCATCGGGGTGCTCCTCTCGGAGTTGGCGGTACCGGAGCCGGTCACGGGTGGTCCTTGGCTGGTGCTGGTACGCTACCGTCTTCAGGAAATTGAGGCCGCTGGCCACGGGCGGAGACCCGGCCGCCGACGACCGGGACCTGGCGCCCACGTGTTCACCCAGGATCAATACGGTAGCGTCGGCGTAACGGGGCCCCTCCCACCAGACCTGGACCCGGTCGGGCTGGTAGGGGTCGTAGCGCACCAGGATGGTTCCAGCGGGGCCTTGGTAGGGTTGTTGGAACCCGGGTGAACACGCCGGTCTTGTCCATCGAACGGTTGTCCTCCAAGAGGAAGGCATCGTGTAGCTGGGCCAGGTCTACCCGCCGCAGCGGGGCGGGGTCGTGTTCAAAGCGGACGACCGGTTTTTGCTTGGCGGCCGAGTGCACCCGTTCGTGGTAGTAGGTCTGGAGCCAGGCCCAGAACAACTCGTTGAGCTGCTCCAAGTTCAGGGGGCGCTACTCCAGCAGGCGGTAGGCTTCCGAGGCAAAACTGGTCTGTACCAGGTGGAAGTACCTTTCCTGCTTCCCCCGGCCCTGGGGCCGGTAGGGACGGGAGTGGATGAGTTCCACCCCCAGGTGACCCAGGATGCGCCGGAAGTGCTGGGCGGAGTAGATGGCACCATTGTCTACGTATATTTGCTCGGGCACCCCGTGCTTGATCAGCGCCTTCTTGAGACACTCCTCCAGCATGGGCAGCTTCTCGGCCAGGTAGATCTCAGCGTGGGGTACATAGCGCGAGAAGTCGTCTTCAGGTTCTCCTCGAATGCCTCCAGGCTTTCGTCGTCTATTCCCGCCAGTGGCTTCCTCCAGGCAAACTCCCATTAGATACACCCCTGCCAGACCAGCAAGCCTGTTCGTCCTGGCAGCCATTGCATACTGCCTTGCTGAACACCTCCCGATAACGGGCCATAACGCATATCAGGACCTTGCCCGTCTACATGGGGGAAAACTACTTAGGCCAACATAGGGGAGGCTCCTAAAAGACAAAGGCAAGTACCATGTCTTAAACTCAAGATACAAGATGCTATGCCGTGCGGGAGAGATCGACATGGATAAAACACCTGCCCGGGACACCAGGAGATTCTCACCTGCGGATGCCTTGCGCTGCGTGCTGGTCCTTACGATCCTGAGCGGGGCATGTGGCTTGGTTGTTGCGTTTTTTTATAGAACGACTGCTCCGGTCATCGCCGCCAATGAGCAGGCCCGCCTGATGAAGGTCCTGAGCGAACTCATGCCGGAGGCAGACGAGTACCGGACTTCGGTCAAGGAAGGCAAGGAGATACACCTGGGACTGAAGGATGGCGAGGTCATCGCCGCGGTAGTCCCGGGGGAAGCACAGGGCTACGCTGCCGAACCTGTGAAGATCCTGGCCCTGGTCAGCCCGGACGGCAAGGTCCAGGAGGTGGTCGTGGCTAGGCACCGCGAGACACCCGGCATCGGCAACAAGATCGAAGCCCGGGTATTTCTTGCCCAGTTTCGTGGGGTTTTCGGTATCAAGGGACAGGATCTGGAAGACGTCCTGGTAGCAGGAGTTGATGCCATATCCGGCGCGACCATCTCTTCGCTGGCAGTAGCCAAGGGAGTTGCCCGGGCCGTTCACCTTTTCACCACGCCCTGAAAGCCGGCAGCGGGCACCCGGGGGATAAGGTTCAGAACAACATGAACGAATGGGAGATGATTTTCACAATGAGAAGCCGCGGGATGCGGATGGCCATGATTGCACTTGTGGTAACAATTACACTGGCAATGCTGGCAAGTGGTTGCTCACGCCGGGTCTACAAGGACGGCACCTTCACGGCCCGTTCGGCGACGGGCACAACCGAGGTTTCCCTCACCCTGCAGAACGACAAGATCGTATCCGTCAAGATTGTGGAGTTCGGCAGAGACGGCGCGCCCAAGGACATCGACACCTACCTGGTGTGCGTGGGCGACTCCCGCGAACCCCTGCTGAAGACCGTGCACCCGCTTTTGGCCCAGCGGATTGTTGAGAAGAACTCCTGGGACATCGACGGCTACACTGGCGCGACCGCTACGGTCAATGGTGTCAAGGAAGCGGCCAAGGCAGCCCTGGAACTGGCCAAAAGATAACAGAGGCCGGGGGGCGGGCAAAAGCTGCGAACGACTTGGCCTAAGACCTGGCCCCCTGCCTGTCTCGAAGAGGTCCGCCCGTCCCCGGGACCTGGCGGTAGAGCATCGCTAGTCCATACTCGGTCTTTCAAGAAGACCCAGGATATGCCGGACCTCAGGAGAGGACGTGAAAGTCATCGAAGCTGTCAAGAGGGTTCTAAACGGTGGTTACCGTTTCAGGCTTGACGGCAGGCCCGAAGACCGGCTGGTGGAGCTGGAGCTTCCCGCCAGGGCAGTGATCCCGCTGGGGCAAACTCCCGGCCGCGAGGCCAGGCCTGTAGTCAAGGTGGGAGACGAGGTCAGGGCCGGACAGGTTGTCGGGCGGGGCGACCGGGGCGTGAGTCCCGTCCATGCCTCCATCGGCGGCCGGGTGGAGGCTGTCACCAGGCTGGGGGAAACCAGTGCCTTGGCCATCGCCGGGGACGGAACCGCTGGCTGGCAGCCCCTGGGCGGCCACAGCCGCCGCTGGGACCAGCTGCCCGGAGAGGAGCTGGAAACCCTGCTCCATGCTTCCGGGGTCACTGCTCTTGACGGAGGAGTCCCGACCAGGTTCGGTACGGCCTCCCTCTCCAGCTGTGAGGTGGAGAACCTGATCATCGAAGGGGTCGAGGACGGCCCGTATCCGGTTTCGGTTTTGGCCCTGCTGGCAGGCGAAAGGCGCGAGCATTTCGTCGAAGGCATCGGCATCCTGCAAAAGCTCATGCCGCGGGCTCGCCTGCACCTGGCCGTCTCAAGCGAGCGACCCGGGCTGGCCCGCGAACTGACCGCCAAGCTGGGCAGCCGTGGGCCCGTGAGCCTCCACGCCCTGGCACCCAAGTACCCGCAGGGCCACCGGACCCTGCTCACCCGGACCATCCTGGGGAACGACGCCAGGGGCCGTGCCGCCGCCGCCAAGACGACCATCCTATCCGTGGCGACGGTCCTGCATGCCCGGGATGCGGTGGTGGAGGGAAAGCCGCTCATGGAGCGCACGGTGGCGCTGTGCGGTCCTGGCTGGAAGGAAAACCTCCACCTGCAGGTGCGGGTGGGGACTCCGGTGGAGTTCATCGCCCAGAAGTACCTAAAACCCGGGCGAAACCGCCTGGTGGTCAACTGCCCGTTGACCAGCGGGAGCCTCGCCGACCTTTCGGTCCCGGTCGACCGCACGTTCTCCAGCCTCATCGCCGTCCCGGAGCACCAGGACGCCGAGCTTCTGTCAGTCAAGCGCCTGCTCACGGGCAAGTTTGAGTGCAATACCGGTCTTCACGGCGAGGGCAGGCCCTGCGTGTTCTGCGGGTACTGCGAGGACGCCTGCCCGGTCGGGATCATCCCTCACCTGCTGGACAAGCGCGTCAAGAGGAACTTGATCGGTCAAGACCTGGTCACGTACGGCATCTTCGAGTGTGTGGAGTGCAACCTCTGCACCTTCGTCTGCCCATCCAAGATCCCGGTTGCCCGTCACATCAAACTGGGGCAGCGCAAACTCATGGAACACAGGCCCAAAAAGCTCCCTGACAAGAACGCTGCCGTACAGCACCGGGGTGGTGAAACAGCATGAGCCAGGCAGGACGTGCGCTGGACCGAAACCCGGCGCTGCGCGTGGTCAGGCCGGTTACCGACGCGGCCAGCCGTTTCCTTACCGGTTCGGGCCGGGTCACCTCTTCGGCCCCTCACATCGTGGATACCCTGGACACCAGGCACTACATGATGCTGGTGGTGTCGGCCCTCATGCCCGTCACCTTCGCGGCCATCTACTTCTTCGGCTGGCGGGCGCTGGCCATGATCCTGGTGTCGTATGCTGCCGGCGGCCTGACCGAGGGGCTGTTCGCCGCCGTCAGGAACAAGCCGGTCCATCCCGAAGGACTGCTGGTCACCGGCCTCATCTTCGCGCTGATCCTGCCGCCGGGGCTCCCGCTCTGGGTGGTGGCAGTGGGGTCGGCCTTCGGGGTCGGTTTCGGCAAGGAAGTGTTCGGGGGGACCGGGCGCAACATCTTCAACCCCGCCCTGGTGGGCCGGATCTTCCTATCCGCGGCCTTTCCCGCCTTGATGGGCGGCAAATGGCAGCCACCTATCACCGGGGGGCTGGGGGGCTTTTTGCGGTACCAGCCCGATGCTATCACCGGGGCCACGCCACTCAGCGCTTTCCGCGCAGCTGGACTCGTGGCCCATTCCTACGTCGACCTCCTGCTGGGCACGGTCCCTGGGTCCATGGGAGAGACTTTCCGCCTGGGCATCATCGTGGCTGGCCTGTTTCTGGTGGTCGCCAGGGTGAGCAACTGGCGGGTCCCGGCGGCCTTTCTCGGTTCGGTGGCCGTCTTTTCCGCCATCGGTCACTTCTTCATGCCCCGGCAGGTCGCGCCGCCGCTGTTCCAGCTCCTGGCGGGAGGAGTCCTGTTTGGCGCCTTCTTCATGGCCACCGACCCGGTCACCTCGCCTTTTACCCGGCCCGGGAAATGGGTCTTCGGCGTGGCGCTGGGCCTTCTGACCGTCCTGATCCGCGGTTTTTCCACATCCATCGAAGGTGTGGCGTTCGCCATCATCCTGATGAACGCCATCACACCGCTCATCGACAACCTGAGCCTGAAAGCACGGTACAGGGTATCTGATTGAAGGGGGTGCCTGGAGTGAGCAACAGCGTGGCACTTAAGCAGCAAAGAGGACTGGATCTTAGAGAGATCCTGGCGGTCAGGCTCAAGTGGTTATTGTTCATCGTGGTGCTCGGCACGTTTTCGTCGAGCCTGCTCATGGGTTTGAGCTACCTCATCCCCTCCAACCTGGCCGGGCTGGAGCTGGAGATGAAGCGGGGCGTGCTCATGGCCCTCGACCTGGATTTCACCGAGGGCAACATCGACCGGGTGTTCCAGGAGCACATCACCGTTGAGGAACTGGAGGAGCTCACCCTCTACTGGAGCAAGGAGGGCGGTGTGGCCTTTACCTTCACCGGCATGGGGTTTCAAGGGCCTATTTCCGGGATCATAGGCCTGCAGCCGGGCCGGAAGACGCTCAGGGGGCTCGTCATCATGCAGCAGCAGGAAACCCCCGGGCTGGGCGGGCGCATTACGGAGCAGGAGTTCCTCAGGCAGTTCAAAGGCCTGGCCATGGATCCCAGGCTGGTGATCCTGCCGGCCGGCCGGAAGGCCACTGCTGAGAACGAAGTGGAAGGCATCACCGGGGCCACCATGACCATCCAGGCCCTGGAGGACATGCTCAACCGCAGGATCCTCGCGGTAGTGCAGAAGCTGGAGGTGAACTGAAGACCGTGAGCGCGTGGTATCGCCTGGTCTATACCCGGCCCTACGCTCTTATGAAGGACGGGGTGTGGAAGAAAAACTCGGTTACCTCCGCAACGTTGGGCATCTGCTCGGCCCTGGCGGTGACCAACAAGCTGGAAAACGGCATTGCCATGGGTTTGGCGGTGACCTTCGTAGTGATGGTAGCTTGTCTGGCCACGTCGGTCATCCGGGCCTTCATACCGCTCCGGCTGAGGATGATCACCTACATGATCATCATCTCGACCTTCGTCATCGGGGTGGACCTGTTCTTCAAAGGCTACTTCCCCAGCATCAGCCGGGCGCTGGGGCCGTACGTGGCCCTGATCATCACCAATTGCCTGATCATGGGGAGAGCCGAGGCCTTTGCCCTGAAAAACCCGGTCAAGTTCTCCGTGATAGACGCCCTGTCACACGGTCTTGGCTACACCTTTGTGCTATTGGTGCTGTCGGGCATCCGGGAAGTGCTGGCTTTCGGCACGCTTCTGAACGTGCGGGTGGTATGGGCCGGGTGGACCACCTGGATGGTGATGGCCATGGCCCCGGGAGGTTTCTTCCTGCTGGCCATCATCGTCTCCGTGGTCCGCACCCTGCAGGGAGTGCAGGCCGACGACGGCCCCACTGCCAAGACCGAGGAAATCATGGCCAAAGCGGCCTGAGACCCATCATGCCGGGAGACCGGCCCGGGAGGAGATGAAGCTACATGGGCAACACCATGAACATCTTTCTGGCCGCTGTGCTCACCCATAACATCGCCCTGGTGTACATCCTGGGGATGTGCCCCACCATCGGGGTGTCCAGAAACCTGAAGACCGCCACGGGCATGGGGGTGGCCGTGGTCTTCGTAGTGACGCTGACTTCCACGATCAACTGGTTCATCTACAACCTGGTGCTGGTGCCGGCCGGGGCGGAAATCGTGTCACTGTTGGTGTTCATCATCACCATCGCCGCTTCCGTGCAGCTACTGGAGATGCTGCTGGAGAAGTTCGTGCCGTACCTCCACAACGCGTTCGGGGTGTTTTTGCCGCTCATCACCGTGAACTGCGCCGTGCTGGGTGTGTCTCTCTTGATGGTCCTGCGTGACTACGGGTTGGTCCAGACGGCGTTCTTTGGACTGGGATCGGCGGCCGGCTTTTTGTTGGCCATGATGCTGGTGGCCGGCATGAGAGAGAAGATGGACCTGACCAGCGACGTGCCCCGTGGACTCCAAGGCCCCGGGATCGTCATGATCATCCTGGGCATCCTGGCCCTCGGTTTTATGGCATTCCAAGGGATGGTGGACCTGTAATGAACCTGCAGTCGGTACTGGTCCTCAACGTGCTCTTGGTCACCATCACGGTGATCCTCAGCGTGGCCGATGTGCTCCTGGGAAGCAACCGGCAGCAGCTTCTGAGGATCAACGACGATAGAGAGCTTTCCACATCCGGCGGGGGCACGCTTCTGGACTCCCTAGCCGAGCAGAGGATCTTCATCCCGGCCGCCTGCGGCGGCAAAGGCACCTGCGGGCACTGCAAGGTCGTGGTGGAAGAGGGCGGCGGCGATGTACTCCCCACCGAGGAAGGCTTCCTCACGCCCCAGGAAAGGGAAGAGGGAGTCAGGCTGGCCTGCCAGGTCAAGGTCAGGGAAGACCTGAGTATCCGCGTGCACGAGGCCCTCTTGGAGGCCCAGGAGTACCTGGGCGAGGTGGTGGTTCTGGAGGACCTCAACTACGATACCAAGTTTTTAAAAGTGAAGCTGCTCTCGCCCCGGACCATCGATTTCAAAGCCGGCCAGTACGTGCAGATACTGGTACCCGGTTACGAAGAGTTCCGCGCTTACTCCATCGCCTCGCCGCCCAGCCAGAGGGACGCGCTGGACTTCGTGATCCGGCTTATACCGAAAGGGCTCTGCACCACCTACATTCACAAGGCACTGGCAGTGGGCGACACCATCAGGTTCACGGGTCCGTTCGGCGACTTCTTCCTGAACGAGCAGTCCGACCGGGACATCACGTGCCTGGCCCGGGGCACGGGTATCGCGCCCATCAGGTCCATCACGCTGCACCTGAAAGAGCAGGGTATGCCCCGTAATGTCAGCTTCTACTTCAGCGCCCGGACCAAGAAGGACATCCTTCAGTACGAGGAGTTCAAACAGCTGGAAGCGGAGTTTCCCAACTTCAAGTACTACGTGGTCCTGTCCAGGCCGGCCCCGGAGGACAACTGGGACGGGGAGACCGGCTACATCACCGATACGGTGGCCAAGTACCAGGGAGACTCCTTGAAGGATACGGAGATCTATCTCTGCGGGCCCGGCGTCATGATCGACGCGGCCATGGAGGTATTCGATAAGATTGGAGTGCCCAAAGAGCAGGTTTTCTTCGACAAGTTCTAGAGTTTGGGGTAGACCCCCCAGCCCGGCCTGATGGTGGTCACCGCCAGGCCGGGCCTACCCCACTTTTCAGCTGTTGAACACGAGTAGCCCCCCTGCTCACGTTCAGCCCGATACGCGGTGGCCGCCCCCGGGCAGCACCTGACTACTCATGTGGACGTGGGGCGGTCGCACTCGGCACCTGCTGAACGCCGGTTCGAAAGACAATGAGCAACGTCTTAAGAGAGAAAAAACGTGAAATCACCTTAGGCAGTTGAGTGCGCACCGTGCTATAATAGGACCAAAAGTGAATAACCTTCGGGGCAAGGTGAGGGAAGGATATTCCCAAGTCCTTACCGGCGGTAAGTCGTAGACGAGCCCGCGAACCCGGGTCTTCAGCCCGGGCCGATCCGGTGTGAAGCCGGAGCCGACAGTATAGTCTGGATGGGAGAAGGACGTGTCGTGCATGGCGTTTTTGTGCGCAGCTTGCCCCGGACCAGTATCCGGGGTTTCTGCTTTTGGAGGGGGTGTAGCCTTGCTGGTGCTTCTCACAAACGACGATGGCATCGATGCGCCCGGGCTCAGGGCGCTTTCTGCCCGGCTGCCGGGACTCGGCTGGGAGGTGTACGTGGCGGCACCAGCGACACCGCGCGATGCCTCGAGCCACGCCATCACCCTGGACCGGGATATCGAAGTCGAGGAACGAAGGTTACCCGGGGCGAGCCGGGCCTGGAGCATCGGCGGCACACCCGTGGACTGCGTCAAACTGGCGCTGGGGAAGCTGGTGTACCGCATGCCAGACCTCTTGGTCTCTGGCATAAACCACGGCGACAACCTCGGGATAGACGTCCTGTACTCGGGCACCGTAGCCGCCGCCAGGGAAGGGTGTATCGCCGGTGTCGCTTCGGTAGCGGTCTCGCTGGCGCTCGACGGCGAAGAAAGCGCGCCCTGGGATGAGGCCGGAATACTGACGCTGCGCATATTGACCAGGCTCCTCCCGGTCCTGTCACGGGATGTCATATTCAACGTCAACCTGCCTCCGGCTGCCGGCGAGGCCAGCGGCACCCGCGTTACCAGGCTGGGGCGCCGGCGGTATGTTAACCAGTTCACCCAGGTCTGCCTGGACCAGGGCGCAACCGTGCTGCGTTTCAGCGGGCGACCCGTGGACGATGGGGAAGACCCTCACTCCGATATCGCTGCCATTCGGAACGGCCTGGTATCCATCACGCCCCTTGGCTTGGATACCACGGACCTGTGGCAGTTCTTGCGTTTCAGGACACTGGCTGATGGAACTGGGGATTTGTGCAAAGACTTAGCCTGGGAAGCTCCCGGTGCCAAACCCGGTTGGCGGAGTGGGTGATACTATGGACGAGTGGTTCATGCAGATGGCACTCGACCTGGCCCGCGAGGGTCTTGGTCATACGAGCCCCAACCCCATGGTCGGAGCGGTGCTGGTCAAGGACGGAATAGTGATCGGGACCGGCTACCACGCGCGGGCCGGAGAACCCCACGCCGAATTGAACGCCATAAGAAACGTAAAGGTGGATCCCGCGGGTTCCACGCTCTACGTGACCCTCGAACCGTGCTCCCACCATGGCAAGACCCCGCCTTGCACCCGCGCCATCGTAGCGGCCGGGATACGGGAGGTGGTGGCCGCCATGGAGGACCCCAACCCGCTGATCTCGGGCCGGGGTTTTGAGGAGCTCAGGCAACAAGGACTAGAGGTCAGGACCGGTGTGCTGGAGCACCAGGCCAGGCGGCTAAACGAAGTGTTCGTCAAGTACATCACGACCCGGATCCCTTTTTCGGTGCTCAAGGCAGCCGTCAGCCTCGATGGAAAGATAGCGACGCGTACGGGACAGTCCAAGTGGATCACCGGTGAAGAAGCGCGCCAGGCTGCCCGTAGACTGCGCGGTGTTTACGATGCAGTGCTCGTCGGGGTCAACACCGTACTTGCCGATGACCCTCTTCTGACCGCCCGCACGTCGGGCAGCCGTGAGCCCGCCCGGGTCATCCTGGACAGCAGCGCCCGCACGCCACCCAGTGCTCGAGTGCTGGGACAGCCCGGCTGCACACTCATCGCCGTAACAGACCAGGCCTGGAGGGACAAAATACGAGAGCTGGAGGACGCGGGCGCGGAAGTGCTGGTCCTGGCACGGGACTCATCGGGGACAGGTGTGGACCTTCGTCACCTCATGAGCGAACTGGCCGCCAGGAACATCACCAGCGTACTTGTGGAGGGCGGGAGTCGCGTGCATGGTTCCATGCTGGCAGAGGGGCTGGTGGATAAGGTGGTATGGTTTGTCGCCCCTTTGATCATAGGAGGCCACACAGCACCCGGTGCCGTCGGTGGGAAAGGGCCCGCCCATCTCCAGGAGGCGCTGCGCCTGCGAGAACTGGTCATCACCAGGTACGGAGAGGATCTTTGTATCCAAGCCTACCCTGAAGAAGGAGGAACCCAGCGTGTTCACCGGGCTGGTTGAGGAAGTCGGGCGGGTGTCCAGCATCAGCCGGGGCACCGACTCAGCTGCTATAACCATCAGGGCGACGGTGGTGACCGACCGGCTCAGGATCGGTGACAGCGTGGCGGTGAACGGTGTCTGCCTTACCGTGGTGACGGTCGGGAACCGGTGGTTCGAAGCGCAGGTCATGGCAGAGACTCTAGAAAAGACCAACCTGCGCCGGCTGGCGGGGGGAGATAGGGTAAACCTCGAGCGCGCGCTCCGGCTGGGCGACCGGGTGGGCGGGCACCTGGTGACCGGGCATGTGGACGGCACAGGCTATGTTACGGCCAAGAGCACCAGGGATATAGCGACGTTGCTCGCCATCCGGGCGCCGTCTAGGCTGCTCGACGAACTGGTGCCGAAAGGCTCGGTGGCGGTGGACGGCACCAGCCTGACGGTGGTGGATGTGGATCATACCGGCTTTTCCGTGTCACTGGTGCCGCACACCGTCAAGGCGACCAACCTCGGGCGGCTCAAAGCCGGGGACGAGGTCAACATAGAGACCGATATACTGGCCAAGCACGTGAAGAAATACTTGGCGGCGCCGGCTCGTGAGTCGCACCCCCGGATCTCACTCGAGTTTCTCGCCCAACACGGTTTTCTCCAGGGGAGATAGGAGGGACCAGCACACCTTGGTTTTCAACACCATAGAAGAGGCTATCAAGGACATCCAGCAGGGCAAGATGCTCATCGTTGTAGATGACGAAGACCGCGAAAACGAAGGCGACCTCGTGATGGCGGCAGAAAAAGCTACCCCGGCAGCTGTCAACTTCATGATCAGCCATGGCAGGGGGCTGCTGTGCGTGCCTGTGACCAACCGGCGCGCCGATGAGCTCGAGCTCTGGCCCATGGTCCGGGAAAACCAGGACAGGCATCAAACGGCCTTCACGGTCCCGGTCGATCACATTTCCACCACCACCGGCATATCAGCACCCGAGCGGGCCATGACCATCAGGGCCATCATCGACCCCAAGACCCAGGCGGCAGACTTGCGCAGGCCGGGCCACGTGTTCCCGCTGCGCGCCAGGGAAGGAGGCGTGCTCACCAGGGCCGGGCATACGGAGGCAGCGGTGGACCTGGCGCGCATGGCCGGGCTTTGCCCGGCAGGCGTCATCTGCGAGATCATCAAGGACGATGGCACCATGGCGCGGGTGCCGGACCTAGTAAGCTTTGGCAAAGAGCACGGCCTGAAGATCATCACCATTGCCGGGCTAATCAAGTACAGGCGGACCCACGAGAAACTGGTGGAAAGCATCGGTTCTGCACAACTGCCAACCCAGTACGGCACCTTCAGGATCGTGGTATACCGTAACCTGCTCGATGACCTTGAGCATGTCGCCCTCATCAAGGGGGACCTTGCCAGTGTGAAAGCCCCTCTCGTCCGCGTGCACTCTGAATGCATGACCGGCGATGTGTTCCATTCTCTCCGGTGCGACTGCGGCGACCAGCTGGCCAGCGCGCTCAGGACCATAGCTGCCGAGCCGCCGGGAGTGTTGCTTTACATGAGGCAGGAAGGGCGGGGTATCGGACTTGGCAACAAGATCAGGGCCTATGCACTACAGGACGCCGGCAAGGACACAGTGGAGGCCAACGAGGATCTGGGCTTTCCCGCCGACCTTCGAGACTACGGCATTGGGGCGCAGATCCTCGCGGATCTGGGTCTTTGCGACATCAGGTTACTCACCAACAACCCCCGGAAGATCGTGGGCCTTGAGGGTTACGGGCTCCGGGTCGTGGACAGGTTGCCCATTGAGATCCGTCCCACCAAGTACAGCGTCAAATACCTGCTCACAAAGAAGCGGAAGCTGGGCCACCTCTTGGAGGCAGCTCCCGTCACCGAACAAAGGAGTGGATAGCATGCCTGCGTATCACGAAGGACACCTGGTAGCTACCGGTCTGCGCTTTGGCATCGTGGTGGCCAGGTTCAACGAGTTCATTACCAGCAAATTGCTGGGTGGCGCCGTGGACGCGCTCGTCCGTCATGGGGCAGCTGACCGGGATATTGAAGTCGCGTGGGTGCCGGGAGCGTTCGAGATCCCGCTGGTGGCGCAGCGACTGGTGGCAACGGGCCGGTTCCATGCCGTCATCTGCCTGGGCGCCCTGATCCGGGGCGCCACCCCTCACTTCGACTACGTCGCCGCAGAAGCCTCAAAGGGCGTGGCCAAGGTCGGCCTCGACACGGGCGTACCCACGATTTTCGGGGTGTTGACCACCGACAATATCGAGCAGGCCATTGAGCGAGCAGGCACGAAAGCAGGTAACAAGGGCTGGGATGCTGCGGTCACCGCCATCGAAATGGCCAACTTGATCAGGCACCTGGCAGGAGAAACCCGATAAGGGAGACTTTTCCGCCTGCCTGCCGGGGCCAACGTCCGGACGTCCTTACCAGGTGAGGCCGGGGCACATCCCGCCAAGATCACCTGACATCACCGGCGGCTGTGTAGCCGGCAGCTACGGCCCGGTCTTCGTCACGGTCCGTGCTCTTGCCCGGACCTCGGCTGCTGCACATCTACGGGACAAGCAACCCTTGTTTGAAGGCATACTCTATGAGCTCGTGGCGGCGTTTGAGGTTCAGCTTGGTCATGATGTGCTCTTTGTGTTTCTCCACGGTCTTTACGCTGATGACCAGGATGTCCGCGATCTCCCGGTTGGTGTACCCCAGGCAGATACGCTGCAAAACCTCGGTTTCGCGCTTGGTCAGCACACTTTCCTGCTTGGTCTCGCCGATGGCCTGGTTCACCAGGACGTTCACCAGCGACGGGTGGATGTTGATCTGCCCGTCCATCACCGAGCGGATGGCCGTGGCCAGCTCGCTGGTGGCTGCCTCTTTCAAAACATATCCTTGCACACCTGCTTTGAGTGCCTTCATGAGATACGCTTCGTCGTCGTGCATGGTGAGGACGATGACTTTGACGGCCGGGTACCGCTCGCGGATGTGCTGGGCGGCCTCCAGGCCATCCATGCCCTTGAGCGTCAGGTCCATGAGCACCACGTCGACTTCCTGCTCCGAGAGCAGGGAGAGGGCTTCCTCGGCGCTGGCCGCCTCGGCCACGATGCTCATGTCGTTTTCGTCCTGCAATAGCATCCTCAAGCCCGACCGGAACAGAGTATGGTCGTCAACGATCATGAGCCGCAGTAGGTCCTGGATGCTGATCACCTCCATTCGGGGGTAGGGGAATGGTGATGTAGAGCACGGTGCCCTGGCCGGGGCCAGATTCTACCTCCAACCTGCCTCCCACCAGCGACACGCGCTCCCGCATGAACCTAAGCCCCAGGCTGGTCTTTTCCTCAAGGCGCTCGTGTTCCGCCGGGTGAAAGCCCACCCCGTCATCTTCGATCATCACCATGAGCCGGTCATCCCGGCAGTTGAGGAATATGCCCACGTTCTTGGCCCGGGCGTGCCTGGAGATGTTGGTGAGAGCCTCCTGGATCACCCGGTATACGGTGACTTCTACCTCGGAAGGAAGCCGCCGGTGTTCCAGCCCCTCCATGAGGAGGCTGATGGCCCAGTCCGCCGATTCATGGTACTTCCTGACCATGGACTCCAGGGCAGCCTCCAGTCCCAGGTCCACCAGCGGGGCCGGGGTCAGGTGCCAGGCCAGCAAGCGCACCTGTTCCAGGGACTTTAGCAGAAGCTCCCTAAATTGCGCCGTCTTGCCCTTCAGGTCCTGAAGGTCGGTGGACCGCTCCAGGAAGCTTAGAGAGATCATGAGCGTGCTCAACATCTGGCCCGTCTCATCGTGCAGCTCTCGTGAGATCCGGCGGCGCTCATCTTCCTGGGAATGGATGATGGTTTTCATCAGGTGATCCCGGGCCTTGTGCGCGGTCTCCAACTGCTCCGTCATGTGGTTGAAAGCGCTGGCCAGAGTGCTCAGTTCGTCGGACGTGTTCACCGTGACCCGCTGTGATAGGTTGCCCTGGGCCACCGCCTGCACCGAGCCGAGCAGGGAGTTCAGGGGTCTGATGGTACTCAGGGTGACGAGAATGTAGATGATCACGCTCACCATGGCGAAGGTGACGGCCGAAATGGACATGAGGCGGGGTGTCACCGCCGCCAGGGCGTGCTGCAGGCTGTAGTCCACCAACCCGACGCGGGCGAAGATATCCGGGTCAGGACCGGAAAGGACGGGCACAGCCACGTCGCGGAGGATCCCGTCCTCGGTCCTGAACTTCCTGAGGCTGTAGCCCGGCCCGTTTATCTTGTGCTCTACGTCCAGGAGCGCCGGGGGGAAGTATTCCTTGAAAGTGTGGGCGAGGATGCCCCCGGTGCTATCCACGAAGAACACGTAGACGGCGTCCGGGTTGTTCTCCAGCGTATCGTAGGCCAGCCGGTGCAGGTCGAAAATGTTCCCGGTCAGGATGGGCTCGGCGCCGCGCGCCGCCACGTCGCGAGTGATGGCCACGGTCCTGCGGTCCAGCTCCCGGCCCAGATGGGAGTGGAGGGTGGTGCGTACGTACATTATGGTAGAGAGCATCAAGAGCACGGTTACGCCCAGGGCGATGCCGACCACCTTACCCCTGATGCCCAGAGTGGGCTTTTTCTGCTGTAGACGTGACCAAAAACTCACCCGGTTGCCTCCCGTGGCTGCTATCTATCTTGTGGTCCCCATGATCGTCTTACGCATCTGCCGGACCGGGTCATAGAGCTCATCCCCGACCGGCATGAAGCGTTCGATCCTCATCTCCGCCAGGGCCTTCTGTCCTTCAGGATCCTCGTGCATGTGGAGGAGTACGTCTCTCAGCCTGTCCCTGAGCTCCTGCGGCAGCTTGGTGCAGGCGATCACCGGCGAATTGCCCACGAGCGGGGAAACCTCGATGATGCGGATCTTCTCTTCGAGCCCGGGGCTTTCGTGGATCAGCCGCCTGTAGACCGAGCTTTCCACCGCCGCTGCTGTCACCCATCCCTCGGCCACCGCCATGATGGAACTGTGGTGGTTGTAGCTGTACAGGGAACGAGAGAAGAACGTCTCCTCAGTCTCTCCCAGTTCGGCCAGGCGGTACAGGACGTAGAGCCGGCCCGAGAAAGACAAAGGGTCGGTGAACAGGAAGCGCTCGTCACGCAGGTCCTCCAGTCCGAAGATGCTGCTCTTGGCGGAGACGATGATGTACGAACGGTGTTCGATCTGTCCATCAACTTGCGGCACTGCCAGGAGCTCCACCTCGTGGCTGCCCTCTATGTCCACGTAGGACCAGTTACCCACCAGCGCCACGTCCACCAGCCTCTGGGCGATGAGGTGGCTGATCTCGGCGTAGGTGGGGCGCAAGACCAACTCTACCGGGTGGTCCAGTTGGCCGGGCAGGTAGGCAAGGAGCCGGCGGAAATCCTGCCTGGTCTGGGATGGCGACATGACCGGGGCGATGGCCAGGCGCACGTACGGCACCTCGGGGCCAAAGCGCCGGGAGGTGGGGACGCGTAATTGCGGCGTGGGGACGGAGACGGCGTCCACACCCTCCGGGGGCCTCAGGTTAAGCTGCGGATATGAAGACCGGCAGCCCGTTAGCAGCGCTGCCAGCACCAGGGGCAAGATGAGCAAAGCCACTGGGTGCTTCCGGCTCTGAGCCCGCAACATGACCCCTCCAGGAGAAGCTGCTCCGGTTGACGAGTGGAGTCCTGCGAACCGAGTTCAACCCGACCACCAAACGATCACCAACACAGCTCGTCATGCCGGATGCTGATCACCAGCATGCACCATGACAGTTTGATACTAAACATGTAATCAATTATTACATTATCAGACATGGTCGTACACGTAAAGGGGCCGTAGACGCGGGAACCACTGCCGACTATCTGCTGGATCGCATAGAGCGGTGGCTACAAACGCCACTGGACCCCGGCCCAGCCACAGGACTGTGATAAGTCCGGACAGGAGAGAGGTCAGCGATACCCATGCTATGGCACGCTCATCCCAGTGGTTCACGGGGTTGACGGGAGACTGGTGAGAGGCGTGCAAGACTGGCAGTACTGACTCAAATTTGCCCAACGGTTGGCAGCAACCATCCAGCGGATATGGCCACCAGGGTGCTGAGGAGAGTTCCGATCAGGTAGTACTCGGCAAACCTCCGGCAATGACCAGACCGGTCATCACTCAACCTGGGGGTAACGGACGCTGTCCCGTTTCGAATTGTTAGATGGAGAGCCGCAACCGGTCGCGGAGGGTGTGGTGGCCCACCAGCAGCAAGGCCAAGGGCGAAGCCGAGTCCACCCGAAAACTGGTGAGCAACCGTAGTTCCTGCAGGGTGGATTCTCCGAGCAGGTGCGCATCGTCCACCATCAGTACCGGCAGTTGGCCCTGCTGATGCTGGGTCCAGAGCGTGGTGTGAGTTTGCCCGAAGCTCTCGGCCTTGTGAAGGCGGGGCTGCACTCCCAGTTCCAGGGTGCTTAGCTCGTCGGAAGTCTTCACTGTGACTTGCTGCGAAAGGTCACCGAGTCGAACAGGGAGTTTAGGGGCCTTATGGTCATGACGTCACCAGGAAATAAATGACCACGCTCAGCACCACGAAGGTGGCGGCCGCGATGGACATAAGGCGGGGAGTTACCGCGGCCAGGGCTTGCTGAAGGCTGTAGTCCACCAGCCCGACCCTGGCGAAGGTATCGCAGGAGCACCGGCGGGAAGTGGTCCTTGAAAGTATGGGCAAGGATCTGCCCGGCACTGTCCAGGAAGAACACGTAGACTACGTCCGGGTTGTTCTCCAGGGTATGATAGGCCAGCCGGTGCAGTTCGAAGACGTTGCCAGTGAGGATGGGCTCTGCGCTGCGTGCTGCCACATCCCGGGTGATGGCGATGGTCCGGCGGTGGGCGGGATGACAGATGACTCGACCTTGAGCGGGGTCAAACCCGGATCAGGTGACATCCAGGTCAAACAGGAATGAGCCCTCCAGTGCCGACCGGGCCGGCCTTGGGGAGACAGACACGCCTGGACCTCCAGTCAAACTACCATCCCGGTGATGCAGACAAGGGTTGGACAAACCGGGCGGTTGGTCGACGGGTCTTTGGCATACGGTTCCGCATGGATACTTAGAGGAGTGTCGGCAGGAGTACATGAAAATGGTGTCGGGAGCGGGACTTGAACCCGCACGGTTGTTACCATACGCCCCTCAAACGTACGCGTCTGCCAATTCCGCCATCCCGACACGTCATATTCGAATTTGCACCTCTCATTATACCATAGCACCCATCCAAGTCAACCGCGGCTTGCGACCGGACAGACCTGGCATTATCTCATGGTCGTCTAACCCTTCTTATGCTGCGCGACTTGTGTTAAACTTGAACGTAGTGACGAACCAGTGATCGTGAGTGTGGATACTAGAGCTTTGTCTCCGGGCAGGAATCGACCCGCCCGGTGTCGAAAGCCACTTGTTGTTTGCCCAGTCCTAACCATTAATCGAGTTCTAGCAGCGCTTGTTTTTCAGCGAGGAGGTAGAGGGCATGCGGAATATAGTCCGCCTCGGGTTCGTCTTGACCTTGATCTGCGGTGTGGCTGCCGCCGGCCTTGCCGCGGTATACAACACCACCCTTCCGCGGATCGAAGCCCAGAGAGAGGCCAAACTGCAAGAAGCTTTGCGCTCGGCAGTCCCGGCGGCCGACGATTTTCAAAGGGTCGAAGTGGACGGGCGCGTACACTACGTGGGCATTTCCTGGGGCGTCCCGGTAGGAGCCGCGGTCCTGGTAAGCTCCGGGGGCTATGGTTCGGATCCCATTGAGATGCTGGTGGGCCTTGACGCCAAGGGGAAGGTGCTCAGTGTCGTCATTCTGAATATGTCGGAGACCCCGGGCATCGGGACGCGGGTCAAAGAGGCTTCGTTCCTCGGCCAGTTCATTGGGAAGAGTGTCAAAGACCCCATCGCCATGGGCACAGACATCGACGGCATATCGGGTGCGACCATCTCTTCCCGGGCGGTAGCCGCCGGGGTGAGGAAGGGGGCCGACCTCCTCAAGGCCGACTTCTTGGGTGAGGCTGAACCCCAGAAGATTATCGATTTTGCCCAGGTTCCCAACGGCGACTACGACGGTGAGGCCCGGGGCTTTGGCGGCATCATTAAGGTCCGGGTAACGGTCAGCGGCGGGCGCATCACCAAGATAGCCGTGCTCCAGCACAGTGAATCTCCCGGCATCTCCGACCCGGCCATTTCCGGTATGCCGGCCCGAGTGATGGAACGGCAGGGGCTCAATGTGGATGTAGTCTCCAGCGCCACCATCACCAGCAAGGGTATCCTGGCTGCGGTGGAGGATGCCCTGAAGAATTACATCATCGTTGAGGGTGGAGCCCAGGCGCCGCCGCGGGAGCCCGTCATCGACCTGGCGGACGTGCCGGACGGCACTTACCGGGGGCAGGCGGCGGGGCTGCTGGGGCCCATCACCGTAGAAGTGAAGGTGGCCGGGGGCAAACTGGTTGAGGTGAGGATCATCTCGGACCTGGAGACCCCGAGCATAGCCGGGCCAGCGTTTGTAAAGGTCACCGGCGACATGGTGGCCAAGAATACCATCGACGTGGACAACGTAACCGGCGCTACCGGCACCGTCAACGGTGTCAAGAATGCCGTAAAGAACGCGCTGGCGGCTTACGCCAGGTAGACCAGCGCCAAGGGAGTGGAAAGCCCCGGCCCGGCCGGGGTTTTCTTGTAGCCCGGGCCGCCCGGGCGGCATGGCCTAGGCAATTACTGGAAAGGATCCCGGGTGCGGGCCAGGCAGGGATGACACTAGGAAATCCGGAACCGGCGGCGAATCCTGTAATCGAAATATCTTCAAGGATGATGCCCATGTCCAAGATCACGGTGCTCCTGGCCGATGACCACGCCATCGTGCGGGAGGGCACTCGAGAGCTCCTAGAACGCACCTCTGACCTTTTGGTGGTAGGTGAGGCCGGCGATGGAGAGGAAGCAGTCAGGCTGGCCTTGGAACTACAGCCCAAAGTCGTCGTCATGGACATCGCCATGCCGGGGATGAACGGCATCGAGGCCACCCGGCAGATCAAGGCCCGGGCACCTTCCATAGCCGTGCTCATTTTCACAGCCTACGACGAGGACCCTTACGTGTTTTCCTTGCTGCAGGCCGGTGCCGCGGGCTACCTTTTGAAGAATGCCCGCGGCCAGGAGCTGATCCAGGCCATCCGGGCGGTGGCCACCGGCGAGTCTGTGTTACATCCTGCCGTGGCGCGGCGAGTGATCGATCGCCTGTCCAGACCCGTCGCCCCGCCCGAGCTGGCGCCTTTGGCCAACCCTTTGTCCGAACGTGAGCAGGAAGTGCTGTCGCTGGCCGCCCGGGGTATGAGCAACAAGGAGATCGGAGCCGCCCTTTACATAAGCCCGCGCACAGCCCAGGTCCACCTGGCCAACATCTTCTCTAAGCTCCAGGTGGGATCGCGGACCGAGGCGGTTATCCTGGCTATGAAGAACAAGTGGCTAGAGCTGGATAGCGTAGATTGAGGTGACCGGGTTGGCCAAAGAGGCAAGTAGAGGGAATAAGCCGGGGGACAACCGGACGCGCGAGACCTCCGAGGTCTTGTTGGAGATGGCCCGCCTCACCGCCGGGCCACTGGGCATGGATGAAGTCCTCCACCGCATTGCCGGGTTTGCCCTGCGCGTCTTCAAGGTCGACGGTGCCGTCATCTTCCTTTACGATGGGCGGGCCCGTACCATTACCCCAGCGGCCGCTGCCTATGCCGGCGCAGGGAATGGCCTGGTGGAAGAAAACATCGCACTCAGGCTCCACGAAGACAGCGTGTTCTCCCTGGCGCTGGAGGCGGAGGGCGTTTACGCTCTCGCGGGGGAGCAGCTACAAAGGCGCGACATCCTCGATTTGAGTGGGCCCGGCGCCCTGCGCTTGGTGCCGCTACGTGCCGACACCGGCACGCTGGGCCTTTTGGCCCTGGCCAACCGGCATGCCCAGGACACGTACGACCGTGACCTCACTCACCTCCTCAGCGCCGTGGCCAGCCTGGCGGCGGTGATCATCGCCAAGGCCCGCCTCATCGATAACCTGGAACGGTCCGAGGAAAAGTACAGAAACCTCACGGAAAATGCTTCGGACATCGTGTTCTCCCTCGATTCCAGCGGTCGCTTCACCTTCCTCAATTCCCGGGTCAAGGACGTGCTGGGATATGCTCCCCAGGATCTCCTGGGAACGTATTTCTCGGGCATCGTCACCCCGGAAAGCTGGCAGCAGACCATCAGCTTGGTTCGAAGGGCCCTGGCCGAGGACCAGGGTTTCCTGGCCTACCGCTGGGAAGCCTTGCATCACAACGGGAGACGGGTCACCCTAGATGTGAGCGCCTCCGTGTTGAGAGTCCACGGGGAGTTCCAGGGCCAGCAGGGCATAGCCCGGGATATGAGCGAGAGCCAACGCCTGGCCCGGGAACTGGCACGACGCGACCGCGACCTGCAAGTGAGCCAGAGGCGCCAGAGCGAACTCCGCGACTACCTGGCCCTGGTCACCCAGGTCCAGGAGGAGGAGCGCCGCCGCATTTCCCGCGAGCTTCACGACGACACGGCCCAAGCTTTGGTGGCGCTGGGCCGGCGCCTGGACCTTTGCCGGGAACTCCTTCCCGCCCACCCGGACCTGGTGTCCCAGCGCCTGTCCGAGCTGGCCGGGCTGGTAGATGTGACCCTGGAGAACCTCAGGAGGTATTGCCGGGAACTACGCCCGTCCATCCTCGATGACCTGGGCCTGCTGCCCGCGCTGGAGTGGCTCTTGGGCGGTCTTTCCGAGTACCAGGTCCACGGACGGCTGGATGTCCAGGGGCAGGAGCGGCGGTTACCCGCCCAAACCGAGGTAGCGGTGTTCCGCATCGTGCAGGAGGCCCTGAACAACGTCAAGCAGCACGCCGGGCCCTGCCAGGTGGACCTTGCCATCATGTATACTGCCGACCGGCTGAGCATAGCCGTCACTGATGATGGTGTAGGGTTTGACCGGACCAAGACCGGGCATGGTTCGGGACGCTTGGGGCTGGTGGGCATGAACGAACGCGCCGCTTTGCTGGGCGGCGTCCTCAAGGTGACGTCGGCACCCGGAAAGGGCACCAGTGTACACCTGGACCTGCCCATCTAAGCAGAAATGCTTAGGCGCAGCTAAGCCATCACTACCCCAAAATTAAGCCACGTGGACCATGTGATCTTCCTCCATATGCTGGTAGATTGGAGTTAGAGCCAGCAGTGGGGAGGGGAACACCGTGATGGACGAAGCCCAGCTCGTGGAGAATGCCAGGACCGGTCAACCCGAGGCGCTGGAGGCCTTGGTCCGGGTGTACCAAAAGCCCATATACAACTATATCTACCGGATGACCGGAAACTTCCACGACGCCCAGGACCTGACCCAGGAAACTTTCATGCGGGTCTGTTCGTCTATACAAGCGTTCAAGGGCAAGGCCCCGTTCTCCAGCTGGGTCTACCGGATCGCATCCAACCTGTGCATCGACCGCTCGCGCCGTCGCCAGCGGCGACCGGCCGTGTCGTTGGATGCGCCGGTGGGCCAAGAGGAATTGGCCTGGCAACTCCCGGATGAAGCCCCGGGGCCCGACCGGCAGGCAGAAGTGGCCGACTTGGGCCGGGCCATCCAAAGAGGATTGGACCGTCTCAGCCGCGAACACCGGACCGTTATCGTGTTGCACGACATGCGCCAGTTGACCTATGGAGAGATCGCCGGGATCTTGCAGTGCCCGGTGGGTACCGTGAAATCACGCCTGAGCCGCGCGCGCGCAGCGCTCCGCGACGTACTGGCGGAACAGGGCATCTTCCATCACTGGTTGCCGGCACTGAGACCCCTGGCCGTAACCGGGTAGAAGGACGGCCGCCCGTTTCTGTGAAAGGCAGGTCTGGTACCATGTTACCCAGCCGCGATGGACGTAAGGGACCACATCGCTACTCCCTGTTGCACATCACCCTTGGCGTTATTATCTTCTGCCTGTTCTTGGGCTCGGCGGGCGCGCTGGTGGCAGGAGAGGCTCGCTACGGCCGGCCTACCCGCATCGGCGGTATCGAAGTAGGCGGGCTTACGCCGTCCGAGGCCCGCGAGCGGCTAGAGCAGGTACTTAACTGGAAAGAGCGCGTCATGATACTGGAGACCCCTTTTGGGGAGTTCTTCACCCTGCGCTACACGGAACTGGGGCTCGTCCCGGACATTGACGCCAGTCTGGCCCGGGCCCGGGTCAGCACTTGGTGGCGCAGCGCACCCCAGCAGCTGGAGTTGGTGGTCCGCCTGGATGAACAGGTGTTTTACCAGACCATGGAGGCTCTGAAGCAGGCGGTGGAATGCCCGCCCGTATCGGCGGCGCTGGTTTTCCTCCCCAACGGCCGGGTGGAAGTGGGCCCGCACCTTAATGGCGTCATCCTGGATACCGGGGCCCTCCGGCAGGCCGTATGGCAGTCGGGAAGGTGGGAGACCCTGCCTGGTTACGTGATGGTGCCGGTGCGCGCGCTGGAACCTGAGGTCAGCCAGGAGGACCTCCAGGCCCTCGGCCTGAGGCGGAAGATCGCCGAGTTCTCCACTACTTACAAGGCCAACGAGCCCCGGGCAGAGAACGTGGCGTTGTCGGCACTGGCCATCAACGGGACGCTCCTCGCGCCCGGTGAGGTGTTCTCCTTCAACGAAATCGTGGGACCACGCTCGGCCGAGAAGGGTTACCAGCTGGCCAACGTCTACTATGGACACCGCATCATACAGGGAGTGGGCGGGGGCGTGTGCCAGGTTTCCACCACCCTGTATAACGCCGTCCTCCTGGCCAACCTTGAGCTGGTGCAGCGCTTCCACCACTCCATGCCCGTGGACTACGTGCCGCTGGGACGCGATGCGGCCGTGTCCTTTGACGATGGGCTGGACCTGAAGTTTAGGAATAACACCAGTTCCCACATGCTCATCCGGGCCACCGCTGACCAGGGCAAGCTGACCTTTAGCATCTACGGCGATGCCCCGGAGGACCTTCGAGTTACCATCACCAGCCGGGTGGTCCAGACCATCCCCTTCGGGACCGAGACCGTCAACGATCCGAAAGTGCCGGCCGGTGAGAAGGTGGTAACCGAGGGGAAAGTGGGCATGCGGGTGGTGGCTGAGGCCACCGTGTTTGCCAACGGCCGGGAGACCACCCGGCCGCTCCCCGCCTCGGTGTACGTTCCCGTGCCCACGCTGGTCCGGGTGGGCACCGGGCCTAACCCCTAAGGTAGGTCCCAGGGCCCGGGTGCTCCCGGGCCCTTTGGCTGTACAGAGGTCTTGCTGCCGGTTGCAGCGAATAGGAGTAGCGAAAGGAGTGGTTGCCATGAGAAAGCTCATCGCTACCTTTAGCATCGTTGCCTGCGACCTGGCGGCCGGAGAGTGGGGCGTGGGGACCCAGTCCAAGTTCTTGGGCGTGGGGACGGCGGTGCCCTGGGCCCGGGCGGATGCGGGCGCCGTAGCCACCCAGGCCTGGGCCAACACGTCTTTCGGTCCCCGGGGCCTGGACCTCATGGCCGCCGGCAAGAGCGCCCAGGAGACCCTGGACGAACTGGTGGCCTCGGACCCAGGGCGCGACCACCGGCAGCTGGGACTGGTGGACCTCAGGGGCCATGCCGCCGCCTATACCGGCAGCCAGTGCCTGGACTGGGCCGGGCACGTGGTGGGCCCGGGGTTCTGCTGCCAGGGCAACATCCTGGTGTCCCGCGACACCGTGGAAGCCATGGCCGAGGCCTTTACCGGCACTACCGGGGCCCTGGCCGACCGGCTGGTAGCCTCCCTGCGGGCAGGACAGGCGGCCGGGGGTGACCGGCGCGGGCGCCAGTCGGCAGCTCTATACATCGTCAAGGACAAGGGCGGCTACGGTGGTTACAATGATCGTTACTGCGACCTGCGTGTTGACGATCACCCCGAACCCATCGAAGAACTGGCGCGCCTTCTAGACCTCCACAAGCTGTACTTCCTCAAGCCCCCGGTCATCGAGCGCATCAAAGTGGAAGGGGAAGTCTGCCGTTTCCTGCAGGAGATCCTCAGGGCCAGTGGGGATTACCAAGGTGACATCAACGGCATACTCGACGTTGCCACCCAGCAGGCCCTGCGGGATTTTCACCACCGGGAGAACTTCGAGGAAAAGTACGAGGAAGGGTACGTGGCAGGAGAAGTCTACCGGTACATCCGCCGGTATGGCGTGAGAAAGTGACCAGCGTGCTGGAGAAGGCCCGGGCCGATTTCGCCCGGGCCGACCCGGTGTACATGGCCCGGTGGTCCGGCGCCGTGCACCACCCGGCCCGGGGCGAACTGGTCTTGGACTACTGCGGGCACCCCTGCACCGTCCACCATCCCAGTGCGAGCATGACCTGGGGGCAGGAGAAACTCCACCCCAACGAGGAAGTCCTGGTCCTCCAGTACCTGTCCGAGGCTTCCGGGCTCCCGCTGCGAGGAGAGTGGATATCCTTTCTGGAGCTGCCCGGTGGACCCCACCACGATTACCTGTTCCGGCAGGAGGCTCACCTTCCACTGGCCCGGGCCTTTGGCGCCATGCCCCTTGGACTGCGTGAAGCGAGCGTGCCCTGGGGAGCCCAACCGGCGACGTTTGGCGATGCCGCTTGCGTGGTGCAGGCATTCCCCCGCTTGCCCCTGCTTCTCATCGTCTGGGGGCAGGACGAGGAGTCGCCCGCCCGGGCGGCCGTGCTCTTTGACCGCTCTGCCCCGGGCTACCTGACTACTGCCGCCCTTTATGTCCTGGGCATCGCCGTTGCCCGGCGGGTGGTGGAAGGCCCGGCTGCTCCGGGCAGCATTACGCCCCAGGTGCCGTAGGCCAGTGCGCCAGCCCATACCGCTGTGGTGAAGCCCCACTGCATGGCCAGGGCCAGCGCCAGGCTGGCCCCTGCCACCGACCAGACGCCGCTCAGAGCGTAGGCCAATGGCGTCTCCCGGGGGTTGCCCTCCAGCCGGAGCACAGAGGAAAAGGGGACTCCCAGGCCCACGCCGGCCAGCGCCACCAGCGCCACGGAGGACCAGGTCACCACCGGTGGGGGAGCCGCTAGGAGCCGGGGTACTACAGCCTGCCACAACCGATCATAGAGCGGGAACAGGATGGCCAGCCCCAGGCAGGTCCTCCGGAGGCCAGAGGCGTCCGTCACCAGCGTGTTCCCCAAGAGTGCCCCCGCTGCCGAGCCCACCAGGAGCCCGGCCAGGCCCAGCGAGAAGGCGAGGGTGGGTTGTCCGGCCAGCAAGACCATGCGCTGCAAAAGCGGTATTTCCACCAGCATGAACCCTACACCGGCCAGCACCGCGCCCAGCCGCAGTGGCCGGGAAACCCTAAAACGCCGTCCCTGGGCGCTGCGCGTCATGCCCAGGGCAAGGACGAGCGCGGCGGCCAGTGCCGTCATGACCACCGGCGATGGCCCCGCGTGCTGGTTGTAGAAGAAGGGGCGATCGTCGGTGACCGGATGGTAGCTACCCGGCAAGTCCGCTATCGCCTGTCGCCATGTCCGGCTCCCTTCCAGGTGCCGGAGCCACCCGACCTCTACCACACCCGGCAAGTGCCAAAACTCAAACCGGCGGGCCAACGCGGTGGACACCAGCTGGTCCAGGAGCTGGGCGTCCAGCGGCTCACGGCCTACCAGAACCAAGGGAGACGCAGGATGCCCGGACCTGTTGGCGGTGAGGACCGCCAGGTGCCGTCCCACCGCCGGCGGGCTGACCCCGGTGTTCAGGAGGGCCCGCGCGGCCGTGACCAAGGCACGCCCGGCATCGCCCGGGCCGTGCATGACCAGGGCCAGCACTCCGCCCGGGGTCAGCCGCTGGAAATAGGCGGCGAAGGCCTCCACGGTGTAC
Organism: Bacillota bacterium; assembly: GCA_040756655.1. Lineage (GTDB taxonomy): Bacteria > Bacillota > Sulfobacillia > UBA8153 > UBA8153 > JBFLYN01. The sequence goes on from JBFLYN010000017.1 coordinate 42,231, forward strand.
ACGTAGCTCTCGGAAAGGGCCAGACCGTAGGCCTCGGAGGCCTGGGTCATCACCTGGGCCAGGAATATCACATCGTATTGCCCGGTGTCACGCTGTACAAAGGAGCGTCCTTCTCCCTCTATTACGGTCACCCGTGGGTCATCCAGCCAAAAGGCCCGTCCCAGCTTTTCCAGGGCGTCCAGGGTACCCCGGTTCAGCTCCACGCCGGTGATCTCCCGGGCGCCGCCAGCCAGTGCCAGCACCACGTCGCGGCCGCCTCCCGGGCCCAACACCAGTACCCGACCGGGCTCCCAGACCTGAAACGGGATCAGCCCGATTTCGTGGTGAAAGGGCTCGTGCTGGCCCGCTACCGCCCGCCCGGCCAGCTCCGGGGGGTAGACGTAGGACGCTGAAGAACCGTCGATGAACACTACCAAGTCTCCCGCATCGCTCGCCCGGACGGTATCCGTACGTGCCGTGGCGTCCCAGCGGGAATCCACCAGCTCAGAACCGGCGGAAATGGCCAAAAACAGCGGCTTGGGCGCGCCGTTTGCCCACCACCTGGGCGGTACGAAGACCGGGTTGGCCAACAGCCCGGCTGCTGCCAGGGCCCCGGTGACGGCAGCCACCAGCCATCGCCGGCGGGACCGGGCTGCCAGGAGTAGGCCCAGGGGAACGGAAGCCCAGAGTGGTGCCCAGAGCGGGCTTACTGAAGACATCAAGGCCGGTGCCGCCAGGCTCCCCAGGGCAGCACCAGCCAGGTCCGCTGCATAGGTACGGTGTACACCTGGGCTTGCCCGGTAGGCGCGGGCCAGCAGCAGGCCCGCGCCCAGCAGAGCCACGGTGGCCAGGGCAGGATAGGCCAGGACCCAGCCGCCAGGGGCATAGGGGAAGAAGCCTACCATAAACGGCCCGGCCGCCAGGGCCAGCGGCGTCAGCGAAACCAGCTGCTGCTGGCGCTCATCCGGCAACAGCTGCACCAGGAGCGCACCAAGGGAAAGCCCCATAACTGCCAGGGACACTACCAGGAACACCAGGTGGTTCCAAAGCAGGAAAGAAAAGATGCGGGTGAGGGATAGCTGGTAGACCATGACGGCGAATGTCACGGTAAGGGCGGCAGCAGTAGCGGGCATGGAAGGCTACCTCCGTACGGGTAGAGGGTATAGTATATATCAATAGTAAACGGGTCGGGAACTCATGTCAAGAGAACTGGCCTGGATATGGACTTTACAAAGTATCCGTAGTGCGGTTATAATAGGACTAACAAAAGGCTACCCCACTAGGGTAGGGGAGGTGCCACGTTGCGGTGGATGACTTGGGCTTGTGTGCTGGTGCTGGCTGCCTGGCTATTTCTGGGCCGTGGGCTGCCAGCCAACGCCGGCTGGCTGATCTTGCTGTTGTGCCCGTTAATGCACGTGGTAATGATGATGGGCGGCCGGGGCTGCCACCTACACGGCAACCAACACCAGAGCAGGGGAGGGGAGCAGCGTGAAGGAGTGGCTGACGAGACTCATTGAGCGCATTACCAAAGCCAACCAGGAACACTTCCGGGGTCAGAGTCCATCCTGTTGCGGCGGCCGCCTGCCGGCGAGTACGACGAAGACGCCGGGCCAAAAAGGGTAGATGGACCGGTTACCCCGGTCCTTTTTCCTTTTAAGCAGGTAAGCCGGCCCGGGTTGGCGAAAAGACGCGGGGTAAGTCGGTTGTTGCCAGAAAACGCTCCAACGTAACCGGACTCCTTACGCCTATGAGGTTGCCTGGCCAGGATCTGGCCTGTCCAGCCAGTTCATCTCAAAGGCCATGCCAGGGGACCCTGGGCGCCCGGCATCTTGCCCGGCGCGACCGGTTGTGCCCTGCTGGCCGGGCCGGTGCTCCGTGCCAGGTACCTGCACCGCCGGCATGCTGTTGCCACCTGCTGCATTACACAGGATCACGTCGCTGGTCAAGAAGGGAGGGAGCCGCCATTCGTCCTGCGGCCCAGGGCTTTCTGGCGGCAGATTGGTGAGGCATTTCATTGTGGCCAACCCGGTAGCCGGCAACGGCCGGGTGGGCAGGGAAATGGGGAGCATCCGCCGGGCCCTGGTCCAGCGCCGGTTAGATCACGAGATGGTGCTCACCCGGGCGCCGGGGCATGCCACGGAGTTAGCCCGGGAGGCCGCCCGGGACGGCTGGGACGTGGTGGTGGCTGCAGGCGGCGACGGTACCATGGGTGAGGTGGTAAACGGCATCGCCGGCAGCGGGGTAGCCCTGGGACTCCTACCCCTGGGCACGGGCAACGACCTTGCCCGGACCTTTCGCATCCCCCGCAGCGTGGATGGGGCCGTCGATGTGCTGGCCGGGGGAACAGTGCGCCGTATCGACCTGGGTGTTGACGCCGACGCTTGCTTTGCCATCATCGCCGCCTTGGGATTCCCGTCGGATGTGATGCACTATACCAACACCCACCACGGGCTCTGGAAAGGACCGGCCAAGATACTGGCGGCCATCCTGTCCCTTTTGCCGTCGCTGTGCGGGCAATCCATGCGCGTGACCTTGGATGACCGGGTAGTAGAAGGCAGGTACATCGGGGTGTTTGTACTCAACACCCGTTACACCGGCGGTGGACTCATGATCTCTCCCGAGGCCAGCACAGAAGATGGTCTTTTGGACGTGGTCCTCATCGGCGAGATGTCCCGGTCATCGTTTCTATGCACGCTGCCCAAAGCCTACAGCGGAAAGCACCTGGACCACCCGGCCGTGGACCTGTACCGGAGTTCTGCCGTCCGGGTCGATACCAGGGAACCCATGCTCAAGATGTTCGACGGCAACGTCACCGGTGTCACCAGCCCCATCGTGGCGTCGGTCCGGGCGGGGGCCCTGCCGCTGGTGGTGCCGTCCAGTTGATGTCCCAGGCTGTGGTTCACCTGGTGGTCATGACCGCCAGCTACCTGGTGGGCTCCATATCCTGGTCATACCTGGCGGTGCGGGCTTTGGGGGGCGGCGACCTGCGTGGCCGGGGCACCGGCAACCTGGGTGCCCGTAATGCCATGCGGGTCGTGGGGCCGGGCTGGGGACTAGCCGTGGGGTTGGGCGATGCCGCCAAGGGTGCCACCGGTGTACTCTTGGCCAGGTGGCTTCTGGGCACTGCCTTTGGCCAGTGGGCGGCGCTTTTCTTTGTGCTCCTTGGCCACTGCCACTCCATGTTCCTGGGGGGCGCGGGCGGCAAGGGGTTGGCCGCGGGTATCGGCGGGATGCTGTTGATCTCGCCCACGGCGCTGGCGGCATCGCTGGCCGTGGGCACCGTGGCCCTGGTGCTGGGCCGCAGCATCTATGTCATGGCGGCGGCGGCCGTGTTGGCCTTGCCGTTCATCCACGTGCGCTTAACTGGAGTGGACTCCGAACTAGTCCCCCTGCTGGCCCTGGTCTTGCTGGTGCTCGCCCGGCACCGCCGGAACCTCTCGGAATGGCTCTCCTCCCGCCGGTAGCTGTTTCCTCGCCTGGCTGAGCCGACGGAGCCCGGAGCCAATACCCCGGTTGGACGCACAGGAGGTCACATGGTAAAGTCCAGTGGTTATGATCATAACGATTTTGCTAAGGTCATGGCTCTTTTGGGCAGCTTGTACCAGCTGAACCGGGAGCGACCGTACTGGCTTCCCGCGCGCTGGGAATACGCCGCGTACCTGGTAAGCCCACTCTGTCTTGGCCGGGGTTATCCCCACTGGCACAGGAGCATCCGGATTTGGACGACCGGCAGCGAGGACATTGTGGACATCGTCAATTCGGAAAACCCCGACGAAAGCGCCTTCATCCATGTGCACCCGCACTACCGGCACCTGGAAGCAGCGATGGTGGAGTGGCCGAGCAAAACCTTGCGGCGTGAGACCCCGGGGGAGGGCGTAAGCTCCGGGTCTGGGCCCTGCAGGTGGACTCGGCCCGGGAGCAGCTGTTGGCCGGGCGAGGATACGTGCGGCCAGACGGCATCGAGTACCTGAAGTGGCAGTGTATCGGCGGGCGGTTGCCGGGAGCTGATCTCCCGCCGGGATTTTCAGTCTCTCCACTGGCCGAGGGTATGGATATCTCCAGCCGGCATGCTTGTGCGGGCAAAGCCTTCGGCGCGCAGCCGTTGTCTGGTGAAATCTACCGGGTTACCCAGTCCGCTCCTTCGTACCGGGCCGACCTGGACCTGGGGGTTATAGATGACGGCGGCAACGTGTGCGCCGTGAGCACAGTCTGGCTGGATAGATCCAACTCCCTCGGCTACTTCGAGCCGGTGGCCACCCACCCCGGTTACCAGCGGCGCTGCCTGGGCAAGGCCTTCCTTGTCGAGGGACTCCGGCGCCTGCAGGAGCTGGGAGCCAGCATGGCTTACGTGGAGGCCTATGGGGATGAAAGGAGTGCCTTCTACGCCTCTGCCGGATTTACCGACTACGTGGCTTTCCATCACTGAGAAAAGCAACTGGATGCAGGTTAGCCGGTTCAGCGTGGACACCAGTGGTCCGTCGCCGGGCCTGGGCAGCCTTGGCCTGTACCCGGCTCCCGGCCGGTCCTCCCGCCCCGGGGACCGGGGGCAGCTCAGCGTGCAGCCCGCCAGCATCCCCAGCACCGCCGTGGCCAACCCGGCCGGGGCCCGCGGGCCGTGGGTGCCTTTTGGGGTACCCTAGCCCCAGTAGGAGGTGAACGGGATGGCCCAAGAACGCGTGCCGCCCGGGCAGACGGTTACCGGGCGGTTCCCGGTCCTGCACCACGGCCAGGTGCCTTCCCTACGCCTGGAGGACTGGAGGTTGCGACTCTACGGCGAAGTGGAAGAGGAAGTCGAACTGGACTGGGAGCAGTTACTGGCCTTGCCCACCACCAGGGTGACGGCGGACATCCACTGCGTCACCGGGTGGTCCAAGCTGGACACCGAGTGGGAGGGAGTATCCACGAGGCAGCTCCTCCGCCTGGTGCAGCTGACCCCGCAGGCCCGTTACGTCATGGTCCATGCCCCGGGTGGCTGGTCCACCAACCTGTCATTGGATGATTTCTGCAAAGAAAACGTGGTGCTTGCCCGCAGCTTCGACGGGGCGCCCATCACCCGGGAGCACGGCTGGCCCGTGCGCCTGGTGGTACCCCACCTGTACTTCTGGAAGAGCGCCAAGTGGGTTACCGCCCTGGAGTTCATCTGGAAAGACCGGCCGGGCTTTTGGGAGGAGGCCGGGTACCACCTGCGCGGGGATCCCTGGACGGAACAACGCTACCGCGACGACCGTAACTGGCTCTTGGGGCGGTAGGGCAAACCCCGGCGGCCCGTAACCTGCGCAGCCAAGGCGCATAACATGGACCAGCGGCGGTGGCGGGAAGCGGGGTGGCGCTGGTGCACATGGGGGTTGAGCTGTACTGCGACGTGCTGATCCCCATCTGGCGCGGAACTTGCTTTGCAATTCACCTCTTTGCCAACGGCCAAGTCGTGGCCGGAAGCGCCGGGGTCGATGGCTACGACTACGACGGGCTACTAGTGCCGGGCCGGAGGGTGGCGGCCACCGGCCGCACCGCCCATTACCGGGTGAACCGGGCGGCCCGGGCCCACGGGCTGGGTTCTCTGGAAGCCCGCCCCGCTCGCCCCGTGTCCGTGCCCGCCCTGGGCACCCTGGCGCTGCACGTGCTCATCCGCCCCGCCCTGCCCCCGGAGTACATGCTGCGGGCCTTCTCCATGCGCCTGTTGGCCGGGGCCCGCTTTAGTTGCCACTACCGCCTGTCCCGCCCGGAACTGGCAGCCAGGATCCTGGGACCTGGACAGCTGGAATTGGCTCTCACCCGGCTCCTTGATCCATCTTGCCCCTGAGCGGCCCGCCTTGCCCCGGTGCCAGCGCCCCTGTATGATGGACTAGGCCGGCTTGACCCCGGCACGCAGGTGACGCCGCCATAACGCACGGGCGGGTGCAGGCGGGCTGGCCTGGCGGTTCGGTAAAGGCGGAGGGGACGGCTTGAGCAAGACGAACACGTACCGTGAGGCACTGCGGCCGCTTCCCGTATGGGATGGCTCTTTGCGAGAGCACTCCGGGTTGCCCGGGCCCCGGGCCAACCTGGAACTGGTGGACGTGGTGGCAAGCGAGGGCTCCCGGGAGCAGTTTCTGCGCTGATCCGCCCTGGGGCCCGAGGAGGCGCCCGCCAACTCACCCAACGTCTTCCTGACCCTGTGTGGAGTGGTCGGCCTGGGCACCTTGCGGGCCCGGGGACAGGCCGGCCTCTGGCCGTACCTGGGGCAGCTGTCCAGGACCCCCGCTGGCGGATCCGGGAAGGGGTGGCCATGGCCCTCCAGCGCCTGGGAGATGCCCACATGGATGAACTGCTCCACCAGATGGAAGCCTGGAGCCGCGGCGGGTTTTTCCTGCAGCGCGCTGCCGCCGCTGCCCTGTGCGAACCCCGGCTGCTCAGGACCGTTGAACACGCCCGGCGGGTGCTGGACATTCTCGATGACATCACCGGGTCCATGGCCGGGGCTTCAGACCGCCGGGACGAGGGTTTCGGGTCCTGGGTAAGGCCCTGGGCTACTGCTGCAGCGTGGCGGTGGGGGCGTGCCCGGCCCCGGGCAAGGCCGCCATGAAGAAGTGGCTGGCCCACCATGACCGGGACGTGGCGTGGATCACGAGAGAGAACCTCAGGAAGCACCGCCTGCGCCAGATGGACCCGGCCTGGACCGCACGTTACCAGGACGGATGCATCTTGCAGGCCGGGCGGAAGCATAAGCGTCGCCGGGCGGCCGCGACCGGCCCCGGTCCCCACCATCCCCGTGGCCCGGCCCAGAAACCGCCGCCAGGCACACCATCCCGGGGCGCAGGTAATACTGAATTCCTGCTGAATTGATACAAGAGAGCATCCACCTCCTCCGGAAAAGGGGACGGTACTTTGGCGGCGGCGGCGGGCGGGGTGACCACGGTGCTGGAAATGCCCATCTCCCAGCCTTCGGTGCATACCGTCGAGATCCTGGAACAGCGCAAGCTCCTGGCCGCGGCCGGTGCCACAGTGGACTACGGCTTCTATGGGGCGGCCGGTGAGGACAACCTGGCCGAGATCCCCGGGCTGGCTGCTGCTGGTGTTGTTGGTTTCAAGACCTTTCTCCACGGGCCCCCGCCCGGCCGGGAAAGCGAGTTCAAGGGGCTTTGCTGCACCAACGAGGGAGCGCTGTTGGAAGTCTTGCGCGCCGTCGCCGGGACCGGCTTGCCCGCGGCCATTCATGCCGAAAGCGATGCTATATGTTCCCGCCTGCAGGAGCGCCTCAAGGCGCAGGGGCGCCGGGACGGTATGGCCCACGCCGCTTCCCGCCCGGAGGTGGCCGAGATCGCGGCGGCCGCTTCGGCACTGGCCCTGGCCGAGGCCACCGGGGTCTCCCTGCATCTTTGCCATACTTCCGTGCCCCGGGTGGTGGAGATGGCGGTGGCTGCCCGCGAGCGCGGGGCCAACGTGACTGTGGAGACGTGTCCCCAGTACCTGTTTGCCACCGTGGACGACCTGGCCCGCTTGGGCCCGCTGGCCAAGTGTAACCCGCCTTTGCGTTCTCATTCCACCGTCCGGGGGCTTTGGGACTGCGTCAGGGAGAAGCTTTGCGACATCATTGCCAGCGACCATTCCCCTTACCATCCCGACGACAAGCTGCCGTACGCGGGCGACATCTGGAAGGCCGCGGCTGGACTGCCCGGCCTGGAGACCACGTTGCCGCTCCTTCTCACCGCCGTCTCCCAAGGACAGCTGGACATGACCGACCTGGCCCGGATGCTTTCGCTACGGCCCGCCCAGGTATTTGGACTCTACCCGAAAAAGGGCGTCATCGAGCCGGGGCCGATGCCGACCTGGTGCTGGTGGATCCCCGGCGCGAACAGGTCATTACCCCGGCGACCATGCACACCCGGTCGCGCGAGGTGGCGGTCCTGTACGAGGGGCGGCCTACGACGGGAGCCGTGGTGGGCACCCTGGTGCGGGGTGCCTGGATCGTCCGGGACGGCAAAGCCAAGGCCCGGCCGGGGTGGGGGAAGCTGGTGACCGGCGCCGGACAGAAGGGGAGCAGGTGACACCTTGTACCAGCTGGTCATCCGTGATGCTACTATCTGTGATGGCACCGGAACGGAACCCTACCAGGGGGACGTGGCGTTACGAGGGGACCGGGTGGCCGCTACTGGAGCATCCGGCAGCCTCGAGGGAAGAGAACTCCTGCATGCCAGTGGACTCGTGCTGGCACCCGGCTTCATCGACACGCACAGCCATTCCGAGTGGGCGCTGTTGGGGGACGAGCCGCCCCGGCCCAAGCTCCTGCAAGGCATCACCACCGAGATCCTGGGGCAGGACGGTATCAGCGTTGCTCCTATCCCGCAGGCAGCCGGGCCGGACTGGGAAGGGGCCTTGGCCGGGCTCCTAGGACCGGCCCCCCGGACGTCCACCTGGCCCACGGTGGAAGAATATTGCTCGGCCCTTTCCGGCGTACCCCTGCCCGTTAACGTCGCCTACCTGGTGCCCCACGGCGCCGTGCGCATGGCCGGGCCCGGGCTGGAAGAGCGCCGTGCTACCCCGGCGGAACTTGAGGCCATGGCCAAAGCGGCCCGGGCCGCCTTCCGGGCCGGGGCCGTGGGGCTTTCCACGGGCCTCATCTACCCGCCCTGCACCTACGCCGCAGAAGAGGAGCTGGTCGCCCTGTCCCGGGTGGCCGGGGAGCATGGCTCACCTGTAGTGGTGCACCTGAGGAGCGAGGGGCGGCAGCTCCTGGAGTCCATCGAGGAGATGCTGCGCGTGACCGCTGCCGGGCCGTCGCCTTTGCACATCTCCCACTTCAAGCTCATGGGAAAGCTCTTTCAACCCAAGCTGGGACCGGCCCTGGAGCTGGTGGAGGAGGCCCGGGCCCGGGGCCAGGCGGTCAGCGCCGACCAGTATCCCTACGCCGCGGGCAGCACGGTGCTCACCGCCGTCCTGCCCAACTGGGCCCACGCTGGCGGGGCTGGCCAGCTCCTGGCCCGCCTGCGCGACCCGGCCGGGCGGGAGGCCATCGCCCGCTACTTCACCCTGGGGCTGGACCACTGGGAAAACCGGGCCCTGACCGTAGGGTGGGAAAATGTAGTGATCTCGCAAGTGCGCACCCCGGCCAACCGGTGGACGGAAGGAAAGCACATGGCGGAGATAGCCGCTGCCCGCGGGCTGGACCCGGTGGCGGCGGTGCTGCAGCTCCTGGTCGAAGAGGAACTGGCGGTGACCATGATCACCCACTACGGCGGGGAGGAAGCCCTGGGCCGGATCGCGTCGCGGCCGTGGGTGATGCCCTGCACCGATGGGATTTACGGTGGCCGGCCCCACCCCCGACTCTGGGGCGCCCTGCCCCGGTTTTTTCGCCGCTTTGTGAGGGAAGAGGGGGTGCTGGGGCTATCTGAAGCCGTGCGCCGGGCCACTTCCCTGCCTGCGGCCACCTTCCAGCTGGAAGGTCGCGGGGTCATCCGCCCGGGAGCCTTTGCCGACCTGGTGCTCCTGGACCCGGAAGCCATAGCCGACCGGTCCACCTACCAGGAACCAGAACTCATGCCTGCGGGCATCCACATGGTGCTGGTCAATGGGAAGGTGGCCGCGCGGGAAGGTGCTCCTACCGGAGAGTATGCGGGCCGGGTCCTACGGAGGGCCCTGGGCTAGACGGAAGTCAGATTAAACATAACTGTCTCGGTCATTATAAGCAGCAAACTCTGGACAGGCAATACCGTGTGCCTTGGCAAAAACTGGCAAGCACGGTCGCCTGGTGGCGGAATGACTGGACGATTTTGCTCTGGAATCACTGGACGGTTTCGTTCGGAACTCCCGGTCGCTTTGTTTCGGAATCAGTTTTAGGGCTTTTACGGTGAGAGTTGAAGAGCGTTTTCGTGTTCGTGTTAGTATGGCTGAGCAGGAGTTTTCGTGGTATAGTAGTTTGTGGCAGTTGGTCTGAATATGTTCATGATGGCGGAGTTGGCACACATTCGGCACACAAGGCTTGACCACTTGACTTGGACCATTTTCTACCCGTTACCCTCTCCCAGGCAGCACTTGCATCCCTGGCAAAAGAGCGCCATTCAGAATATATCCACTTTTCTTTTTCTTCATTCCATGCCTTCATAATCTGCTTCCAGGTGCCGTCAGGGTGCTTGGCCAGGAATACGGCTAAGGCCAGATGCTTATCACTCATCGGTTTATCCCGGCCAGCGAAGACATGTTTTCTCACCTTAGCGTAGAGGCTGGCTACCTCCTGGGAGGAGAGGCGCGGATCGAGATCAAGTTGAATGCGTGATGGGCTGCTACTGTGCCAAACGATGCGGCCCCGGCCTTTGGCCGGTAAAGGTATCGGGCCAGACAAAACGAAGGCCACAGCCTGGGCCTCCTGCCACCAGGTGAAAGTCTTTGTCAAGCGCTTAGCGATGAACTTCAAGCGATAAAGAATGCCACCCCTGCGGATGGGTATGGCGCGGCTAGCTTGTTCTTCAGCTGGTGGCGGGGGATAAAGCAGCATTTCGAATTCCTCTCCTACTGGGTACCAGGTGGCCTTGTCTGCCGCCACCTCCTCTAGGGACTTTATCCAATCCAAGGTATGGCCACGAGAAAAGTTTACATCCACCCCCGGCGGTAGCGGGACCCGGACCCAGCTGGTGGCTTCGCCTTCTTCCTTGGCTTTGGCCTCCACCCAAGCGGGGACTTCCTCCAAGGGCATAAGCTGGCCTGCCAGGGCCTCTTCCCGGAAAGCCACGACCTCCGGCATCCTGCTGGCTTCGATGGCAGCAATTTCTGCCAAAGCCAGGTGACGCCTGTCTGGGGGTATCTCGCACTCTTTAACTGGCTTGGCGGTGGTTTTTGTCTGCGGGGAACGGGCCTTGAGCCCCCAATATCTCCGATATCTTTCTACTAATACGTTAAAAGCATCGCCATGACCATCAAGCACTTCCTGGACGTAGTTATCATCTACCAAGAGCTCCCAAATGTCGTCCAGGACCTCCCGACCAATTTTCCCGGCCAGCAGGCGGCGGACATCTTCTTCCGTGGCGAGATGCCTTGTGGTTTTAGGTGGCATGTTAACACCTCCGTTGCAATGATACCCTATAATGAAACTGTAGTCAAGAAGGAGGTGGCAAGATGTTGCAGCTAAGGATCGAACGGCAACGGCGAGGCTGGAGCTTGGCAAAGCTTTGCGCGAGGACCGGTGGCATTGACCCGGCGGTCCTCTCCCGGATTGAGCGGGCTGTCTGGCCCGCCGGACCGAGCTGGCGGCGACGGATCGCCGAGGCCTTCGGGATGTCCGAAGAAGCGTTGTTCAAGCCCGTTGTGGAGGGGGAGGGGGAGCAATGCACCTGCTCACAATTCAAGAAGTAGCAGAAATCCTGCGTGTGACCAATTCGCGCGCGTACGAGATGGCCCGAACGGGTTTGCTGCCCGGTGTAGTACGGCTAGGGCGACAAATCAGAGTCAACAAAGTAGCACTGGATGAGTTTATCCGCAACGGAGGGCAGGCGCTGCCCGGTGGCTGGAAGTGGGAGGCGTGATACAAAGGGAAGACCCCGGCGGCTGGGCGGCGGGCCGGGGCGACGGGGAGAGATGATGCTCCATGCACATTTTACCACATCCGACCTACTTTTTAAATCCGCTTTTAGTGGGGGAGCGCAAAAAAGCACTCACTGAATTCGATGCGATCCGAAAATCGAATCCTGGCAGCTTTTCCAACCTCTACGTCTTCTGGTACAGGCAAACCAGAATACCGGCGGTGCGGGCGGCGCTGGATGAGTATTTTAAGGCGGTGATCGCTGGTGACCGTTGAAAAATTTCTTGCGCTGCTAAAAAACGTGAAACGGTCCGGTAACGGCTGGACAGCGCTATGCCCGGCGCATGAAGATGCCAGATGCAGTTTGAGCATAGGGCGCGGCAGCGGCAAAATTCTTGTCCATTGTCATGCTGGCTGTTCAGCTGATGATATTTGCGCGGCGCTGGGGCTGGGGCTGGGGGACCTGTTTGAAGACAAGCGGCAAGACGGCGGCCAAGTCGTAGCAACCTATAACTACCGCGGTGAAAGCGGAAAACTGATTTTCCAGGTGTGCCGGACTGCTGACAAGCGATTTTTCCAGCGGCGGCCCGATGGTAACGGCGGCTGGATCAATGGCCTGGGCAACGTGAAGCCCGTTTTATATCGTCTACCGGAACTACTGCAGGCCGTCCAGCGCGGCGAAGTGGCGTATGTCCCGGAAGGAGAAAAAGACTGTGATAACTTAACCCGGCTGGGGCTGGCGGCGACGACCAACCCCATGGGCGCGGGAAAGTGGCGGGAACACTATAGCGAATGGCTGAAGGGTGCAAATGTGGTGGTCCTGCCGGACAACGACGAACCCGGCATAAAACATGCAAAGCAGGTGGCCCGGTCGCTGCACGGCAAGGCGGCCAGCGTGAGGGTGCTGGAGTTGCCGGGCCTGCCGAGCAAGGGCGACGTGAGCGACTGGCTGGCGGCTGGCGGGACCAAAGACGGATTGTTGCGGCTGGCGGCTGCAGCGCCAGAGTGGAGACCGACGGAATCGGATCAAGTCAAGTCTAAAAATGCCACGGTCGACGAGCACGGGCACGACTACCGGCCAACCGACTACGGCAACGCCGAACGACTTGTCGCTGCACACGGGCAGGATATCAAGTACTGCTGGCCCTGGCGGAAATGGTATATTTGGACCGGTGCGCGGTGGCTGGAGGACACCCGTGGTGAGGTACTGCGGCGGGCCAAGCAGATAATCCGCAATATGTACGGCGAAGCAACGCAAATTGACGACGACCGCGAGCGGCGGGAATTCCTGAAATTCGTCCTGCGGTCCGAGCAGAAAGATAGACTGAAAGCTGCTGTTGAGCTGGCGGCCAGCGAAACCGGAATTCCAGTGCTACCGAACGAATTCGACGCGGACCCCTGGCTGCTGAACTGCGCCAATGGGACACTGGACCTGCGGACCGGCGACCTGCGGCCGCATAGAAGACAGGACATGCTGACGAAGCAAGCGCCAGTTGCTTTTGATCCTGATGCAAAGTGTCCCCGATGGCAGCAGTTTCTGAATGAGATTATGGACGGAAACGACAACCTAGTGCGTTTCCTCCAGCGGGCGGCTGGCCTGAGTTTGACCGGAGACACTTCGGAACACCTGCTTCTCGTTCTACATGGCAGCGGCCGAAACGGCAAGAGTACCTTCCTAAATACGCTCCTGTCAGTTATTGGTGATTACGGCATGACTACTGCGCCCGACCTGCTGCTGGCCAAATACAGCGACCGCCACCCGACCGAACTGGCCGACCTGTTCGGCAAGCGCTTCGTGACTGCCATTGAGAGCGGTGAAGGTAGGCGTTTCAACGAACCCCTGCTCAAGCAGTTGACCGGCGGCGATCCGGTGAAAGCGCGACGCATGCGGGAAGACTTCTGGCAATTCAACCCAACTCACAAGTTGTGGCTGGCGACAAACCATAAGCCGCAGGTCCGCGGGACCGACCTTGCAATATGGAGCCGAATTAAGTTGATTCCTTTCGCTGTACAATTTCCAGATGGGGACCCGCGGCAGGACAAACAACTGCCGGCAAAATTGCGCGAGGAACTGCCGGGCATCCTGCGCTGGGCCGTCGAGGGCTGCCTGGCCTGGCAGCGTGAGGGACTGGGAGTGCCAGACGAAGTGCGGACCGCGACCGAAAGCTACCGGCAGGACCAGGATGTGCTGGCCGCTTTTCTAGCCGAGTGCTGCATGGTAAACCCCCTGGCCAAGGTGCCAGCCAAAGACCTGTACCAGTGTTACTTGCAATGGTGCGACGAAAACGGCGAGCGAGCAACGACGCAGAGAGATTTCGGCATGCGCTTGACAGAACGAGGCTTTGAGCGTTACCGCGGCGGGAAAAAAGGCAGTATTGTGTGGCGAGGCATTGGGATACTGAACGAACTGAACGATACTGAACCTGATTTCCGTATAAACAGAGCTGTTGTTTCTCATGTAGCGCTTAACCGGAAAATTGGTTCAGTTGGTTCAGTAACTTCAGTAGGTACTTCAGAAGCAGCAGCGACTGCCGAGAGTGAACCCGGCTTGAGCCCGTGCGTGCGTTGTGGGGCGCCGGTCGATGCAGTGGACGACGGCCGCGGCGGGGTGGTGCTTTTGGAAGCCGACTTGACAAATGTTCATCGGTGCAGGACGGGAGGGGGTATGCCTGGTAAAAACTTTCCAACCTGTCGGAACTAAGCGGTGCGTCAGCCAAACGCAAGCGCCGTCAAGTTTTGAAAATTCATTTTTGGAGGTGGCGAATGTGGGACGCAGAGGACCGTTACCGGAAAGGAAGGCGTTGAAAGCACTCAAGGGGACTGCACGGGCGGATCGGGAGAAAGACCATCCACAGCCAACACCGATCAAACCCGCACCCCCGGCGCACCTGGACGAGGTGGCGCGCGCGAAGTGGGCGGAGCTTGCCGATGAGATGGAAAAGCAGAACCTGCTAACCCGGCTGGACGGCGCGACTTTCGCAGCGTACTGCCAGGCTTATGCGCATTGGGTGCAGTGTGAAAGGGTGGTCCAGGAGCACGGCCGGACCTACACGACCCCTAACGGGCAAATAAAGGCGCGGCCGGAATTCACAGCAGCGAGGCAATGGCTAGCCCTGTTGCAGCAGTATTCAAAAGAATTAGGGCTTTCCCCGACCTCCCGGCTGCGGATGGACCTGCCCAAAGACAACGAACCGGATGAAATGGATGCCCTTTTAAAGCTTTGGCAGACATGAGGAGAGGGATGGGGGCCTGCTGGGGGCGCCCGCCCTGGAAGAATGGGAAACCATTTTGGAGCGGATTGACGGGGAGGAGGAGGCGGACGATGCTGACAATTGACCTGGGCGCCTTCAAGCCCGGTGCGATTTACCAACTTCGACGCATGTTCGAGGCTTACGGCGCCGCGCCGTTCAGGGAACCAGTTAGGCAAACTTTTGACGCCCTGGCCGGTATCTTCGACGGTGAAGCCATGCGACGGCTGTCGGCGCCTGGTGCGCCGGGCGGCCGGCTGGAGATTGGACTCCCAATGTGGCTAGACTGCACCGAAGTTGAGATGCGGACCCTGCGGGCGTGGTTCGTCGAATGGCGAAATGGCTTCGCTGAATTGGATCCGGTGGTGGCGGGCCTGTTCGACGACCTGGCCGGGCTGATGGCTGATGCGCTGCGGCAGCGGGCGAGCACGGCGCGGGATCTGGCGCATGTATTTTGGAGGGAGGAAGCAGGTAATGTTTAAGACCGGATGCGGCCCGAAGGCCGACACACTCTACGCCCTGTACCACAAGAGGGCGCTGGAGCTCCGGAAGCTGGCCCGAGACTGGACGACTGAGGAAGAAGCGGATCTAGTGCAGCTGCAGATTTTGCTGCTGGATGAACTGGAAGCCCACTTCCGGCGCGAAGACAGAAAGCAGAAACGCCTGGCCAGGGGCGGGACCTGGGCCGAAAGTTGACACCACGGGTGTTAAGTGGTAAAATATTACTAGCGGGGGAGCGTTGGAGCGAGCCGCGTGACAATTGAATTTTGCGACTGGCGCGACCGTTGGAGGCCGCCGGGAGCAGTGCTGAAGGTTTTGCGACTTGCTGTTAGCCGTTGGAGGTTAGAGCAGCGCGGGGCGTTTAGCAGTGCTTCTGGCGGCCTCTTTGCTTGGACCAAATCAAAGAGGTGAGTTAGATGGACAGCATTCAATTGAGACAGGAGCGGGCAAAGGCCATCGAAATGGCGAGGCTGCTGGTAGACCGGGCCGAGGTCGAAAAGCGCGACCTGGATAAGACGGAACAACGAGAATTCGAGCGTTTCCTTGCCAAGGCTGACGCGCTGGCGGATTTGATTGCTGGGACCGAAGGAAACCCGGCAGAAAAGAAACAGTGGGAGGAAGCGCGGGGGCGCGGGCTGGCGGCGGTTGAGGGTTTCTTGAAGCAGAGCCTAGGCACCGTGGCGGCCAAACGCGACCAACCCGGCGACTTCGATGGCGGCGCGGGGCTTAGGGCCCTGGACGGCCGGGAGGTCCGCATGCTAGGGCCGGAGCAGCGGCTGTTCAGCGGCGGCGGGGCTCCGTCCCTGGGGAAGATGTTGCGGGGCCTGGTGACCGGCAACTGGCGAGGGGCTGAAGAGGAAAAACGCGCGCTGCAGGGTGCGACGGACAGTTTGGGCGGCTTCCTCGTGCCGGATCCACTTTCCAGGAGGGTAATCGACCTGGCCAGGGCCAAAGCGCGGGTAATCGAAGCCGGTGCGCTGACGGTCCCAATGGAGAGCGCCAGTTTGAAATTCGCGCGTGTCACCAGCGACCCGATCCCGGGATGGCGAGTTGAAAATCAGCCGATACCTGCCAGTGGTCCCACATTCGGCTTGTTGGAGTTAAACGCGCGTACGCTAGGCTGTTTGGTTAAGTCCAGCGTGGAAATCATCGAGGATGGCATTAACATGCCAGACCTGGTTGAAAGCGTGCTTGCGCAGGCGCTGGCACTGGAGCTGGATCGGGCAGCACTTTTTGGCAATGGCACGGTGGAGCCTCTAGGCCTCCGGAACTGGCCCGGTGCCCAAGTAATCGACCTGGGGCCCAATGGCGCACCAATAACGGATCATAAACGTTTCAGCGAGGCAGTGCAGCGAATCCTTGAAAAGAACGGGCCAGACGCAGGCTTAGCCGCGATCTACGCACCGAGGACTGCGGGGAGCATTGACCGTTTTGCTGACTCGACCGGGCAGCCATTGCAAGCCCCGGAATCATTCGCTAGGCTGCGGAAGCTGCCCACAAGCCAGGTGCCGATCAACTTAACCAAAGGCACTGCTACCAATGCCAGTGTTGCATTTGTCGGTGATTTCCGGCAGCTGATGATCGGCATGAGGACGCAACTGGCCTTGGAAGTGTCCAGGCAGGCGGCTGACGGCACGAGCAGCGCATTCCGCGACCTGCAGATCTGGATCCGGGGCTACCTGCGAGCCGATGTCGCAGTATCCAAGCCGGAACATTTTGTTGTCATCGACGGGATCACCCCTTGAGGTGATTTTGTCCATACATCCTCCTTCCTAGCCAGGCTTCGGCCTGGCGTTTTTTTTGCAATGCTTCCCTGTGCGCTGGGGCGGTGGCGCAAGAGCACTTGAGATACTGACAAGTAACAAATATTTTCATACCTGGGTTACCAGGGTATTTTTTTCTTAGTGTGCCCATTGTGTGCGGAGTTACATTGAGATACAATGAAGATAACACCAGGAGGGAGGTTTTGCTATGGCTGGACAGCTAATCCAAAGAGGAGAAAGAACGTGGCTGGTTCGTGTTTACCTGGGCCGGGACGCGGAGGGTAAACGTAAGTATCACAACAAGACCATCCACGGCACAAAGAAAGATGCCCAGAAGTATTTAAACAAGGTCCTGCTGGAGCGGGACACAACCGGCTTTACAGAGCCGTCTAAGGAGCTTCTTTCTTTCTACCTGGAGCGGTGGCTGAACACGGTGGCAAAGCCGAGGGTGTCGGCCAGGACTTTTCAGAGCTACAAAGAGATCGCTTCCGCATACCTGAAAGAGATCGGAGATACACCCATTTCTAAGTTAAAACCGGCGGACATTCAGGCACATTATAATTCCCTTTTGGACCGGGGACTTTCTCCCAGGACGGTGCGCTATGCCCATGCCGTTCTGCGGAGCGCGTTAAGCCAGGGCGTTAAATGGAACCTCCTCTACCGGAACCCCTGCGACCTGGTGGACCTGCCGAAGCAGCAGAAACGGGACATAACGGTGCTTGCTCCGAAGCAGGCGCAGGCGTTCATGGAAGCAGTGGTTTACTCACCCTGGAAGGCGTTCTTCTCCCTGTTGTTGGCAAGCGGTATGCGGCCGGGTGAGGCGTTAGGCTTGAAGTGGACCGATATTGACTTCGAGCGCGGCCGTGTCCACGTCCAGCGGGCGCTTTCACGGACCAAAGACGGCTGGCGGCTGGACGAGCCGAAGACGGCCAGGAGCCGGCGGGTGATCCCTTTGCCGTTGCCGGTGCTGCAGGACTTGCGCGACCACAAACGCCAGCAGGCGGCGGCCAGGCTGAAGAACCCGAACTACCAGGACCATGGCCTTGTGTTTGCCAACGAGGACGGGACCCCTGCGGATCCCTGGAATATAGTTAAGCGGCACTTCAAGCCCTTGCTCAAGAATGCTGGCTTGCCAGACATTCGGCTTTACGACCTGCGCCACACCTGCGCGACTTTGCTTCTGGTGGCTGGCGAGAACCCGAAAATAGTTAGTGAGCGGCTAGGTCATGCTTCCGTTACCATGACCCTGGACACCTATTCCCATGTGTTGCCCGACATGCAGGAAA
This sequence comes from Bacillota bacterium, assembly GCA_040756655.1. GTDB lineage: Bacteria > Bacillota > Sulfobacillia > UBA8153 > UBA8153 > JBFLYN01. The sequence goes on from JBFLYN010000017.1 coordinate 60,496, forward strand.
ATGCGACAGCGAAGCTGGAGGTGATGCTTTTTAATGGCCGGAACACACCCTGAAATTTGGCACACTATGGGCACACAACAACCGGGGCCGCAAGAGCCGCAAACCCTTGTTTACCTGGTAGAGGAGTGCGGGAATGAAGACGGCGACTACTGATTCGGAATCAGTGGTCGGTTTCGCCGGAATACGCCGTTAGGACGAGCGAGCTAGCTGATGACATTATCTGTAGAGGACACGGGAGGCGAATTTACGTCACTTGACGGGACACGACCTACAACTGTCCGGTCATGGCTTAAAGTGTCTGTAAAAAGAGAGCGGTCTGGGCTACCATCGGTGGTAGCATAAAACTCGACCCCTGAAGGGGCACCGAGGGAGGCCCAGACCTATGAAGAGGATACCACCTGTGGAGC
>JBFLYN010000018.1:0-59232 GCA_040756655.1 Bacillota bacterium
TCTGGTTGTGTTGTTGCATTGGTTTCCCGCCTCCTGGTCTTTGTCTGGTATGTTTAGCCACTACCATCTTGCCAGGAGGCTTTTCTATTGTCAAAGACCGTTCACAACCCTACAGGAATGCTCTCATAAGATGAATCTCACGTAACCCGGGCCTGCGTCCACCGCACCGGCCAATCCATTCTTGTTCTAGAAAGACCTGGCGATTCCTGCCAGTTAAGTTGCGAAAGGAGTTCCCTCGAATAGTGACGAACTGCTCAAGGTGACCCGTGACCCGCAGAGTGTAGGGCATTACTGGACCATGAACCCGCGCTGCAACTGGCTGCCACCGGGGGTCGAACCTTAGTGGGAGAGCGTGCTTGAGCCAGGCTAAGTACGATGCGCCTGACTGTACACGGGGTACTATACGGAAAGAGCGGTGAGCAGAGTGCTGTCCACGCTAACTAGTCGCCTCTGGACAGTGGTCGAAGAAAGACTCTCGTGCTGCGCGCACAACCTCGGGCACGTGCACCGGGTGTACCGGCTTGCCTTACGCCTGTCCCAGGACGAACCCGGGGCCGACCTGGAGATCCTGCTCCCGGCGGCGATTCTTCACGATGTAGCCAGGGCCTTGGAAGACCAAGACCCCACAGGCTCCATAGACCACGCGATGGCCGGTGCCGAGCTGGCAGTGGCCATCCTGCGCGACCAGGGGTACCCGGAGCACAAGCTGCCGGCAGTGAGGCACTGCATCGAGGCCCACCGGTACCGGGGACGGGTCCGACCCTCGACGATTGAGGCCCAGATCCTCTCGGATGCCGACAAGATCGACGCCGTCGGCGCCGTAGGCATCGCCCGCTCGTTTATGTTGGCAGGCCAGTACGGTGAGCCTATGTATTCCGGTGCGCCCTTGGAGACCTATGTCCAGAAGAACACGGAAAGCGGTCTTGCCGACGGAAGGATCAAGGATATTTCCCAGCATGCCCCGGACATTGAGTACCGGGTGAAGCTGAGGCACATCACCGACCGGCTGTACACGGGAACCGCTAAGACCATGGCCCAGGCCCGGCTCGCCTACATGGAGGGTTTCTTCGACCTTCTCCGGGCCGAAATTCAGGGCGACCGGTAGGAGGTTTGCCTGGTTTGGCGGGCCAGGTCTTTCCCGGGGCAGAGCCTGCCCAGGCCCGGGCAGGCGCTGGCCCCAAGGCAGTACGTACTCCGGGGAAGGATCATGGCCAGGCGGTGGTGAATGCTCTGGTGTGACTCGTGGACTCAGGGAGTGTGAGCCTTGTTAGGAGACCGCATCCGGCAGATCCGCCAGCAACAGGGCACCAGCCTCGTGCAGCTGAGCCGAAAAGTTGGCCTTACCCCCAGCCTCATAAGCCAGGTAGAGCGCGACCTGGTGAGCCCATCCATCAACTCGCTCCGGAAGATCGCCCGGGCCCTGGACGTGCCCATCACTGCCTTCTTCGAGGAAGACGGGCCGCAGGGGACAGTGGTCCGGGCTGCTTCTCGCAAGAAACTTCTACTGCCCGATTCTCTGGTGGAGTACGAGCTTTTGTCTCCTGACCAGAACCGGCGAGTGGAGTTGCTCCTGACCCGCCTGGGGGTGGGGGGGCAGACCTCAGAAGATGCCTTTGGGCATGATGGAGAAGAAACAGTCCTGGTCCTGGGTGGACAGGTCAAGTTCTACCTGGGAACCGAAGTGCATATCCTGAACGATGGTGACAGTGTCTGGTTTGAAGCCAGTGTCCCTCACAAGATGGTGAACACTGGCCAGACCAAGGTCACCCTGATTTCGGCCATCTCTCCCCCCTCCTTCTGACCCTGGCGCTCCTCCCATCATCCTCGCATCAGTTCGGTGAGAGTCACCATCCGGTAGCCATTGGCCTTGAGAAAGGCGATGATGCTGGGCAGGGCTACCACTGTCTGCCAGAAGTCCTCGGTGGCACCCCCCGCACAATGCAAGAGTATGATGGCGCCCGGTTGGATGCCGGCTGCGACCCGGGCTTGGATGGATGACGCGGGCCGCCCGTCCCAGTCCCGGCTGTCCACGGACCAGAGGGCTGTGCGCAACCCGGCCCGGTGGGCTACGTCCAGGACCGTCTCGTCAAAACGCCCGTAGGGAGGGCGAAACCAGCGCACAGGCATCCGGGCGGTTTGTTCCAGCACCCGGCTGGTCTGCAGTATCTCTGCTTGAACCTCCGGCCGGGTCATCTGGTCCAGCCGGGGGTGACTGAAAGTATGATTGCCGATCTCGTGTCCGCGAGCGGCGATGTCGCGAACTAGGTGAGGGTAAAGCTCTGCCCGGTTCCCCACCAGGAAAAAGGTGGCCACCACCCCTTCCCGCCCGAGGGTTTCGAGGACTTGGGGAGTGCTAACCGGGTCGGGGCCGTCATCAAAAGTGATGGCTACTGCCCGCCTGGTCCCGGGCCCTCTCAGGACCACCTCCGGGGCGAGAGTGGACGGTACATCCGGGCGGTTACCTCCCTCAGTGCCGCCGTCCAGGGGCGGCAGCGGCGGGAGCAACCGGGGAAGATCCGGTGCCGGGATGTCCGGACGCAAAAGAGGCGGCAGTCTCACCAAGAACACGGCGGCCGAGATGCCCGCCACCAGGACCAAGGTGATGACCACCATGAGCCGGGCCAAGCCCCAGCGCCTGCGTTGCCTCGGGGCCTTGCGGTCCCTGCGCGTCTGTTCCAAGAGCCCCACCCCTTCTGCCTTAGGATGTCCCCTGCAGCTGTGATCTAAATATTTGACAGATCCCTGTGAATTTCTTACCGCTTTGGTATGATTAGGACCGGAGGGATTTCCCGGCCCAAGCACAGTGACATCTAAGGCACCATCACTCCTTCTCTTTCCGGTCGCGGTGTATGCTTCCTGGAAGAGAAGAGAGGAGGTGAAGAACCGTGCGTAGATTCCTCGTGACCCTCCTGGCAGTCTCCCTCATCGCCCTCTCTTTCTCGGGCCCGGCTGCAGCGCGCTCATCTTTCCTGGTGAACGTGTTTGTGGCGTTTCACGGCACCCCCAATCCTGGCCTAATCCGCAGCGCGGGCGGGCAGGTCAGCATGGAGTACCGGTACTTGCCGGTGATTGCCGCCTTACTGCCCGAAGCGTCCATCCGGAGACTGCAACAGCACCCGACCATCCGTTACATCGAACCCGACGGGTTAGCCTACGCCACCAACCAGTCCATGCCCTGGGGTGTTAGTCGAATCGGCGCACCTGAAGTCTGGTGCCAGACCACCGGCCTGGGTGTGAAGGTAGCCGTGCTTGACACGGGCATCGACGGTGGCCACACTGACGTGGTGGTCGCTGGTGGCACCAGTTTCGTACCGGGAACCAGTTGGCAAGACGACAATGGTCACGGAACTCACGTGGCAGACACCATCGCCGCCGATAATAGCCAAGACATAGTTGGTGTGGACATCAAACGGCTCTCTTTGCCGTCAAGGTCTTGGATAGCGGCGGAAGCGGGTACTGGAGCTGGATCGTGGCGGGCATCGAATGGGCCATGGGTCAAAACATGCAAGTCATTAACATGAGTTTGGGTGCATCGTCTGCTCCTACAACGTTGAAAGATGTGTGTGACCTGGCCTACTACGAAAAAGGTATTGTCATTGTCTCTTCGGCAGGCAACAGCGGCCTGCCCAACGGTCGAGGGGACAATATCAGCTATCCCGCCCGGTACGACAGCATGATTGCCGTGGGTGCCACCACCAGTAGCGACGTTCGTGCGCAATGGTCCAGCACCGGGCCCACCTTGGAGATTATGGCGCCAGGAGAATCCATACCTAGCCTCAGGCTGGGTGGTGGGGTCATCAGCTACAGCGGTACCTCGATGGCGTCCCCCCACGTGGCCGGGGTGGCTGCACTCCTCCTGGCGGCCAAACCCGGGCTTACCAACGCAGAGATCCGGGACATCATGAACCAGGTCGCCCAGAAAGTCGCTGACCGGGACTCGTGGAAGTACGGGGCTGGTGGATGCCAGGGCGACGGTGCAGGTGGCACTGGGAACTGGCACTGGAGGAGACCCGCCGCCGGTCAGCACGACCATGGCGGTGAACGTGACCACTGACAAGGATGCCTATCGCACCGGCGACACCATCCACATCACCGTCACCGTGACCGATAACAGCGGCCAACCGCTGGCAGGAGCTGCTGTCGCCTATAACATCGTAACGGCCAGCAACAGGCAGTATTCCGGTTTGGGCATTACCGGCACCGACGGCAAGGCGCATTTCCAGCTGAAAACCAAGAAACCAGACGGTACAGGAACATATGTGATAACGGCCACCGCGGACAAGACAGGCTACGAACAAGGTACGGGCACCAAGACCGTCCAGGTAGACTGACTGGCAGTCTGTGATGATACCGGAAGGCGGCCCTGCGGGCCGCCTTCCACCTTGTTGCTGCTGCTACTCCTGCCCCGGCCGGACCACGAGCACGCCGGGGGTGTGTTTTCTCTTCATGTCATGGAGAAGTCTGCGGTCTTCCTTGGCCATGAGCACCGTGTTCAGGTCGTAGTCCTCCGGGTAGAGCTCGCTGGCGGGTATTAGGAGTGTTAGGCGCTTGTGGTTGACTGGGATGCGCTCCCCTTTTACCAGTACGGTCAACTCGCCGCGCTCGTTGGCCAGTCCCGCCACAATACCCCGTTCCCGGACTGTGCCCACGTAAACGCTGTCGCCCAAGGCAAACACCCCCGGGGCAACCGCTCCCGGCCGGCGGGTTCTGGAGGTTTTCGTCTTGGGTTGGATACTGGTTTCTGGGTGGAGCCCGTGTTCCAAGAATCCGCAGGCCCGGCTCACCACGTTCTCCTTCAGACCCAGGCGTGCGGCCATCCATAGGCCCCGGCTCTCCCCGGACCGTCCCAGTTCCAGCCGGTATTCGGGACGCAGGGTTTCCTCGTCAAAGGCCATGCAACCGTTGACAAACCCGTCCCTCTCGCTGGCGTACCGCTTGATATCGCTGTAGTGGGTGGTGGCGATGGTGAGGGCTCCTGCCCTCCATACCTCCTCCAGGATGGCAGCGGCCAGGCTGGCCCCTTCGGCCGGGTCGGTACCGGTGCCGATTTCGTCCAAGAGCACCAGCCCGCCCGGCTTGAGCTCCTCGAGGATGGAGATGATGTTGGTCAGGTGCGAAGAGAAAGTGCTCAGCGACCCCTGAATGCTCTGGTGGTCGCCGATGTCGGCAAATACCCCGGCAAACACCGGCAATTGACTGCCCGCAGCAGCCGGGATGTGCAGCCCGCACTGGGCCATGAGCGCCAGCAGCCCGACGGTCTTGAGGACCACCGTCTTCCCACCGGTATTGGGACCGGTAATGACCAGGGTCCGCACACCGGATCCTAGGCTGATATCCAGCGGCACCACCTCACCGGTGAGGAGCGGGTGGCGACCCTGGCGTACATCCAAGTGCCCGCAGCTGTTCAGCTCCGGCGGTGAACAGTCCAGTTCAGCGCTTAGCCGCCCTTTGGCAAAGGCAAAGTCGTAGGCGCCCAGGACTTCCAGGTTTATGGAGATCTCCCTTTCGTGCGCGGCCACTTCCCCGGTGAGAGCACAGAGGATCTGGTAAACCTCGGCTTCTTCCTGGGCCCGGGCGATCCTGAGCTCGTCTGTAAGCTTCCTTACCGCCGCAGGCTCGATGAACACCGTAGCACCACTACCAGAGGCTTCGACCACCGTGCCCATAACCCGGTTTTTTCGATCGGCCCGCACCGGGATGGTATACCGGTCCTGCCGCATGCTGACAAACCCGTCCTGGATACAGTCGCGGTAGGCCGGTGACGCCAGCAGGCTCTGGAGCTTCCCCTGGATCTGGTCTTCCAGAGAACGGCGCTTTTGGCGGAGCCTGGCCAGGCAGGGGGTAGCGTGGTCGCACACCTCGTTTCCCGCTATGCAGCGCTCGATCCCGGCTACCAACTCTGGCAAAAGGTGAAACGACGCAGCATAGGACGTCAAGTCCGGGGCCAACTCCCGCCGGGCTTCCATGTACCGTTTCAGCCTGCTGCAGCCCTCCAACACGCTTGCCACCCGTGAGAGTTCGCCCGGTTCGAGCGTTCCGCCGCGTGCTGCCCGCGCCAGCTCGCCACTGATGTCCCAGGTTCCGCGCAGGGGGTGATGCCCGCCGGCCGCCTGCAGGAGTGCGCGGGCTTGGCTGGTCTCTGCCTGCCACCCGGCCACCCGCTCCAGGTTGGTGGAAGGCGCCATCCGGTCCACCAGCCGCTTGCCCAGGCCGCTTTGAGTGTGCTGTCTCAGTTTTTCCCTTATGCTATTGAATTCCAGTACCTCGATGGTACGTGTGTGCACTGTGCCAACCTCCCTGGAGATCAACGAAGACCGTGGACAGTCCATGTCCACGGTCCAGGATACTTGCCCAACACGAAGGCCGTGGGACACCCACGGCCGCCAGCTGCGCTACTGTGTGGAAACGGCTGTCCCTGTACACGCCGGGCCAGCCGTCACTGTCTTGGCCCGGCTCTATGCAGTTAGAGACCTTCCGTTCCCTACAGACACCAAAACCCCTCCGGTAACCAATGTTATATCGCCCGGCCTTGCCTGTCAAGGCAAGTCTTGCCCGTTGGCAGGCCGGTGCTGGGGTCGATGGAGCTTTCACACCTTACGGGGAAACCTACTCCGTGGGGGGATTCCATGCTTTTTGATGAACGCAGAAGACAAAGGATAATAAGCACCTGGAACGGGATAGGCAGGAGTTTGTCAGGAAAATACCATGCCCTCCACGCCGGGTTCGCGGCGTCGTTTGGGCGGGCCAGACGGTACCTCCCGGCCGCGGCCGTGCTGCTGGCAGTCGCAGGCCTGGTGAGCTGGTGGGCGGCTGGTACACCTCCCCAGGCCCGGCCAGAACCCGAACCGCCCGGCGGAGCCGGCCGGGTCGAACTCAGCCCGCAGCTGGTGGAGAAGTACTCCCGGGAACCGACTATTACCATTTTCGATCATCGCACTAGCTCCCGGGTGTCTATGCCCATAGAACGGTACATCGAGCGAGTGGTAGCTGGCGAGACCGTGGAGGGATGGAAACACGCCACGTTGGCCGCCCAGGCCATCGTAGCGCGCACCTTTACCCTGCGCAGCATCGAAAGTCCCGGCAACACTTCCCGCCAGCTGCACGGCACCGATGCCTGCACTTCTAAGGACCACTTCCAAGCGTACAGCCCTCAGAAAGTGGATACCGCCATTAGGCAGGCCGTGTCTGATACCCGGGGGATGATCCTGGCCTTCGAGGACGAACTGGTCTTAAGTTATTTCAGTTCCAGTTCCGGTGGGATGACCGCAGCCCTGAAAGAAGGCTTCCCGTTCATGCAGGAGGAAGCACCGTACCTGGTCCCCCGGCCCAGCCCGGACCGGGAGATCGCCCCGGCGTACGCGGCCGCCTGGACCACCAGGGTTTCCCGGGCTGCCCTGCGCCGGGTCATGGGCGCCCGGGCCGGCACCGCCGCTTCGGTAGTCATCGAAAGCCGGGGACCGTCGGGTCGGGCCGAGATCATCCGGGTGGGGCAATCCCGGATCCATGCTGCCGTTCTGCGCCGCAGGCTTGGTCCTGAAGTGCTGCGTTCAACCATGATCACCAGTATCAGCGTGGGTCCTACTCATGTGATCTTCCGCGGGCGCGGGTGGGGCCACGGAGTCGGGCTCGACCAGTGGGGAGCCGAAGCCATGGCGCGGGAAGGCCGAAACTTCGAAGAGATCGTCGCCCACTACTTCCCCGGCGCCGGGGTGGTGAAGTTGTGGGAATGACAAGGGGCGAGGTATACCTCGCCCCATCTTCATAGCCCCGCTCACTACCGGGTGAACCGGTGGTTGCCGATGTCCAAAATCGCGGGCCTGCTCCACATGAACCGGTTGCTGGTCTTGCTCGGCGCAAAGAAGAACAGGGCACCGCCAGTGGGGTCCACGCCTGCCAGCGCTTCGCGAGCGGCCCGGCGGTGGATCTCCTGGACATTGACCCGCCAGAAGTGGCCGTTGGAAACGGGCTCAAATTGGCCCTTTTGGAACAGCACCGACCAGATGGTGTTAGGGAAGCGGGAGCTTCTCACCCGGTTCATGATCACTGCTCCCACGGCCACCATCCCCCGGTATGGTTCAGCCTCGGCCTCGGCAGCGATCATCCGGGCCAGCAACGCGACACTTTTGCTGTCGGCGGGAGTGGTGGCCGCAGCCCGGGCAGTTGCTTCCGGGATGGCCAATACCTGTCCGACCCTGATCACATCACTAGACAGCCCGTTGGCGGCCTTGATGGCGTCAACCGTAGTCCCATAGGCACGGCCAAGACGCCACAGGCTGTCCCCACGCACTGCCCGGTGGGTGGCAGCTTCCACTGCCGCGCCCACCACGATGAGGCTGCCGAGCGCCACGGTCAGTGCCAGCCCCAAGCTGATGGTCTTTGTGAGCACCGTGACTTTCTTGGTACCAAGCAGTTCCCAAACTCTTTTGGCCTGAAGCATCAGCAAACCTCCTGTTTTCTACCTTGGCCCGCTCGGGGCTTTTGGTTTTCGTTGGTTTGGGCCTGTCGTTCCGGCCATGGACAGGTTACATTTTAGCAGAGAAAAATGCCGTTGAACAGGGCAAATATCTGGTAACGGCTGCTTTTTCAGAAGACTAGCGGCTGTTGGGTTCTTCCATAAGCAAAGCGCCGGGCATCCCGGGTTAACAAGTCGTATGAGTCCTGGAGTCACCAACGTCACCAAAGAAGGCCATACCGGGGCTGGGGTCACGGGGTTTGACGTGGTATGGGTCCTGGGGGTGACTGGCAATCACCCGGGCGCGACCCTCGAAGATGTGATCAAAGGCGCGGGTTTTCTCACCGGCATTCCGTGAGGTCGGGACGGTAGAGCGTGCGCTCATCTCCCACACGCCGGGTAAGGCGCACATCGTCAAAATATGCCAAAAGCGGCATGGCGTACTTCCTGGTGGTGGCCAGCATGTCCCTGAACTCGGCGGGAGTTAGCGAAGGCTTGCTCTGAAAGTGCTTAAGCACTAATTCCCTGGCGCGCTCCACGGCCTTCCGGTGGTAGACTACATCCTGGGCTTTCACCAGGTCGCCCCGGGCGATGAGCCATTCCACCAGGTCCATGCCATCATCGCCCAGTTTGAGCGCGGCCAGCGTCTCGGCCAGTGCAGGCGGGGAAAAACCCCCTTCGGAGTATACCTGCAAGAGCCGGTTACAGAGGGCCTGGGAGCGCTGGTCCAGTTTGACGTCCCGGCCTGGCAGTCCGAGCCCATCATCGTTCACCCGTAGCTTGTCTTCTGCCTGGAGGAGGCGGAGCAGGGCATTGAATGCGCGCTGGTCAAAGGCCGGGCAGCACCTGTGGCGGGTTTCCTCCCGTGGGCAGGTGCGCTTGAACGGCCTGGCCTGGAAATACTCCCCAAGGTAGCCGGTGATGGAGAGCGCGGCATGGTCGTAAACTGACCGGGCCAGGTAGACCTGGGGGTCATCGAAGGAAATCACCCGGCCCGCTGCGACCAGCCCCGCCACGTCCTGGTCGACGGCGGCCTGGCGTCGCCCACACACAACCGCAATCTGCTGCAGGTTGAGCGGGGCCCTGCTTTCCTGAAGCTCCAAGAACACCCGTTCCAGGGGCGTGGCCCGGGCCAGCGCGTCTAGCCTGGATAGGCCGGCCAGGTCCAGTCGCCGGTACCGGCGGGCCGTGTCCAGGACCACGCCACCGCCGATGGTGACAATGGGAGAGTACGTCCGGACGATATAGCGGTCGCCGGCGAAGGCCACCAGTGGGCTCTCGGCCCGAAAACGGATGTGGCCCAGTGAACCTGGTCCTAGCTCATCGCCGTCCAGCAAGATGATGCGCCCGATGGTTTCTGCCGTGCCCAGGTGCAACCTGACCCGGGCGCCGTTAGCCAGCGGGCGGCTGTTCTCCAAAAGCTGCATGCTGGCAGTGAAACTTCGTACCGGGCGGAGAAAGCCCGGCCAGGTGAGGACATGTCCCCGTTGCACCTGCTCCTTTTCAACGCCGGCCAGGTTTACCGCTACGCGCTGCCCGGGTCCTGCGCACTCCACGGGGTGCCCGTGCACCTCCAGTCCCCGCACCCGCACGTAAAGCCCGGGCGGGACCAGTTCGAGCTTGTCCCCAATGGCCAGTTCACCGCAATGCAGGGTCCCGGTGACCACGGTGCCAAAGCCAGCGACAGTGAAGGTGCGGTCCACTGGGAGCCGTGGCAGTGCGTCGCGGGCCCTTTCGGGCACCTTTTCGAGGGTCTTCTCCAGGCTCTCCAAAAGGAGGTCCAGTCCCCGGCCGGTCACGCTGGAGACGCAGACCACCGGCGCATCCTCCAAGAAGCTGCCCTGCACCGCCTGCCTTACATCCTCTTCCACCAGCTGTAGCCACTCAGCATCCACGAGGTCCACTTTGGTGATGACCACTATGCCCCGGTGAACCCGCAGGAGTCTCAGGATGTCCAGGTGCTCGCGGGTCTGTGGCATGACGCCCTCATCGGCAGCGATAACCAGGAGCACCGCGTCCATGCCGGTGGCGCCTGCCAGCATGTTCTTGATGAAGCGCTCATGGCCGGGGACATCCACTATGGCTACCTTCTCCCCGCTGGGCAGCGATAGGCTGGAAAACCCCAAATCAATAGAGATACCGCGCGCCTTCTCCTCGGGAAGACGGTCGGTGTCCACACCAGTGAGCGCCTTCACCAGTGCCGTTTTGCCATGGTCTATGTGCCCAGCGGTGCCCAGGACCAGGTGCCGCATGGTCAGACCCCCTCCTGTTCACCCAGGGCCAGCACCAGGGCCTGCTCCACATAGGAGAATTCGTCATCGGCGATGGTACGCACATCCAAAAGCAGCGCCCCGCCCTCCACCCGGCCCACCACGGGCACGGGCGCAAGGCGCAGCCCGGCTTCCAGCCGGTTGACGGAAAAAGGCGGCTCGACCCTAACCACGAACCCTAAAAGCTCCACTCCCGGCAAGGAGCCGCCGCCCACCGGGGCTTTGGCCTCTTCCACGGATATCCTACACCCGTGCCCGGGGATGGCGGAAAGCCGGCGGCACAGGCGGCGCGCACGCTTTTTCAGCTGGGCCGGCGCAGCCGATAGTGCGGCCAGGGTAGGGATGGCGGCCCGGGCCCGGCCTGGGTCGTAGTACAGCCTGAGAGTGGCTTCCAGGGCGGCCAAGGTCAGCTTGTCCACGCGCAGCGCCCTGGCCAGCGCGTTCTTACGGGCGGCTTCCACCAGGTGGCGCAACCCACAGATGACGCCCGCCTGGGGTCCGCCAAGGAGCTTATCGCCGCTGAAGGTGACCACCCCTGCGCCTTCTTCCAGGGCCATGGACACCGTGCGCTCGGCGGGCAGGCCCAGGGGTGACAGGTCCACCAAGACCCCGCTACCCAGGTCCTCCACCAGCGGCAAATTATGCCGGGCGGCCAGCTGCGCCAGTTCCCGGCCAGTGGGCTCGTGGTGATACCCGGATATCACGAAGTTGCTGGGATGAACTCGAAGGATAAGAGCAGTTTGAGGCGTGATGGCCGACTCGTAATCCGAAAGGTAAGTGCGGTTGGTGGTCCCCACTTCCACCAGGCGGCAACCCCCGCTCTCCATGACCGCAGGCAGGCGAAAGGAGCCGCCGATCTCCACCAGCTGGCCCCGGGAAACGATGACCTCCCGCCCGCAGGAGAGCGTGTTCAGGACCAACAGCACGGCGGCGGCGTTGTTGTTGACCACCAGCGCTTCCTCGGCACCCGTGAGCCTGGTGAGTAATTCCCGCACGTGCCCATGCCGCGAGCCACGCTCGCCGGTTTCCAGGTCATATTCCAGATTGGTGTAGCCCCGGGCGGCTTTTTCCACGGCCCGGCACGCGTCTTCGGCCAGCCGGGCCCGGCCGAGGTTGGTGTGGAGGATGATGCCGGTGGCGTTTACCACGGGCCTGAGCCCGGGGATTGTGCGCTGGAGCAGGTTCAACGCCAACAAGGCCACGGTGCTGGTGTCAACTCCGGGCACCGGCTCTCCCGAGCGAATGCGCTGGCGGAGGCCTTCCAGCACTTGGCGGATGGCGTCCACCAGCTCCCGGCGAGAATACCGGGTGGTTCCGGCGACAGCCAGCACCTGGTCCACAGAGGGTAGTTGTCGCAGCAGATGCATGGTCATTCCATCACCCCAATAGAAAAACGCCCGGCCGGGGCCGGGTTGGATGGCACACAATAGCTACTGGCGGGAGCAGGTGGGAATCGAACCCACCGTGGGCCCTTGAGACCCACCATTGGATTTGAAGTCCAAGGGCAACACCAGTCCTCCAGCTGCTCCCGCAAGCGCTCTTGATTGTATACCTAAGGCGCGCTCCTGTCAACGAACCAAGATGAGTGCTTCTCCCTGCTCCGTGGCCCGACCCACGCGCCAGCAGGGAGCTTTTCGCTCATCCATGGCCCGCACGAAAACCTCCTCGCGCCCGGGTGGCAAAGAAACCAAAAGCCCCCCGGAAGTCTGCGGGTCGTACATGAGTCGGGTATGCCCCGGTGACACGCCCGGACCTACCACCACCTTGGAGCCGAAGTGATCCTGGTTCCGGTGGGCCCCACCCGGCAACTTGCCTTGGGCGGCCAGTTCCACGGCTCCATCCAGCCAGGGCAGGGCACCAGCGTCCAGTTCCAGGCTAACCCGGCTGGCCACAGCCATTTCCGACCCATGGCCCAAAAGGCCGAACCCGGTGATGTCCGTGCAACCCGTGGCGCCCGCCGCCCGGGCGGCATCGGCCGCGTCCCGGTTGAGCTCCGCCATGGTGCGGTACAGGGCACGCTCCCTGCTCTCATCCAGTGCCCGGTCCCGGAGCGCGCGAAGAAGCACTCCGGTGCCCAGCGGCTTGGTCAGGAATAACACATCACCGGCCCGGCAGCCTGCATTGGTCAGGATGTGCCCGGGCTCGCCCAGCCCGATCACGGCCAACCCGTACATGGGTTCATCACCACACACCGTGTGACCCCCGCCCAGCACGGCACCGGCTTCGGCCACCTTCTCTGCTCCCCCCCTGAGGATCTCTTGCAGGATTCCCGGGTCCAGCCCCGTCGGGAAGATGGCCACGTTGAGCGCCAGGAGCGGTCTTGCCCCCATGGCGTAAACGTCGGACAGGGCATTGGCCGCTGCCACCTGCCCAAATTCGTACCCGTTGTTGGCCACAGGCGGAAAGAAATCCACGGTGAATACCAGCGCTGTGTTCTCGTCCAGCTGGTAGACCGCCGCATCGTCGCCGGTGGCATAGCCCACCAGGAGGCGCCGGTCCACCAACCCGGGTAAGTGCCGCAGGACCTGCGACAGGGCCCCTGGGCCCAACTTAGCGGCTCACCCGGCCGTCTTGCTAAGAGCAGTCAAAAGGACCTCATCTTTTTTCACGACGCCACCTCCCCCGGGTTATTTTCCTCAAGAAAGAGTGGTTCGACACGCCTTTCCCCGATCCTTGCCAGTGACCAGGTAGAATCGGAGCAGCGAACGCAAGGCCAACGCCGGGACGCAACGCGACTCCGGCCTGGAAGCAGCGAGCATGGACTCCCGGGCCGTATTTTGGAAACACCAGGCGCATAGACCTGCCCGGCCGGGCCCATGCTGGGACTGACGACTAAAGTTCCGAGGTGGGGATGGTATGCGGACCAGACTGGGTGTCGGCCTAGCCGCCGGCCTCCTGGGCGGGTTGGTGGCGGGAGCGGTGCTATGGGCTCTATGGATCCTGCCCACCCTCGGCGTGCTGCTCCAAGAGCCCACGGCCGGGCGCGGTTTTCTAGTGCACCTGGGACTGAGCCTGGTGGCCGGGGCAAGCTTCGGGCCGGTGGTGGGTGTGCCCCGGACGTGGGCCAAGGGGCTTTTGGCCGGAGCGGCGCTGGGCACAGTGGTCTGGATGGTTGGCCCGCTGCTCCTGGTGCCCGCGATGTTGGGCTTCCCAGCGCAGCTCCCGTTTTTTTGGCACTACGGCGCTTCCTTGGGAGCCTACCTGACTTACGGGGTGGTCACCGGGCTGTCCGCCACTGCCCTGGGCCTGCACGCGGCCGGAGGAGGTGCCGGGACATGAAGCGTTGGATGCTGGCGGGCGTGGCGTTTGCCGCGGCCGTGATCATGGTCAGCTTGGGCTACAGCATGCCCATGCTCCGGCCTTCCCCGGGGGATGTTGCAGACATCGAACTGGCAGACGGCTATGTCATCGAGAAGGTAGTCACCGGGCTGACCTTTCCCACCAGCCTGGCCTTGGACGGGCAGGGTTCCATCTATATCGCCGAGGCCGGGTGGTCGTACGGGCCCAAGCCAGCCGACGCCCGGGTGCTCCGCGTCCGCCAGGACGGGCGGGCCACCGTGCTGGTGGCTGGTCTCAATGGTCCCGTGAACGGTATCACCTACCACGAGGGTTACATCTACATTTCCCACCGGGGGACCATCTCCCGCATTGCCCCAGGTGGAACGCTGGAGGACCTGATCACCTGTCTACCTTCCCTGGGCGACCATCACAACAACGACCTAGTATTCGGCCCCGACGGCAAACTCTACTTCGGCCAGGGCACCGCCACCAACGCGGGCGTGGTTGGCCACGATAGCTTCGTGTACGGGTGGGCCAACGCTCACCCCCAGTTCCATGATCACCCGGCCCGGGACGTACAGCTGGCTGGCGTCAACTACACCACCGTTGACTTGCGTACCCTCAACCCCGTGGATACGGCTACCACCGGGGCCTTCGTGCCCTTTGGGACCCGCACGACACCCGGGCAGGTGGTCCCAGGACGGGTACCCGCCAGCGGCACGATTATGCGGGCAGATCCCGGTGGCCAAAACCTGGAGGTCCATGCCTGGGGCTTGCGCAATCCATACGGGTTGCGCTTCGATGCCGCCGGCAACCTCTGGTGCACCAACCACGGTTACGACGACCGGGGAGTGCGCCCGGTGGCCAACTCCCCGGACTTCCTCTACCGGGTGGTCGAAGACGGGTTCTACGGGTGGCCGGACTATGTGGGCACCGAACCCGTCACCGCTCCCCATTTCCAGTCTCCCACAGGCCCGGAACTGGCCTTTCTCCTCCAGCAGCACCCGGCCGTAGAAGCGCCTGTGGCCAGTTTCCCGGCTCACTCCGGGGCCATGAAATTCGACTTTAGCCCGGGCGGGGAGTTCGGTTTTGGCGGTCACGTCTTTGTGGCCTTATTTGGAAATGCAGCTCCCACCATGGCCGCGCTGCGGGCCCCGGTGGGTTCCCGGGTGGTGCGAGTCGACCCGGCCACCGGCCGGGCGGAGGATTTCGCCGCCAACCGGTTTCTGGGCCGGGCCGGCATCAAGGAAAACGGCTTCAACCGGCCCATTGACGTCAAGTTCAGCCCGGACGGTTCTGCCCTCTATGTGCTGGACTTCGGGGTGCTCGAGATCAGCGACATGAGTCCCAACGCCATAGGGCGTACGGGCATCCTGTGGAAGATATCCAGGCAACCGTAGGAGCTTCCCATCCGGGCGTTGACATGGGTGAGCATTCGTCGGGCCTCAAGTGAGTCTTCGTCCTAGGCACGCCCGGCTCGGTTTCAAGCAGGGTGCTAGCCGGGGGGGCTGTGACGGCCAACCCGCCGGACTGGACCTGTGCCAGCACCTGCAGTCTTGTCCATGACCGTGGCGTCTAGCTACCGGGCGAAAGACAGATGAGCCATCGGCCCGGTAAAGGGCGGGATTGACTCGCACCAGGTGGAACGAGTCGAACATGAACCGACCGTCATGGCCATGCTCTCCGCGGCTTCTCAAGCGGCCATCTCCGGCGGCCGCCCGGCCATCCTGGGACGTGATGTGGGCCGGCGCCCCCACCCTGTACGCCGCTATCTCTGCAAGCCTGGAACAGCCATCGCCAGGTGATGGCACCGCCCCTGGGCCGGTGGCCGGCCTCCCTCTGAAGCAGGACGGGAACCGTCGTGCCCGCCCTCCGTCATATCTCACTGGGGGTGTCCCATTTCCTCCGGCCTGTTCGTCATAGATGATGGAGAGTGATCCGTGCACATGGCCGCATCAGTGCTGGCTACCGACGAAGCTGCGTTGTGGCATGCTCATGGCAGCGAGATTTATCGCTACTTGCTCCGGCTGACGGGCCGCAAGGAAACCGCCGAGGACCTGACCCAGGAGACCTTCTTGCGGGCCATCCGCCAGCTGCGCAGCATGAAGGAGCCTCCAGAGAACCCGCGGGCATGGTTGTACCGCATCGCCACCAACCAGGCCGTCGACCTTTGCCGGAGAAACCGGCTGGTTTCCTGGGTGCCCTTTTCCCATCGACACATCGGGGTGGGTGAGGATCCCACCAGGAGTCTGGGCGAGCAGGACCGGGTGCTACAGGCGCTGAGGAAGCTCCCGCCCCAGTCGGCCGCCATGCTCCTGCTCAAGGACGCCGACGGGTTCTCTACCCGGGAAATCGCAGCCATGCTGGGTCAGAACTACGAAGCGGCCCGCAAACGGCTGGCGCGTGCCCGCGAAGCTCTCCGTCAAGAGTACCTGCGCATGAAGGGGAGAGAGCTATGAACTGCAACTTGGAGTGGGAGAAGCTGGCCCTGTACGCCAACGACGACCTTTCCCAACAGGAGCGACTCGGGGCAGAAGCTCACATCGCCCGGTGCGCCCGCTGCCAAAGGGTCCTGCAGGAGTACCGAGAAAGCAGCTGGGCCCTGTCCCGGACCCTGTTGGAGGTGGGTGCTCCTGACCTGACGAGGCAGGCCCGGGGTACTCCTGGCCGGGCGGCCTACCTGGTGACTGCAGCTGGCCTGGTAGTAGCCGTCATGGTGGCGCTGAGCCCGGGCGTGCGGGCCGGGGTGGCACGCCTATTCGGCTGGTATAGTGTATCGGTGAAGCCACCGGTCTCGGCCGGGCAAGAGCATGATGACAGCAGCACCGTGTACTTCGAACGGGAGTTTGCCAGTGAGCATACCATCCACGTGTTCACCCACAGCCTGGATGAAGCCAGGGCCTTCTTGGGATTCGGCGTGGCGCTGCCCCCGGCGCTGGAGGGCCGGGAGATGCTGCTATTCAGGGAGGTGACAGACGAAGGCGATCTGGTCATGGTGGGCCTGAGCGAACCCAACCTAGGCTTCTGGGCGCGCTACCGCCCGGCCGGAGACCACAGGGTCCAGGTCACCTACGGGAGTGATTACCAGGTCACTACCGAGACCCGGGTCATCGGGGGCCGCCAGGCCCTGCTGGTGTGGACCGAACGCATCAGCGGAAAGCGCGGGCCCGTGGAGATCTGGCTGGAGGATGGAAACTGGGTATATGAGCTCAGGGATAACCTGGGTAGCATGGAAACGCTCCTCAATCTGGTTGAATCCATGCGCTAGCACCGACGGCACTACCCGCACCTAAGGCCCAGGCCTAACCTCTTGGTTTTGCCTGGTGCACATGGGTAGAACGGCGGGCAGGAGCCTCCTGCGCCCGGCTCGCCTGGGTGCAAGTTAGGGCCGGCCGGATCATGGGAGAACTCCCGAAGAGAGCGTAGCCTACCAGGCTGATGGTCTTTGGGCCGGCCTGTCTGAGGGGTAGCCCCCGGACGTCCCGGCCTGCATCCTCTGGAAAGAGCAGAAACTACCCCGCCGCCGGCTGGCAGCTGGGACAGATGAACCCAGAAGTGCTGCCGGTCCTAATCTTCTCTATGGATGATCCACAGGCCGGACAGGGCTTTCCTTCCTTGTAGCCGATGATCATGAGGTCACCCCAGGAATCCTCGTTGCCTCCCTTCCCGTAGAAATCTCGCTCCACCCCGCCCAGTTCTATGGCCCGCTCCAGGACCCTCACCATGGCTGTGTACAGGCGGGAAATCTCTTCTTCGTTCAGGCTTCCCGCCACGCGCAGCGGGTGAACCCGGGCCTCGAAGAAGACGTCGTGGGCATAGGCGTTGCCGATGCCCGCGATGCGCCTTTGATCGAGCATCACGTTTTTGATAGCGCTGCGGGAACCTTTTCTCAGCAGCCCGGCCAACCATTCCCTGGTGACTTCAGGAGAGAGTGCATCCGGGCCCAGGCCAGCCGTGGGCTTGTGGCTGGCGCGTTCCTCCTGGGCCAGCAAGTGCACATGGCCAAACCACCAAAACCTCACAGAGAAACCCGCACCGCCGTCCAGGGTCACCCCAAACTGGTATTTCTCCGGCCAGTCCTGGCCCGGACCGTGGTACCGGATGTCTGCTCCCATGCCGGGGTTGATGAGTAGCACCTGGCCGTCTTCCAGGGCGAGCCTCAGCCACTTGCCGTAGCTGGTCGCCGCGGCCAGGGTACGCCCGGACAGCCGCCCGGCGAATTCCTCCACTGGGAGGTTTAAGCACTTCTCCTGGTTTACCAGCACCTGTTCCACGCGCCTGCCGGCCAGTTCGTGGTCCATCTGCCGGGATAGAATGCGTAGTTCGGGGAGCTCTGCCACCTTACGTTCACTCCTTCGCCACTGGGCTATGGTTTGTTGCCTGTAACTGGGTATTGCTGACCACTTAATGGTACCAGCCCAGCCCGGGCCAGTCAAGGAAAATGCTGCTAGCTCCAGAAATCCGTCAGGATGGGTAGCAGGAATCCAGGCCTTTGGGGCGAACTTTATCTTCTATTCGCGGGACAATGTTCGGTTATGAGGTGGTTAGGTGCGGTATTCGGGTCAGAAGTCTTACTCCCTATCGGTCTGCGGCCTCAAGCGCGAGCTGCCCGTGGTTCAGGTCGCAGACAACCTGTGGATCGCCTCCTTTGTGATGCTGGGCGACGCCGAGCTGGTGAATGTCTGCGCCGCCAACCTGGCGGCAAGGCTCACCGAGTACGAGCTGGACTTTTTGGTAGGTCCGGAGGCCAAAGTCGTGCCCCTGCTCCAGTCCCTGGCTACCTTCTTGGGCCACAAGCGTTACGTGGTCTGCAGGAAGGGCGTCAAGTCGTACATGCAGGAGCCTCTAGTCCAGCGCGTGCAGTCCATCACCACCCAGGGGGTGCAGACCCTGGTGCTGGACAGCGTGGACGTTCTGCGCATCCACGGGAAGAAAGTCGCCATTGTGGACGATGTGGTTTCCACCGGAGGCAGCCTGGTGGGAGTCGAGCAACTGCTGGAGCAGGCCGGGGCAGAGGTGGTGTGCCGGGCCGCAGTCCTGAAGGAGGGCGATTTCTACCACGGAGACCTGATTTATCTAGAGGATCTACCGGTGTTCCAACGCTAACCCGACGGGAGTGGGAGAATGCAGGATCTATTGGCAGCCATTGCGGTAGTAATCAACGGTCTTCCCCAAGGATTGCTGGCCCTGTCTTTTGGCTTTGCGGCGTTTCCCACGGCGCTGGCTTTTGCGGCCGGTACGGCCGGCGCCATCATGTTCCGTTCAGTAGCGCCTATCTCATTTCAGGCTGAGTCGATCGTCCTGGCGGGAACCATGGGCAAGGACCGCATGGAGCGCTGCACCATCGTGTTTATCACCGGCGTGGTTATGGCCCTAGCGGGCGGTCTAGGGCTCTTAGAACCGGTCGTCCGGTTTGTGGGCCCGGCCATTGAAAACGGCATGATGGCAGGTGTAGGCATCATCCTGGCCTCAGTGGCCATCAACATGCTGAAAAAATCGCCGGTAGTCGGAGCGGTCTCTATGCTCACCGCGCTTTTGGTCTACACCTTCATGGGCAAGAACCTGGTGTACACCATTGTCGCCAGCGTGGTGGCGTCCAGCGTGGTATACCTGATCACCCGCAAAACCGACGACACTGTGGTGGTCACAGGTGAGAACATCGAGAAACTCAAGCCCATCAAGCTGGTGTTCAACTCCCCGCGGGTCATCCGGGGCGCGCTCGCCATGATCTGCCTGCAGATCGGGGGCAATATTGCCTACGCCACCATCACCGGCAACATAGCTTCGACTCCCGTGAACGTGGACCACGTAACCTTGTACTCGGGCGTGGGCGACGCGGTCAGTGCATTTTTCGGCGGCGGCCCGGTCGAGGCCATCATCTCCGGCACGGGTGCCGCACCCAACCCCTGGCTGTCGGGGGTGCTCATGATGGCCATCATGGCGGTCATCCTGGCCAGCCGGCTCCTACCCACCCTGGCCAAGTTTGTGCCCAGCGAATCCATAGCCGGTTTCCTGTTTGTGCTGGGAGCCATCGTGGTGTTCCCCATCAACATCAACTTTGCCGTACAGGCCAACCCCATCCTGGGGGGAGTGGTGACCGTAGTCACCGCTGCCACCGACCCCTTCATCGGCCTAGTGGCTGGAGTAGTTGTGCGCTTCCTGTTTGGGGCAGCTGGGATCTTATAAACCTCCCACTTCGATCGAGTACGAGGGGGCGGTAAGCCCCCTCCTCTTACACCATCCGGCATGCGGGTTCGCACCGGGCGGTTCAGCAAACGGTCCCAAATACACCCATATTAAATATCTAGGCTATCCCGGCCCGATCACACAATGCGTCTTTCTTTCCCACCTCACAGAACTAGACTTAACACTGGCTACCGTTGGTGTAACTCGTTGGCGTGATACGCCGGGGGTGGGTGAATTCGTCGGCCACTTCGGTCAGTCTGCTACCGGGACAAGATCGATGTCGCGCTCTAAAAGGGGACAGAAAGGCCCCTGCTGCCATAAGCAACCGCTAGCGGAGTGTGCCCGGGGTGGGCCGTGCCGTCGTATGGATCACGTTCCTGCTGCCGTCCAGGACCTGCCACTCAGTGGCAAAAGGCGACCGTTCCGGCTTGAACAGGAATGCAAACCCGTTCTTTAGGTGCGGGACTAGCACTTGACCGCCCATGCGGTAATTCTTGACGAAGCGGGCACGGCGAGCAAGGACGATGGCAAACAGGCAGGTCAGGTGGTCGCCGGGCTTTACCATGGTTGTGTCGACGTCAAGGGAAGATGTCAGGTTCTCT
The DNA here is from genome assembly GCA_040756655.1 of Bacillota bacterium. GTDB lineage: Bacteria > Bacillota > Sulfobacillia > UBA8153 > UBA8153 > JBFLYN01. The sequence continues at coordinate 20,790 of JBFLYN010000018.1, forward strand.
GATAAGCAAATCCGTCAGTTAGCCACCATCGGTTGAGGTGTTCTTGGCTGTGCGCTGAAGCGATGGTGGTCCATTACCCAGCAGATACGTTCGCACCGTGTTCCTGCTGATGCCCAGAACCTGTGCCATCTTGCGCACGGACATTCCTTGTTCCTGGGCTGCCTGTATGGCATGCCAACGAGCTTGCTGTCGGTGAGTTGGACCTTGACCACGGCATCGCCGGGCAGGCAGTTGGGTATGACGATCTCAGGAGAGGCGGTCGGCTGTAACCGGATCCACGGCGTCCCTGGCGGCGGGCGCTTGTTCGCCGCGGCCGTCAGTCACCTAAACTTTCCCAAACTACCGAATTCGACTTCTCGACCCACAACCACTGGACAGACACGTTCTCGTTTTTCGCTTTCTTTGCGCGGTCTGGGACATGCTATAATAGCTGTAAAAGCAGGAAAGGATAAAACCTATGCTTCTGGATTCATTCCGGTTGGCCGTCAGAGAGCTATGTAGAGCCTGTAAAAGCGTATACGGTGACAACCTGGTTACGGTGGCTGTTTTTGGCTCTGTGGGGCGAGGCACTCCTTCCACTGTATCTGATATTGATCTTCTGGTCATTTCCCGCAACCTGCCGTCAGGCCGGATTAACCGGGTTGAGCAGTTTTCAGCCGTGGAAGGAATGGTTTCTTTGCTGCTTCACTCTTTAAGGGAAAAGGGAATTTACACCTCACTTTCTCCGGTGCTCAAAACACCTGCAGAGGTTCAGGCCGGCAGCCTGCTCTTTCTGGATATGGTTAATGACGCTGTTATTCTGTATGACAGGGACAATTTTTTTAATAACTTTCTGGAAGCCTTTTCCTCGCGGCTGCAAAAACTGGGCGCGAGGAAAATTTATATGCGGGGGCGGTGGCACTGGCTGTTAAAGCCCGATTACAGGCAGGGAGAGGTGTTTGAAATATGAATAATGTTACGCTGGCCAAGAGTTACCTGGAAAAGGCAAAGGTTCGGTTAAAAGTATTGCATTTGCTTATGCAGGAGGAAGCCTATTCTGATGTGATCCGAGAGGCGCAGGAAGCCGTCGAACTGGCGCTGAAAGGCATGTTAAGGCACATCGGGGTTGAGCCTCCGAAACAGCATGATGTGGGCTACCTGCTGCTGGAATACAGCCACAAGCTTCCCGCCGAGATAGTTCCAAATCTACAGGCTATTGTTTCCATTTCCAGGTGGCTAAGGAAAGAACGCGAGTTTTCCTTTTATGGTGATGTGGATTTTATACCGACCCTGGAATATACCCGCCCGGACGGAGAAAGAGCATGCAGGGATCTGGAAACTGTGCTTAAAGCAGCAGAAAAAACCGTTATCGGTTAATGGACACTTAACAGCGTCCGGCTTTCGGTCCGGGGCACCTGCAGATATTCTTCTGACCAAGTCCCTCGCCGGGTTCTCGGAGGGACGGGGTTGGTGTGGGCACACTCGCGCAGCACCCGGTTATTCTTGACGGCATACACCACTTCGAAACGCCGGTCCAGCGCCACTTGGATCAGGGTGCTGCTGGCATACCAGCTGTCAAACAGCACCACCGTACGGGTCCCCGGCACCGGCGTGAACTCAGCGATGAGCTGGGCCGCCAGTGCCAACTTGGAGCGGAACTTACTTCCTGACTGTGAGCAGGCCCGCTGGCTCTGGTAGAGCAACACCCCTACCGGATACCCATAACCGGCGATGACATAGAGGGCGGTGACGAAGCAGTGACCCCATACTTGCTGCTGGTCAGCATGGGAGTAGTGCCAGCCCAGACCGGCCATCTTCTGGCCGGTCTTCCTCACCACCGTATCATCGAGCACCCAGCCGGCCACCTCCAGCGGGGCCTGGTAGGGTTGCTGGAACAGGGTGAACACGCGGGTCTTATCCACCGAGCGGTTGTCCTCCAGCAGCAAAGCATCATGTAACTGGGCCAGGTCCAGCCGCCGCAGCGGAGTGGGGTCGTGTTCGAAGCAGACGACCGGCTTTTGCTTGCTGGCCGAGTGCACCCGTTCGTGGTAGTAGGTTTGGAGCAGGCCCAGCACAGCTCGTTGAGCTGCTCCAAGTTCAGGGGGCGCTGCTCCAGCAGGTGGTAGGCTTCCGAGGCAAATCTGGTCTGTACCAGGTGGAAATACCTTTCCCGTTTCCCCCGGCCCTGGGGCCGGTAGGAAGGCGAGTGGATGAGTTCCACCCCCAGGTGACCCAGGATGCGCCGGAGGTGCTGGGCGGAGTAGATAGCTCCATTGTCTACGTTATGTGCCCGTCGCGATTATGTGGCCATTAGCTCTATTTGGGCTGGAACGAGCGGTTTCGAGTGCAAGACCGGCCACATAATTCTCATGACACGATTAGTCCTACAGCGCACCGAACTTACCTCTGAGCAGGCGCGGATCTTTAAGCAACTCAAGATCAGCCCGCCCCCGCGTTTCCTGGCCATCACCCCGTCGGCCCACAGGAAAGCCACCTAGTTACACGCCACTTCTGTCCGGCGCCCGATGACCACGCCCAAGGTGGCCCCTGCACCTCTACCGCCCCCGGCGCGGTTATGCCAACGCGGCGGCCCCGCCGTAATCGGGTCTGCGGGCCGTGGCGTGGGGCCGCAATGCGCCCAACCGGGGGGCATGTGGAGAACCAGTTCAGTTCCCGTTGCCCAAGTCCACCCGGAGCTCGCCCCACAGTCGGCCAGGTGAGACTATGGCGCACCCCTCCGGCGCCGCTGGGATTTGACTGGAGAGCGGTTGGTCAAGGGAGTCCCCTCTGGGGCGTGTTTTAGACCCCGGGCCCGGATATAGGCTTGTACCTGGCGGTGCTGATCGCTTGGGAGGGGTAACCGCAGTAGGCCTGTTCCCGGCAGCTTTCTCTTGTACCTAATGTTTAATACCCCCCGGTCCCACCAGTACGGGCCCAGTGCTTCCCAGGAGAAGGTCCCCGGGGAAAGGTGGACCAAAGAACCAGCTACATACGGTGGCGGGAAGAACAGGGCGGAGCTGGAAACGGCCAGTCCCCGGCGGGTTAGGGAATATCGCGGAGGGTTTCTCAGTCCCATCATGCCCCAGAACAGGCCCAAGGCAAGAGTGCTGGCGGCGAAGGCCAGCACACCTCCAACCATGGCCATGATCCCGCCCGGCCGGCCCACCAGGCTTAGGACCGCGCCCAGCACCAGCGCCAAAGGAGCGCCGCGCCGCCATGAACCCGCGCGTCCTTCGTGGATCAGTCGCCTCCAGTTGGAGGGTTCGACTGTACATTCAAGCTGCCGGTCATCCCGGGCCCAACGCCGGGCCGCCAGGTTTCCGGTCATCAACCACCCGCCGGACAGGACCAGGGACAACACAACGCTGGTAACTACCAGCCACACCACGCCGGCCACATCCACGGCAATCCCTCCCATCTACTGGTAAACTGGTATTCGCCGGCCGGACTCCAAAACCTGCTCACTAGAGAACCGGCGAGGTCCCCGGGGCAGTTGGGCGGCCGCGCGCGCTGGTGGTCGACCTGCCATGGACAGGGCGGCCCGCTTCAGCTGCCGGTGCCAATCCCCAGCGCCGCTTCCCATGGCCGCAGAATCGAAAGCCACCAGCTGCTGGCCCGCAACACGTGCAAGGGCTCCGGCTAGAACGGCAAAGAACCCTGAGGCCAAGTCCCCAGGGTTCTTCGTATTGCACGTGACCTCTGGTTCACGGGCCGGTCTGCATGGCATCCATCAGCCTCAGGGTGCGCGTGGCCAGCTGGGATACCAGAACCCAACCGGAAGCCGGCTGCACAAGCCGGCCCGCAAACCCTCCGGCAAACCCGCCGGCGCTGCCACGCTCGCGCCACGCCTCCATAGCCGCCCTGAGTTCGCCCGGATCCTGGGGAAGGCTCGCGCCGCCCGGCAGCTGCATGTCCGGTGGCCGCATGGTTCCCGGTCCTTCTCCTTCTCCCCCGGCCCGGCGTCTTTCCAGTTCCTCCCGGAGCCGCTCGATGTTCGCGGGGTCAAACTGGCGGGCTCCCGACCCCTGTCTCCCCACTCCCATCGCCAGGGGCTGGCCGGACTTGATCAGTTCGTCGAACTCGCGCTGCTGCGCACGGGTGAGGACGCCCCGGACTTGCTTCACCCAGTTCCGGCCGGTGCGCTCCGGGACCTCCTCCACCCCCACGAAGTTCTGCAGGAGGGGACGCATCTTCTCAACTTGCTGCTGGGTGAGCTCCTCCTCGCCGGTCTGCAGCCAGAAATTGATGACGCTCAGAAGCTGGGCCAGTTCCTCGTCGGGCGGCGTGGTGTTTCTGGAACAACCGGTTGCTGCCACCGCCAAAACCAGGCAGGTGGCCAAAAGGATACGTGCGGTCTTCACTTCCGGCCTCCTTTCAGTCATAGCGTAGAGCAGTTATGGGGTCGAGGTTGGCGGCCTTGATGGCCGGGTAGCTACCGAAGAACAGGCCCACCAGCGCGGCAAAGGCAAAGGCTATAACCACTGAACCCGGGCTGATGGCCGTGTTAAGGGCTGACATGCGGGCCAGAAGTTGTGAACCCCCGGTACCTGCCACGATCCCCAAGATCCCGCCGGTCCCGCTGATATACACAGACTCCACCAAAAACTGCATGGAGATGTCCATTCGCTTAGCGCCCACCGCTTTTCTGATGCCGATCTCCCTGGTCCGCTCGGTCACCGAAACCAGCATGATGTTCATGATCCCGATGCCCCCGACCAGTAGCGACACGCCGGCGATGCCGCCCAGCATCATGTTCATGGTGCCGGTGACATTGGACACCGTGCTCAAAAGCTGGTCCTGGCTCTGGACACGCACTGCCCCGGTCCGTCCGAACTGGCGATCATAGAGCGCTCCCACCCAGGCTGCCACCGAGGCGGCCAGCTCGGGCCTCTCCACCCTAAGGTACATCACCTGGATCCAGCGAGTCCCGAACAGCCGCTGGGCGGTACTGATGGGAAGAAAGACCCGGTTGTCGTTATCCGTCCCCAAGGTGCTCCCTTTCTTCTCCATGACTCCTACCACTGTGAAAGGCTGGCCGTTGATGCGGATCTCAAGCCCCAGGGGGTCGGAGTCGTAAAACAGGTCGGTGACCACCTGCCGGCCCAACACGACCACGTTGCGGCGGTGCTCCACATCCTGAACGGTGATGAAGCGACCGCTGGCCACGGGGAAGTTGCGCACCTCGGGAAACCCGGGCCCGACCCCTTCCACGGTGGTGGTGATGGTACGGGTATCCCACTTCACACTCAGTTGTCGCTGCACGCTGGGCACCACGTCGGCCACGCCCGGCACCCTCTGGATCAGGCTTTGCGCGTCATTGGTGGTGAGCCTGACCCCGGCCGACGGGATGACGGTGACCAGGTTGCTGCCCAACGCCTCGATCTGACCGGCCACCTCGAGGCGGGTGCCCTCACCAATGGACACCAGCGTGATGACGGCGGCCACCCCGATGATCACGCCCAGCATGGCCAGGAACGTTCTGAGTTTGTTGGCGCCTATCCCTCTCCAGGCTATGCCCAGGCTGCTCACGTTCACCGCCTCCCGCCGCCGAGCCCGCTTGGAATCTGGAACATGCTTCCTATGCCCGGCAACCGTGTGCCGAGGCCGGTCTGTGCAGTGCTGACCTGGGCCACGATGACGCTGGTGCCGGTGGTCAGCCCGGAAACGATCTCGGCGTGGGTGGAGTTGGACAAGCCCAGCTGCACTGGCACGATGCGCACGATGCCGTCTTCGCCAAGAACGCGTACTACCTTCTGCCCCTCACGCTCCTGGATGGCCTCTACGGGCACCATCACCACGCCTGATTTCTCCGCGATGAAAATATCGGCCGTGACTGTCATCCCCGTCCTGAGCGGGCCTGGTGTATCGATGCGGAAGGTGACAGCATACGAGGTGACCCCCTCTCTCACCGTGCCCTCGGTGGCCAGCTTGACGACCTCGCCCCGAAAGCTCTCGGCACGCAGGGCGTCGGCTTTGACCTCCGCCGTCTGCCCCAGGTGGATACGGGAGATGTCCAATTCGTCCACGTTAATGGTCAGGAGCATCTGGCTAAGGTCCGCCAGGGTCACTAGGGCGGCGTTGGCGGTGACCCGTTCGCCCGCAGTCACCGCCACCTGCATGACCGTGCCGGCGAAGGGAGCGCGGACCTCCAGGCTTTCCAGTTCGGACAGCCGGGTATCCAAGGTCATCTCCGCCTGTCGCACCCTTAGTTCCTGGTTACGGACTTCGGTGGAAGTAGTCCGGTCGGGAGAAATCAGCCTTTCCAGGTTACTCTGCGCCGATGTCAGGTCCTGCTGGGCCTGGCGCACTGAGAGCCTCACCGTTTCGTTGTCCAACTTGGCTATGACCTGGCCTGCTTCCACCCAGGCGCCGTTTTCCACTAGCCACTCCACCAGCGTCCCCTGGATCTCGGGCCTGGCATCCGCCCGGGTGGCCATGGTGAGAGTTCCGCTGCTGAAAACCTCGTCGGCACCGCCGAACACCAGTCGCGCGCTGCCGGCCATGCCCGGCACCAGAGTCCCGGGATTGGCCAGTTCCACCGTGGCAGCGATCACCGTACCCCGGCTAGTCTGGGTGGCCTCGGTGGCCACCTCGATGACGGTGCCCTTTACCGGCAGAGGGTGTATAGAACCAAAGTTTATCTCGACGGGAAAGCCGGGCACCAGTTGCGCCCGGTACTGGAGGGGAACGGTGATCTGCATGCGCAGAGTGGTGGCATCTTCAATGACGCCCAGTACCGATGTGGTGGTCACGTTGGTCTTGACCGGAGTCTTGATGGTAAGAGTGCCGGTGGCAGGCGACGCCACCGTGAGCTTGCGCTCGTCAGCTTGACGGTTGGCCAGTGTCAGCTCAGCCTGGGCCACCTTGAACTCGGCGGCGGCAATGTCGGCCGCCGCTGGTGTTATCAGTTCCTCAAGCCTCAGCCGGGCCAAGTCCAGGTCCAACTTGGCCTGCTCGTAGGCAGTGAGGGCGGATTTGTTCTCCAGAGTGACCAGGAGATCGCCCTTGGCCACCACCTGCCCCTCCACCACGTGCACCCGGCCGACCTGGGATGCCACGCCGGAACGAAGCGCTTGTGTAGCGATGGGAACCACATTTCCTGAGCCGGAGACCACTACCCTAAGGTCGCCCCGGAAGGATTGGGCCGTCACATATTCCTCTTTTGGTGCTCTCCCGCTTGCCAGGTATGCCCGGCCCATAATCCCGGCGCCCAGCACCAGTCCAACTATAATGACCAAAGCAAGCACACGCTTTACCAAAGGCTCGCCCACCCTTCCTGTGTTGTTGCCATCTTCCGGGTTCAATGATAAAGTGTTTGTACCGTGACTTAGTGTAGAGGTTGTTAAAGATTTGTTAATTAAACATTCCTGGCCAGGCATGCCGATCACCCGCCCGGGGGGTATTCTACGCTATGCCGGCGATCAAGGAGGGCATCCGTGAACAAACCTGATAGAGAACATCCCGAACAGAACGAAGAAGAAAAGCCGCCGTTGAAGCCGGACTTCTTGGACGCCGTGGCCCTGTTCATCGCCACTCTCCAGATCCTGGCACCGGCGATGCTCGTTATCATTGGCACCCTGGTTGTCGCTTACCTGTTTTTGCTGTTGCTGGCCCGTTGACTAGGGCGGGAGGTGACCGCCGGTGAAGGTTTTCTCCCCCTGGCAGCTGGCCCAGCTCAGCCTCCCCAACCGGATAGTGCGGTCATCCACCTACGAGGCCATGGCCACCCCGGACGGCCTGCCCACCTCCGAACTGGAAGGGTTGTACTCTCGCCTGGCCCGCGGCGGCACCGGCCTTATCATCACCGGCATCACTTCTGTGGATGCGACCGGCTGTTGCCAGCCGGTGCAGACCGGGCTCTACCACGAGGGCGCCGTCCCGGCCTGGCGCCGGGTCACGGACACGGTGCACCGGCACGGGGCCGCCATCGCCGTGCAGCTGGCCCACGCCGGGCGCCAGACCGCCGCCGGGTGCGGTCATCCTCCAGTCAGTCCTTCCCGCTTCTTCTCCACAGCATCCGGCCGCTGGGCCCGGGCCCTCCGGCCCGACGAAATCGAGTACATTGTCGAAGCCTTTGCCCGGTCCGCGGCCCGCGCCCAGGCGGCAGGGTTCGACGCGGTGCAGATCAACGCTGCCCACGGCTACCTGATCTCCGGGTTTCTGACCCCCCTCACCAACCGTCGCAGCGACCGCTGGGGAAAGGATCGCTGCGCATTCCTGGAGGAGGTCTACCGGGCGGTGCGGGGGAAGGTCGGACCCGGGTACCCGGTGCTGGCCAAGCTCAATCTCATGGACTTTGTACCGGGCGGGCTTTCCTTGCAGGCGGGCATGGAGGCCGCCCACCGCCTGGCCGCCCTGGGCATCGACGCCATCGAGGTGAGCGGGGGCATCCATGAGACCATCTTCTTCTCGTCCCGGGGAGACATTCCCGTGGGACCGCTGGTCTCCCGGCTCCCGGCCTGGCAACGCCCGGCCGCGGCCCTCGGGCTCTGGGCCATGAAGCCTCTTTGCCGGTTCAGGGAAGGGTTCTTTCTTCCCCTGGCCGCCCGGTTACGGCCAGCCCTTAAATGCCCACTCATCGTCGTGGGCGGCCTGCGCTCTCCGGGAGTAATACGGGACACCGTGGAATCCGGGGCCGCCGATGCGGTAGCCCTCTCCCGTCCCCTCATCTCTGAGCCCTCGTTTCCCCGCCAGCTGGCAGCAGGCCGTCAGGAACCCGCACGTTGCCGGTACTGCAACCGGTGCATCGCCGGGGTGGCGGGTCAACTGCCCCTCCGGTGCTACCGCCCTGCCAAGGAGAACATCTGACCCGGCCCCGGCCGTTCAGTTCTGCCCAATTCTCCGTCCATCCCGTACCACCAGGCGTCGTCAGGGCTCGTCGGATTATGACTAGATCCTTCGTAGTGTGCCGGAGAGGGAAAAACGATGAGCGTAGCTGCATTGACGGTGGGCTTTTCCCTGCTAAAACCGTGAGACGCTGGTCTCTGTAGCTACCAGCCCCTAGTCATACCGGGGGCTGGTGTAGTTTGACCCTGCACCGGCAGCCCTCTCGGGATGCCTACTGCGGGGTCCCATCCTGCCCATGATGCATCCTGGCCATCCTCCATATCTCCGGGGTTTCCTTACATTACAGAAGATATCTCAAGTTGAGGACTCACGCCACTGGCTCTTTCCCGTAGCGGCAGGGAGTCACCCGGGCCGGCTCAACTCGTCACACCCGCCCCGGGAGGCCCTTGCCCCTCCCCAAGCAGAGTCTTCACCTGCGTACACCGGCAGAAAGGACCAGCAGCCGACTGGCTCCGAGCGCGATTTCCGCTAATGTCGACGGAGAAGAACGAATTCTCCACCGGTCGGGGGGGGCCAGGGGCAGGACTCTGGGGGGCACCCGTCAAAGACAACCCATGGGTACGAACCCGGGCAGCGCCAGCTATTGGCGCGAGTGACTCGGGCAGGCCGCACGGCCACTGCAGAGTGGCGCCGGCTCCGAATTCTCATGGGGAACCCTTGGTTGGGTTCCTTTTTCTTTGGAGAGAGGAACCATTGCCGCAAACAACGAACTCACCATGCAAAGGCTGGGGCTGGGAGGAAAGCTGGTGCAGGCGGAAATGTTCGAAAAGGCCCGGGAAGTGGCCCGGGCAGTGAACGACAATGTGAGGCGGGTGGTGGTGGGGCAGGCGGGCACCACCGAACTACTGCTGGTGGCCCTCATCTGCGAGGGGCACGTGCTCTTGGAAGACGTGCCCGGTGTGGGCAAGACCTTGCTGGCCCGCACCTTTGCGCGCTCTTTGGACCTTACTTTCAAGCGAGTGCAGTTTACCCCCGACTTGCTCCCGTCGGATGTGACTGGTGTGAATTTCTTCAACCAGAAAGCCGGGGCATTCGAATTCCGACCCGGGCCAGTATTTACCAACATCCTCTTGGCCGACGAGATAAACCGGGCCACCCCGCGGACCCAGTCCAGCCTGCTGGAGGCCATGGAGGAAAAGCAGGTTTCCGTGGACGGTGTCACCTATAGCCTGCCCCGGCCGTTCCTGGTGCTGGCCACCCAGAACCCGGTGGAAATGGAGGGGACCTTCCCCTTGCCCGAGGCACAGGTGGACCGTTTCCTGATACGCCTGGAGCTGGGCTACCCGGACATCTCCGGCGAGCAGGAGATAGTCAGGCGCTTCCTCTCCGGCGACCCGTTGTCCGAGCTGGAGCCCGTGGCACGACCCGGGGCGTTGTCCCTTCTCAAGGAAGCAGCAGCCGGCGTTTTCGTGTCCGCTCCCGTCCTGGAATACCTGGTCAAGATCTGCCGGGCCACCCGGGACCTGGGCGTCCTGCGCCTGGGGGTCAGCCCCCGGGGCGCGCTGGCGCTGGGGCGCACCGCCAGGGCCCTGGCGCTTTTGCGCGGCCGCCACTACGTCATACCCGACGACGTGAAAGAACTGGCCGGGCCGGTACTGGCCCACCGGGTCTTGCTCAACGCCGACGCCTCCCTGCGCCTGCGCCATCCTGCAGACATCATCAAGGAATCCCTGGAACTGGTGCCCGTTCCCACCGGGGAAAGCGGTGATCAGACTTGATGATTTCCTATGGTCTCCTGGTGGGGACCGTCCTGATCATCCTGGGACTGGCCCTCCGCCAGCCCTATCTCCTGGTGCCGGGGGTGCTCACCGTAGTGACCCTGCTCTTGGCCCGCGCCTGGCGGAAGAATGCGCTGGACCGCATCACGTATCGGCGCCACCTTTCCACTTCCCGGGCCGGGTGGGGAGACACGGTGGAGCTGGCCGTGGAGGTGGAAAACGCCAAGCCCCTGCCGGTACCCTGGGTGGAGTGCCTGGACGATTTGCCCGCGGATCTACCGGTGGTGGGGGGACACCTGTCCGCCCATCACCTGCCCGGGCGCATGACTCTCAAGAACATGCTCTCGCTGGGGTGGTTCGAGCGAGTGACCCGGAGGTTCTCCATCACCTGCACCCAGCGGGGAAGGTACACCCTGGGTCCCGTCACCCTGGTCTCGGGCGATCCTTTCGGTTTTGACCGGGAGTCGCGGGGGCTTCCCCAGACCGACCAGCTCATCGTCTATCCCCGCATCCTCCCGGTGGCCGGACCGGCCCTTTTGCGCCGGCACCCCTTTGGCGACCAGGCCCTGGCCAGCTGGATATTCGAGGATCCCGCGCGTACAGCCGGGGTGCGTGAGTACCAGACCCGGGACCCGTTCAACCGCATTGAGTGGAAAGCCACCGCGCGCACCGGCCGCCTCCAGACTCGGGTCTTCGAGGCATCGTTCCGGGTGCAGCTCTCCATCTTTCTGAACCTCTCCACCGGTGCCTATCTCTGGGAAGGCATCGACCGGAGACGGTTGGAGTTTGCCATCTCTGTGGCCGCCTCCCTGGCCCACTGGGCTATTGGGCACAAGCGTTCAGTTGGCATATACGCCAACGGTTACCATCCTTCGGGTGGAGGGAGCCTGAGCATGCGTCCGGGAGCCGGAGTGCACCAGCTGGAACGGATCCTGGGGGCCCTGGCCACTCTGCCGCCGGTTCCCTGGGGACAGCTCCACCCCATCCTGAACCGCGCCCTGGGGAGCATGGAACCCGGCACCGCCGCCCTCATCATCACCTCGCAGGTGCCCCAGGACCTGGTGCTGGCAGCCGCCCGCCTGAAGAGTTGCGGGCACCCGGTGAGTTTCGTACTGCTGGGGAATGCCCGCGCCCCGCGGGGATTCCCCAGTGCCCGGGTGCGAGAGGAGGGCTCAGATGTCCAGCGCATCGTCCTGGATCCGGCTGGCTGAACGCCTCACGGTAGGGCTGGCCGAAGCGGCCATGTACTGGCCGCTGGTGGCAGTCTGGTCGGTAGCCGGCCACGATGCCCTAGCTGGGACACTGACGCCGGCCTGGGTAATGGTGGCAGTACTGGCAGGCCAGGCCGTGGCCGCCTTCGGTGCACGGCTTGAGTACCGGAAAAGACGGCTGCCGGTGCTTGCCGGCCTGTTGTTGGCGGGCCTGGTTGGGTTTCTGGCCCAGCCGGGCGCCCGCCTGGAGCTTCTGTACGACCCGGGACTGGGGTGGGCAGTGCCCCCGCTGGTTTTCATGCTGCTCTGGCTGCGGGGACTGGTAATCGGTACCGATCCGGTGGATGCCGAAATCCAGCAGGGCCGGTTCCTCCTGGGCCTGGTGGTGGTGGCCGCCAGCGTCATGCTGGGCCAGGCCACTCTCCCGCCCGGCCAGGAGTTCGGGCAGGTGGCGGGCCCGTATGTCATCATCTACCTGCTATTGGGGCTCGCGGCCATGACCATGGCGCGCCTGAGCGAATTGCGCCAGGAAGGGCGCAGCGACCGGGAGTTCCGGCTTTCCCGCTACTGGCCGGCGGCTCTCATCGCCATTTCCGGGCTGGTGCTGGCCATGGCCCTGCTGGTATCCGCGTTTTTGCCCGGCGTGGCCGGAAGTCTTTCTCCCTTCCTGAAGGCACTGGGCCGCGGGACCGCAGCAGTCCTGGACGTGATGCTCTTGCCCCTGGCCTACTTGGCAGGCGCTCTGGTCTGGCTCTTGCGCAAGCTCCTCCGGCCCTTCCAATCTCCTCCCCCGGATGCACCCCTGGGTCCGCCCGATGACATGCCGTGGCCCGACCCGCAGGAACTCAGGCCCGTGCCGGTAACGCTACAGTGGGTGGCCATCGTGGCCATCGTGGTGGCCCTTTCTGCCCTGGCCCTGTACTACATGCTCAGGCTCCGCCAGCAGGTGGGCGATGAATGGGACGAGGAGCGCGTGAGCACCTGGTCGTCCCAGGCCCTGGCCTCGTGGTGGAAAGACGTAGTGTCCGGGTGGAAGAACCGGGCCCAGGAGACCCTTTCCCGGCTGGCCCCGGCCAGGCGGGGTCCCCCCGCCGACCTGGTGGAGCTCTACCACCGGCTCGAGGAGCGTGCTGCCTCCCTGGGGCACCCCCGGCCCCGGCACGCCACGCCCCACGAGTACCTGCCCGGGCTCGAGGCTGCCTTTCCCGAGCACGGCACCGAGGTAACCGCCATCACCGGTGGTTTCGTACACCACTACTACTCCTCCACCTCGCCCGAAGGGCCTACCTGGGAGGAGCTGTTCCGGGCCTGGCTATCGGTCTCCGCCTGGGAACCTCCCCGTCCGGAGAAGAAAAAGCTCGCAGAAAAGAGGTAGTGCATGTCCATAGGCTACAACCAGGTCGCGCGGGAGTATGCCCGTCACCGCCGGGTCCACCCGGGGGTTTTTCGCAGGCTCATCCAGGACGGCGGGTGTGGACCGGACTCCAGGGTCCTGGAGGTCGGCGCGGGCACCGGCAACTACATCACTGCCATCCAGGCACTCACCGGGTGTGTCGGCTGGGGGGCGGACCCGTCCGAACAAATGCGGGCCCACGCCAGGGCCCGGGGGTCCAAAGTCGACTTTCACCTGGGCCGGGCCGAAAGCCTGGAGTTTGACGATGTCAGCTTCGACCTGGTGTTCTCGGTGGACGTCATCCACCACGTCCAGGGACACCTGGCATATTTTCAGGAAGCCCACCGGGTGCTCCGACCAGGCGGCGGTCAACCGACTCGGAGTGGATCATTCGCCACCGGGTGCCCCTCTCCGCCTACTTCCCGGAGACCATCGAGAAGGAACTGGCCAGGTATCCCAGCATCGCCCGCCTCTCCCGGCTGATGCAAAAGGCCGGGTTCAGCGGGCTGGAGGAGACCATGGAAGAGTTCGCCTACAAACTGGGGGACATCGGGCCTTACCGGGAGAAGGCCTTCTCATCGCTGCATATCATCCCCGAAGAGGCTTTCCAGCGGGGGATCGCCCGCATGGAAACGGCCCTGAAGATGGGGCCGAGGAGTTGGGCATCGAGGCGGCCAGCGCGGAGGAGCTGTACGTGGACTGGTTTGGGTTTTTCTGGCTCGGAACCTCGGACTAGTTAAAAACGAACGCCCTGTTAACGTGTTTGCCGGGCACGGTGTTGTACCTTTCACTGCTCAACGCCAGCCTGACTGAGCGGGAGTTGGATAAGATCGTGGCCGCCACCACCCGTCCCCAAAGGCCCTTGCGCGGCGAGGCGGCCATCGGCATGCGGGTGGGGCGGGTGCTGGGGCGGTTCAAGATGGGCAAGGACTTCCCGTGTACCATCAGCCCGGAGGGCTTCCGCTATGAGCGGGATGAGGCGAGTATCGCGGCGGAAGCCGCCCTGGACGGCATCTACGTGATCCGTACCAACGTACCGGCGGCCACGCTCAGTGACGAGGACACGGTGCGCACCTACCAGCAGCTGGCCAAGGTGGAACGGGCCTTCCGCATGCTCAAGGGCGCGGACCTCAAGGTGAAAAAGCTGGTGGAGGTGCAGTTGTTCTGCATGCGGCTCTGTTACAGCGGAGCCCCGTTCGTGGTCGCTTTCCCCCTGCAGCGGACGGAGTTCTTCTTGGAGGGCCACACCCTGGGCACCGGCCTGGGGCTGGCGCTGCGAAACGCCCGCCTTTATCGCCAGCTCCAGGCAAAGGCGGCCATGCTGGAACGCCTGATCGACCTGGGGCAGGCGCTGGCCGGCCACCTCTATTAGGACAAGGTGCTCGAGACGGCCTTGGTGGGTGTAAGTGAGAGTCTCGGCGCGCAGTGGTGTGCGCTGCGCCTGCTTGACGGGGAGACGGGCGAACTGGTGCTCAGGGTCAGCTTGGGTATGAGCGCGGAGCTGCAGGAGAGAGCGGCCCGTGTCCGGCCGGAGGGCAACCTGCTGGGCGAAGCACTCCGGAGAGGGGAGCCCGTTGCGGTGGAGGATACGGCCGCGGAAGCGCTCTTGCTCCTCCCGCACCTGGCGCTCCCAGGGGCATTCGGAACGTGCTATCGCCAAGACGCTGGGTGTTCCCGCAATACGGTGCGGAAATACTGGGGAAAAGCAAACGAGACATCCGGGGCCGCCAGGGCGCCGAGCGAGCCGCCCAACTTAAGGGGGTGGACCTGGAGCGGGTGATGGTAAGTCGCCGCCATACGGCACCACCATGAGAACTACGGCGGGCCGGCTACCCAGACGGCCTGGCCGGGAAGGAGATACCCCTCCTGGCGCGCATTATCAGCGTGGCTGACGCCTACGATGCCGTGACACCACGGCAAATTCACCTGAATCCGTGATTACAGCCCTTTAGCAGCGGCTTGCCAGCCGGGTGAGCATATCAAAGGCGGGCACTCCCGGCAGTTGGGGTTGCACGCGATGGCGGGCGCGGGGGACAAAGCCGAGGATCACTAGGGGCTAACCACAACCCCGTCCAAAAGAAGGGCTCACCTCTCGACCATGCCCCTTCTGAAGTCCGAGCATGCTGGTGCCGCCGTTAGGTCTGGGAGGAACTCATCCCCATCCGCCGGGTGTTGCCGGCCATGCCAGCGCACTCACGCCGTCCTCCCCAGTTTTCTGGCCCCCTACCGCCGGTACCCCATGCCCGTGGTGGAACAGCTGGCCATCCTGCTGCGGGTACAGGGCGACTCCTGGCGGCAACTAGCGGCGGAGCTGACC
The DNA here is from genome assembly GCA_040756655.1 of Bacillota bacterium. Lineage (GTDB taxonomy): Bacteria > Bacillota > Sulfobacillia > UBA8153 > UBA8153 > JBFLYN01. The sequence continues at coordinate 36,255 of JBFLYN010000018.1, forward strand.
GCGGTGCCGGTGAAGGCCATGCAGCACCTGCTGCGGCAGTTGCAGCAGCGGGCCCGGGTGGCGGTGCGGCACTTACTGCAGGGCATGCGGCGGCTGGCGCCGGAGTTTCCTGGCTGCGCCAGGAGGAGTCCGGCCCGCCACTGGCCCGGTTGCTTGCGGTGGCGGCGGGACTGGTGGCAGCCGTCAAGACGGTGGACGCGGAAGTGGTATTGCGGCCGGGCCGCCTGCTGGAAGTGTGCAACGTCTACCTCAGCCAGCGTCACCCCGGTTACTGGCTATGAACCCCCTGGTCCAGGGGTTACCCTGCCCTTGATGCCCCCCCGCAGGCCCCAGAATCTCCTAGTTACTGGCAAACCGGGCACCTCCGTCCGCCCCCGGCATGGTCTCGCCACTGGGGAGCATCGGTCCTGGCGGCCGGGTGGTGGCCCCCCCGGGCGGGAGCAACATGGTCTGGGGAATGCCTGGCCGCGACCTCTGGTGTTAGGCTCAGGGTGGGAAGGAGCGCCATGGACGACCAGCAGCGGTTGGCGTGGGGGTTATTCCGCTTTGGCTGTATCAGCCAGTTGCTGCGGGAACCGCTGGCGCGGGGGGAACGCCGGCGCCGGTTGGAGCAGTTGGCTGCGCGGGAGTGGGAGGTGCCCGCGGGGGCCAGACGCCGTTTCTCTTGCCGGAGCCCACCTCGCCGGTGAGCAGGGCCAGCCTGTGCTAGAGGCCGAGGGAGTCACGTTTTCGCTGGATGGACGCATCGATGTGGACAGGCACACATGGAGGCCCGAAAGGGACGAAGCGTAAAGTACAAGCGGCCGCGCTTCTTGTGACGCAAGCAGCGCGGGTATGGTGTCAGGACTGGTCGGCGGCGGGGTCTTCTGCCAGGAACACCAGGCTCCAGAGGGCGCTGGTGGAAGCCGGCAGGGTCCTGGGGCCATGGTAGTCACGGAGAAAGACTTCTCGCACCCGCTTTCGGCCGTAGCGCCCAAACAGCCAGAGGATCTGCTCCCAGCTGCCGTAGGCCAGGGTAGTCTTGACCACCATAGGGCAGTGAATCTCGTCGTCCACCGTGTCGAACACGTAGTTGTGGAACAGCGGGCGGAAGGAGTCCGGCAGCCTCATGGCAAGTCCTCCTCCCCGCCAGTCTTCTGCCTGATGAAGGCCCGTGCTGCATCCTGCAGGTAAGCCTCTACCTCCTGGGCCTCTAGCCTCTGGCCGCGCACTAACCGGACCGCTGTCTCGCGGTCCTCCACATCAGCGGTGTAGGCCAGCTGTTCCAAGAACAGTTTGACCGAGAACAGCTGCTCGCCGTCAAGGATGAACTTCCGCTCTGCATCCTCGATGATCTGGGAGAGGCTGGTGATACCAAGCTTCAGGACGTAGTAGAGATCGATGTAGTCACGGAAGGTCGCCCGGCGCCCAAGCGCGTAGGCTTTCATCAAGGCGATTTCCATGGGTGAGGCCAGGGAGAAACCGCCAAGCACGGGACTCAACTCTGAACCCGGCACCAGGGGGTGCAGAAGAGCGAAGGGATAGGCCGCGAAGGTCACCAGGACTCCGTCCAGCATCCACGAGAGTTGCCCGGCGTCCCGGATGGCCAGGCGTGCCCGGGCCTGACCGAAAGCCCGCTGGATCCGCTGCATGATGACCCGGGACGGCAGTTCACCGCTTGGGTTTGCCAGGAAGAAATCCAGATCCACCGAGTGGCGGTGACCGATCTGCAGCGCCAGCCCGGTACCACCAGCCAGGTAGAAGTCCTGTAGTAGCTGTAGCTTCGGCAGCTCTTGGCAGACAGCCCGGGCCTCTGGCCCCAGCACGGTCCTTGCATATCCGGTCATGCTAATCCCTCCTCTTCCAGTATATCCCTGGATGAGGCCCTTTCACAAGTCGTTAGAGACTCTCAGCAGCCCTCCTCCCACCCGCACCATTCCAGTGCCAAGAGGGCCAGGGTCTTGGCCAGGGGGACCAGCCGGTCCACCAGGGTATACTCGTCGGTTCCGTGGTTGTTGGCCCCGGCAGCGCCGTAACAGACGCCCGGGAAGCCCCAAAGGTGGGAAAAGCGCGAGTCGACTCCCGAGGCCCGGCCGGTGATCTCCGGCTTACGCCCGGTGACCTCGTGGGCGACCCGTCTCAGCAGCTGGATGAACGGGTGCTCCGGATCTTCTTCCCAGGGGTCGCACCGCCACCCAAACCACTCCACCACCGGGCGGTACTCCGACAGCCAGGGGTCGGCGTCTGCCACTTCCTGGATGGTGGCTTCCACCAGCGCTTTGATGCCGGCCATGGTTTCGCCCGGCACAAAGGACAACCTGCCCTCGACGGTGGCCCAGCCGCACACCGTGGAAGGCCAGTCCCCGCCCCGGATGGTGCCCAGGGAGAGGTTGCAGGACCGGCCGAAGGACCCTACCTCGAAGAGCGGGTAGTGGACGTCCCGGCCCCGGCTTTCGTCCAGCGCAAACAGGGCGTCGGTGATCCTGGTGATCTTCTGGATGGCGTTGACGCCCAGGTGGGCGTTGCCCGCGTGGGCGGTCTTCCCCAGCACCGACACCCGGAAGTACAGGATGCCGGAGTTGGCGATGCGGATGTCGTTGCGGGTGGGCTCCATGGCCACGAAGGCGTCGGCGGTATACCCCCGGATCAGGCAGGCCAGGGTACCGCCGCCCCCGCCGGCTTCTTCCTCGATAACGCTCTGGATCTGCACTGTGCCCCTGGGCCGGTACCCGCACGCCCGGATGGCCCAAAGCGCGTACACCGCCGCTACCAGGCCGCCCTTCATGTCGTTGGCACCCCGCCCGTACATCCGGCCGTCGACGATGCGGGCCTCGTAAGGGTCGTAGGTCCAGGCGGACAGCGGCTCGGGCGACACGATATCGATGTGCCCGTTGAGTATGAGCGAACGGGCCCCGGGGTCTCCATCCCACAGGCCGATGACGTTGGGCCGTCCCCGGTAGGCCCCGGGTTCTTCGCTCCAGCCACAGTAGGCCGGGTGGGACTTGATCTGGTCGTAGTCGGCTTCGAATTCTTCCACCCGGAGTCCCGCGGCAGACAAAAGCCCGGCCATGTAACGCTGGGCCCGCCCCTCGTCCCCCACCACGCTGGGGATGCGCACCAGTTCCTGCACACTCTGGACGAGATCGTCGCCGGAGTCATCGAGCCACTGGAAGATGCGCGCCTTGACTTCAGGATCCACCGCCACACCATACCCCTCCTCATTGATGGTGTCAAGTGCGTAGACGCCGGGCAGACTGCATCCGACCCGCACTGCAGTTTTGGTGGCCAGAAAAACCAGGTAGGCCTGGGTCAGCGCTTTGCCGGTAGCCCCGCATAGGGATCGGCGGTAGATGCTGGCTTGCCAAAGGTCCGGGCCGCCGGGGGAGCCGGCCGGAGCTGGCGGCGGTCGCTACCGCGTGGGCGCCGAGCTCGCCCAGTTACCGTAGAACACCCTGCTCCGCCTGGGCAGCTGGCCGTTCAAGTAGAAGGGAACGCCGGTCCACCCGCCGTCACTCCAGACCATGGCATGCAGGTGCAGGTGTGGCTCGCTGGACCTACCGCTGTTGCCGACTTCTCCGAGCAACTGCCCGGCCTCCAGACACTGCCCCTTGGTCACGCTGACCGTGCCCTGGCGCAAGTGGGCGAAAACCAGCCGGATACCGCCGCGGGTCTCCAGGATCACGTGGTTGCCCAGCGGGTCGTGGTGCTCGATTTGCCCTGGCAGCCGATCTGGTAGGCCATCCACGGCTTCCACCACCTCACCGGCAACCGGCGCAAGGACCTGCCGGCCGAAGGCATGGTAGGATCTGTTGTCTCTTTGATCCCCGGAGAAGCTCCGGCCATCCCGTCCCAGGAGCACCAGGTCCACCCCATGGCGCTGGCCGGTCGCCCCGGCATGGTGGTTGGTAAGCCCGGTGGGCCCGCCCTGGACCACGTACCACGGCCCGCTGTCCAGGGGCAGAGGCAGCGACGCAGCCGGCGCAGGCCCCGGCAGGTATGCCCACAGGGATAAAGCGGCCAAGCCGGCGCCCAGCCACGCGTACACCCTCGTCATGAAGGATCCACGGTTATATCCTTTGCAGGCAATGATCCACCTGGCCAGTCCCAGGTTGGCCAGCGCCGCCAGGACCGCTAGAGTCACGGCCAGGTACTTGACCACGCGGATGGTGCGAAACCAGGGGACGACCAGGCTCATCCACATGACCCACCCTAGCATGAACACGGCCGCATGCACGCGGTCGCCTGCCTGCCCGGGCGGGCACCGTTGTTGCCTGCCCCTCAAGAGCGCAGCTGCGCCTTCCAGCGTGAACACCAGGGCGGGTACCATAGAGGCCAGTGTCTGAAGTGTCACCTAGCTCCTCACCCCCATCCCCGGTCCCCACCTGCTCACGCCACCGGCACTGCAGTACCGGTGGCCAGGAAGACCAGGTAGGCCTCGGTCACTGCTTTGCCGGTGGCCCCGGACAGGGCCCGGCGGTAGATGCTGACCTGCTGGCGATAGGCCGGCAGGAGCCGGGTCTTCTCTCCCTCCCGGTCGGTCTTGAAGTCCAGGAGCACCAATCCCCCGGCGTGGGCGAACGCGCAGTCGATGATCCCCTGGACCACCACGAATTCGCCCGGTCCGTCCAGTTCCTCGTACAGCTCCTGGGCCGGAACGGCCAGGGTGAACGGGATCTCCCGCCGGACCGTGGTGCGGGCCTGTACCAGGCGACGCCCAAGGAGAGACTGGAAAAAGGCCGCCAGCGGTACCGGGTCGATGGCCCGGGCCACCGCGGGGAGCAGCAGTTCACGCTGGACCATGTCCTCCACCTGCCGGGCTATGTCCAAAACGTCCAGTGGCCCTTCAAGGTCCAGGTGCTGCATGACCGTGTGGACGCCTGTGCCCAGCTCGGCACCGCTGGGCCTAACACCCCCGGCCGTGAGAAACTGCGGCCGGGGAAACGGCGGGCGGTGGCGCGCGCTCCGGTCCTCGGCATCCTCCCGGGACGGATCGTACAGGCGCTTGAGCTCGCTCACGCTCACCTTGGCGGCCCGTTCTGCCAGCCGGGCCTGGGGGTACGACCAGTCCAACCTTTTGGCTACCTCCGCCGCCAGCACCGGGTCGGGCGGGGTAGAGGGCAGCTTCAGCTCCCGGATCTCCTGCCAGGTCAGACCGCCCAAGTCTTCCCCCTCCCCGGCCTGGGCGCGCAGGCGCCCGCTGGCGGGCAGGATGGTTACCGTCCACGCCGAGGGATCATCCCGCACCCGGGCATCCAGGACTTCCAGGGGGCTCTGCCCATGCTCACATATGGCCCTGCCGGCGGCGTGACGGGCCAAGGCCGGTCCCAGCCAGTCCAGCCAGGTCCCGGCCCGGGCCAGCCAGGCATCGGGCAGCGGCCAGCCCATAACCCGGGTCGCCGTCGCCCACCGCCGGCACTTCCCTTCCAGATCCCGGGCCGACCCCACCACCACCAGTTTCTCCCGGGCACGGGTCATGGCCACGTACAGGACGCGCATCTCCTCGGCCAGGGCTTCCAACCGTCTTTGGCAGGCGACGGCGGTGTGAGCCAACGACGGGTACTTGATCCTCCGGTCCGGGTCCACCACCCGTGGCCCCAGTCCCAGGTCTCGGTGGCAAAGGACATCCCCGTAGAGGTCGCGCCAGTTGAACGCCTTGCCCGCGTCCAAGAGGATGACGATGGGGAACTCCAGGCCCTTGCTCTTGTGGACACTCATGACCCGCACCACGTCCTCGTCTTCGCCCAGGGCGGGAGCTGAGCCCAGGTCCTGGCTTTCGCGCAGGCGCTCCACGAAGCGGAGGAACCTAAACAGGCCCTGCCGGGCAAAGCCGTCGAACTGGCGGGCCCGGTCGTACAGCGCCCGCAGGTTGGCCTGGCGCTGGCTGCCCCCGGGCATGCCGCCGCAGTAGTCGTAGTAGCGGGTGTCCTCCAACACCTGCCATACCAGGCGGCTGAGGGGACCCCGCCGGGCGGCGGTGCGCCAGCTCTCCAGGCGAGATAGGAACTCCGCGAGCTTGCGAGAGGTCGCACCGAGGCCGGGGTCGGAAGCGGCCGCCTTCACCGCGTCGTAGAAGGCGGTGTGCCTGGACTTGAGTCGCACCCGGCTCAGTTCCGCGGCGTCCAGACCAACTGCTGGCGACCTGAGCACGGTGGCCAGGGGTATGTCCTGGCGGGGGTTGTCGGTGACCCGCAAAAGGGCCAGGGCCACCTCCACCTCGCTGGCGGCGAAATAGCCGGTGCCCAGCTCGGCGTAGATAGGGATGCCAAGGTCCCGAAACACCTCCGTGACCACGTTGGCCCGCTCCCGGGTGGCGCGCATGAGGATGACCACGTCCCGGTAGGAGGCGGCCCGGGTTTCTTTCAGATGCAGGTCGTAGAAGCGGAAAGGTGTGCTGCCTCCGACCATGGCCTTTACCAGCCCGGCGGCCAGGTGGGCCTCACGCTCCAGCGCCGTGAGATCTTCTTCCTCCTCCGGGGGAACACCGTCTTCCTGCGGTTCCTCTCCAGGTTCGCCGGATGCGGGCTTGCGCTCGCACAGGCATACCTCAACGGGAGGGTGGCCCGAGTAGGGCACGGTCCTGCCCGGCACCAGTTCGGCGGCCCGGTCGTAGGCAATCTCCCCGACTTGCCCGTCCATGAGCTGGCGAAAGAGGAAGTTCACCCCGTCCAGCACCGTGTGGTCGCTGCGGAAGTTGCTGCTTAGATCTATAAGCTGCTCCCGGCCGCCCGGCTCCCTGGGATAGCGGGAATAGTGGCCCAAAAAGAGCCCGGGGTCGGCCAGCCTAAAACGGTAGATACTTTGCTTTACGTCTCCCACCATGAACAGGTTGGGATGCGGGCCCGCCTGCCTGGACACTAGGGTGAGGATGGCATCCTGCACCCCGTTGACGTCCTGGTACTCGTCTACCAACACCTCGGTGTAGCGCTCTTGCAGCTCCCGGGCCACATCTGAAGGCAACAAGCGGCCGGAACCATCATCTTCCCAGAGGAGCTGGAGACAGAAATGCTCCAGGTCGTTGAAATCCACCTGGGCCCTTTCGGCTTTGGCTTCCTGGTAATCGTGATAGAACTGGGTGACCAGGCCTGTGAGAGTTTCCATGAGCGGCCCCACCCGGCGGAGTTCTTCCACCAGTTCGGCGCCGGGCCGGGCAAAGATCCCCTTGGCCAGCCCGGACAGGATGCCCTTGGCCTGGTCCCGGGCGTACTTGCAGGCTTCCTGGAGGTCGACGTCCACTTCCTTCTTCCTTACCCCGGGCAACCTGGCAAAGGCCAGCCCGTTCCCGAGGGCGGAGGCCAGCTGGTCCCAGCTGGAGGCAGCTGCCTGAACTCCGGCAATGACCGCGGCGTCGGATTCCAGGACGGGCAAGTAAGCGTGGGGGCCGGCGGGCCGGGCTGCCAGCTCCCGGGCCTCGGCCATCCACGCCGCGGCCTCGCACAGGCGGCGCCGGGCCTCCGCCAGCACCGGGCCAGCCCAAGGGACCTGGTCCACCTGGGTGCCTTCCGGGAGGTCGAATGCTTGTGCTACCCGCTTTAACCACTCCAGCGGCCGGGGCTGGCTGCGGGCGTAATGGTAAACACTAAGGACCAGCTGCTCCAGGTCGGCGCCGGCGTTCCCGCCGAAACTGTCGGCCAGGCGGGTGAAGGAGTCGCCACCTGCTTCGTAGGCCCGTTCCAGGAGGGCGGTGAGCACGTCCTGCCCAAGAAGCGCGCTCTCCCCTTCATCCATGACCCGGAAGGCCGGGTCCAGTCCCAGCCGGTAGAAGTGACGGCGCAGCACGCCCAGGCAAAAGGAGTGGATGGTAGAAATGGAGGCCCGGCCCAAAAGGGCCAGCTGGCGGGCCGGGGCCGGGTTATCCGGGTCCGCCTCCCGTGCCCGTTCCAGGGCGGCGGCGATGCGGCCGCGCATCTGGGCGGCGGCGGCTTCGGTGAAGGTCACCACCAGCAGGCGGTCGATGTCCACCGGCGGCTCCCCGTCCAAAAGACGGATGACCCGCTCTACCAGCACTGCCGTCTTCCCGGAACCAGCCGCCGCCGCCACCAGGAGATTTCTCCCCCGCCCGGTGATGGCCGCCCACTGCTGGGGAGTCCAGGGTTCCGGTATGTTGACGTCATTCACCCGTTTCACCCCCCACCTGCAATTCCGCTACGATGCGGGGCCAGACCTCCTGGTCGGACTCGGGCTTGACCTGGTGATAGGTGTTGCCCGGGATGAGCACATCGAAGCCACAAGTAGACGTGTACTCGCACCACTGGCAGGCCCGGTGGGTGCCGCGGCGGATGGGATAGGAGCGTACCTCGCCCCGCACGATGCGCTGTCCCAGGCTCCGGATGCGGTGCCTGATGAACCTGAGCAAGAGATCGAACCTGGTCTCGTCCACCACCCGGGAGTGGCTGCCATAGCTTCCGTCCTTGTTGAGGCGAAGCGGCACCACCTCGGAACTGGCGCCGGGCCCCAGAGTGCTGTCCATGAGCTGCAGTACCTTCTCTTCCTGGAGCATAAGCCCGCTCAGCCTGAACTTCTGCCTGAGCTGGCGCTCGATTTCCTCGTCCGGGAGCGGCCCGTCCGCACTGATCATGGGTTCCCGTAATGCCAGGTAGAAGAGGGCGGCGGGCCGGGCGGCCCGGTTCAAAAAGGCCTGGGCGTTTTCCTGGGCCACCGCCAGGTAGGTCAGCAGCTGTAAGGCGGTGCCGTGGTAGACCTCGTCCAGCCCCAGCTTTTTGCCGCCGGTCTTGTAGTCCACTACCCGGAGGTAGAGCTCGTCGCCCGATGTGGCCACGTCCACCCGGTCGATCTGGCCGTGAAGTTCCAGCCTCCACCCCTCGCCCAGATCCAGGGCCAGCGGGGGGAGCCCGGCCCGCCCGAAGTCCAGTTCCACTGCGGCCGGCCTGAAGGGCGACCGGCGCGCGTGGTCGGACATGACCATCACCGCGCGGCGGAGCGCGCGCTCCATGGTCCGGGCTAGATAACGGTAGTGGGCGGTGCTCAGAAGTACCTCTCCCTCCAGGGAGGGAGCCAGTTCTTGTACGATGGCGGCCACCAACCGGGCGGCCTCCTCCCGGGAAAGCTCCGCCCAGTCCTTGCCTTGCTGTTGCAGGCGGCGCACGAACAGGTTCAGGCAGGCGTGGAAAAACGTCCCGGTGCCGGGCGCGTCCACGGCCTGCACCGGGCGCTCGCGCAGGCGCAATCCCGACCCGAGGAAGTGCCAGAACGGGCAGGAAGCGAACCTCTCCAACCGGGATACGCTGGTGCGCACCGGGTTCCCAAAAAGCTGCCGCACCAGGTCTTCGGGCAGCGGTGGGGCGGCGTTGGAATGGTGGATGGAGCTGAGCACCAGCGCCAGCCCGGCCCGGCGCTGCGGCCGGCCGGCCAGCCAGCGGTAGACTTCGACCCAGACCGGGTCCAGGGCCCGCCCCTGCCGGGCCGCGGCCAGCCGGCGGGCGAGAAAGCCGGGGACCCGGTCCGGGCAGGCCAGGTAATCCAGGTCGGCCCCATCGAGGCCCAACGGCTCACTGCCCGCCTGCACCGTGGAGAGGCCGGGTAGCACCCGGCGCAACCGGGATATGTACGGTGACGGGGCGAGCGCCCGCCCGCCCTCGTCGGCCAGGGGGTAACTCAGGTAGAGGTGGTGACCGGCCCGGGTGAACGCCACGTATGCCAGGTACTGCTCGTCCAGCTGGCGGCGACGGGCGGTCGGGGCCAGTTCCACGCCGGCCTCGCCCAGTTCCTCGCGCTCGCGGTCGGTGAAGATCACGTCCTCCGGGCGCCCCAGGGGGAAGGTCCCGTCCCCCACCCCCAGCACCAGGGCGGCCTTGAGTTCAGGGTGGCGCGACCGTTCCACGGTACCGATGACCACCTGGTCCAGCCCCGGTGGTACCATGCCGAGGTTGAGGCTCTCCAGGCCGCTCTCCACCACCTGTACCAGTTCGCCCAGGGGTAGATGGTCCTTGCCCATGGCTTCCACCAACTGGTCCAGGAGTTCCAGGACGCCCTTGTAGACCTGGGCGTGTTCCTGGGCCGTCCCGGGCTCTCCCGCGGCCTCGGCCTCCAACTGCCAGCGCTCAAGCTGTCCCGGGACGTCCAGGGCTTCCAGGAGGTCGAAGACGGCCAGGGCTACTTCCCGTACCGAGGTGGCCTTCTTTACGGAAGCCGCGAACCGGGATAGCTGCCGGACGGCCTTGTGCCGCACCTGGTTTATGTAGGCTATGTGAGCTTCGTCCTGCTCCGAGGGGCCCAGGTTGTCGCCCAGGGCAAAGGGCTGGTAGTACCGCCAGGGTCCTCCCTCCAGCCATCTTTTCCCGCGGATGCCGAAGGCCAGCACGTAGTTTTCCAGCTGGTCCACTTCGTCACGCTCCAGGCCGCAAAGGTCGGTCTTGAGGGCCCGGAAAACGGGTTCGTAGGCCCAGTCGCTGACCACCACCTCCAGGGCGGAGCGCACCAGCTCCACCAGCGGGTGGTGGGGAACCGGCCGGCGCCGGTCCAGGAAGAAGGGTATACCATATCCCCGGAACACCGCCGCCACCAGTTCGGCGTAGGGCTCCAGGTCGCGTACGATGACCGCCATATCCCGCCACCGGTAACCCCTCTCCCGGGCCAGGGCCACCAGCTGCCGGGCCGCGGCTTCCACTTCGGCCCGCCGGTTGGAGGCACCCACCAGGGCTAGCTGCCCGTCGGTGGAGCCGGGGTGCTGTTCCCCCGGCAGGGCAAACAGCCAGCGCTCCAGGTGGGCCAAGGCCGGGGCCTGGGCAAATCGCCGCGGCGCTCCGGTGAGCATGAGGGGAGGTTCCAGAACGGTCCCGGCGTCCCGGGCCAGTTCCTCCAGCCGTTCCAGGGTCTGGCGGGTGGGGAAAAAGAGATCAGTGTCGCGAACCGGGCGGGAAAGCTCGCCGGGCTCCAGGCACAGGGCCACGTGCACGCGCCGGGCCCGCTGCAGGAGCGCCGATAGGACCTGGTATTCCTGGGGGTTGAAACCAGTGAAGCCATCCACCCATGCGTCGGCTCCCAGGAAGATGCGGGAGCGCGGGATGGCCTGGGCGGCCAGTGTGAGCACTCCGTCGGGATCGGTAAACCGTCCCTCCAGGTACTCGAGGTAGTCCTGGTAGATGAGGGCAAGATCGGCGAGTTTGAGGGCCAGGGCCTCTTCGCCCCGTCCTCCCTCCCGGCGCCGTTGCAGCTCGCGGGCCAGGTCGGCCGGGGCAAGCCCGTGCTGGCCCAGCTCGGTGATGGTCGCCGAGAGGCGGTCGATGAAGCCCGCGCGCCTGGCCGCACGGTGGAAGATGCGGAGTTCTTCCTGGCGGCGGAAAATCAGGCTGCGCAGGGCCATGCGCCGCCCCAGCTCTCCCAGCTCGGGCCGGGCAGCACCGCCCACCTCTCCCAGCACCCGCCAGGATAAGCGGCGGAAACTCAGCACCTCGGCCCGGGCCACGGCCGGCCGCCCGGCCGCCACCAGCGCCCGCTCGGCCTGGAAGGTAGCCTGCTCGGGTACGAGGTAGACCAGGGTGGGGCCGTTGGGCTCTTCCAGGGCGTCCAGGATCATGCTCATGCATGTATGAGTCTTGCCGGTCCCCGCCCGGCCCAGGATGAAACGCAGGCTCATGGTGTCCCCTCCCATCACCGGTAAACTGTGGTTTCCACGGCCCAGGACTTGATTCCTCCCGGACACCCCCCCGGCGAGTCGGCCACCGGGAGGCTAGGAACGGGTAGCCTGCGAGGGGGTTCCTGCCCGAGCCCAGGTGCCAAGCCTGGGGGTCTGCCACTGGAGTCAGTGGAGACTTCCTCGCACCGCCCTGCTCCACGAGTTGGCGGACCAATTGGATGGCCATATCCCGGAACAACTGCTTCCGATGACCGGGGGTCTCAGACAGACACCCACTATCGCAAAGAGTCATCATCCAATGCCTGTGTAAACCACCCTGCATGCAACCGCATGCCGGGTGGAGTGCTCTCGGAAACACACAGGGATTACCTGGGAAGAGGTGGGAAGAGGAGCGAAATAGGTGATTACTGAGGGACAGAGGCGGAATGGGTGATGGAGAAGGTGAATTCGGGCAGGCATCGGGGTTGTTGAAAAGGTGCGCACCTTGAAAATGGGCATAGGGAATTAAGCCCGTGAGGCTGAGGCTGTAGAGCGTGTATTCAGTTATGTCGTTTCAAGCGGCAAGCGGGGTGCCGAGTAGCTCGGTAAGGATATCAGGGTTGGCGTTAAGGGCGGATTTTGCCCAGACGTCGAGGTGGTGGTTCATGGCGATGAGGTGAGCGTGCCAGACCCAGGCCCTGCTACTCCTTGAACGGCAGCGTTCGATGGCGTGGTCGATCTTGACGTGCTTGAAGCAGCGTTCGGAAGAGGTGCGCCGGGCATAGGTTTTCTTCCATGAGGGAGAACCCCGCGGGGTGGTGGTGAAAAGTCGCGGGTCGTCCATGGGCTTGGTGTAGACGGTCCTTCCGTATGGTGAAGGCGAGCAAGGTTTTGCGCAGGTGATCTGGCTGCTAAGGCGCCTTGAGCCGGCGACTTTGGGGCAGCGCCACTTGAGACGGTGGCGGTCCTTGTCAAATCCACCATAGACCATAAGGCAGCCTTGGGGGCAGCGGGGGACGCCGTACTGGTTGACCTCGATGGAAGAGAGCTTGCGGCAGCCTTTATGCCTAGCGTTGAGTTCTATGAAGGGTTCGATGTTCCACTCCCGGTGCAGGCGGTAAAAGTCATAGGCGTCATGGGCCGAGTCCCAGACCGCCTTGGCGATTTCAAGATGAGGCTGGAGCTTTTTGAACTCGGCGAGCGCGACGACACCAAGCACGGAATCATGACGGGAAGCTTGAGCGACGGAGACGAAAAGGGGCAGTTCTCCGATGCTGTTGGAAGCAACGAGTTCATAGAGGGAGTATCCGTAGTAGAACTCTTCGCGATAGCTGTCCCAACCCCAGGTGGCGTCAGGGTCGGGGTAACGCCGGGGGCATGAGCAGCGGTAGTTACCCTGCTTGCGGCAGTCGCATGCCTTTACCCCGTAGGGACTGGTGCCGGTACGGAGGGAGGTGCCGTCACCGGAAAGGGTGAGCGACGCAGGGATGAGCCCGAGAGCAACGGCATGGTCCACGAAGCACCGGGCAAAGATCTCCTGGAGCAACCGTTCGGGCCTCCTGGTGAAGGACCGGCCCTTGAGGGCCTGATCCACCAGTTTCTTGACGACACCTGGGCGTTTGGGAGAAAGTTTTTTGCCGGACTTGGCTTTGCGGGGCTTTTTGCGGCAAGGCCGGAGTTGCAGCCGCCGGGCACGCACTTTCGAGAGGTCTCCTTGCCATAGGCGATCCATGAAGGCATAGAAAGTGCCGACGGAAGGGGTCTTTGCGGGGTCAAAGCCCGATAAACAGGCGAGGACCCGGTCATTTCTGAGTATCCTTGCCCACTGGGTGATACTGGACACCTTCTGGTCGGTCATGAGCAAGAGTGAGCGCAAGAGGTCGGCGGGGTCAAAAGCGGCGGGCCTTCCCCGTGAAGAATAACAGGATATCAAAAGTGGTATAGCGGGATCCAAGTTAAGCATCCATAGCTTCACCAGGGAGGATGCCAAGAAGAGGATCCTCGAGGGCCCGACCAAGGCCAAGCGGGAGAGTTGGGTATGCAAGAACTCACGGAAGCCGACATGGGAGCGACATTTGACAAGCATGCATGAGCACCACCCCGCAGCGAAGTGATGGCAACTAATACCATCCACCTCGATTTTGGGGGCCATTTACAGTTGTCAACCCTGGGGTGCGGCTGTGAGAAGGCGTCTATGCGAAGTGACGCTTCATATCGCTTGGCATCACGCGCATTCGTAGTATTACGCAGCCAAGCGATTGTCGAAAGCGGGGTAGCCGTGGGGAGAAAAAACTCAGACGTCTCTCCCCAAAGCCCTGCCTAGCAGCGCGTCGGACTTTCTGAGAGGACACGGCAAGGAACTTGGGGGTGGCTTTTTGCGCAGACATAGTGTATCATGGGTATATGAGTACCTCCGCCCTAGATTCATAGGTCGTGCGCCCCATCCGGCCCGACGAGGAACCCACTTGGGATACGCTCATGGCGACCCATCACTACCTCGGATTTGAGCGTCTTGGAGCTACCCCGTTTAGTGTACACTGTTAGGTCTCGACCTCAGGCTGGTTCATGTAGTTGCTCGGCATATCACTTCCTTTCAAACTCGGCCGGGCTGTAATAGCCAAGCTTAGAGTGCCGGCGCCGCCGGTTACAGAATGCCTCGATGTACTCGAAGATGGCAGTCCTGAGCTGGGCACGCCTCGCCCAGGTGTTCCGGTCCAGCAGTTCGGTCTGTAGGGTCGCGAAGAAACTCTCCGCTACGGCGTTATCCAGTGCATGTCCCACCGAGCCCATCGAACCCAGGATGCCCGCTTTCTGCAGTCGCTCACCGAAGCTGAGCGAGGTGTACTGGCTCCCGTGGTCCGAATGGTGGACCAGACCGCCTCCGGGCCGCCGGTTGTACACCGCCATGTTCACCGCCCCCAGGACCAAGTCCGCGGTGGCACGGTCGCCCATGGACCAGCCTACTACCCTGCGCGAGAAGACGTCGATCACCACGGCCAGGTACAGCCAGCCCTCATCCGTGGCATGCTGCGTCAGGTCGCCCACCCACAGTTGATCCGGTGCCGAGGCGGCAAAGTCCCGCTCGATCCGGTCCGGGTAGGACGACCGGGCCGGATCCCGCCGCGTGCAACCCCGCAACCGGCGCCGATGCACCCCGGCTAGACCCGCCTGGCGCATGAGCCGGGCCACCCGCCTGCGCGCGCAGCGCACGCCATAGGCAAGGCGTAGTTCCGCGTGGACCCGGGGTGCCCCGTACGTACCGCAGTTCTGGATGCCCTTACCGTGGCAGCACAGTTTCACAGGAGACAACCGACCGGCCTCCCAACCCCCAGAAGGAGTCTGCATGAAGCTTGCGGTAGCGACCCCCGGCGCGGGACAGAAGCTCAGCGTGCTTCCCCTCTTCCACTACCCTTCCGGCTTCCACCACCAGTATCCGGTCCGCTTCTTCTATGGTACTGAGCCGGTGGGCAATGACCAGCGTAGTACGGTTCGCCGTTACTCGCTGTAGCGCGTCCTTGACCAGCGCCTCAGTCACCGTATCAAGCGCCGAGGTCGGCTCGTCCATGAGCAGGATGGGCGCGTCCTTGATGACGGCCCTGGCCATGGCTATGAGCTGCCCCTGTCCACCTGAGATCTGACTGCCGCCTTCGCCCACCAGAGTCTCGTAGCCGCACTCCCACCCGGCGATGATGTGGTGAGCGTTGGCCGTTTTCGCGGCGGCAACGATCTCCGGCATCGTCGCTCCCGGTTTTCCGAAGGCGATGTTCTCGGCAACCGTACCAGGGAAAAGGCTAGCTTCCTGGGGCACCAGGGCGATCATCGACCGTAGCTCCTCCAAAGACCAGCTCACGAGCGGTCTTCCAAAGACCATGATGGACCCTCGCTGCGGCTCGTAGAAACCCATGAGCAGCCTAAACACCGTGGTCTTGCCGGCACCGCTGGGCCCGACCAGGGCTGCCACTTCCCCATTTCTCACGGTAAGAGAAAGCCCTGCCAGCACCGCCGGGCCCTCACAGTCATACTGGAAGTGCACATCCTCCATGATGATTTGGTCTGCGGGAGCATACTGGTCTTTGTCGGCGACGCCTGCCAGCGGCCTGGTCAGCTCATGGTCCTCCTGGGGAACATTCAGAACGGAAGCAAGCCTGTCTACGGCCGCCAGGGAGGCTCCCAGGGACATCAGCGTGTACCCGCCGCTGGTGAAGAGCTGTACCACCGGATTGCGCAGTTCCACGCAGGCCACGGTCACTCCTATGGATACCTGTCCTCCTATGGCCAGCCAGCTGGCTACTCCGAGGGTACCGACTAGCGTCCCGTAACTCATGAAGGTGCTGGCCGCAGAAAACGAAGCCTGCCGGTCTACCCTGGCCAGGGCGGGCGTCAGGACCTCCCTGACGGCAGCTGTATATTTGTTGAGCACGCGTTTTTCCAGGTTGTAGGCCTTGATCTCGGCCAGGCCCGTGAGCAAATCGCGCAGGACGGTAGTGAGAGCTGCCAGGCGTTCCTGAACCGTGGCACTGATGCGGTGGACCTGGCTGGTGTATCTCATGGTTACCCACGCGCTTAGCAGTGCTGTTATCACCACAAATCCCGCCATCCGCCACTCCAGTACCGTCATGTACACAATGGCGCCAACAGCCACCACTGCCCCCTTTGCCAGGTTCCCCATCAGGCTGAGATAGGCTTTTTCCGCCTCGGCAACGTCGTTGGTCAGCCATGAGATGAACTCACCGCCGTGAGATCCACGGAACGACCGGAGCGGCAGCTTCTGGATATGCTCGTGTACTGTCTTCCGGATATGCCCGCTGATATCGTGGCCAATCCTGGCCACCCAGTAGTTGCTCAGAGGCAGGAGCGTGGCGGCAAAGGCAAGTAGCCCGCCAAACTGCCACAGCGTCTGGCGCAAAAGAGGAACATCAGAGGAAGACGTCGCGTCAAGAAGCCCCTTTACCAGGTGCGCCACAGCCAGCTTCAGGACCAGTTCGCACAAGGTCGCGAAAAGAACAGCAAGGGCCCACAGGGGGAATAGCTTCCCCATCAGACGGGTTAGCTTCTTTAGGCCAGCCCAGCCCATAGAGCCCCGGAGGCACCCGGGTCCCAGAGCTGAACCCTTGGGACGGGCACCACCGCACCTCCCCTCCCTAAGATGCCGGGCAGCCCGGCGCGAAGGCTGCGGGTCCTGGGCGATCCTGGTCGAAGGCAGCTGCCGCTCACGAGGACCCACCCCCCGGGGCGGGTAAGGGGTGGCTCTGCTCCCGGTACAACCTGGCATACAAGCCAGCTCTATCCAGCAGTTCCTTGTGCGTGCCGGACTCCACCACGGTACCGTTGTCCATCACCAGGAACCTGCTGGCGGTGCGGAGCCCGGAAAGGCGATGTGCCACGATGAGGCAAGTCCTGTCGTGGAGAAGCTCTCGAAGCCCTTCGAGGAGTGACCGTTCGGATTCGGCATCCAGGTTCGAGGTGGCTTCGTCCAGGAGTAGAACCGTCGCATCCTTCAGGAGGGCGCGGGCGATGGCCATGCGCTGCCTCTGCCCGGCGGACAGCCGGGCGCCGAGTTCCCCGACCTCCGTTTCGTACCCGTCCGGCAGGGACAGGACAAAGTCGTGGACGCCCACCGCCCGGGCCGCCGCGACCATGTGTTCATCGCTGACCGCTTCCCGTCCGCACAACAGGTTGTCCCGGATCGTACCGGGGAAGAGATAGGGCACCTGCTGGACATAGGCAATCTGGCGCCTCAGGTCTGTAAGGTCCCAATGGACCACATGGGTCCCAAGCACGCGGAGCTCCCCGGCAGGACAGTCGTAAAAGCCCAAGAGCAGCTTGAGAACCGTGCTCTTACCACAGCCACTGGGCCCGACTAGGGCCACCGTCTCGCCACGGCGCACCTCAAAGGAGAGGCCCGACAGCACCGGGTTCTGACGGCCCGGGTAGGAAAACTCCAGGCCTGAGCAGTTGATGGCGACCTCAGACAGACCACCGGCGGACGACCCTGCCATGATGCCTCCTGCGCGTTCGGTGGGCAAGTCCATCACCTCGAAAACCCTGGCCGCCGCAGCAAGATTCCGCCGGATGCGGCCGATCAGGTTGGGGAATTCGCTGGTGGGCCATGCCACCAGGTTTAAGAGCTCGACAAAGGCCAGAAGACTGCCCGCAGTCATGACACCCTGTACCACCCGGTATCCCCCGATACCGAAGACCACAAGGTATGGCAGCAAGGCCATGGCTCCCGACGTGGCCCACAGGACCGCCAGACTCCGGGCCAGTGCCCTGGCACTTCGCACCGACTCGTCAACCTCGCGCCGATATCGACGGGCCATGAGGTTTTCGGCGCCGAAGATCCTGATCACTTCCACCCCAGAGATGGAATCCTGTGCAACCTGCGCAGCAGCGGACAGTGTCTCGTAGAACGCCCGGCTCTGGGAACTGATGGGCCGGCTGAACCTCTCCCCCACTGCGAGAAGGACGGGCATCAGACAAAACACCAGCACCGTTAGCTGCCAGTCAAGGTGGCCAAGATACGCCAGGGCTCCTACTGCCGCCAACGGCTGCCGCACCAGGGACCGCAGGTTCTCAGAGGCGAGTTCTTGTACGGCAGCCATGTCGTTGGTCAACCGGGAGACATGATCGCTGGTATGCTTGTCCACGTGAAATGCCGGGGAAACGCTCACCAATCGTTGTCCACACCGTGCTCGTATGTCGGCCATGGCCCTTTCGGAGAAACGACCGAAAAGGCGCCTCTCACTCCATCCAAGCAGCGATTCGAGCCCGGTGATGCCGCCCAGCAGTAGCCCGGCACCGAGGGCGGCACCGGCATCCCTGGCAATGGCAGCATCAACAAGCCCGCGGATGAAGTGGGCCCCAGCAACGCCTGAGAGGGACATGAGCACGGCCAGACCTGAACTACTAAGAAG
The DNA here is from genome assembly GCA_040756655.1 of Bacillota bacterium. GTDB lineage: Bacteria > Bacillota > Sulfobacillia > UBA8153 > UBA8153 > JBFLYN01. Next base: position 54,720 of record JBFLYN010000018.1, read on the forward strand.
AAGCGGGCGGTTCGGCAGGAGCCTCCATAGATGCACGACGGTGCGTGGCACCGTACGGAGGCGTTTGAGACTCCCAGGGTCATGCTCTGCAGCAGTGGGGTCTGGCGGTTCAGTATCTACCATCCCAGAAACCTCCCTGGAGTGTTTGTAGAACGCGCAAACGTTCCACAGTTGCCAGAACCATTCTCCACCAGCCGCGATGCTAACGCAGACAGTCTTCTGCTCAATGGGCCAACAACAAAAGCATGATTTGCCACTCCCACCGATTCTTCTTTCTTGGCAACTGCGGCGCTCCTTCCTATATAAGAAGCGGGTACGATGTCGGTGGCAGTAGATGGTCGGGAAGGAAGTTGAAGTTGGGCCCATTATTGAGTAGCCGGTTGAGGAATAGCAGTATGCCGGCCGAACCGGCGCCAAGATCCGTGCTGATGCGGTAGTGGTTCTCCCCTGGAAAGGCTATGCCCTGCGGCCTGTTAACCGCAAAGAGCATTATTCCTGATGCGGTCACATACGCCTTATCCAAGTACTCCGTGTTGCCACTGAATTGATAGCAGTCAAGAAGAAAGTTGCCCAGCCCAGCCAACCCTCTAAAGAGCGTCGGGAATACGGTGTACTTTCTTGATGCATCCGGGACTGTTGATTTCAGTGCTACAAGAAGGTCCTCGTCAGCAACAACCCTCGCAAACCGTATCAGCGCTGTCCCCACCCCGCAACTTCCAAACATCCAGTAGGGTAGAAGAATACTGGTGTTGTTCACGTCTTCTGGAAAGCTCAGTACGTCTCTTTCGTAGTACGCTGCGTAGCTCAGGTCGAAGCGGAGACCTTTCCGACCAGCGTCAAGGTACTTCATATCTCCAGAAGCTAGGTAGAGGTAAAGCAGGAATAAGGAGATCCCGCTCGCTCCGCATGCGTAGCCAACAAACGTTGAACCATCACTATCGGGCCAGCTCAAACCCCGCTCACGATCAACCACCCTGCTATCGAGAAGCCATTCACCTACCCTGAGAGCGTCATCCATGAACGATGTCTCCCCGGTGAGCTTCAAAAAATGCAGACAGGCTAGTCCGAATCCTGCTACACCGTAGAACACATTAGCCGAACGGAACAAGTCCGGGTGGTTTCTAGCAGCGCGCATGGCACCCACCGCGCGATCCAGCATTCCGATCTGCGCCAACCCCCACGCAACGCCTGACAAACCCACGTACAATCCAGGTGGATAGGACTGAGGGGAAAGGTCTCGCTGTCGTATCCAGTCAAGGACACCATCTGGGATAGACTCACCAAGACAGGCCAACGCATAGGTTACACCTAGAGCACCGTGAGCGAGGTTGAGCGGATTAGTATTTGCTGGGTCTGTTGGGAAGAGACGATCCGTCCTGATCTCGTCCCTGACGTCAAGGATGAATCTGGTTGCGCCGCGGATGGTGGACTCGAGTTCGACTCTTGTGAGTCGCGACTCACTGAATCCCTGAGTAACTCTGGTCACTGGTACGAGTTCATCCTTAATCTTACGCAACCTTCTCGATATGATCTCCAGACCGCTCGGTGGCTGTGCGATATCCCCAAGAAGGGATAAGACCAAATCCGTCAGTTTCGCCGGAAGCCCCAGATCACGCTCCATCTCTCGAAGCACTACTGCGGTGATATTGGGATGGATATCTCTTACGCCAACCAAAGGCCACAGCATATGGTGGATTACTGCTCCCAGGGCGTAGTAGTCATCCTCAAAATGCAGCTGCGAACGCGAAAGTCTAGCCTTGCTAGAGAACCCGGGCGTGAAAACGTACGCGGACTGATCGACGCCAACTTCGTATGCTCCTTCCAGGTCCACTAGGGATACCGAGAGGTCTGTCGGGTTGACTATGACATTGTTGGGTGACAGGTCGCCAAATATGACATCCCGCGAATGAAGAGCGGCAATAGCGTCTGCAAGGTTTGAGGCGACTGTGAGGACATGAGAGAACCAACTAGTAAGGTCTTCGCGAGATGGTCTTACTTTAAGAAATGCTGAGAACATTGGTACCCACCTGCGTATGGACTCGCCCTCCACGAGCGATTCCACAAGGAATAGATGTTCCCACTCTTCGAAGAGATCAATGGGCTGAGGAACAAGCCCTGTATCCTGTACCTTTTTTAACAGACGGTACTCCTTCCGCCGAAGTGACACTGCATCGTTCCCGTGGCCGTCCAGACCAGTATGCGGACGGGCCTCCTTGATGATCACTCGCGTGTCAGTTAGTGTGTCAGTTGCTCTGTAAACCCCCCCGGTGTTGGAATAGCCTAGGGCATTGGCCAACACGTATCGCCCATCTTTCAGGGTGGGCGGGGAATCCTCAACGGAGTCCTCTGGCCATGGGTCAGGTGCCCAATAAGGAGGGTCGAAGAACGGCTGGCGTAAATCATGAACCTCAGAGAAGGCTGGAGTTATAAGGGTAGGAATCCGTTCACCGGTGACTGCAATCTGCGTGTTCTGTCTGATTCCTCCGTATCGGTAGTATAGCACCTTGCAGTCACCGTACCGTCTGTCTGATAGAACGTATGGGCCTTCAAATCCACGGAGGTCATCAGCCAATCGACGGATAAACTGGGTGAACTGCGCATCATCGGAAGGATAGATGGTCACGAACTTGCCCGAGTGGCCCCGGTCCCATGCCTTTGAGTTCATCAAATTTAGCATGACTGAATCACAGGCAAACTTGAACGGCCGCGCATACTCAATGCATGCATGGGCAACCTTCTCGAGGATGCGAGGGGCGTTGTGAGTGGTCGCCGAGACGTGGATCTTCCATCCCTGAAACGGGAGGTCGGCGATGGGAGGCATGCAGTGAAACCAGACCCCCTCATGGATAACCCGCCAATAAGTGGGCAACAGTGAACGCACAATGTCGCGGTACTCGTTGTTTGGTCGGTATCTGTCGATGCTCTCATAGAAGTCACCATGTCCCAACAGAGACAAGAACACATTGCGGAACCGAATCTCCCGCCTACGCTCCTTTAGATCATCGCGGAGCCTAACCTCCACAAGGTGACTCTCCTCTGCCATACCAATTCCCCTTATCGTTGACTGATATGGGAGCAAAAAGCCCAGCCAGCTTCAGGGTGTGAGTCTTAGTCCAACAGCTACTAGGTGGTCACGGCTAACGATGAGCAACAGATGCTCCATCCGCTCTTCTCTACGCCTTCAATCCAGACACTGGCCTCACTGCGGAGCTTCTGAAGTCTCAGCACTCTCGTCAACAGCTTCACCTCCTTCCCTTGGAAGTAACCACCTGAAGCTGGCGTTGGATTGGGTGGACATGGGAATCCGCGCATGGCACACATACCACATGCCATCACAATATTCCTTCTAGAAACCTCCATAGCAATCAGTAGGGATGGAGAATTGGCGCTCTGCCAAATACGGATGTCAGCCCAGACCGAAATATGTTGTGAATGCGCAGGTTAATGTTCTGTAGCACTCTCGACATGCCCCCTGAGCGGGTGCGACCGGCATCCAGTACGGCTGGGTGTGGGTGTGTGTGTAGGCCAAGCAACTGCTGGGCTTTGATGACAACCCAGTTACGCAGCACCGGAGGCATCGAACGCTACCTGGAGCTGGTACTCATCGCCTACACTTGGGCTGAGACACAACGGGGTCTACTCGCTTCCCGAGATACAGACCAGCCACCACCAACACTGGGAGACATCTGTCGGCAGAGCCAGCACCACGCTGAGATACTGTTTATCAGGTGGCTCTACACCCAGTTCGAGAGCGGAGCTACTGTGGATGCAATCTGCCACCGACTTACTGGTTAATTCTGGGGGCATTTGTACAAAACCTTGCCATCTTAAAAAGCCGCCGCCTTCTTCGCCCAGGAGACTACCAAGACCCGGTAGCGCTATTCGGGGTCGTGGAGCGAGAGAAGGCCAACCATGCCGTGGTCACCATGTGCCGGGTGCTGGGCGTCTCCCCCAGCGGGTACTACCAGTGGCGGCAGCGCCGACCATCCGCGCGGGCGCAGCAGGATGCGGCTCTGACCTAGTCTTTACCCACACTAGACACCGTGGGGTCAGGGTGAACGTGCCTGGGGCCGCGCGGCCGGGATGCAGCCAAACAGTTCGACCGTTTCCACTGCGATGTCTAGATGCTGCAACCCTCGCCAGAGTACCTGGGTACCAGGTGGACCGTCGCGCTTGCGGCCTAAATGTCCCCCGAGCTTCCCCACCATACGGATGGCCTCGGATAGGGTGGGCGGCTGCTCAGGTGGCACCGGTTGTTGGGTAGCAAAGCAGCACAGGGTCTGCCACTCGATGTCATTGAAAAAAGCCGTGCAGGGGACATCCGGGGTTGCCCGGCCCAGCATGGTCAAGTGATAGATGTGTTTTAGCCAAGTCATATTGCCTTAGAGGGGGGTGCGGATGTTTTCTTGGACTGATCATATGGCCCATCCCAGGTGATTCCTGTACTCCATGGGACTCATCGCGCCGAGGGACATCTTGATCCTCTTCTCATTATACCAATGAAGATAGCCAT
>JBFLYN010000019.1:0-57990 GCA_040756655.1 Bacillota bacterium
GTTGAATATCTAAACGGGCTTGCGCCCGCCCTTTATTCACCCAGAAAGCTCAATTGGCTCTCCATTTGAATACAGGATGTTCCACATCCCGCAAGGCTTCTCAGGTACGCTGTTCAGTTTTCAAAGATCAAGTGGAAGTGGCGAACGGATCGCCTATTTCTTCCCGGACCTTAACTGTAACATAAGCTTTTCATCCGTGTCAAGGTAATCCGCTTTACCATAAGCCTTCATGCCGTGCACTTTCGCCAGATTGGTCTGGATTTTCGCCCGGCGCTCATTAAATATACCATCCGGGTAGCCGGCCCGCAAACTCCTTGTAAGGCCGGGTCGGTGAATTACCAAGGTTTGCACCACGTCATTGCCGAGAAATCTAAGTTTATCGAGGGGATTTTACCCTACTTGTCATTACGGCGGGAGAAAGAACTCGACGATTTGGATGATAATCTCCGTGGGGTTGGGAATGTTGGCGTTGGCCGCCACCAAACTGGCGTAGACCGCGCCGATGAGCCACAGGAATGCGAAAAGACGCAGTTCGGGCCATTGGCGCCGCTGAACCACCAACGGAACCTGCCATACCACGATGAGGATTAACACCAGCCATGTGCCGAGCATGCTATCGCGCCCTCACCGGTTCAACCACCAGCCCGGTCCTGGTGATGGTAACACGCACGTTAGTATTGACTTCCAGCTCCCGTAGTCTCTCCGGCCACTCGTCCTTGATGCGTTCCCAAGTACGGGGTTGAGTGCGATATATGAGTTCCCCAAACCCGAATACATCGGCCTCTAGCACCTTGGCACGGTTTACGGCTTTCTCAACCAGGCGGCGCACCTCGTCCCCTACCTGTCGCTCGAGGGCTTCACTGTGCAGACCCTGGAATTCCAAGTCCATCCCGCCCGCATGACTTTGGATGCGACCGTCGGCCCGGATGTCGATGTCAATGGTAACACAGTCTCCGCTGACCCTAGCTGCCACGGTGGTTTTGGCAGAGACAAGCTCTACGGCGATGCGCCCCGTGGCAGGTTTTTCCATCTCCAGTTCCAGGGTAGCCCGGCGCAGTTGGCCGGTAATGACCTCCCGGCCCCGGGTCTCGTCCTCGGTGAACCATCCGACCATCCGGTTCCCAGAAAACACCGCGCTCCCCGATGCCCGGGCGGGGTTAGGAGCATCCAGGCCGGAATGCGAAGGGCGAGCTTCCAGCCTGGGTAGCATCAGGTCCAGCCCCGGCCGGGATAAGACCACCGAGGCTTGCCGTAAGGTAACCGGCGGTATGGTTGCCAGGTTGAGAGAAGTGAGCAGGATCTGGCGATCCAGCGCTTCGCCGGGCTCTTCCTCCAGTGGGTATGCCTGCGACACCAACCTGGCAATGGGGCCATCCACCACCGCCAGGAATGCAGTCAGCCGAAACTGCCGCTCCCGTTCGATAAACTCAAGCATATCCTCTATGCCTCGTCGCGCCAGACCTTCTCCAATAATGACGACGCGGGCGTGGGCCCAGTACAGCTCCCGGGTGGTGCTCCCCTCCAGGTTCCGTAGAGCGCCAAAAGGAGTAAAGCCGCTACCGCTGATGCTCCAAAACATCTCCGTGGTGGGGGCGCCGCCCCCGGTTTCCCCCGCCTGGGTGGCCAGCGGGTTGACAACGGCCAGGTGAATGATGTACCGGTCGGCCTCTGCATCGTAGTCAAAGCCCACAGCTGTGATAAGTGCCAAGAGCTCGGGCTCCCGGCGGTTCCAGCATCCGCCCAGGAGCACGCTGACCAGGAGGCCGATAACCACCAGGCGTTGCCATTTCACAGCCTTTTCCTCTTTTCCGGATGCAGCAGCCCCTGGAAGGCGTGACCGGCCCAGAGCAGCCCGTACGGTACCAGGATGAGGGCCAAACCGTAGGGACCAAAAATCCGGGGCTGGAAAAAAGTCCTCAACTGGAACATGTCCTCGAACGAGTGGATACTGAGCACAACCCAGGGTACCGCCATGGGCAACACCAGGGGGCGATAGTCCTGCACGCCGAACACCTGGGCAATGCCCCGGGCTCCGCAGAACATGAAGGTAGAAACGGTGATGAAAAGACCAAGGCCCCAGGCTAGAGTGGCGAAGGCTTCTACACGCTCCAAGAACTCGGTGATGCCTACGCTCCGGATCATGCGTAGGAAAGGAAACACCGACCGGGCACCTGCTTCTGCACCCAGCGTCGCCACCACGACTGCCGCCACCAGCACCAGCGTCAGGGAGGCCAAGGTGATGGCCACTAGCGAGGTCTTTAGAGCTTCCCGGGGCTGGGTAAGTGATGGAATCAGGATGGCCAGCACCATGAGTTCGGCCGAGACAGCGATGGGAGTGACGGACGCCCTCAACGGCGGCCCCAGTCCCCGCGCCAGCACCGGTTGTAGGTTCTCCGGGCGCCAAGCGCCGGTCGTCGCCAGCAGGCTGGCGACAACCATGAGAACGAACACGGGAAAGAACAGGTCGGCCAAGCGCCCGATGACCTCTACACCCATGTAGGCGGCATAGGCTGAGAGCAGCACCATGGTAGAGATTACAAACACCAGGGGTGTCTCTGTCAAAAACTCGGAGAGGATCATCTCTCCATAGATGCGGATGTCCACGGAAACCAGGTGCAGGAACGACCAGAGGACCAGCATGGCCACGGCCTTGCCAGGCCACTTGCCCAAGAGCCGGTGGGCGAACTCCACCAGCGTCTGCTGGGGGTAGCGCACTCCAAGACCGGCAATGATGTTGATGATGACCACGGTACCGGCATAGGTAATGATGGCTGCCACCCAGGCATCCTGCAGGGCGTCGGCCGAGGTCAGCACGGGCAAGGTGGCTATAATCACGGTACTCCGAATCATATACACGATGAGCAGCAACTGGCGGTTGGCGATTTTCTCTGTTCTCATGATCTATCTCCCTCCCGCCCGACCCGGGGCCGCTGGCCGGGTCGCTGGCGCACGGGCTCCCGGGCGCCCACCAGCTTGGGACGGCGGACCATTTGCCAGGTGAACACCCGGATGGCCGCATCTTTCAAGTCGGCCACGACCAACGGACCCAAAGGTGAGAAGTAAGGGACACCGAAAGAACGCAAGGATACCACGTGGATGCTCAGGAGCAATAACCCAAACTGCACTCCGAACAGCCCAAACACGGCACCCAGGATGATAATGGCGAAGCGGACCAGGCGTCCCACGATACCCACGCTGAATACCGGTACCGCGAAGGAGGCAATGGCCGTGAGCGCCACCACGATCACCGCTCCCGGCGAAACGACGCCGGCGCGGATGGCTGCCTCACCCAAGACCAGCGCGCCGACGATGCTGATGGCCGGGCCGATGGCCCGCGGCAACCGGATGCCGGCTTCCCGCAGCAATTCGAACACACTTTCTATGAAGAAGATCTCGAAAGCAACCGGGAACGGCACCCCTTCCCTAGTGGCAGTTATTCGTATGAGCAGGCTGGTAGGCAGAAGCTCAGGGTGGAAATTCAAGGCGGCCACATACACACCGGGGAGAAACGCGGCGACCAGCCCCGCCAGTCCCCGGAGCGCCCGGATGAAGACGCCTATGGGGACAATCTCGTAGTAGTCGTCGGGTGCCTGCAAGAACATGATGAACTCGGCCGGGACCACCAATGCGAATGGTGTACCGTCGGTAAGGATGGCCACCCGTCCTTCCAGGATAGCGGCGGCCACCCGGTCGGGGCGCTCGGTGCGGAGTACAGTCGGGTAAAGGCTAAAAGGGGCGTCGCCGATGAACTCCTCGATCTGGCCACTCTCCAAGATGGCATCAGTGTCAATGCGCTGCAGCCGGGATCGCACCTCGGCCAGGAGTTCCTCGCTGGCAAGCCCCTTTATGAAGGCGATGGCCACTCCGGTACGGGTCAAATGCCCGATCTCATATTTCTCGACCCATAAATTAGGCGTCCGCACTCGCCGCCTGACGAGGCTCAGGTTCACCCGCAGGCTTTCCACGAAACCCTCCCGGGAACCCCGGAGGCTGGTCTCGGCGGTGGGCTCGATGATACTGCGGGTCTCCCATCCCTTGGTATCCACCATCAAGGCAACGGCACACCCGTTTACTATGACGGCAGTGTCCCCCAGGGCTAGGCGACTGAGAATGTCATCCAGCAAAGCCGCCTCTGATATCTCGGCATTGTCAATGATCCGGTCCTTGGCCCAATCCAAGCCGGGCCGGTAATGGTCCGCCTTCATGCTCTCGACTTGCAGGTGATGAAGCAGCTCACTCAGAGTGGAGCTGGACACCATCTCTTCAAAGAAGACCAGGGCAGCGCTGGTCTTCCTTATCTTGAACCGGCGTATCTTCAGGTCGGGGCTGTTGCCCGCTGCCTTTTGCAGGGTCTCCAAGTTGGCTTCCAGGTTTTCTGCGAGGCGGGTTTTCCTCAGGAGCGCTTCCCGCTGGCCTAGGTCCAGATCCTCCTGGACCCTGGGGGGCTCGCTCCGCAGCCATTGCCTTATCCAGCGAAACACGTGCTCACCCTGATCCGATACATTTGGTTTAGATTGGCCCGTACCACGGTTCCTTAAACCAGAACGGCCCCGGTTGGGGCCGCCAGATCTTTGTTGGGCTATTCTCTTGGGCGCATCAGTGGAAAAAGGATCACATCGCGGATGGAGGCCTGGTCGGTGAGGAGCATCACCAGGCGATCGATGCCGATCCCCAGACCACCCGTGGGAGGCATGCCGTATTCCAGCGCGGTGATGAAATCCTCGTCCATTGGGTGAGCTTCTTCGTCGCCCTTGGCGCGCTCAGTTGCTTGCTGTTCAAACCGCATTCTCTGGTCCACCGGATCGTTCAGCTCAGAAAAGGCGTTGGCCAGTTCCCGCCCGGCCACGAAGGCTTCAAACCGGTAAGTCAGGTGCGGGTCATCCTGGTGCCGCTTGGCCAGGGGCGATACCACCACCGGGTAATCGTACAGGAAAATCGGCTGGATGAGGTCACTCTCGACGGTTTCCAGCAGCTTGTCGATGACCACGGCCGGGGTGGCGGGTTTGCCCAGCTTTAGTCCAAGACGGTCGGCCACTGCCCGGGCGCTGGCATCATCATGGATCTGGGAGGGATCTACCCCGGTCCGTTCTTGAATGGCGTCAAAAAGACGCACCCGGGGCCAGGGCGGGGACAAGTCGATGGTAGTCCCCTGGTACGTGATGGCCGTGCTCCCCAGTACCGTCCGGGCAACGTCCGCCACCAATTCCTCGGTGAGTTTCATGATGTCATGGTAGTCAGCGTAGGCCTGGTAGAGTTCGAGCATGGTGAACTCCGGGTTGTGCTTGGTGGAAATGCCTTCGTTGCGGAAGTTCCGCCCGATCTCGTACACCCGTTCCAGGCCGCCGACAACAAGGCGCTTGAGGTAGAGTTCCAGCGCGATCCTGAGATAGAGGTCCATGTCCAGGGCATTATGATGAGTGGTGAAGGGGCGGGCCGATCCGCCCCCGGCAATGGGCTGCATCACTGGGGTCTCCACCTCAAGGAAACCTCGTGCGTCCAGAAATCCCCGCACCGCCGAGATGATCCGGCTGCGCGCGATGAAGGTCTGGCGCACCTCCGGGTTTACCACCAAATCCAAGTACCGCTGGCGGTACCTCAGGTCCACGTCTTTGAGACCGTGCCATTTCTCAGGCAGTGGTCTTAGGCTCTTGGCCAGGAGGTCGAATGCTTCCAGGGCAATGCTGATTTCCCCGCGACGTGTTCTGAACACCTGTCCCCGCACCCCGGCAATGTCACCAATGTCGCATCCGGTCACCAACTCGTAGAGGCTTGTCCCGATTTCGTCGGCGCGAGCGTAGACTTGAAGTCGCCCGGTTACATCCTGGAGGTCAAAGAAAGTGGCTTTGCCGTGACTGCGGAGGGCCATGATCCTGCCTGCCAGCGATACGGTGGTACCTGAAAGTGACTCAAAGTTGTCTACGATTTCCCGGGTGTGGTGAGTGGTTTCAAACTTGCCCCCGTAGGGTTCGACTCCTTGCCGCCTAAGGTCGTCCAGCTTCTTTAGCCGGAGACCTACCAGGCCGGCAGCTGTAGTTTCTTCGTCCTGACCCGGTCGCAAGAATCTCCCTCCCGCTATTGCCCTCAGCGCTGGCCGATGGCGATGATCTCGAATTCCATTATGCCTGCCGGGGCACGGACCTGGATGGAATCACCCACCCGCCGCCCGAGGAGAGCTTTGCCCACGGGGGACTCATTCGATATCTTCTGACGTGCCGGATCGGCTTCTGTCGAGCCGACAATGAGATACTCCTGGAATTCCTCGCTGGACTTGTCTCGCAGGGTAACCCGGCAACCTACTGTGACCCGGTCGGTGGCAATCTCATTGTCATCGATGACCCTGGCGTTGCGCAGGAGCTTTTCGAGAGTTATGATCCGGCCTTCCACAAAGGCCTGGGTGTTCTTGGCGTCCTCATACTCGGAGTTCTCGGTGATATCCCCAAATGCTCTGGCTTGCCGGATCCGGTCGGCAACCTCCCGGCGCTTGACGGTCTTTAGGTGATCCAGCTCCTCCTCGAGGCTCTTCATGCCCTCAGGGGACAAGATGACCTCTTTTTCTGCCATAGCGCGTCCTCTTCCCTTCATTTGCTGGTATAAGCCCATTTGAGAAACTTAGCCAGGGCGCAGTTGGATGTATATGCGCACGCTTGAACCTCTTATGATACTGTAACAAGCACTACCGGCACACCCGGTAGTGCTTGTATTTGACTTCCTGACCCCATACAGCACCTACATTATATGTAGGTCCTCCTGGCGAGTCAAGAAATTTCTATTTTCGCCCGGTTTTCCCGCGGAGTTGGGCAAAGACAATCCTCTCTCCCCTTGGTCGATAATATGCGGTCCCTGGCAACCCAATAGCTGGCTATGACCATAACCCACCGCTTTCCAACAGCCGACATCACCCCCCCGATGGCATTGGCGCTAACGGACCTGGTTTCCCACCACCGGAGCAACCCTGACCGCCGCCCGGGCGGGCGCAGGAGAAGGCGTGGCGAAAGGACCGGTGGTGGCGCCATTACACCGAGATCGATTACCGCGACCTGGTGGTCCAGCCCGGCCAGGCAGAGAATGGCCGATCTTGCCAGCGTCAGCTCTCCCGGGATTACTACGTAGGTGGCCTCTTAGCGGGAAGACTGCCCGGCCGGCGCTGCCGCTTCGTCAACTCGGCGCATCTTCGAAGCATTTGCGTTGTACCTGTTCTGACCTCAGGATCTTGGTCAAGGACTACGCAAAACCACGCTCTAAAGGCCCATCGGCACTTCTGGCGACGGTCTTGAACCACGTCTTACCCTCCGCCAGCGCATCGAATGCCTTCATAGGGCAAACGAGAGCAACAGGAAAACCATCTCTCCTTATGCGTCAGATTTTTCGGTTTTAGCTTAGGCCGCTACGTCCAGAGCCAGGCACTGGCCGAAGTCGGGCAGTTCCTCACCCAGCTGCCGGGTCAACCGTTCAAACACCGCCTGGAGCTTACCAGTCTGGGTCCGCAGCTGGCTCAGAAACCGGCTATAGACCGGGGCGGGAGGAACGGTACCCGTGAAACCACATAGCGCCTGTAACTGGCCGTTTCGCAGCAACTCGCGCCGCAGGCTTGCGATAGAACTATGCTGAAACACGATCCCCGCCGGCAGGGAATTCCATACCGCCCGCACCGGGTAATCATTGCGGCCCTTACCCCGCCGCCGTTCCAGGTACTGCATCAACTCACCATCCAGCAGGTGCTCCAACACCAGCCGGAGCCGTTCCAGGTCTCCCAGTTCCTCAATCTCGTTCCATTGAAACCGTTGCTGTGCTACAATCGCCATAGGTGGTCCTTCCTGAGTAGGTTTGTGGTGCTAAACACCAGTTTCTACATCAAGGAGCGGATCACCTGTACTGTTGGGGTCAATTTCCTGCATTTCCGTCCCAGCTCGCCCTCAACCCCTGCATAATCCCCTCTACACCGGGGTAAAGACTTTTTCACACGCCTCAAAAACCTTCATCTATCTGCTCTGTCTTCACAGCGCCATCGCCTCTCTTCTAAGTCGCCCTCTCTTCTAAGTCGCCCTTGATCTTCCGGATCAAGTCCCGGAGTTTGTCTAGGTCCAATGATACATCGCGGGTAAGGGGTGACCCTCCCATCTCGATGGTGACCACGGTCCTGTCCAGGAGTCCCTGCATAAGTCCGAGCCGGTAATCGGACCCGGCCAATATCACCGTGTCGAAGGTGCGAACCTGGGCAATAAGGGCCATGAGGGCGTTGAAAAGCTCCGTGCCCGATTTCTCCTCTACCCACTGCCACCGTTCCTGATCCGTCATGACCAGGACGAAATCTACCGCCTCCGCTTTGGCCAGCTCGCGGACCTGGCTGGCGTTGGCCACCGGAAATGCCACCAGCCCTATGCTGCCTCCTTTGCGGACTTCTGCCAGCGTCTCCAGCCTCGAGATGAAGGTACGGTCAACGTCCAGCTCGCGGGCCACCTCTTGCTGGGAAAGGCCCTGGCACCGCAGCTCCAGGATGCGGTCGAGTTTGCGTTGCAGCTTGGCGCGGCTGAGCAACTTGTCGCCAACTCTCAGGAATTCCACGGGCACCGCTCCCTGTGCATACTTTTGTGATCATTGTACAAGCAGCAACCAGAGAAAGCAACTACTCCCAGGGACTGGGTGGAAAGCGCTGCAGCACCCTGACCAAGGACGGAGGGTCGAGCCGGGAGTCGTCGTGCAACATCCCCTTTTTCAGCCCCTGCAGCACCCGCAGGCCGCTATTGGTAGTGAGCTCCAAGTCCTCGGTGAGCTTGGACAAGGCACGGCTTTTGGCCGCTTCCACTGATTCCAGGAACGACTGCCCACTCTCGATGCCCCGGACAACCTCCCTGGCCAGGTGGAACTGGGCCAGGTTGGCCATGGGGTTCCCGCAGGCTCCTGTGGAGGTGACGCCAAAGATCTCCGGCGCCCTGAGCCTGTATCCCACTTCGACCGACGCCCGGAGTTCCGTAGTTTCAGCCGAGATAGCCGCGGCTAGGGTCCGGGGGGTACACAGTCCATACTGGTTTAGGGACCGGATGATGCCGTGCTCCACGGTGTGGGCGTGTTCTGGGGAGAGGAGCCCCCCCAGGTTGGCCTGGACCTCCACGGAGGAGCCGTCCTCGTAATCTACGCCGTGGACGGTGACGGGCAGGTCGTCGTGCCCCTTCATCAGGGTTTGTCCCTCCAGAGCATGCCAGCCGCCCCCTTCGATACAGGGGTATCCCCCGGCGCGGAGTTCTCTAAGGTCCAGAGCCTTGGCGTCCTCGGCCACCAGCATGCCCGATTCCAACCGGAAGCTCGAGCTCCGGTAGCGGCCCATGCCCTGCACTTGGGCAAACAAGGCCGTTACCTTCCGCTGGGGCTCGAGGATGTAAACCTCCTGTGCCCACATTTTGCCGGTACGCACGGCCACTCCGGCTGGGTACAGGCGCTCATTGTCCTGGACATATGGTAGGAGCAGTACCAGGCTACGGCCGCCCAGCCTCTGCAGCAGGCGGGCGGTGACGGGGTCCAGGAAGATTCCCTTAACCTCCCCGCCGTCGGGCCGGGGAAGCACACCATTGACCACAGGTATTACGGGCAGGTCCATAACATCACCTCGAAGTGTGATCCAGCCAATGCTCAAAAGCTGTCAGCATGTCCCCGGGGTTTTCCGCTTTCACCAGCCGGGCCCGGACGGCAGCAGCACCAGGGCATCCTTTTAGGTACCAGGCCGCATGCTTGCGCATTTGGACCATTCCCCGGCGAGGGCCTTTCCACCGGAGCATCAGCTCCAGGTGGCGGCGGGCCATGGCCACCCGCTGGACTGGCGTGGGAGGTGGAAGCAGCTGGCCGGTGGCCAGGTAATGGGCGGTGCGGGAGAATATCCACGGGTTTCCCAGCGCACCCCGGCCGATCATCACCCCATCGCATCCGGTGGTATCCAGCATCCGCCGGGCGTCTTCTGGCTGGAACACATCACCATTGCCGATAACGGGCACGCCCACGGCTTCCTTAACCCGCGCGATGATGCCCCAGTCCGCACTTCCTGCATAGTACTGCCCCCGGGTTCGACCGTGCACGGTTACGCAGACAGCGCCTGCCGCTACCACCAATCGGGCCAGCACCACCGCGTCCGGACTCTCCTCGTCCCAGCTCTTTCTCATCTTGACAGTGACCGGGCACTTGACCGCCGACGCGACCGCCTCCACCAGGCGGGCAGCCAGCCCCGGGTGGCGCATCAAGGCTGCGCCTGCGCCGGTCTTGACCACCTTGGGAACCGGGCAGCCCATGTTGATATCGATCAGGTCAACCCCCAGTTCCTCCACCAGGACGGCTACCCTGGCCATGGTCGCGGGGTCAGACCCAAAAAGCTGCACAGCCAGCGGGCGTTCTCGCTCTTCAAACCTCAGAATATCCCGGGTGCCAGGGCCTGAGTGCAGAAGTCCCTTGTCACTGACCATCTCGCTAAAGACCAGACCGCATCCGGCTTCCTTGGCCAGCTGCCTAAACGGAGCGTCGCTCACCCCGGCCATGGGAGCCAGCACGAGCGGTGGTTCGACCCGGACTTCCCCTATATGCAAGCCCATCCCCCTGTCCAACAACGCGCGGTGTTTCTAGGATAAGCCCCGGGCTGAGGTCTGATGCTGCTGGTAAAGGTGCCCGGCCTTTTCCGCAGCGTAGCGCACCAGTCCGCGGCAGATGCGCTGCCGGATCCCGTCTTCGACAAACCTCCGGTGGCCCCCGGCATCTGCCAGCAGGCAGCCGGTGAGTTCGAGGCAGCCAGTGTTACCGTGAGTTGCCTGAAAGGAGTCCATCAGTTCCCAGGCCAGCTTGTAGACCAAGTCCCGGCCCTCCTGGTCGGTGGGCTGGCGTCCCACCCTGGCGCCCAGGGCCATCAGAGCCCCGGTCAGCGCCCCACAGGTGCGCCCGGACCTAGCCATACCCCCTCCAAAAGCCGTGGCCACGGCAAACGGGATCTCCAACCCCCAGGCTATGGTCAGCGCCCGCATCACCGCCTCAGCACAGTTATGGTTGGCATCGAAGAGTTCAACCGCATGATCGCCGGTAATCCTAGTCATGGTGCTCCTCCTCCAGTTCCCAACCTGCTAATAGGGCCTGCAGGTTCGCGTCACGCACCGGGCCGGAAAACCGCTGGGATATGACCCGGGACAGGCTGTCAAGATCCACCGCCCGAAGATGCCTAGTCAGCGCACCCAGCGACACAATGTTAGCAGACTCGGCCATTCGTAGCGCCCGAGCCTGCATGTGTATGGGCAGGGGGTGACCCCGCCCGGTAAGCGGGACTCTGCCCAGGCGGCTATCGTAGAGCACCGGCACGTGCCCGGGCAACGACCGACAATACTTGTCGATGGCTTCAACAGATAGGCAGACCACTGCCGACGGCTCGGTCACGAACGGGTACAGCACCGGCTGCTTGGACATCACCACTCCGGCGCCGGAAAACCCGCCACGGGAGGCTATGCCATACTGCTGGGTCTGGGCAACATGGTACCCGCATTCCAGTGCCGCCTGGGCCAGGATGATCCCGGCCAGCACCAGGCCCTGTCCCCCTGAACCACCCAGGAGTACCTGAGCATCACCGTTCATGTTCATCCGCCTTTCCGTGAATCCGCCAGTAGCGAGCGTGGAAATCGTCCAGCTTGCGCTTGCAGATGACCCCCGGGTTTCCGGCTGCATTTGCCACGTCCTCGAGGTGCCCGGCCGGGCCGGTGCGGTGGTTGAGCCGCCCAAAGTGGGTAGGGCAGGTACTGGCCACCTCCACAAAACAAAACCCCGGCGTAGTAAGAGCTTGCCGGAACAGGGCCCGGGTTTGGACCGGGTGGAATACAGACGTGCGAGCTACCATGGCAGCCCCGGCCGCAGTCACCAGCGCGCAGGCGTCGAAAGCGTCCTCAGGACAGCCCTTCCTGGACGTTGTCGTGCGGCATCCGTAAGGAGTAGTAGCAGAATACTGGCCGCCGGTCATGCCGTAGTTGTAGTTGTTAACCATGACCGCGGTCAAAGAAAGGTTACGGCGGGCGGCGTGGATCAGGTGGTTTCCACCGATGGTCATGCAATCGCCGTCACCCATCAGGGCCACCACCGTCAGTGACGGTCGGGCCCCCTTGATGCCCGTAGCAAAGGCCAGGGCCCGCCCATGGGTGCCGTGCAGCGCATTGGTGCGCATGTAGTCATCGGCCTTGCCCCAGCAGCCAATGCCCGTCACCACCACGACCTGGGACGGGTCAAGGTCCAGGTCGCCAAGGGCCCGGGCCAAGGCTCCCAGGACAGTGCCATTGCCGCACCCGGCGCACCACATGTGCGGCAACCTGTCCAGGGCCAGGTAGTCCCTGAAGTCTCTCACCGGTCATCACCTCCTAGGTCGCGGAGAGCCCGCGAGATCTCCGAAGGTTCGATGGGCTCGCCGTCACAACGGTGCAGGCCATGAACCGGGCAGTGGCGCACGATTCGCCTGACTTCGTGGACCATCTGGCCAAGGTTCATCTCGGGCACCAGCACCAACCGGGCAGTACTGGCAATTTCGGCCAGGCGAGCTTCGAAAAGGGGCCAGAGCGTGGCCAGTTCCAGCACTCCCGCATCCTGGCTGGACCATACCGCGGCCCGGGCGGCCCTGGCCGTAATACCGTAGGCGATCACCAGGACGCGGGGAGCAGGAGGGCCGGTATACCTGATGTCGGCGATGTCCTCCACCCGGTCATGGATCTTGTGGTAGAGGCGAAGATTCTTGCGCCGGGCCGTTTCCGGGTCGCTTTGGGAAAAGCCCGTCTCATCATGCATGGAGGACGTTACGTGGAACACGTACGGACTGCCATACTCGGCCAGTGGCGGTACTTCCCCGGGGCCGGCCGAAAAAGGCAGGTACTCCTGGGGCGGGCACGTGGGCCACCGCCTTCGGGACTTGGTGACTACTTCCCGCAGCTCCACCCCTTCACTCAAGTGGGCGATGGCCTCATCGGGCATGATCACCACCGGGCATCGGAAATCCTCAGCCAAGAGAAAAGCCCGGACCGTCTGGTCAAAGCAGTCCTGCACCGAAGATGGGCACAGGGCGATGACTGGGGCATCACCGTGACGACCCCAGCGGGCTTGCATCACGTCGGCCTGCCCCGGCCGGGTGGCCAACCCGGTACTGGGACCAGAGCGCTGGACATTCACGATGACGCAGGGTACCTCGGCCATCACGGCCATGCCCAGGTTCTCCTGCATCAACGAAAACCCGGGGCCGCTGGTAGCCGTCAAAGACCGGGCCCCGGCCAGCGATGCTCCGATGATCGCGGCCATGCTTGCCAATTCGTCTTCCATCTGTAGGTAAATCCCGCCCTGCGCGGGCAAGCGCCGGGCCATGATCTCGGCGATTTCCGAGGACGGTGTAATGGGGTATCCGGCATAAAAGCTGGTTCCTGCCCTCAAGGCCGCTTCAGCTATGGCGGCATTACCCTGCATGAGAATGGGCACAACACACCCCTCCTGTCTGGCGTTATTTCTACACCGCCCCGGCCGCTCCTGCCCGGTTGCAGTCTTCTGAGCAAACTGCTATCCTGGAAAAGAAAGGAGGACGGACCGTATCAAAATCAGGTTCTTGGGCCACGCCGCCTTCCAGGTGGAAGCGGGCGGCAAGATGCTGCTCTTTGACCCCTACCTTACCGGTAACCCCAAGGCCGCCGTCACCAGCGCTGAAGTGCACGCCGACTACATACTGGTTTCCCACGCTCACGGCGATCACCTGGGGGATGCAGTGGCCATCGCCCGCCGGACCGGGGCCACCATCATCAGCACTGCAGAGTTGGCAAGCAAGTGCGGCCAGGAGGGTGTTGAGGTCCATCCCATGCACATTGGGGGAAAGCGACGCTTCGCCTTTGGCACTGTGCGACTGACCCCGGCCATTCACGGGTCGGGAGTCGAAGGAGGGCTGGCCTGCGGCTTTATCGTGGACAGTCACGACCTGCGCCTGTACCACGCCGGGGATACCGGTCTTTTTAGTGATATGAAGCTTTTGGCCGAGCTTGAACCTCTGGATGTAGCTCTCATCCCCATCGGCGACAACTACACCATGGGGATTCCCGACGCCGTGAAGTGTGCAGAATTCATGAAACCCCGGGTGGTGATTCCTATGCACTACAACACTCATGCGCTTATCACCGCCGACCCTTACGACTTCCAGTCCCGGGTAGAAGCTGCTGTACCAGTAACCCGTGTAGTCGTACTGGAACCCGGCCAGACCTACACTGTCGGTTAGCGCAACCCCTGGGGCCGGCGCCTTGGCCGCGGGTCTTTTTCCTGCTCCTTCGCCCTCCGAAAGGAGTTACACCTGACTTCAGCGAATCAGGGATCTCATACCCGGGCAGGTGCGAAAGGAGCTGTTATCAATGCCAACCCTTACCGGAGGGCAGGCCGTTGTTGAAACCCTCCTCCGCAATGACGTAAATACGGTCTTCGGGATCCCCGGTGTTCATACCCTGCATATTTACGACGCCCTGGTGGATCGGCCCCAGATCAGGCGCATACTTAACCGCCATGAGCAGGGGTCCGGGTTCATGGCCGATGGTTACGGACGGGCCAGCGGGCGACCGGGAGTCGCCATCATCATCACCGGCCCGGGCTTGACCAACATGGCTACACCACTGGGCCAAGCATATTCTGACTCATCGCCGGTGGTAGTGGTCTCCAGCGAGATCGAGTCGGCCCATATCGGCAAGGGCAGAGGAGTCCTTCACGAGCTGAAGGACCAGCTAGCATTCATGGGGCAGCTTACGCGCTGGAACGCCCATGCCAAAAGGGTGGAGGATATCCCGGGCCTGCTCCAACATGCTCTCACCTGCCATGTGTCCGGACGCCCCGGCCCGGTCCACGTGCAGGTGCCCCATGACCTACTGGGCGCGCGGGCCGAGTTCCACCTGGTGAAGGAAGACCCCCAGCCCCCGGCACCGGACCCGGCACTGGTGGAGAAAGCCGCCGGTTTGTTGCTGGGATGCAAATCACCCATAATCTACGCTGGGGGGGGCGCCCAGGGTGCCGCCCTGGAGCTCCGTGAACTGGCCGAGCGGCTGGGCGCGCCCGTGCTCACCACCTGCCTGGGAAAAGGAGCCTTTCCCGACGACCACTGCCTGGCTCTGGGCAACAACGGAACCGCTCCCGAAGTGCGCAACCTGCTGGAAGAGTGCGACCTAATGCTGGCAGTGGGCACGCGTTTTGGGCCTTCTTCTACCGCCAATTGGTCCATGCCCGTACCCAGGCTGATCCACATCGACATCGACCGGGAAGAGCTGGGCAGAAACTACCCGGCTGAGCTGAAAATATGCGCCGACGCCCGCCTTACGTTAGAGGGGATCAACGCCCACCTTCGGCACCGGGCCACCCGGCCGGTGCCCAGAGGCCTCACGGATGTGCAGGCCAAGCTCTCGGCCTCACAGCAGCGGCAGAAGTGGCAGTGGGGTATCCTATCAGCCATCCGGGACGCCCTGGGGCGCGACGGGATCCTGGTGCCGGACATGACAGTCCTCGGGTACACCGCTACCCGTGCCTTCCCGGTTTTTGCCCCGCGCTCATTCCTGTTCCCGCGGGGCTTCGGCACCCTTGGGTTCGCCCCGCCGGCCGCGGCCGGTGCCAAGCTTGCCCGCCCCGGGCAGCGGGTGATCGCCCTGTGCGGTGACGGGGGCTTCCTCTTCACCGCCGAGGAGCTGGCAGTAGCCGTCCAGCACCACATCGCCATTACAGTGGTGCTCATCAACAGTCACAGCTACGAAGTGGTGCGACGGAACCAGGAGCGTCAGTTTGGGCGTTACGTAGATGTCGACCTGGTAAATCCTAATTTCCAGCAGTTGACCGAAGCATTTGGTGCCGTTGCCCTGGCGGCCAGTGACGGTGACAGCTTGGCTGCAGCCCTGGCCGAGACGGCCGGGGTCTGTGGGCCAGTAGTTATCGAGGTGCCCTTCGAGAAGGAGGAGTGAGCATGTCTTCCAAGACCCTGGCGGAACGGTTCCGCCCGTACTTCCGCACTGCGGCCACATTGCCCGCGTATCACCGCCGTCCAGACACCATCCAGCTGGATTTCGGGCAGCCGTTTCCGGCTTCCATCCCCACCACTGGCCTGGCTGAAGGAGCACGCAAGGGGCTGGAACGTGAGGGTTGGCAGGCTCTCAGGTACGGGGGCGGTCCGTCCTGCTCTGAGTTAAGAGATTTCCTGGCCAGCTGGAGCGAGCCCAAAGGAGTGCGCGCCACGGGAGGCGATGTGCTCATCACCACCGGCTCTATGCAGGCCATCGACCTGGTGGCAGGCGTGATGCTGGAACCGGGCGATGCGGTGCTGGTGGAGGCCCCCACCTATTTTAGTGCGCTGCGCAGGTTTGCCTTCTGTGGTGCCACCATTTACGGGTTTCCCATGGATGAACACGGCCTGCAAGTTGAGACAGTGGCCGGGTGGCTCGAAGACCGAAGCCGTCAGGGAAAGCCGGCACCCAAATTCGTATACACCGTAGCCAACTTCCAAAACCCCACCGGGCGCACCCTGTCACTGGCCCGCAGGCAAAGGTTACTGGACCTAGCCTACCTGCACGGGTTTGCTATCCTGGAAGACGATGCCTACGGAGACCTGTACTTCACCGAACCGCCGCCGCCGGCGTTCCGGGCACTGGACCACGAGGGGAACCATACCATTTACGTGAGCACCCTGTCCAAGACCGTGGCGCCGGGTCTGAGGTTAGGGTGGGTGATCGCGTCCAAGGAAGTGCTCGCCGCCCTCCAGCGGGCCAAGAACGACGGGGGCACCAGCCCGCTGGCCCAGGCACTCACCCTGGCCTTCCTAAAGGACCTGGATTTTCCGGGCCGGGTGGCGGCCCTACGGCAGGAGTATGCTGGGCGCTGGTCCACCATGCGGCAGTCGCTGCTGGACAACCTGCCCCCCGGTGCTTTCTTCACTGAGACGGCCGGAGGGTTCTTCACCTGGCTAACCCTTCCCGGCAACACAGACATGGCAGCCCTCGAGGTTGCGGCACAAGACGAGGGGGTCACGTACGTGCCCGGATCGGCGTTTTTCTTTCCGGAACGGGCCGTACCTGCCATGCGCCTGTGTTTTTCCTTCTGTGCCCATGACCAGTTGGAGGATGGGGTAAAGCGCCTGGTGCGGGCCATTGCCGCCAGTCAGTGAACCGGGCCGGCACCTTCTTGCTCGGCGGGGACGCCGGCCTCAGCGACAACCGCCTCTGATACATATATAGGGGCCTCCGCCCTGAGGGCCAATGCTATGGCGTCGCTGGGTCGGCAGTCCACTTCCACGTTGCCCTCGGATCGCCGGAGTACGAGCCTGGCGTAAAAGGTGTGCTCTTTTAGGTCGCTAACCAGCACCATCACGACCCTGGCTTCCAGGTGGTCGATGACGTCCTTGAGCAGGTCGCAGGTAAGGGGGCGCGAAGCTTTCACCCCCTGGATACTCAGGGCGATGGCCGTGGCCTCGGCGGGGCCGACCCATATGGGCAGCATGGTCGTACCCTGAACGTCTCTGAGCAATACGATGGCCTGTTCGGACTCGATGTCAAGGCCCACTTTGTCCACGACCATCTGGATCACTGCCAAGCCCCCCTTTCGTTTTCTGTCAACTCTCATTATACCATGACACTGGGGCCTCCCGGCACCCGGCCTACTCCCAGTCCAGGCCCGGTCCTACGCCGTGCCTGAGCAGTGCATGAGCAACCTCCGACTTGATTTCTTCCAGGGCTTCTTCGCTGGACGCTTCGCACCGGACTACCAGGGCAGGCTGGGTATTGGACGCCCGCACCAGACCCCAACCCCGGGGGAACAAGACCCGTACTCCGTCCACATCGATGGTTTGGTACAGGCCTTTGAACTCCCGGGCCAGAGCATCCACCACCCGGAATTTCTCCCGATCCGGGCAGTCGACCCGGATCTCTGGAGTCGAGCAATACCTGGGCACCGTGGCGACCAACTCCGACAGACGGTCCTGGGTGTTGGACAGGATCCTCAGCAACCGGGCAGATGCATAAAAGGCATCGTCAAATCCAAAGTATTCGTCGGCAAAGAACATGTGACCCGACATTTCGCCCGTAAACACAGCCCCGATCTCTTTCATCTTGGCCTTTATCAGGGAGTGCCCGGTCCGGTAGAACTCTGGCCTGCCACCCAGCCTTGTGATTTCGTCCACCAGTGCCTGTGAGCATTTGACCTCCACAATGCAGACCGCCCCCGGGTGCTTGGGCAGGATTTCCCGCCAGTACAGGGCCATGAGTACATCGCCCCAGACCATGCCGCCCTCATCGTCTACCACTCCGATGCGGTCGGCGTCGCCGTCGTAAGCAAGGCCTGCGTCGGCTCGAGTTTCCCTGACCTTGGCCACCAGGTCCCGCAAGTTGGCTGGCTTGACCGGGTCCGGGTGGTGGTTGGG
Organism: Bacillota bacterium; assembly: GCA_040756655.1. Lineage (GTDB taxonomy): Bacteria > Bacillota > Sulfobacillia > UBA8153 > UBA8153 > JBFLYN01. The sequence goes on from JBFLYN010000019.1 coordinate 18,401, forward strand.
AAATGAAGGGTCGGACTCACAATACAGTGGGATAACCTCGGCTCCCAGCGCCCCCAGAAGACCGGGGGCAAACAACCCGGCTGCCCCGTTGCCCGCGTCCACCACCACCTTCAGCCGCCTGGGGCCAAGCCTGATCCGGGCAAGAATCTCGTGGTAGTAGTGTGGGACGGGATTGTCCTGCCGGTATTGTCCCGAGCCTTTGACGAACGCCCCTGCCTCTGCCAGCTTCCGGAGCTCCTGGATCTCCTGGCCATAGATGGTAGCCTGGCCCCGGGCCAGCTTGAACCCGTTGAACTCAGCCGGGTTGTGGCTGCCAGTGACCATTACCCCGCCATCGATCCCGTACTTGACCCGGGAGAAGTAGAAGATCGGCGTCACCACCAGCCCGATATCCACCACGTCGCAGCCGGTGGACAATAGTCCCTCGATCACGGCCCGGGCCAGTTCCTCCGAGGAGGCCCGGTTGTCTCGGCCCACGATGGCCGAACGCACACCGTGAGAATAGAGGTGGGTCCCAAACGCCCGGCCCAGGATGCGCGCGGTGCCGGGGTTTAGGTCCTCCCCCACCAGCCCGCGAACATCGTACTCGCGGAAGATGTCAGGATTCAGCGCCGGCAAACAAACTCCTCCTCGCAGCTTTGTCATTGCTTCTTTGTGCATCTCCTCAGATGGACCCGGGGGTCCACCGTCATAGAATGCGCAGATCAAAGTCCAGTCATGGGTTCTCCAGCACCTTGGCCAGGTCCGTGAGGAATCTGAGGTTCTCCTCCGGCGTACCGGTAGACACCCGGATGTACCGTTCCAGGGCCGGGATGCGGGGGTAATAGCGGACGGCGATACCGCACTCCAGCAACTCCTCCCTGACCCGGAGAGCTGGTTTTCTGGGCTCAAACAAGACGAAATTAGTCTCGGTGGGCAGAGCCCGGACCACACCCGGGGTGCCTGCCAGCCCTCGTTGCAGGTCCTGGGTCCAAGCCTGTATCCGGCCGCCGAGGGCAACGAACCTGGGCGCCTCTCTGAGCAGGGCCTTGGCGATGACCTGGTTTGCCGCACTGATGTTGAAGGGAAGCCGGGCCTGGTTGAGCTCCCTGGCCAAGTCCGGGCGGGCCAGGGCATACCCCACCCGGATGCCGGCGAGGCAGAAAGCCTTGGACATGGTCCTTAGCACCACCAACCCCGGGTAGCGCCCAAGGAGAGGAGCAACGGTAGTCCTGGAGAACTCAAAATACGCTTCGTCCACTACCACCACGGGGTCCCCGGGAAGACCCAGGAGTCGCTCAACCAGGTCTACTGGGCAAGAGTGGCCCGTGGGGTTGTTGGGCCTGCAGATGATGGCCACTGTGCCCGGGCGGCCGGCGGTCCGCGGCGGTCCTTGCCGCACCGCCGTCTCCAGTCCATCTCCATTCAAGTGGAAACCGGGGGGCGGAGACGCGACCTCCACGACCTGGGCCCCGGCCCAGCGCGCTGACACCGAATACATGGGAAACGTGGGTGATGGGATCACCACCCTGCCGCCGGGGCCAGCCAGTGCGCTGATGGTCACGGCGATCATCTCGTCGGCACCGTTGCCCGGGACCACCCAGGCCGGATCCACCCCGGCATAGTCCGCCAGGGCCTGGACCAGTCCTGAAGCTTCCGGTGTGCAGTAGCGGTTGAAGGCCACTGTCTCCAGTTCCCGGCAGATGGACTGCTTCAGTTCCAAGTCTACGTCCAGTGGGCTTTCGTTGAGATCAAGACGGAGCACCATGCTATTCCTCCCGGGGATCTAAGGCGGTCCTTGATACAGCATTCAGCCTTGCAATGGCCAACCGATACCCATCGGCGCCGTAGTGCAAGAAACGCTTGATCCTGGACACGGTGGCAGTGCTCATCCCCGTCTTTTTGACCACTTCATCGTAAGTCCGGCCGTCCGCAAGCATGCAAGCGGCCTCAAAGCGCTGGGCAAAGCTCTGGATCTCCCCGATGGTCAGCAGATCGTGGAAGAAGCGGTAGCACTCCTCCACCGTCTGCAGGGTCAAGATGGCATCAAACAGCCGGTCAACGCCAGGACTCCTCAGTCTCTCATCAATTCGCTGCACGAGACGTCCCCCCCTGCCGGCTGCCCCGGCGCCCTAATCCTTAGCTTCTCCCAAATCATAGTCCCAAAGCTCAACGGCATCACCCAGGATCTTCTGGATGTCGCCGATCATGGTAACGAGGCGTTCCTCCAGTGCCAAGAACTCCATCAATGGTTTGTGCAGTTCGACCAGGCCGCGCAGCCGCTCAAATTGCTTCACCGCCTCCGCATCCGGCTCTTTGCCCGCGAGGTGGGCAGCATGCAGCCGGGCCTGGTGCAGGCGGAAGTCCCTTAGCATCCTGGAGGCCGTGTCATCGAGCCGCTGCCTGCTCTCCCGGTACTCCCGGTACTCCTGGCTTTCCTTCATGGCTCTTGCCAATTCGTGGGCACGGTTGTACACTGCCATTCCTGATCCCGCTGGGGTGTTGGCCCCACCGGATCCCTCCCTCCTGGTTTTTCTGGGCAGCTTCGACGGCCCGCGCAGCTTTCCTCCGTGACCAGTTCCTGGTGCCAAGCCCGGTGCCCAACTAGAGGATAGGGCTGGAGGCAGGCGAATTATTCCCCAGCAGCCTTTGGGGGGTAATGCCATGCCAGCCCTAAAAGGGGTCAGCAGTGCTGACTTGATCATCAAGGGAAAGGTCCACACCGTGGATGCCCAAAACCAAGTGGTAGAGGCGGTGGCCGTGGCCCAAGACCGCATCGTGGCCGCAGGGACCGCGGCAGAAATCGCGGCCCTGGAAGGACCGCACACGGTGGTTGTGGACGCGGGTATCCGCACGGTCATGCCGGGGATTTACGATTCGCACAACCACATGGTATCCGCCGGGCGCATGATGGAAGGCGTAATGCTCTTTGACGCCACGTGCATCCGCGATGTCCAAGAGGCAGTGGCTGCCAGGGCCGCCCAACTCGAGCCCGACACCTGGGTTGTGGGAGGTGGTTGGATTGAGAGCCAGTTTGACGAGTACCGCCCTCCCACCCGGTATGAGCTGGACGAAGCAGCACCCGATCACCCGGTGGTCTTGTTCCGCCTGTTCGGGATGGCAGTGGCCAACTCGAGAGCCCTGGCCAAGGCCGGGATCGGCGCTGGCACCCCGGACCCGGTCCGGGGTGCCATCGACCGTGATCCCCGGACCGGTGAACCCACGGGCATCCTGAGGTCGGGTGCCGCTTACTTGCTTGCAGGTGCCATCCAGCGCCGCAACCGTCGAGAGAGCCTAGACGAGATCAAGGCCCACATTGTCAGGGCCGGCCGCGAATACCTGCGCTGGGGGATTACCAGCATCATCGACCCGGGTGTTTCGCCTCCCATGGCCCGGGCTTACCAGGAGCTGCGGGTGGAGGGGAGGCTACCCTTACGGGTCAACCTCATGCCAGCCTGGCACGGCATGTACTCCTTGGCAGAAACCGACCGCCAGCTGGAAGCACTGGGCGTCTATTCCGGTTTTGGCGATCCCTGGCTCAGCCTCGGCGCGGTTAAGATGGCCATCGACGGAGGCCTGGGTTCCCGTACAGCGCTTCTTAACTGGCCCCTCAAAGACGGTTCCCGGAGCACTGAGCCCCTGCGATTGGATGTTTCCAGACTCGAAGCCTACTTCGAGCGCGTGCATGGGGCAGGCTGGTCCATTGGCATCCATTGTTGCGGAGACCAGGCCCAGGATCTGGCCTGCCGGGCCTTGGCTTCGGTGAACCGCCGCGATGCTCGCCCCGATGCCCGTCATAACATCATCCACGCCTACTTCGCCACCAAAGAGGCACTGGACCTAATGGTAGATCACAACATCGCCGTTTCGGTGCAGCCCGGGTTCATGTTCGTGGAGGGTGACATCTACTATGATAGTGTAGACGACGAGCGGCTGGAAAGCTACCAGCCATTGCGCACCTACCTGGACCGGGGCATCATGGTAGCAGCCAACTCCGACATGACCTCCGCCCACTACAACCCGTTTTTGGGCATGAGGGCCTCCATGGACAGGAAAACTGCAAAGGGGCGGGTGCTGGGAACCCGGGAGAGCATCACCCGCGAGGAGATGCTGCGTCTTTTCACCATCAACGGCGCCTACCTGGCCTTTGAAGACCACCGCAAGGGGTCATTAGAGCCGGGCAAACTGGCAGACATTGCGGTCTTGTCAGGAGATATCATGGGCGTGACCACCAGTGAGATCGGTCAGCTAACCGTGGCCCTGACCGTGCTGGGGGGCCAGATCGTTCACAGGCAGGGCCTGTAGGACAGTCCAGCACAACGGCGGGTCCTCTACAGTTCCACCAGTGTTGTCCTGGCACCACCCATCATATGATGGTGAGAAGGGGTGGTGTGAGGCGAGTGCGTTGGCTGACTTTCAATGACCGGCCCCTCTACACCAGGGGCATCGTTGCCGGCCTGCGCCAGCTCGGTGTTGAGGTGCCGGTGATCAGGCTCAGGACCGGGCCGGAGCCCCAGAACCGGGAAATCGCGCAAGCCATTGATGGCCACCGCCCGGACCTGGTTTTCACGCCCGGATGGGCACACGACCTGGTAGACCCCGTGGCCCTTTTCTCGGTGCTCAGAAGAAAGGGGATTCCCCACGTCTACTGGGCCACCGAAGACCCCACGTTCTTCCACGAGGTTTCTTTGAAATTCGCTCCCTACTCCGACTTGGTGTTCACCACCACCGTCGAACTGGTAGGCCGCTACGTCCAGCTGGGCATTCCCACCGGGGTGCTGCTCTTTGGCTGCAACCCGGAGATCCACCGCCCCGTGCCGCGCGAGCCCGAGTTCGAATACGACGTGGTGCTGGTAGCCAACAACTACATCACCGGCAGCCACCGCCACGAGGTGCGCCAGCGGACCACTGAGCAAATGGTGATGCCGCTGGTCAAGGCCGGACTGGACGTCAAGATCTGGGGGCTATGGTAGAACGCTCATGATTCGGCATTCCGGATCCCGTCCCGCTGCCTGGCCGGCTCACTGCCTGCCTTATGAGCAGGCTGCCCGGGTCTACTCTTCCGGGCGTATCGTGCTGGGGCTGCAATTTGACAACTCCTCTATGACCCAGACCAGTTGCCGGGTATTGGAGGTGTTGGGGTCCGGCAGGTTCCACCTTGCCCCGCACACTCCGGCCACGGCCGCCCGGTTCAGGAACGGCGTACACCTGGCGTTGTCCGCCAGTCCCCCGGAAACCCTGGATATGGCCCGGTACTATCTTGCCCGGCCAGCCTCCAGGCAGAAGATCGCCCAGGCCGGACGCGAACACGTGCTGGCTCACCACACCTACAAGCACCGGGCCGCCCAGATGCTGGAGCCGGTGCGCACGGTTATCGGAAAGGGGGAAGCACTGTGCGCACAGTGATTTACCCGCCGTTCATAGCCTACCACCGCATGTTCCAACGCCCCCAGCAGCTCTTCAGGCACCTGGCCAAGCTTGGCTACCGGGCAGTCTACCACGACCCGTCACGTACGGGTAGGAAACAGCCGTACCACGAGATAGAACCCAACCTGTTTTTGCTCAGCAGCACAGCGGGCGCAGCCTCTATTCCCATGGAGGAGCCGCCGGTCCTGTGGATCACCTACCCGCCCTACTGGACCCTGGTAGGACGGTATTACCAGGAGCAGTTAGTAGTATTCGACATATGCGATGCCCCGGCCGGTGAATTTGCCGCCTGGGCCGGGGACGTAGAGCCCATGCTCGAACGGGCGCACGTAGTGTTCTGCTCTTCCCAAAAGCTGTACCAGGACTACCGGGACCGGCACGATCACGTATACCTGTGTCCCAATGGAGCCGACTATGAGCATTTTGCCGGGAGCAATTCCCCGCCCCCCCCAGAACTGGCCCACTTGCCCCGGCCCATCATCGGCTATCATGGAGCGCTGGCTCCGTGGCTGGACTGGGAACTCATCACAGACATGGTCCGGCAGAGGCCAGGCTGGTCCTTCGTGATGGTCGGTCCTCCCTACGCCATGCGTCCGGAGCAGCTTCCGCAGGCGCCCAACTTGGTATACACCGGGGAAAAAGAGTATGCCGAGCTTCCCGCCTACGTTCGAAGTTTCGACGCGGGGGTCATGCCGTTTGGCCTAGACGACATGACCCTAGCCGTTGACCCCATCAAGATGTATGAATACCTTGCGGCCGGGTGCTGCGTGGTATCAACCCCGCTGCCACAGGCGGCCCGCTGTCCGGTGGTACAGGTTGCCGAAGATGCCGCAGGCTTTATCGCGGCCATTGAGAACGGGCTGGGGGATGCCGCCCGGAAGGCCTCCGCCCGGTCGTGGGCGGAGTCCAATTCCTGGATTACCCGCGCCCGCCTCGTCCAGGCCGTCCTCGAGACCTTCCTGGATGAGTCGGCGGCCACCAGCGAACAGGTACAGGTGTTCGACAGGGCATACGCTGTTGCCGCGCACCAGACCACAGCCATGCACCGGGCCCTGGCGGGCTTTCTCTTGAAGCACTGTCCCGCCGAAACCTATGTTGAGGTAGGGGCCGGCACCGGGCTGACCTCCAGCTGCCTGGCCCGCCGGGCCCGCCGGGTGGCAGCCGTGGACCTGGCTCCTGCAGCGCTCTGCCGGCTCAAGCAACTCCGGCGGGTGGAAGCCTACCGGGCCGACATGCTCAGGCTCCCGTTTGCCCGGGGGGAGTTCGAGGTGGCCTGGAACGCCGGGGTCTTAGAGCACTATGAGGAAGACGTGCAGGTGGAGGCCCTCAAGGAGCTGGGGCGGGTGGCGTCACGCCACGTAGTAGTGGCGGTGCCCCATGCCGGGTGCCGCCCTTACCGGCTGGGGAAGCTCGTAGCCGAAGTGGCCGGGCGTTGGTCCTACGGCGAAGAGCGTTCGTATGTCACGCTGGCACCCCAGTTCGCCAGGGCGGGGCTGGAGCTGGTGCAGGAGGCAAGCCTCTGTCCCAAGGAAGGCTGGTGGTTCATGGATGCCTCCGTGCCGGGTGGGCGCGAGATACTGCCGCAGGAAGTACTGGAGTCCAGCGCCGGCTATCTCCTGGTCAGTGTGGGGCGTCCATGACCTCGCGGTAGAATGACTCATATTCGGCTACCCGGTCATCCACACCAAATTCCTGCTCAGCCCGTCGGCGGGATTGGGCGGCCATGCGCCCGAAGACTGCCTCGTCCCTGAGTATGCGCAGGGCCATCCCGGCCATGCCCTCCACGTCCCCAACCGGCCGCAGGTAGCCGCATTCGCCTTCCAGGACTACTTCCGGGATCCCACCGGTGAGGCTGGCTACCACCGGCACCCCGCACGCCATGGCTTCAAGAGCAGCCAATCCGAAGCTTTCGCGTTCCGACGGCAATAGGAAGAGATCCCCGGTGGCCAAAAGCTCGGCCACGCGGTCCTGCTGGCCCAGGAAGAACACGCGCCCTTCCAGGCCACGCTCGCTCACCCTCCGGCGGGCGGCCACAGACTCGGGGCCGTCACCAATAAGGAGGAGACGTGACGGCAGTTCTTGGTTGATAAGATCAAAGATGTCGATGACATCGGTAACTCGCTTGACGGGCCGGAAGTTGCTCATGTGCAAAATGACCTTCTCGCACGGCCCCACAAATCTCCGGCGCAGGCTCTCATCGCGCCTGGGCTTGAACTCCTCGGAGTCTACGAAGTTATAGATGGTTCGGATGGGCCGCTGGAGCTTGAAGTTCAGGCGTGTATCTTCGGCCAGGCTCCGGGATACGGCGGTCACACCGTCAGACTGCTCTATGCTAAACGCCACCAGCTCTCCAAAAGAGGGCTCGGTCCCTACCAGGGTAATGTCCGTCCCGTGAAGGGTGGTGACCGTCCTTACGCTTCTGCCCAACACCTGGCGGGCCAGGTAGGCGGAGGTAGCATGGGGGATGGCGTAATGGGCATGGACGATATCCAGCCGCCGGTGGCGGGCTACCTCAATAATCTTGTTGGTCAGGGCCAGAAGATAGGGCGGGTACTTGAAAAGCGGGTAGGACGGTACTTCGACCCCGTAAAACAGGATGTTCTCCTCATAGCCATTGAGCCGGAAAGGCTGGTCGTAGGTGATAAAGTGCACGCAATGTCCCCGGGCCGCCAGCCGTTTGCCCAGTTCGGTGGCTACTACTCCGCTGCCTCCGTAGGACGGGTAACAGACAATCCCGATGCGCACTGGCCACTCCTCCTCAAGCCAGGCTCGTTATGTCGTGCACCTTGACAGGTTCGCGCAGGAGGAAACCCTCCCCAAACTCGGTCCCGATGAGCGCCCCGAAGTACGCGTCGCGCCCCCGTACCAGCCGCGGAAACCCAGGTTGGTTAAGAACGGTGGAAAACTGCCCGGAACCCAGGCGAAATTGGGAGCTATGGCAGGCTAACGCCTCAACTTTCTTCTGATAGTAGCTGCTGACATCCACGATGAAATCCGGTCGGCAGTCCAGATTGACAAAATAGTACAGGATGCGGGCCGGGCGGTGCGGGGCTCCGGTAGCGTCCAAGCGCAAAAGCCCGCTGTCAAAGCAGGCAGCGTTAACCAGGTGGTGAGCTGCCACGTGGTCCGGGTGCCGGTCCACACTATGGGAAACGCAGACCACCCGCGGCCGGTAGCGCCGGATCACCTCTACTACTGCTCTTCGCTGGCTGGATGTACCATCAATGCCCCGGTCGGGCAGATCCAGGTTCACCCGGAACGATGCACCCACCACCCGGGCGGCGCTTAGTGCTTCGGCTTCCCTTTCTTCCACCGTGCCGTTGCTACTCATCTCGCCCCGGGTCAAATCTACGATACCCACAGTGCGTCCCAGGCCGGTGTGCTTGGCCAGGGTGGCAGCCATCCCGATCTCCACGTCGTCCGGGTGGGCCCCAAAGGCCAGTATATCGACGTATTCCATGGACCTGCACCACCTATCTAGATCGTAGCCTTTCGCTACGACTGTACGTCATTCCTTGTCCGAGCGCCAAAAAGCCCGGGACAGAAGTCCCGGGCCTTGTTGGGTTATGAGGGCTAGGATCTGGACCTGCGGCGTGAGTGCAGGCGCTTTTCAAGCTCGTTGACCTTTTGCGGGTTTATGCGGCCCAGATCGACGCCAATTTCTTGGGCTACCTCGAACTGGAATTGCTCAGCTTTTAACCCCGCGGCACCTGGAGGCACCGGCGGTTGGCCGGACTGTCTTGCCATTTCCTCACCTCCGGAGATAGTGTATCCCCGGGCATAGCCGTCATGCGGAGGAAGTGGGGATCTGGGCAAGCTGGGCAAGCGATGCCGGCTACCGTCGTGACGGACCTTGCTCCATCAGCCAGTATCCCAGAATTTCCGCCCCGCATGGCCGCCAGTCGCCAGCTCTGGGCCACGACTACCTGCAAAACGGCAGGCCAGGGCACTGCAGGCAGGCGCGCTGGCGTTAAAAGTATAAAGCGAGAGAGCGCGCACGTCTATTCCCCTCAACCGCATCGACGGGGCCGCATGGCGGGCCGGGTTCTGCAGCACACACACTCCATCGCCGGTATCCACAAAAAACGTGTTGCGGCTATAGGATCGTACGGCCAGCACCAGTTCCAGGTCTCCAGCAGAACCGGAGACGTTGATGATGGCGGCCAGGACAAACCAGCGCGCTGCGGCGGGCCAGAGCACGATCATGGCCAGGCAAAGGCCAGTAATATACACCGAAGGGGCCAGCACCATGTGTACAAACTGCAGCTTGCCCATGGGTTTCTCCATGACCGTGTAGGCGCCGGGCAAAAGGCCCCCTTCTATTCCCAGGTGGACCCGAGGGCGGCCTCCGTATGCTTTCACCACGAGGGCATGCACGACTTCGTGAGCCAACACTGCCAGCGGTACCAACAGGCATATCCAAACCCAGGTGCTCCTGGATGCGGGCACAGTAAGAGCACGTGCGTGTACTCGCTGGTAGAAAGCCCGCAGCATCCAAGAGGCGGCCGCGAACAAGACTATGGCGTAAAGGTTTACCCTCAGGGCGGCACACTTGCCGGGCTCCCACTTGGCCAGTTCAACGTGCCCGGTGGCAGTAGGTGCTTGGGCTTCCACGGCGATCCCCTCTGTTTATCAAAATCGTTCCTTGTACACCAATTCGCGCCTGTATTCACATTCCCTGGTCTGGTTAGCAGCAAAAACTAAGAACGTCTATAAAAAAATGCTCCCGGCAAGATACCTATGCGTATCTGACCCGGGAGCTTTCGCATCTCCTGCGCAGGAACTGGGCCAGTTCAACCGTGGCAATGCCGGCCATGTCCGAGCTAATGCTTGTGGGTACAACCCCTTATACTGCATGCGGGAAAATCCCGGAGAACACGTGGGGAATTCACGCAGTAGGAGTGCCCGGCTCTACATGCACCACTACTTCAGAACCAGGAAGAGAATCCCCGATCCCGTGTTCTACCTGGGTGGCGATGTCGTGGGACCGCCTGACCGAAAGCTGGGGGGCCACGTGAATATTGAGAGACACCACACGCCGGGATCCATAGTGGTGAACTCGTACACCATGGGCATGGTCCACTCCGTCTACCGCCAGGGCGGCGTGAGCTATGGTCTCCACCACGTGCTCGGGCGGTTTCTCTCCCAAGAGCCTGCTGACGGCACCAATGCACAGCATCGCGCCCGTCCTCGCTACCAGCGCGGCAATACCCATGGCCAGGAATGCGTCAACCCCGCGGTACCCCAGGTTGGACAGGAGCAATCCCACTACAACGGCCGCACCCGCCAACCCGTCTACCCGGTGATGCCATGCATCTGCTACCAGGGCCGGGGCGTCCACTTTTTTCCCCAGGTGGAGGGCAAGCCGTGCCATCCACTCCTTGACCGCGGCCATTCCCGCCAGCACCAGGAGCATCCACCCGGCGGCGTTCTCTGCCACAGGAGCCTGGGCCCGAAGCCACCCGGCGCGGGCCAGGCCCAGTGCAGACCATACCAGTGCCAGCGACACGAACAGGGTGACCATGTCCTCCAGCCGGCCATGCCCATGGGGATGATTGCGGTCGGGTGGCAGGGTAGCCGCCCGGAACCCGGCCACGATGGACAAAGAGGTAACCAGGTCAGACGCGGTATGCGCGGCATCGGCCCACAGCGCCAGGCTGTGCAGACGCATGGCCAGGACTACCTTGAATGCCGCCAGCAGGATGTTCAGGACAACGCTAACTGCTCCCTGAAGTGAAGCGGCCGAGGAACGCGTAAGCGGTTTGCCCCGGACGTACCTGCGGATTATCCAGCCGGTGAACATGAATCGACCCCCCACAAAAATGCAACCCGCAAGACGTATGGTCCCGCGGGTCTGTCCGCTGCTTAAGCCCGGCCTGCACCGTTTAACCGGCAGCCTGTTCCTGCTTCACATTATACCAGAAGGTCCACGAGAATGCCACTTGGGACCTAGCCAGAACCCGATATGTTGGTGGCAACATATTTCATGAGTTCCGGGGATGGCCATCCTTTGCCCGTGGTGTCGTCCGTTACCTGCCTGTAAGCTCCGTTACCACCGAGCGCGCCGCGATACGTCCCTACCCAGTGTTCGCAAAGGCGTGTCCAATGGCTGTAATTGCTGCCAGTCCGAGTCCTTCTAGAGGAGATGCCAAATGGCGCGGAGACCTCGGCAGGGTACAAGGCTCCGCTCTCGTCGACTGCCCCTACCGTCCGGCGGGATTTCCCGGGGCAGTTCACGGCGCTCGCGGTAAAATGACGTCACCAGCGCCCGGATGTCCTCGGTTTCTAGAGAAGTAGTTTTTCCCAGGTCCCGGAGAGCCGTAGGGGGCAGGTCTGCACAGATCCCGGCCCTAAACGGCTTCCGATCCAAGTCACTGGACAAGACTAACACCTGGATGTCGGAAACCCGTCAAAGGTGTTTCAAGGTTTGGGCCACCTTCGAAACTGGGGCTTGGTAACGTAGATCCCTATGTTAGATTTTCTTACAAATACCTTGACGCCTTACCTTTCCCTACCCTAGAATTAGCACAATGGCACGGCCTTGGTGGAGGAGGCTTTTGGTGAGGAACAGGTATGAGCCGGTCTTTTCCATAAGCGTCGTAAGGCGGATGACGGGCCTTACCGAGCGCCAGATCCGCTACTGGGAACAGCAGCAAGTGATAGCCCCGGCAAGGACACCGGGCAACCACCGCCTGTATTCCCAGGCCGATGTAGACGACTTGCTGTTGGCAGCAAGGCTTCGGAACCGGGGGTACCGGCTGGACGAGATACTGGAGTTTAGGCAGCGGCAAAGGTCTTCTGACGACAGGCACGAGAGTGATGCGCTCTTCCGGTTCCGGTCGCCGGTCACGGCGGGTACCATCCCCCAACTACCCGGGCAGAAGGCCAACATCCCGGTGACCGAGGACCGGGCCAAGCTGTTAGAGGAGATCGAGCGCAGAAGGGCCGAGAGGGCAGAGAAGGGAAGGGAAACGGGGAATGGCTAGACTAGACCACGAGGGCGTGCTGAAAAGGGCTAGGGAAAAGAGCGTAGAGTTTGTGATGCTTCAGTTCACTGACATCCTGGGCACAGTCAAGAACGTGGCCATCCCGGCCAAGCAGCTTGAGGCAGCACTCCGTGGGGAGCTTATGTTCGATGGTTCATCCATTGAGGGGTTCGTCCGTATCGAGGAGTCGGATATGTATCTCCGCCCGGACCCGGGCACATTCGTGGTATTCCCCTGGACTAACCATTCTGGCGTCACCGCCCGTCTCATCTGCGACATTTTAAACCCGGGTGGCACACCCTTCGACGGGTGCCCGCGTCATGTGCTTAAACGGGCAATTTCCGAGGCGGCCCAAATGGGGTATACCATGATGGCTGGTCCGGAACCCGAGTTCTTCCTGTTTGCCAGGGATGAGCAGGGGCGTCCTACGACCAAGACCAACGATCAGGCTGGCTATTTCGACCTTGCGCCCATTGACCGCGGCGAAGAAGCCAGGCGCGATATGGTGCTGGCCCTCCAGCAGATGGACTTCGAGGTGGAGGCTGCTCACCACGAGGTTGCGCCGGGGCAACACGAGATAGATTTCCACTATGCCGACGCCCTGACCACAGCCGACAATATCGCCACCTTCCGCTCGGTGGTCAGGACCATAGCGCTAAAGCACGGTCTCCATGCCACCTTCATGCCCAAGCCCATTTTCGGCATTCCAGGGTCGGGAATGCATACCCACCAGTCCCTTTACCGGGACGGGGAAAACGCCTTCTACGATCCGGCCGCCCCGTTTGAGCTCAGTTCCGACTGTATGAAGTACATCGCCGGCCTCATACACTATGTGCAGGAGTTCACCGCCATCACCAACCCGCTGGTCAACTCGTATAAGAGACTGGTGCCGGGCTATGAAGCACCCGTCTACGTGGCCTGGTCCCACCGGAACCGGAGCCCTCTCATACGGATCCCGGCAGCACGGGGTCATGGCACCCGGGTGGAGTTTCGGAGCCCGGACCCGGCGTGCAACCCGTACTTGGCCCTGGCGGTCATGCTCCGGTCAGGCCTAGAAGGGATCAAGCGCGACTTGGTACCGCCAGACCCGGTGGACCGGAACATCTACAAGATGACTCCGCGGGAGCGGGCCCAGTTCAGCATAACCAGCCTGCCGGGTACTCTTGATGAAGCCCTGAACAACCTCGAACGCAGCGTCCTGATCCGGGAGACTCTAGGAGAGCACATCTTCCTCCGCTTCATCGAAGCCAAGCGGATCGAAGGAGACGTCTACCGAACCCAGGTCCATGCCTGGGAACTCGAGCAGTACCTGGCAACTTACTAGGGGCCCCATCTGGCTCCCAGGGGGTGGCGACGGCGTCACCCCCTTAGCCTTGCCAGGAATCCCGGGTCCTTGCAGCGAATATGTTGGCGTGAGCTTCCCAGGGGGTTGGTGGAGAACATAAGACTGAGCCGGAAGCACCTGTCATGGGGCCTGTTGGCGATTGTCTGTGGTTTGCTGGCATGGACGGCTTTTGAGGCAGTTTACGTGCTGCGCCTGCCGGCACTCACACCCGGTTCAGAAGCAGGCCGACGGGCGGTGGCCATGTGGAGCCAGGACCTGGAGTCCATCAAGGACTGGTTCACGGGAACCGGCCTTTCTCATTTTTCACGGCTAAAACGTCAAACGCTTGGATTCTTTGCGCCCGTTGTGGTATCGGAGCAGGTCTACCCCCAAGCGGTGCTGGTGACTGTCAAGCGCATAGGACCCACGGGGCTGCCGGTGCTGTCCGATCTCTATTTTGTCGATATAGACGGCGGCTACCGCCTGGACTCGGCATATGACATCAGGTCCCGGGATTTCCGCCGCCAGTCCGCCTACTGGGCTAACCGAGAAATCCTGGATGTGGGCTGGGCCGTGCTGTTTTTCCGGCCCGGCGAATTTGCCTTGGATGATGTGGCACTTTTTGCCGGGTCGCAGCACGCCTACTTCCTGGCAACCTGTGATCTGCTTGAACTCTATGCCCTGCGGCCGCTCAGGTATTACCTGTATGCGAACCCCTACGACATTGGGGCTCTCGGATACATCTACAGCTACGGTGTGGCGCTCCCCCACCGCGACGAGATCCATGTCGTACCGAGGCAGTACACCGGTCCTCACGAGGAAACTCACGTCCTCACCCACCAGTTGGGACGGCCACCGGTGCTTTTCGTAGAAGGGCTGGCTGTTTACGTGGAGTCTGCCATCGGCCAACTGGACGTGCCCCGGCTGAAACCTATCAGTTCCCCGTCCACCTTCGATCCCATGCGCGCCCAAGCTGTCCTCTGGGATATCCCGTCCCGGCACCGCCGGGCCCTGAGCCATATCCAGACAGGCAGCAAGCTGTCCCAGTTAGTCAAAAGCTCGCGTGCCTCGCCGGCCACCTATGCATTGGGCGGCTCCTTCTTCGCCTACCTGGCCGAGCACTTTGGCCCGGGGCCCGTCAAGGAGTTCTACGCTTTGGCTAGCGGCGACGTAGACCAGGCTGCCCGCCAGGTGTTCAACATGGGGTTTACCGAACTCGAGAAGGAATGGCTGGACTGGCTGAGGGCGAATTTCGACTGAGAATGCCCGCCTTTGAAGCCGGCTCCTGGCTGCTGGTAGTCCTACTTACTGCCCTCGAACCAACCTGCCCCCCAACTTGCTGCCTGCACCGTTGAGTGCCAAGGGCCTCGGTCGTGGCTGGCAGGAAACCACCTGGCGTCGTCCCGTCCCACGTCGCGCCACCATGCTAGGGCGGTGATCTTGGTGCGGGAAGGGCGCGCCTCTCCTCCTTGGGCCAGTACCATGCCCCGGTATAAGATGACTGGCTCCGGTTGAAGCTGTCCTCACGACACGATGTTTCCCGGAGGATGAGCTATGCGTGTATGTCGGAATCTCCCCTGCATTGCCCTGTTGGTCATTGGGCTGGTTCTAGCCAGTTGCACCCGGCCCGGCCCCCCTCCACCGCTGGTAGCCCAGGGTCTTAGTAGACCCGGGGAGCTTCAGCTGGCCAAGGCGGAGCGTGGCAGCATTGAGCGCACCATCACCCTGGCGGGCACGGTAGTGCCGGAGCTTACCATCATCGTGAGCGCAAGCCTGGCTGGACAAGTCGCCGCGGTCCACGTGGAACCGGGCCAGGCGGTGACTGCCGGGCAGAAGCTGGTCACCCTGGAAACAGGCGAACTCCAGGAACATGCACGGCAGGCGGAGGTTGCCTGGGAGGCCGCCCGGGCCCGCTACGCGCAGGTCCAGGGAGCCATGGATCGTTGGGCCCGCCTCGGTGAACTGCAAGTCGCCGCTTCCTCTCTGGTGAACTGGGCGACGGAAGCACAAGGGCGTGTTAGTACCCTACCGGCGATGTACGTCCCGGCGTTCTCGGAACTGGCAACCCAGCAGGTCCAGCTGGCCCACATGCTCCAGGAGGCCGTGATGTCACTTGCCAGTGAGGCATCAGCGGCTTCAGGTGAGGCGCTTGAGGCTGCAGCAGCCGCTTGCCGCCAGGCAGAGGCCGCGTACCAGGCCGCAATGCTCCTTCTTTCGGGCGCGGTGATCACTGCACCGGCGGCAGGCACCGTCAGCGCCGTCCAGGTGGCCCCGGCGTCCGTGGTCGCTCCCGGGCAGCCCCTGCTTTCGCTGGTAGACGAAGCTTCGCTGCTGGTAGAAGTTCCCATTCCCCAACACGAGCTGGACCGCACCCGTCCAGGTACAAGGGTATGGCTGAGTTTCCGAACTGGCCCCTCCATAGAAGCCGTCGTCACTAGCCTGTCACCGGTAGCCGACATACGCACCCGCGCGTTTTCCGCCCGGGTCAGGTCCAGCGAACCATGGCCCGCCACGTGGCGCGCAGGCTTGCTGGTCGAGGCGAAGTTCATCACCGAGCGCGTGGACGGGGTGATCATACCTAGCCAGTCAGTGGTGACACTGCAGGGCCAGTCTACTGTGTACGTGTGGCAGAACGGGGCAATCCAAGCCCGGCCGGTAGTCTTGGGGTTGGCCGGAGCTGGAGCCGTGGAGATCCGCCAGGGACTAAGCGAGGGCGAGCAAGTGGTGGTCGGGGCCCGGGAGATCAGGCGCTTCCAGGTGATACGGCCCGGGGCGAGGACTCCATGAGCCTGCCGCGGCTTGCCACTAAAAGGCCTGTGACCACCCTGATGTGCGCTCTAGCCATGGTGTTTCTGGGGATCATGGCTCTCAACAAGATCCCGGTGGACTTGCTACCCGAGATCACCTTTCCGGTAATGGCCGTCACCACCCAGTACAGCGGTGCCGCCCCCGAGGAGATCGAGGCCCTGGTCACCCGCCCCCTAGAAGAGGTGGTGGGGCTGGTGGCCAACGTCCGGCGCATCAGTTCTGAGTCGACGGAAGGGTCCTCGGTGATAGTAGCCGAGTTCAACTGGGGCACCAACATGGACGCGGCGGCCAACGATGTACGGGACGCACTGGAACTCGTCAAGCGCCAGCTGCCCCCCGATGCTGGACAACCACAGGTCTTCAAAGCAGACCCTTCCATGTTGCCGTTGATGCAGCTGGTGTTGTTTGGGGAACATGACCCCCAGGATTTGACCTGGGCCGCAGAGAGGCTGCGTGACCGCCTGGAGCGGGTAGAAGGCGTGGCGGCGGTGCGCATAGCCGGCGGGGTCCAGGAAGAGGTGGTGGTAGAAGCCGATCCCCTGGCCCTACAGGCCCGGGGGCTCACTTTCGCCCACCTGGTTGGCGCCCTTCGTTCCACCAATACTAGCCTGCCCGCAGGGCTGATCGATCACGGCCAGGCCCGGCAGGCAGTGCGGGTGTCCGGCGCCTACGGCTCCTTGGCAGACATTGAGGCCACTCTCGTGATGACGCACTGGGGCCCGGTCACCGTGGGCGAAGTAGCCTCGGTTTCCAAGCAGCAACTGCTGCCGGCTACGGTGACCCGGGTCAACGGCGTGCCGGGAGTATCGCTGCTGGTTCAACGCCAGTCAGGGGGTAACACCGTGCTGGTGGCAAGGCGACTCCGCGGCCAGCTCAAGTCGGCACTGGCCGAACTTCCACCGGGTATACAGGTCCAGGTGGCCATGGACCAGTCGGAATTCGTCACCAGTGCCATTCAGAACGTGGCCCGCAACGCAGCCACCGGCGCGGTGCTGGCCGCCCTGACTCTCTTCTTCTTCCTGAGGGACCTACCCACCGTCCTCACCATCGCTACTGCCATCCCGGTCTCGGTGGTAGCCACCTTCACGGTTATGTACTTTGCCGGGCTCACCCTTAACTTGATGTCCCTGGGCGGCCTGGCTCTGGGCACAGGAATGCTGGTAGACAACGCCATAGTCGTGCTGGAGAACATCTTCCGGCACCGTAGCCTCGGTTTACCGTCCTCAGCTGCAGCCGTATCCGGCGCTGAAGAGGTAAGCGGGCCCATCCTGGCCAGCACTTTGACGACGCTGGTGGTGTTTGTGCCTGTGCTGTTTATACCCGGGCTGGCATCCCAGCTGTTCCGGGACCTGGCCCTTACCGTCTCCATCGCATTGGTGGCATCGCTGGTGGTGTCGGTGACCATGGTGCCGGTGGCCGCAGGGTTTCTGCTTGGTCGTACTACTGCCCGGGGCGTAGAGGTCGGCAGTTTCTCGCCTTACCAAAGGTGGCTGGAATCCGCCCCATCCCGCCGCAACTTGGCGTTACTGGTGGTCGTGGGGGGCCTGGCCACGGGCGGTGGGTTGTTCTACCTGGTGGAAAGCGAGTTTCTGCCGGTGATCGATCGCAAAGAGCTCAACATCGACCTTAGGCTCCCGGCAGGTTCGCTTCTGGAACACACTGATGCCTACCTCCAGGCCATGGAGGAAGTAGTCTTGCAGCGGCCCGGCACCGGGCTGGTGCTGGCGACGGCAGGAACAACCGCGGCCGGGTTTGACCTGGCCGGGACCGGCGGAAGCACCCACCTGGGTCGAATCTTCGTGCGGCTCCATGGCGGAGCCGGCACACACCAGGCCATTGACAATCTGGAAAGGACCTTTGCACAGACGGGTCTGGACGTCTCCGTCACCGCCGCACCGGGGATCGCGGGCCAGGAGCGAGCCTTCGGGTCGCCCATCGAGGTGGCCGTCCACGGGCCAGACCTGCTCACCCTGGCCCGCCTGGCAGAGACGGTGGTGGGTCATCTATCCACCGTTGCGGGCCTCCACCGAGTTACTTCCAGCCTGGAACTGGCATCTCCCGAGGCCCGGCTGGTAGTCTTTCAGCCCGGGGCCGGCGCGCATCTGCTGTCCACCGTCTACATTGCCTCCGTGGTGCGCACAGCCCTTCACGGAGAGATAGCCACCCGCTACCAGGACGGGGAGAGGAACCTGGATGTGCGGGTGGTATCCGGGGCTGGCCGGCAGGAACTGGGCGCCCTTATGACCCTACCGGTGCTCTCTCCCTCGGGACACAGCGCCTTCTTGGGGGACGTGGCAGTGTTGGAGGAAGGGACTGGACCGTCGGCCATTCTCAGGCGCGGGCACGGCCGGGTGGCAGTGGTCCAGGGACAGCTGAAAGGCAGGAAATTGGGACCCGTTACCGCAGACGTCAGGCGGGCCTTGGCCGGCCTGGACCTGCCGCCCGGCTACGAGGTCACCATCGGTGGGGAATCCCGGGAACTGGCAGAAGCCTTTTCGTCACTGTGGACGGCGCTGGGAATAGCAGCGGTCCTGATCTACCTGGCGCTCTCTTCCCATTTTGAATCCCTCACCCAGCCCCTGGTGATCATGGTGTCAGTCCCCCTGGCCTTTGCCGGGGCACTCCTGGCCCTCCTGGTGACCGGACATGCCTTGTCAGTGCCTTCACTCATTGGAGTAGTAGCCTTGTCCGGGATCGTAGTTAACAACGGTATCGTCCTGATGGACTACATCAACGGGCAGCGCCGGGCGGGGATCAGCGCCGTTCTGGCGGTGCAGGCCGCATCGTCGGTGAGGCTACGACCGATTCTCATGACCACCACCACTACGGTGCTTGGCCTATTGCCGTTGGCCATGGGTCTAGGTAGCGGGGCTGAACTCCAAGCACCACTGGCCGTGGCCATGGTGGGCGGTCTTTTGCTGGCCACGGCTCTCACCCTCTTGGTGGTCCCCCCACTATACCTGCTCTTGGACCGTCCGGAGAGGGTACGGGAGTCTTGATAGGCCCAGAAGAAGGGAGGCGTTCCCAGTTGGTTTCCATGGCAACTTACGGCCTTATTGCTTTCCGGCTCATCACCATCATGGCCCTGGCTCTGGCGATCACCCTGCTCATCATGGGTAAGCGTCCCATTGGAGAGCTGCCGGTCTTCGACTTTCTTACCATCGTGGTCATGGGTGCAGTGGTAGGAGCCGACATCGCCGACCCGAACATCGAACACCTGCCCACGGCCTTTACCGTGGTGACCTTGGGGTTTCTGCAGCTGGGAGTGAGCCGGGCCACCCTGGCCTGAAGGAGGGCGGGCAAGTGGACCACTTTTGAACCCGCGGTGGTGATCCAAAACGGGACACTGCGTCCCCGGGCCATGAGGAGAATCGCTCATTCCCTGGATGAGGTCTTGATGTGTTCGACCTCAACGAGGTCGAGTATACGGTAGTCGGTAGTGGAATCCAACGGCAAGCTGTTACTGCCAAAAAAGGCAGACCACAGGCCCGTGACTCCTCATGACTTGCGACTCCCGGCCTCCAGCGCTGGTTTGCCCCGAGCTCTTATTGTCGAGGGCAAGCTTCGCGCTGAGAAACTGGAAACAGCAGGCCTAACCCGGGAGTCACTCTTTTAGGCCCTGCAACAACAGGGATACCAGTCACCGCGGCAGGTGTTCTACGCCGCGGTCAACGCCCGGGGCGAGCTGTATGTCGCCCCTTACGATCCCGGCACCCCTCCCGTTCACTTGCGTCACTCAAACTGGCCGCTGAGGGTCCGGTACACGATGGCGGCAGCTTCGGCCCGGCTCAAAGAAGCGCTCGGGCGGAAGAGCCCGGTGTCGTCACCTCCGAAAATCCCCAAGTCTGTGGTGAGAGCCACCGCGTACTGCGCCCATACCGGCACCTGTTCCCAGTCACCGTACACGGAGATAGGGCCGACGCCATGGCCGGTGGGTAATGTCACCCGTGCCGGCTGGTACAGGGCCAGACCTCGGGTGATCACCACGGCCGCTTCTTGGCGGCTGAGCGGGCGGTCCGGGTAGAAGCGCTGGTCGGCCTCGCCCACCATGAGTAAAGACTGCCCGGCCAGTTGCACATGTGGGTGGTACCAGGCATCAGACGCCACGTCCAGCCACTGGGGAAGAGGCTGGTGCGGCACGGGCGAGACGCTGAGAGCACCGGTGATGAGCTTGGCAAACTCAGCGCGGGTGACGGGATCCGCTGGCCGGTACTGTCCGGCGTCGCCCTCCACGAGGCCTTGCCCGGCCAAGTGCTCGATATACGGGTGAGCCCAGTGGAAGGGGTCGACGTCGGCGAACGTCCTGCCGTCATGGGCAGGCAGACCGCCGACGGGCGGTCTACCCGGCGTGGCGCTTTCCCTGGCGGCAGCCCCGAGGATGTCCCACATGCGTGCATCCTCGTAACCGATCCTCCACAGCGCGACCCCGGCCAGGCCGTACCTTTGCACCAGGGAAACCTTGCGGCTTACGCTGTAGGAGTTCTCGAACCAAACCTGGTGAGCAATGCCGTTCTGTGAGTAAGAGAAATGGGGTACTTGGGCCCGGTCGTCCCACTGGATGCTGGCACCGACCTGGCGGGAGAGTGCCAGGGCTTCATCGGCGGAGAGGTAGTTGATGCTCCCATCAGAGCCCCAGTTGTAGCCGTACCCCGCGATACCCAGCAGAAGTTTCTCCCTGGGAATGTGCTGGATGGCATAGCGCACGACCTCCTCCACCCAGTCGATGGCTGCCACCGGGCCCGGCCCCGACCACCTGCCGTGCTGGTCGTAAGTCATGATTCCCACGTAGTCTGCATACTGGGCCAGGGCCGCGTAGTCATGAGCGTCGGCTCCGGAGTCCATGGGGGCATCGGAACGCTTGGCCTCCAGGGCCAAGACCAGTCCCCGGCCTTCGTTCCTCAACAGCGCCGAGAGTTCCCGGACAAAAGCCGTGAAACTATCGCGTGACGTCAGGGGAAGGGCCTCGAAATCGATGGTCACACCGTCAAACCCGGCCTGCCGGACCTGCTCGGTGATGCTACGGATGCTCTGGCTCCTGACCTTTGGGTCATCAAGCATGACCGTATGGCCCTTTTCGTTGTTGATCATCACGTAAAGCTTCCGGCCAGCGGACTGGACCCGGTGGGTAAGGCTATCATGGACCGCCGTATCCCGGGCACTCAAGGTTCCATCCCGGCGTAGTGTATACCAAAACGGTGATACCACGTCCATGAGGGGTAGGTGGCTTTGTAGCGATTTCTCCGCGGCCTGGTCCTGGCCCCACTGGGCCCAGTAGGCCAGGATGGTAAATCCCGGGGCAACTGGAGCAGCAGGTTGCGACGGTGCCGGCTGGGATGGCCCGGGTTCTGGTGCCGGTTGCTCGGCCGCTACTCCAAAGTAACGCAAAACGCCATTATATATTCCCAAGGCCGCGTTGTGGCGAGTACTCTCCAGGAGCAAGAGCCTTTCGTCCTCCCGGTTACTGAGAAACCCGATTTCCAGGAGGGCTGCAGGTATGGTGGTGTTCTTCAGTACGTAGTATTCCCGGGAAATAGTCCCCACGTTGCGCATGCCCGTGGCGGCGATGAGTTCGGCCTGCATGACCCGGGCCAAACGTTCGGTACCGCGGGAAGCCATGTAGTAGGTGGTAATGCCCCGGATGGCCGGGTTGGGATTCCAGTCGTTGTGGATGCTCAAGAATAGATCGGCGCCGCTACGGTTGGCAATGGTCATGCGCGCCAGAAGCTGGCTGGCATTGGGCATGTCCGGGACGTAGGGAAGGTGGTTGGTGGTGCGAGTCATAACCACCCTGGCGCCAGCTGCTTCCAGCATATCCCGGGCCTTTAACGCGATGGCCAGCACGTTGTGATCCTCGATGGTCCCGGTTACCCCCCGGGCTCCCGTGTTGGCCCCGTGCCCGGGGTCCAAGACCACGGTCTTGCCCTGTAACCCTGAGGCAGCCACCGGTTGGGCCAGGATGACCAGGAGGGCAATCAACCCGGCAGCAATGCAAAGGCGCTTCCTCATGCGTCTCCCCCTCAGTATTGCTGATGTTGCGTTCTGGATAGGCCTGCTAGGTCAGCAGTTTTGTGGTTGACATAACAAATTATATCGAGGGAGTGCACTTTCTGTCACCTCTGCCAGGGCACCGAGAACACCTCCTGGTGCCGCTAGGAACCACAATCCGGAGCATCCCCGCCTTGTGCTGCTGTTTTGCTCCTCGATGGTATTGCTAACCACTCTATAGGCAGGAAAATCAGGATCTTTCGCCGAACGTACCGTGGTACCCGGTCCCCACGGGAGGACTGGCGATGGCAAAAACAGCTTTGAGCTCCACCGTTATCCTGGGTGACATTCACGGGCGCATGGATGTGCTGGAGGAGGCTCTCGAAGCAGCTGGCCTGTCCACGCACGGCCGCTGGACCGGGGGTGAGTCACACCTGGTGCAGTTGGGTGACCTCATCGACCGGGGCCCGGCTTCTCTGAGCGTGCTCGACTTCATGATGAGGCTTGAAAGCGAAGCAGAGCAGTCCGGCGGTAGCGTCACCACTCTATTGGGGAATCACGAGCTCATGGCCCTGGTGGCGTCATTCCCCGGGACGCCGTCTCTTAGGCCCTGGTGGTTCGAAAACGGCGGCAGGGCCACCCTGCACCAGTGGCGCCAGCTCAACGGTGACAAGTCCGATGAGGATTTTTTCCAGGAGTTCGGTCCCAACGGCAGGTATGGTGAATGGCTGAGCCGGCGCCCTGTGGTCGCTCTGGCCCAAGGCCACCTCTGCTCTCACGCCGGTATCGACGCGGGCGAGCTGGACATGGTGAAACAGGCAGTAGAAGCAACGCTCTCAGATCCCCAGAAGCTTTTGTTGCGGATGCTCTCTTTGGGGGACCCGGTGTTTGGAAGTCAGGGCCCGTTCTGGAGGCGGAACTGGCAATTCCGGAGATTGCCCCCGGGCGTCCAGCGACAGGTCATCGGGCATACTCCCGGCCCCGGAGTGGTCGTTTCGGCCGGGGGGCGACTGATCAACCTCGACGTAGGGAGCTACCAAAGCGGGCGTTGGGCAGCCCTGGTCCTGCCGGGTTCATCTGCCATAGTACACCTCTCCACCGGCCGCCGGGTCATCCTGGAGCCGGGCGTAGACATGACCATCGAGTTTTGACACTAGCGCTCCTGGAGATGGCAGTCCTCTTCCAGATCCACCAGCTCGATGACAGCTCCTTCCCGACACACGGAGCATTCGGGGTTCCTCTCCACGCTTACTTCACGAAATGACATGTGCAGGACATCTACCAGGAGCAACCTGCCGGAAAGCGGGCTTCCGGCCCCCAGGAGCACCTTGATGGCCTCGCCCGCCTGGATGGCTCCCACCAGCCCCGCCACTGCGCCCAGGATGCCCGCCTCCGCGCAACCTGGTACTGTTCCCGGGGGAGGGACTACCGGGAACAGGCAGCGATAGCAAGGGGTTTTTCCGGGAATGATGGTGGTGACCATGCCGTCGAACCGTAGCACCCCGGCCTCTATTAGCGGCTTTTTCTCCAGTACGCAGGTATCGTTCAAGAGGTAGCGGGTGGCCAGGTTATCTAC
Source organism: Bacillota bacterium (assembly GCA_040756655.1). Taxonomy (GTDB): domain Bacteria; phylum Bacillota; class Sulfobacillia; order UBA8153; family UBA8153; genus JBFLYN01. The sequence continues at coordinate 42,486 of JBFLYN010000019.1, forward strand.
GGCGTTCACTACCACGTCATAAGACGATACGAGGTTGCGGGCATTGGCCGCCCGCAACCGGACCCGGTGCGGGTGGACGGCAACGTCCGGGTTGAGCGCCAAGAGAGTCTGAGCCCCTGACTCAACCTTAGGTTTCCCTAGAGTCCCGGTGCTGTGCAGTATCTGGCGTTGGAGATTAGAAATATCCACATCATCGGCATCCACCAGCCCAATAGTGCCCACGCCCGCTGCTGCCAGGTAGTAAGCAGCTGGCGAACCCAGTCCTCCTGCGCCCACTACCAGCACGGAAGCGTCAAGCAGGCGGCGTTGCCCCTTGCCCCCTACCTGGGGGAGGATGAGCTGGCGAGAGTAGCGCCGGATTTGCTGATCGTCTAGGCCAAACACGGCTAAGCATCCTCCTCCTTGGGCCCTTTTCGCGCCACAATGAGCCAGCCCTGCCCCCTGGGGATCACGCCCAGCACTTCGTGACCGTAGAGCGCCAACGAGCGGGGGACATTGGAGGCAGCCGGCGGGTAATCTACGGTGATGTCCACCGTCTCTCCCGGTTCCATCTCCTCAAGTACCAGAAGGGCTTTGACGAAAGTATAAGGGCAGACTTCGCCACAAAGGTCAAGCCGGCGCTTCTTCACTGGCCCACGCCGTCCTTTCCCTCCGCCTCTTCCTGGTTGCGCTCGTAGATGATGCGTAACCCCTCCAGGGTTAACAGGGGATCGACGCGTTCGATGGTGGATGACTCCCGGGCGATTAGATGAGCCAGGCCGCCGGTGGCGATGACGCGAGGGCGGTCACCCAGTTCGCGGCTGATCCGCCGGACCAGTTCATCCACCTGGCCGGCGAACCCGAAGAGGATCCCCGCCTGCATGCTGGCTATGGTATTCTTACCAATGGCCGAGCGCGGCCGGGCGATCTCCACCCGGGGCAGCTTGGCTGCCCGCTCGAACAGGGCCTCGGTGGAAATACCGATACCCGGAGCAATGGCCCCTCCCAAGTACTCGCCGGTCTTGGAGATGGCATCAAACGTAGTGGCAGTGCCGAAATCGACCACTACGGCCGGGCCCCCATACTTCTCAAAGGCAGCCACGGCATTAACTATGCGGTCAGCGCCTACTTCGCGGGGGTCTTCGTAGCGGATGGCCATGCCGGTGCGGATGCCGGGCCCCACCAGCAACGCTTCGATGTCGAAGAACTTGGATAGGGCCTCGCGCATGACCGGGGCCAGTGGCGGTACTACCGACGAGATAATAGCAGCGTGGATCTGGCGGCGTTCAATGCCGTCGTAAGACAGAAGCTGCAAAAACAGGATACCATACTCGTCAGCGGTACTGTCCCGGTTGGTGGAAACCCTCCAGTTGGTCACCAGTTCCGAATCCCGGTAAATCCCGGTCACGATATTGGTGTTGCCAATGTCCACGGTCAAGATCACTGCATGTCCCCTCCCCAAACCGCTCTCACCACAGCCTCACCCACAACCTCCGCGGCCGCCGCCCCCAGTTCGGTTACCCCGGCGGCCTTGGTGCCAGTGGACAGCACGAATATGGTATCTCCATCGTACATGGTGTGACTGGGCCGGATGGTGCGGGCCAGCCCATCATGGGCCATCTCCGCCACCTTTCTCGCCTCCACCCTGGAGAGCCTAGCGCAGGTGGCCACCACGGCCAACGTGGTGTTGGTCCCCGCCCACACCCTGGCCCCGGGCGCCTGGCACCCTCTGGAACTGGACAGCCGGGTCCCATGTTCCCAGTGGTAGATATCGCCCAGCGCGTTTACGGCCACCACCGCGCCCACTGCCACGCCGCCGGGGAGGTGACGCGCAGCCCGGCCGATCCCGCCCGGCCCGACGTTACCCGTCCATTTGCCCACCGTAGCGCCGGTGCCCGCTCCCACCAACCCTTCGCGCAAAGGTGCCTGGCTGGCGTTTAGGCAAGCAAGGTAGCCCATACCCGGTCCCGGGCGGGCCTTGGGGTCTCCCACGCCCAGATCGAAAAGCACGGCGGCCGGTACAACCGGTACTCGCGCCACTCCCGTGTCGAAGCCCAGCCCCTGCTCCTCCAGGTAGCGGACTACGCCGGACGCAGCCTCTAACCCGAAAGCACTGCCTCCCGTCAGCAATACGGCATGCACGTGTTCTACCAGGTTCCCGGGCCGGAGGAGGTCGGTCTCCCTGGTCCCCGGCGCTGACCCGCGCACCTCCACGGCCGCCGTTGCCCCGCCGGGACAAAGTACGACTGTGCACCCGGTCCTTCCCACCCGGTCGGTGGCATGACCGGCCAGCACTCCCGGCACATCGGTTATGCATCCCGGCACGGGCATCCCCCTTTTCGCCGGATCTGGCTCACGTCCCCAGCCATCACCGTCACCATCTGGTCCCCGGTCTGCACCAGCAAGTTGCCGTCCCCATCGATGTCCACGGCTATGCCCTCGAAGCACCGCCCCGGCATGGATACCACCACCGCAAGCCCCAGCGTTATGGACAGGTCCCGCCAAGCCTCGTGGACCAAGGCCCAGTCTCGCGACCGGGCCTGACGGTACCTGATGAACGTTCGCCTGACCACCGCCGCAAGCAAGGGCTCTAGGGCCTGCCGGCACCCGGTTTCCAATCTGAGACTGGTGGGAGGTGCAGCCATCTCACCTTCCCAGGAGAGCTGGTTTACGTTGATCCCGGTCCCCGCAACCACCCAGTCCCGTCCCAGCTCAAGCAGGATGCCGGCGACTTTCTTTCCTTTAATGTAGACGTCGTTGGGCCACTTGAGCCCCATTCTCAGTTTTGTGGTGTCTGCCACTCCCTCGGCAGCCCCCACCGCGCTCACCAGCGACAGGCGCGATGCCACACCAAGTTCCGCCGGCGGGCGGAACACTAGTGAAAACCAAAGACCACCCCGGGAAGATGCCCAGTGCCTCCCGAGTCGCCCGCGTCCGTGTGACTGCTCGGCCGCCAGCACCAACGTGCCTTCGGGACAGCCGCTGTTGGCAAGTTCGCGGGCAACATCGTTGGTGGAGGTAACCTCATCCAGCAGCACTAGCTCCCGGCCCAAAGGACTCTCTTGGAGATGATAAAGATAGGTCTCTGTGTCGAACCACCCGCTCGTCGGACCCACCCCTAGCGCGCTCTTGGTACTCCCCGGGCCCGTAGCAGGGCCCCATGAAGAACGCTGGTGATAACCATGGCCACGATGATCTCGGGCACCCCATGGGTCACGCCCACGGCCAAAGCTGCGGGTGCTGGGAGATACCCCCGGGCCACGGATAAGCCCAGCACCCCCACGGTGTTGGCGGTTGTGCCTGCCAACGCTGCCAGGGCCGGTCCCCGCTGTGCATCCTTAGCCAGCACGAAAGTACCCCACCCGGCCAGCACGGAGGCGGCCAGCACCAGAAACCAGGTGGCGGCGGTACTGGCATGAATGGCCCCGACCAGCCCCCCGCTTCCCGGCACATATCCTGCCCCGAAATGCTGGATGGTACCGTGAACAGTGTGTCCCACCACCAGGGCCGCAACCAGGGCCAAGCCCGGGCGAGCCCGGCGGTTAGTGGTCAGCCGAAAAGCGTAGTAGGCCAGGACACCAATGAGAAGGCGAGGAAGGAAAGCTACCAGCGGGTCGGTAAACATGAGCTTGGCAATGGGGTTTGCCTGGGTTTGGGCTCTCCAGAAGCTGAAGGCCCCAAACATGAGTCCCACCAGCGCGCCTACTACCGGTCCCTCAAGGATTCCGGCCAGGATGGCGGGCACGTGCATGGTGGTGGCACTTCCCGCGGGCGTTGGAACCGGGATAAAACCTCCGATGGGGGCCAGGCCCAGCACCACTGTGAGCGCACCCAGCAGCCCGGTGATCACTACCTGCCTGGTACTGAGTTTCAATGAAGAACACCTCCGTTCCGTCTCCCCAGAGGGGATGCCGGACGATATGACTGCCGAAAAGGCCCCGTCAGTGGGTCCGGTGTAGTACCGGCCCGGCACCAGTTTCGGCTTGATCCCGGTATTCTACGTGTTAGACCAGATCCCTCTTGCTGCCCTAGGTCCTCAATAGGGTGGAAACTAGGATGCCAGTGACCACTCCCAGGATGATCCCGAAGGTGCCTGAGTGACCCACTCTCAGCTCCTGGGCATCTGGTATCAGTTCATCACAAACCACAAATAGCATGGCGCCGCCGGCAAATCCCAAAGCCAGGGCAAGCACCAACGGCGAGAGACCGCCGGCCAGGTAGCCCAGGATCGCACCGGCACCCATGGGTAGGCCGGCGGCGGCCGTGGCCAGAATGATGGTCCGGTACTTGACCCTGGCTAGGACCATGGGTGCCCCCATGGCCATGCCCTCGGGGAAGTTCTGTAGTGCCATAAGAACGGCTATGCCCGTTCCAAAACGCTCGGACGCACCGAACCCGGCGCCGATGGCCAGACCTTCCGGGAGGTTGTGCATGGCTATGCCGAGGCCCACGAAAAGCGACGCCCGGACGTAGCGCGAGCTCTCCAGATCGTCAGACAAGAAGTGTATATGGGGCACCAGGAGGTCTACCAGGGTAAGGACCAGCACGCCCAGCAATAAACCGGCCAGCCCCCACCATACGGGCGCCAGTTCCAGGGCTTCGGGCATCAGGTCGAAGGCCACCACTGAGATCATGATCCCAGCCGAAAAACCCAAAAGGGTGCTGAACACGCGCTTGTCCGGTCTGGCGAAGCAGGCGGTAATGACACCGCCCAGTCCTGTACCAGCCACTCCCGCTACCAAGCCCACCAGTGCTACTCTAAGGAGTTCATTCACGTAAGCTCACCAACAATGTGAAAGCGATTATCACTACCGAATTACTCCACGGCACTTGCATCTCCTGCTGGTGGCACCCATTGAACAGCAAATCCGGGCTGCCCTGAGTCCAGCGTCAGCGGGAACACGACCTCATGGCAATCCCCAACACCGCCCCGAGGACGATGAAGATCACGTCCCACCGTCCCAGCCTAAACCGCGCTTTCTTGGGTGGTTCTGGTGCCGGCTCGTCATCTTCGTAATCGTATTCGTCATCCTCGTCATATTCTTCGTCTTCGTATTCTTCGTCATCGTCCAGGTACTCTTCATCGTCCTCGTATTCAGGATCCCCGGCTTCAACTAGGTCCTCTGTAGGTTCCCGCTCATCCCCGGCGGGCCGGGCCTGGCGCTTGACGCCCTGGTTGTCTATGTCTTTGTCCATGCGCTCCCTCCATCTGGCCCGTCCAGGCTGGTGTCATGGGCTTGTCCATAGTATTTCTACAGTTTAGCACAAACTCCTTCGCCGTCGGTGTCCCGCGGCACCCAGGCCTGCGGCTTCTTCCACCTGGGGACAACCTCCAGGACTCGCTGAGGCGAATGCCGGTCAAGAGTAACTCCTTCTTCATCTTGGGTCAGTACGTATATCCTCCCGCGTTCATCTATCCTTACGCTTACAAGCCCACGCCCGGTGCCAGCTGGGGGCCGGACCAATCCCATGGGATCCCCACGTGTTCCATAGACCACAACGGAACTGAGCTGGCCCTCTTGGATCTGGGCCAGGTACGAACGGGAGTACCCATCCACTCCCACCAGTTGGGAGACAACGGCCGGGGTCTTGGGTAGCTCCGTGACGGACAGGTTCCGGCCCGATGCCAGGTCAAAGGCCAAGAGCACGCTGGCGGCGCCCCCGGTGCCTGCCACGTGCAAGTACAGCTGGCCGCCCGGTGACACGGCAAAACCGAGCACCAGGCCAGAAAGTTCTGGGACGAGGCGGGCGATGCCCGTGGCGACATCCGGGTTCCCGGCCTGGCTCCGGAAGGCAGTTACCAGCTCCGGGGTGCTGCCGGGACCCCGGCGCCAGAGTTGCCAGGCAGACTCCAGGTCACCCACGAAACTAGCCGCATAGTAGAGATAACCAGTCCGGTCCACGGCCAACCCTTCCTGGATCACTGTAGCCGTACCGGGCGGAGGCTGAAGACGTGCCAGGACTTCCCACTTGCTGCCGTCCCACTGGAGAATCAGGCCGTTTTGGACATCGCAGGCTGCAACCTGGCCTCGGTAGAAGACGACATCGCCGGCAAAGAACCGGGCTCCGCCCGGCATTTCCAGGGGGATGGTGTGGGTGAGCTTGCCCTGGAGATCGAACACTTGCAGCCGGTGGTTGACACTATCCGCCACCACGATGGAGTGTGCTGAGACATCAAAAAAGCGGGGCCCCCATAGCCCGCCGTCACGGGCCTTGGCCCGGCCGAAAGCACCGGGACCGTCGCCCCAGGGCCCGCTCAACACTAGTTCGCGGCGGTATTCCACGGAAAACTGTGGCCTCAATAGCCCAAAGAAGATAACGAGCAGCACCACAAGCAACAGGCCCAGGGACCGCCCGGGCCGCACGCCAATGATGACCACAGCCATTCCCTCTTCCGCGACCGTCTAGACGATGCCTATGCGCGGAAGCAAAGGACTATGATCTGGCTGCTCAACCCCAATTATCCGCCGGTACCGCCAGGGGAGGCCGGCCACACGATGGAGACAGCGTGACTCCTTGGATCCATAAAGTCCAAAAGCCGCCGGTTGGCTTCGGCAGGCGTAACACCGGCTACCATATCCAGAAGTTCCAGGGGCCCCAGGCCCTGGAGAAGCTGGGAGACGACAGTCTGACCCACAGACTCGGGGTGGTTAAACATGGAGACCAAGTTCCCCAGCATCTTCTTTCTTGCCCGCTCCAGGGAGTCTTCGTCTAGGCCGGTGGCTTGTGCTGCTTCCACCGTGGCCAGGACCTTGTCTGCGGTTTTCCTGGGGTCTTCCGTCTCTGCCGCCACTACTGTCAGACCGTAGTCGTCCCCGGCTTCGTACCCAGCGCTGAACGCGTTGCCGGCTAGACCGCTCTGGTAAAGGTCCCAGTACAGGTCAGACGTTTTTCCAAACAGGCAATAGTGGATTAGGCCAGCCAGGATCTCGCGCCTGGCCACTTCCCTCCGGTCCGACGGCAGCCGGGCGTCTCTAAAGCCCACCTGCAAAAACGGGATGGAGGCCGGGAGCCAAACCTCCACCAGCGGCCGCAGAACTCCCCCGGGCTCTACATAGCGGTGGCGTTGGATGGTGACAGGCTTTCCCCAGTCCCGGCTGGGAACTGCTTCAACGTGCTGCATCAAAGACGCTGGTTCCAGGTCTCCTGCCACAAACAGGATCATGCGTGCGGGATGGTAGAAGGTATCGTGGACTTGCCGGAGCATATCCGCGTCGATTAGCTGGATGCTATCCACACTGCCTCCCACGTCATACCTCAAGGGATGATCGGAGTACAGGGCTTCCCGCAAGTTGCGGGAGCCACGAACTGTAGGCATGTCGTCGTACATACGGATCTCTTGTTCGATGATGCTCTTTTCCTTTTCCACGCCGCGGCGGCTGAACGCTGGCTCCTGCAGGAAGGAAAGCAGGAGGGCGAGGCACTCGTGGAACCGATCGGTGGTGGAGAACAAGTACGTGGTCTGGTCATAGCTGGTGAACGCGTTGGCAGAAGCTCCCAAGCGCGCGAACTCCTCAAATGCGTCGCCCCTCTCCGAGGAGAACACCTGGTGCTCTAGAAAGTGAGCGATGCCGGGAGGAAGGGTCACCTCCCGGCCATCCATGCGGTAACGGAGATCCAGGGCTCCGTAGGGGACGGTCAGGGCCGCATGGTACCGGGCAAAACCCGGAGTGGGCAGGACCCACACCGTAAGACCAGTGGAAGCGGTGAACTGGTGTAACCCCCTGCTTAAAAGCGGGTTATTGACGACCCGGTGATGCAGCTTCGGTACCTCCCTCGGGAGCCAGAAGGTAGATGATATCCAGCTGTACCTGGCCCGCGACCCGGACTACATCATCCAATGCCACCCGGCTGAGTGCGGCTACCTGTTCCTCTGGAGACTCGGTCCTGCCGGTGAGAAGTCCAGAATAGGCAGCACCGATCAGGCGCGAAGGGCTGTCCCGGGTCGCCTTTACGCGGCTGATCAGGGCCGCCCGGGTGGACTCCAGTTCATGGGGCGACACACTGCCGTCTGCCAGCTGCCTGCGCTGGTGTTCGATGATCTCCAGGGCCTGCCGGTAGTGGGCCGGGTGAACCCCGGCGACAATGTACTGGAAGCCCAGGGCAGCGGACACAAAGGACCACACGTCGTACGCGAGTCCGGCCTCCTCGCGCACGTGGACGAACAGCTTGGAGTGGGGAAACCCTCCGAGGATACCGTCATACATCAAAAGGGCATAGTAGTCAGGATGTGCTGGAGGCACGTAGCACCTCAGCCCCAGGCACAGGCGGGCCTGGGCGATGTCCAGCTCCTCGAGGACTTCCCTCACCCCGGCCCGAGTTCTGGGCGCCACGTGGTTGGTTTCCCTGGGCGCGGGATCACGCGGGAAGTCGAGGGCAGCAGCCAGAAGCTCGGGGATGCCAGGGGGCAAGTGCCCGACGGCAAATACGTCCATAGGGCCCTTGGCCATCAGTTGCTGGTAGTGGGAGTACAGGTTCCGGGGATCAACCGAATCCAGGTCCTCGAGACGGCCCAGTTCACTAAGGCCATAGGGCCCGTCCTGGCACATCTCCTGGGTGCAGCGGAGTACCGAATACCGGGTGCGGTCGTTGATAAGCCCACGGATATCCCGGGCCAGGTAAGCCACCTCCTGGTCAGTGGCATCCGCAGGGAAAGCGCCGTCTTTGATGACCGGGGCCGTCATGACTTTGCCCAGGGTCTGGATGGCCGGTCCGCCCACGCTCGGCCTTTGTGGCAGGTACTGCTCGGCCGGGGTTTCCAGGTGGAAATGAGCCAGCTGGAGGCCGCCACTCTTACCCACGCCGGTTCCCATGACCGACCCGTAAAGACTGTCAAAACGCCGGGTCAGATCCCTGGTGGTAGGCCAGCCATCGCATCCCCGGCTGAGCAGCCGCATGACCAGTGCCGTCCTGGTGTTGGCGACGGCCTCCAGCCGGCGCTGGAGGTACACCCGCACCGTTAGGGTCTTGAACCGCTGGGTGGACAACATGTGGACGCTCGTGCCGTTTTTTAGGCACGCGGTTTGGAACTCCGCGAGCATTTTACCTCCTGGGTAAAGGGTGCCTGCACGTTGGAAGCCGAGGGTCGCTCTTGCCGGGCAGCTCTTTTACGAGTCAAGCTCGTTCTCTGCCGGGCGAGGCCTTTCCTTCCCGGCTAGAGTGTCCCGTTACCGGTGTTTCTAGGCATATAGGCGTGGTATAAGTCCCAAAAAGCTAAAAGGAGACGAGGAGGCTCCTTGATCGCCGGGGGCCGGTCCTGTGAGAACCGGCCCCCCTTTCCCTAGCTTGCCTTCTCTTCTGCCCCGTTGAGCAGTTGCTGAAGCTCAGCGCCTTCCAAGGTCTCCTTCTCCAGCAGCGATTCTGCTACTCGAAAGAGCTTATCCCGGTTGGCCACCAAGAGGCTCTCGGCTCGTTGGTAGCAACCCGTGACCAGGGTGCGCACTTCCTGGTCGATGGCGGCAGCGACCTCTTCGGAGTAATTACGGTCCCGGGAGATGTCCCTCCCCAGGAAGACCTGCTCTTGCTTGGTCCCGAAGGTGAGCGGACCAAGCTGGTCGCTCATCCCGAACTCCATGACCATCTTCCTTACCAGTTTGGTTGCCTTCTCCAGGTCATCCGACGCCCCGGTGGAGATCTCGCCGAAGATCATCTCTTCAGCAGCCCGACCAGCCAGGGCCGAGGTGATCCGGTCCAGGATCTCAGACTTGGTGACCAGGTACCGGTCCTCAATGGGCAGCTGCAGCACGTACCCCAGGGCCGCACCGCGCGGGATGATAGACACCTTGTGCACAGGATCCGTGTTCGGTAGCAGGTTAGCCACAATAGCATGGGCAGACTCATGGAAGGCCACGATACGCTTCTCCCGGTCCGAGAGGAGCCTGTTCTTGCGCTGGGGGCCTCCCAGCACCCGGTCGATGGCTTCCTCCATGTCGCTCATGCTCACGCGGCGTCTGCGGTTCCTCACCGCCAGCAGAGCTGCCTCGTTTACCAGGTTCTCGATATCCGCGCCGGTAAAGCCGGGTGTCCGCTTGGCAAGGACTTCAAGGTCGACGTCCTTGTCCAGGGTCTTGCCCTTAGTGTGCACCCGGAATATCTCCAGCCGCCCCCTCAGGTCCGGGCGGTCGATGGCAATCTGCCGGTCAAACCTGCCAGGGCGGAGCAGGGCGGGGTCAAGCACATCAGGGCGGTTGGTAGCAGCCAGCACGATGATCCCCTCATTGATGGCAAAGCCGTCCATCTCTACCAGGAGCTGGTTTAGGGTCTGCTCTCTTTCATCGTGCCCGCCGCCATAGCCTGCTCCACGCATGCGTCCTACCGCGTCGATCTCATCAATAAACACAATGGCTGGCGCATGGCGCTTGGCCTGTTCGAAAAGGTCCCGTACCCGCGAAGCCCCAACACCTACAAACATCTCGACAAAATCAGAGCCGCTGTTGGAGAAGAAAGGCACACCTGCTTCACCGGCCACTGCCCGGGCCACCAGGGTCTTGCCGGTTCCAGGACTTCCCACCAGTAGTACCCCCTTGGGTATGCGAGCGCCCATCTCCAAGTAGCGCTTGGGATGCCGCAGGAAGTCCACGACCTCGTTAAGCTCCTCTTTGACCTCATCGCAACCCGCCACATCATCAAACGTAACTGATGGCTTACGGCTTTCGCTGTGCAGCCGGGCACGGCTACGGCCGAACTGCATGACCCGGTTGCTGCCACCCTGTGTCTGCTGCATGACAAAGAAAAAAGCACCTACTACCAGCAGTACCGGTAACATGGTGGTGAGCAGGGTGCTCCACCAAGGGGGCTGAGGAGGGAGTTCGAACTTGATCTGCACACCCTTTTCGTGCATCAGAGTGTACAGGTTAGTGTCTTGGGGTATTACAGTACGGAACTCGCTCCCGTCCTTGAGCGCGCCGCTGACCGTTCTCCCGTCAACTATGGTAACAGCCGAGATGGCCCCGGCGTCGACATAATGCATAAACTGCGAGTAGTCTATATCCTTCTTGGCTGCGTTCTGTGACGTGAAAATATTGGCTATGGATATGGTTAGAAAAAGGAGTAGCAAGTAGAACGCAAGGCTCCGAAAGAGCCGGTTCATATATACTCCCCTCCCTTCTCCCTTAAATTCCCACAGAATCGGCGATAAACCTCGTTTATTGTAGCACACTTGGGGAGAAAAAACAAACAAATCACCTGCCAGCTAGGCAAAACGCAAGCCCGGGCCTACTGCTCCTGTACGGTCAACCTCAGTTCCAGCACCTGGTCGGTGCTGGGGACAACACGGAACCGGTCGTCAAGTCGCAGGCCCGCCAGCCATACTACCCCGTCATCACACACCACCACCGGCACCCGCTGACGAAGCTGAACTGGTATTTTCTTGTCTATGAGGTAATCTTTGACCTTTTGAGTGCCGGTCATACCCAGGGGTTTGAACCTATCACCGGGTTGCCTAGACCTTACGCGCAACGGGCCTCGTATTGCACGGTAATCGATATATGCTACTTCCGGGCTGGCGGAAAGCTCCGGGAGCTCCTGGGAATGTAGCCGGGCTTCAATAACCCTGCCGTCGCCAAGTTCGACGAAACCTGGGACCTGCAGGGTCTGCTCAACAATGACCGCGCCGCGGGCCGGTGCCCCGCTCACCACCAAAACTCCGGTTTGTAACCTCACCTTGGCAGATCCGGGGAGATCCAGGCGGGACCCGGTCCTGCCGTTGTTGACCAGAGACAAGACGGCGTCCAAATGCCCTCGACCCAGTTCGGCGGCAACGCCCGGCCGCGCCATCTCCATGCTGCGCAAAACTACACGCCGGGCCAGGGGCCGGGCCAGCGACGCCAGGGCATACCGGTCCAGGTGAATCTCCCGCCCTTGAACGCGGGCCACGTCCTGGAATCGTTCATCTGACATTTGGTCTAGCAGGGCATTATCATCACGAGCAACATCGCCTAGATCGGCCAAAGCTCGCCTGACGGCCGGGTTCACCCGTTCCAGGCAGGGGAAAAGCTCCAGGCGAATCCAGTTCCGCGTGTAGCCGGTCTGCAGGTTGGAACGATCGGTCCGGGGTGAAAGGCCAGCCACCCGGACATAGTCTTCGATCTCGCTCCGCCAGACTTGGAGCAGAGGCCGGATTACCATGCCGCGCACCGGAGGAATACCGCCGAGTCCTCTGAGGCTGGTCCCGCGCAAAATGCGCCACATTACGGTTTCGGCCTGATCATCGCGGTTGTGTCCGGTGGCCACCGCGCAAGCTCCTACTCGCCGGGCCGTACGCATCAAGAAAGTATACCTGATGGCCCGGGCTTCTTGCTGCTTGCCACCGCCTTCTGGCCCCAGGCGCCCGGGGACATTGACCTCTGCAACGGTACAGGGCAGGCACCTGTCTTCGGCCAGCTCCTTGACGTAGCGGGCATCCTCACCAGCTTCCTCACCACGAAACATGTGGTTGAGGTGGGCTACATGCAGGTCACATTGAAGTTCCTGCCGCAGGCGGACAAGGGTATCAAGGAGTACTACTGAGTCGGGACCGCCGGAAACTGCTACCAGGATGCGCCCGCCGTGCGGCACCGGCTGGTACCACCCAAAAAACGCGCGCACCTTATCCAGGACCCGTTCAATGTCCAGATCAAGTCGGGCCAACTTGGCGCCTCCGTTCGTTGTGGCAACAGTTTACCACAGCAGTGCTCGAAAAAAAAGAGTGTGACATCGCTGTCACACCAAAGCAGGGGTTGGGAGAGGCAAGACCTATCCGGCTATGGCGCCACCGCCACATCCCGCGCGGTCTTGGCATCGGCCGCCGTTAACCGGATTACTATCACAGTGACATCATCATCGGGTTCGGCTTTTTGTCCAAGACCCCTTTGCACCAGTTTCTCGGCAATCTCCTTAGGATTGCTGGAGCGGTACCTAGCCAGAAAGCCACACACCCAATTATCCCGGTTAACGCCCTGGCGCAGTCCAGAGAACAACCCGTCGGTTGCCATCACCAGCACGTCACCGTTGACCAGGAAACGCTCCACGCACTCAACGTGAATCTGGCTCAGGATGCCAATGGGCAGTGTGTCGCTTTTAACAACCGACATAGCATCTTCCCGGCGGATGAAGGTGGGCATGGCACCGATCTTAACAAACTCGGTCCGGCCGGTGCTGAGGTCTATAAGCACCAGGTCTACAGTGGCGAATATCTCTTCGGATGATCTCAGGAGCAAGATCGAGTTAACAGTCCTGACTGCGGTTTCGCGGTCGAAACCAGTCACCAAAAGCCTTTCTAGCAATGATACAGTGGCCTTGCTTTCCATGGCCGCTCGCGGTCCGGCTCCCATGCCGTCACTGAGAATCACCAACAGGCGACCGTCTGCCAGTTCTCTCGCTACAAATGAGTCCCCAGAAACAATACTACCACGCTTAGCCATTTTGGCAATGCCGGCTTCGTAATGTAGTGTTCGCGATGGAGGGTCCATAACCCTTTCTTCCCGGCTCACAACCTCCAATGCCAGTCCATCCATGACCCTCGACACTCCTCGCAGCTGGGCAGAAACCACCTCGCGGCTTTCGTCAACCCGGCGCTGCCAGCTCAGGTTGAGCCGGGCCAGGTCCAGGAGGTAGTTGATGGTGGAAACCAGCTCATGAAGGTGCGAGCACCGTACCCGTAGCTCCTTGGGGACATGCTCCTCCCTCAACCCGTTGTTGAGCTCGGCAAGAGTCAGAAGGTCGTACATCCCCCGGTAAGTTTGCTGGAAGTCCTGCTCCCAGCATAACCTGTAGGACGAGCAAGCCTCGCAGACCCGGCAGGCAATATTGCCGAAGATCCTTTGGCGGTCCTGCTCCACTGAAGGGGTGGACGCTGCCGTCTGCTCAAAGGCCCGGGATAGCTCCCGGAACACTTGGCTTACTTCATATAGCCGGTTGGATAGCGCCGTACGGACCAGCTGCTCCTCACCTCCCCCTGCCCTCTCCTGGGGTGTGACCAGGCCCAGTCTCTGGGTAAGAGACGAGAACACGGAAACCGGGACCACCAGGAACAGCATGCCGGCCAGTACGTGCTCAGCAGTGGTGCCGGCCAGCACGTCGGGAGTCGATAGCTGGAGGAGCAGTCCAGTGGCACCGAGGAAAAAGCCAACCGCCACCCCGGGTTTGCCAAGGATGCGAAAAACGCCTCCCAGAAGCCCGCCGAAGGCGAAAACCCCGGCACTGGCGGGAATCAGGCCAGAGGTGACCCCGGCCATGACGCCGGCCGCCGCACCGGTGGCCGCCCCCAACCCACTGCCGCCCAAGTAAGCCAACCCCATGGTTAGAAACGCTGCTGTAACGTTTTTTAGCATCATGGGCCCCACCGCGATCTCGCCGACGCCGGCCACAGTCGAAACCAGCATCACGACAGAGCAGCTTATCTCCTCGGAGCTTGGTCGGTAGAGGGGCGGTTTGCGGGAAACCAGCACCGGGAGACCATAGCTGAAGACCATGGTCATGATGGCCGCCAGTATGGCTTCAAATCCGGCCAGTGTTAGCACGTAAGCATTCAGACCAGCGATCATCAGGGCTAAGCCGCCCCGGCCCACCAGCAGCAAACCGGACACGGCCAGGGCGCCCGCCACCGGCTTACCCGCCCTGGCGTTCCTCAGCATGGCCGCGGCTGCGAGTAGCAGGGACAATCGCAGGAACGTCTCGGGCTGCGCACCAGTGGAGATCATGCCTAGGGCAACATAGAAGGTCACGGCCGGCAGCTGGCGCGGCACCGCGTACCGAGCCGCTGCATATAGCGCCAGGCCGAAGGGAGAGATGCTGCCAAGAATCGTGGCTCTGCCAAGCATGAAGGCGCAGAGGTTGAGGGAGAGATCAGCAGTATTCAGGATACTATTGGCCAAGGACTTGGGTGACCATCCCCTATGGCGGCTGCTTACCACCTGCCCGGGCGCGGGTTTGCTACGCGGTCGGTGCCTTCTTGCCTTTGCGGGCTTTTCGACCATGCCTGTACCCACCTGCTCATGATTTTAGCAATATTTTACAGGAAGCCGCCTCTTGTGTTGTGTCAGATTATGGTAACAACGCGGGCGTTAGTCTTAGATTATTGTGACAAACAGCTGCGAACCATGTTGAGCCGGGGTGGAACAAACACGTAGGTGGCTTCGGAAACGAGCAGTAGAGATATGCAAGTTGGCAGGGTACGTCAACCCACATAAGAATGTTACCCGGAGGTAGTAGCACACCCACATAAAAATGCTACCGGAATTACGAATGGTTGATACTGTATTGGTCAGTCCTGGAGAGCAGTCGGGCCTTGCTGAAGTAGGTAGTCGAGTTGACGCTTGAGGGCGAGTGGGTTGATGGTTTGAATGTGGTTTAACAACAGTTCTTGGATTTCGGGGCCGATTACGCCAGCATCCAGAAGACGTTGGAACGGGGTACGCGCTTGATGGAGCTGCCCCGGTTTGATGTACACCATGAGGCTTTGATCTCAAGCCGTTTCGTGTAGTTGCTTAGCGTACCACTTCCTTTCAAACTCCACTGGGCTGTGATAGCCGAGCGTGGAGTGCCGGCG
>JBFLYN010000020.1:0-57808 GCA_040756655.1 Bacillota bacterium
CTATCCTTCTTCTGGTCTGCCACCCCTACCGACTCTTATTACCTCAAGCCAAGCCTCAACTAGCTTGCTCTACAGACAACCTGCTCTTCCTGTCTCCACCGTAAAAACTCACTTTGACGGGGACCTGTCTTGGGCTGCGAGTTTGCTTGACAGGGCGGCAATATTGGGTATAATGGAAGCTAACCATAGGCACCGGCAGTGATGGGGAGGAGTAGCAGGGAGTAGCGCTCCTAGAGAGGGGAACTCACCGGGTGCAAGGTTCCTCGAACAGCGCCCTGCGAAGGTCGCCCCGGAGCCGTCCGGCGAAGGCCGGACCGGGTGAGCCCGTTACAGCATGAGAGCCCCGGCCCCAATCGGACCGGGGAACTAGGGTGGTACCGCGGAGCGCCCCTCCGTCCTTAGACGGGGGGGTAGTTGTTTTCTGGAGGTGCAATACCGGCATGGCATTGGATCAATTTCCCAAGGCCTATGAACCGGCCCGGGTGGAGGAGAAATGGTACAGCTACTGGCTGGAGCAAGCATACTTCCGGGCCGAGGCCGACCCGGAAAGGACCCCCTTTACCATCGTGATCCCGCCGCCCAACGTGACCGGGTCTTTGCACATTGGCCACGCCCTCAACAACACGTTACAGGATATCATCATAAGGCGCAGGCGCATGCAGGGCT
Organism: Bacillota bacterium; assembly: GCA_040756655.1. Taxonomy (GTDB): domain Bacteria; phylum Bacillota; class Sulfobacillia; order UBA8153; family UBA8153; genus JBFLYN01. The sequence goes on from JBFLYN010000020.1 coordinate 667, forward strand.
ACGCTACCCTATGGCTGCCCGGCACCGACCATGCCAGCATCGCCACGCACATCAAAATCGAGGAAGCGCTGTCCAAAGAGGGGACCAACCGGTTCAACTTGGGTCGTGAGAAGTTCATGGAGCGTGCCTGGGCATGGAAAGAGCAATACGGCAACACCATTATCTCCCAGCTCAAGCGACTGGGATGCTCCTGCGACTGGTCCAGGGAACGGTTCACCATGGATGACGGGTGCTCCCGGGCGGTCACCGAGGTGTTCATCCGCTTGTACCAAAAGGGCCTGGTCTACCGCGGGGACTACATGACCAACTGGTGTCCCACCTGCCGCACGGTTATTTCCGACCTAGAGGTGGAACACGAGGACACCGCAGGTAAGCTATACCATGTCCGGTACCCCATGGCCAGTGGCGAAGGCTACATCACCGTGGCTACCACTCGTCCAGAGACCATCCTGGGAGATACCGCCGTGGCCGTCAACCCCGAGGACCGACGCTATGCCGGGCTCACCGGGCAAATGGCGGTGCTGCCTGTGGTTAACCGCCATATCCCGGTCATCGCCGACCATTACGTGGAAAGCACTTTTGGGACGGGAGCGGTGAAAGTCACGCCTGCCCATGATCCCAACGACTTCGATATGGGTGTGCGCCACGGCCTGCCAGCCGTTACGGTCATCGGGCAAGACGGTAGGATGACGGCCGAGGCCGGGCCCTATGCTGGTCTTGACCGCTACCAGTGCCGCCGGCGGCTCCTGGAGGATCTGGATGAACTGGGTCTTCTGGTGAAGGTGGAAGATCACCAGCACGCCCTCGGGCACTGCCACCGCTGTAACTCGGTGGTGGAGCCCCTGGTGTCCAGGCAGTGGTTCGTGAGGATGAAACCGCTGGCCGCTCCGGCCATAGAGGCGGTCAAGCAGGGGAAGGTCAGGTTCATCCCTGAAAGATTTACCCGGGTGTACCTCAACTGGATGGAGAATGTCCGTGACTGGTGCATTTCCCGCCAGCTGTGGTGGGGCCACCGGATCCCGGCCTGGTATTGCCAGTCCTGCGGCGAACTCGAGGTTTCCGAAAGAACGCCTGCGCAGTGTGGACGTTGCGGACAGGACCAGTGGGAACAGGACCCCGATGTGCTGGACACCTGGTTCAGCTCAGCCCTGTGGCCCTTTTCCACCCTGGGCTGGCCGGAGGATGCCCAAGACTTGGACTTCTTCTATCCCACCGATGTCTTGGTGACTGGCTACGATATCATCTTCTTCTGGGTGGCCAGGATGATCTTCATGGCACTGGAGTTTACCAACGAGATCCCGTTTTCAGAGGTATTTATCAACGGGCTGGTCCGGGACGCCCAGGGTCAAAAGATGTCCAAGTCCAAGGGCACGGGCATAGACCCCATGGAGGTCATCTCCAAGTACGGTGCCGATACCCTTAGGTTTTCGCTGGTGGTGGGCAATGCCCCCGGGAACGATATCAGGTTCAACTGGGAGAAGGTGGAGGGTGCCCGCAACTTCTGCAACAAGATCTGGAACGCCGCCAGGTTCATCCTGATGAACACCGAAGGGTTCGAGCCGTCTGCATCTCCACCCAAACTGGGCACCTGGGACCGCTGGATCCTGGGCCGGTTGGACCGGGTGGTAGCGGACGCAAACCGGGCCCTGGACAGCTACGATCTGGGTGAGGCGGCCCAGCGGCTGTACGACTTCGCCTGGAACGAACTGTGCGACTGGTACCTGGAGGTAAGCAAGCTGGCATTGGGTGACCCGGAGCACCGGGACGCCGCCCGCTACACCCTCTACAAGACCATGGAGACCACCATGCGGCTTTTGCACCCGTTTATGCCTTTCATCACCGAAGAGGTGTGGCAGGCGCTGCCCCATGCTGGCACATCGGTCATGCTGGCAGAGTGGCCCCAGGCCACAGGCGAGGCCTATGAACGCGAAAACGCGGGGGTGCAGATGGTCATGGCGGGCATCCGGGCCATCCGGAACTTGCGCGCTGAGTTCGGGATCTCACCTGGCAAGCCTGTGGAGGTACTGCTGCGTCCGGCGGACAACACCCGGTCTACCTGGCAAGAAATGGTGCCGGTCATATCCCGCCTGGCCCAGGCCGACCCGGTGCGTGTGGACGAAGGGGCCGCCCGCCCGGCCGGTTCCGCCACAGCAGTGGTGGAGGGGGCCAGCATATACCTACCGCTAGCCGGTCTCATTGATTTCGACCGGGAAAGGGAACGCCTAAAACGGGATGCAGCCGGGATACGGCTGGAGCTGGACAGGACCATGGCCCGTCTGGCCAACCCTTCCTTTCGCCAGCGCGCTCCCCATGACATCGTGGATAAGGAGGAAGCCAAGCGACGGCAGTTTGAGGAGCGCCTTGAGCGGCTAGAGCACATCCTGTCATTGCTTTCTGGAGGAGACGGGTAATTGAGCAAGGGCCAAATACCTTCCGGGCTGCTGCGCGCTGCGGCAGGCGCCCTCTGGTCGGCCGGCCTTGATCCCGGTGCCTGGCTGCCCTGGGCACCCGGGCTGGCGGGTTGGCAGAACGCTCACGACCCGTCCCTTCTTGACCACACCTACCTGGACAGCGTGCCGGTGGCCGACCGCCGGCGGCGCGGCCAGTATTACACCCCGCCCTGGCTGGCGGATGCCATCTTGGACTGGCTGGACTGGCCGGGAGCCTGGGCACGGCTGGTGGACCCAGCCTGTGGGACGGGAGCATTCCTGGTGGCCGCTGCCCGTCGCTTGGCCAAGACACTGGAAAGAGAAGGTATGCCAGCCGGGAAGGTCCTGGAGACCATCGTCGGCCGCATCCAGGGATACGATACTGACCCGGTGGCCATCTTCCTCTGTGAGGTCAACCTGGCCTGCGCTCTGGCGGGACTCTACCGCCGGGCCGGTACCCCGGCCGTGCGGTGGCGGCTGGAGGTGACAGACGCCCTGAACCCACCGCTGGCGCCCCTGCCCCCGGGTACGGCAGTGGTGGGTAACCCTCCTTGGGGGGCCAGGCTCCCCCGGGTGCCGCCCGGGCACTACATCAGCGAGAGGGAAAGCTCCTTTTGGTTTACCGAGGCCATAGTCCGGGCCCTGGCTCCGCCCGGCAGATGTATCTTGGTTTTACCGGACATCATCCTCTTCAAGCACTATCCCAGGGTGCGCCGGTTTATCCTGGAGCACGCCCACATCCGGCGCATTGCCCTGGCCGGCCGGGCCTTTCCGGGTGTCAGCATGGAGGCTGTGGTCCTAGACCTGAGCCGCTCCCCCGTCCCGGGCCACGCTCCCGTGGAGGTACTAGTGGCTTCGGGGAACGGCAGCTGGGACCGGTTGGAACCAGTAGGGCCGTCAGCATTCTGGACTCATCCCTCCTACAAGTTCAACGTTTTGATGTCTACAGAGGCCGTGGCGCTCAAGGGCCAGATGGAGCGAGAGAAGGTACCCTTGGGTTCGTTGTTCTTGGTTCACGAAGGCATCCACTCCGGGAACGTGCGTTCGAAGCTCTTTGTGTCCAGCTATCCCGGACCAGAAGGACGCCCCCTTATCTTTGGCCGCCGGGAACTCCAGCCCTTTGTGATCCGGTGGGAGGGGCGTTACGTCCGGTATGACCCCGGGCTGGTGTCCAAAACAGAGCGTGAATACGCGTCACTGGGACGAGAAGCTCACCTGAAAAGCCCCAAGGTCCTGGTACGCCGCACCGGCGACCGCCTCATGGCCGCCTATGACCGGCAGGGGCTATTTCCCAGCAATAACTTCTTCTACTGCCTGCCCCGCCCGGACAGCTCCCTGGCACCTGAGATCCTCACGGCCCTCCTCAATAGTCGGCTTTTGGGAGATTACCTACGCCTGGTGCATCCTATAGCCAGAAGGGTCTTTGCCGAGGTCAAAATCATGCAGCTGCGAGACCTGCCGCTGCCCGTGCCGGGCGATCCCAGACTCATGGAAGTTCAAGGCGACCTTTTGACCATCCACAGGCAGGGAGAGGCCGGAGAGATGGGTCCTTCCGCTGCAGGGCGTCTTGAGGAAGTGGCCCGTTACATTTACGGGCTATCCTGTCAGGAGGCATCCGAAGTCAGGCGCATGTCGTTGGCACTTTCCGTACGGAAGCCGGGCATCTAGGTATGTACTCAGTCTTCAGCCGGTACTATGAGGAAATCTTCCCGCCGGGCCCGGCCCAGCTGGCATTTTTGCGAGAAGTAGCCCGGGAAACCAAAGCCCGGTCGCTCCTTGACGCCGGCTGTGCCGCGGGGGGCTATGCCCGGGCTGCAGCCGGATGGGGTATGGACGTTACCGGGATCGACCTGGACCCTGACATGATCCGGGAAGCCCAATCCCGAGGCCCGGCCGCTGTGAAGTTCATGGTGGCCGACTTGACGGCCCTACCCTTTGCCGGGGGCGCATTTGACATGGTCATCTGCCTGGGCAACACCCTGGCGCACCTTTTGGACGTCCATGCCCTGGACAAAGCGCTGGCCGGCTTCAGGAGAGTGCTGTCCGAGGGCGGGGCGCTCGTATTCCAGCTGGTAAACTACCACCGGGTGCGGGCAGAGCCAGAGTTTTCCTTTCCTGTGCTGACCTCTGCGAGTGGAAACGTGACGTTCCAGCGTAGATACTATTTAGGGGACGATGGGCTATACGATTTCGTAACCTCCCTGCAAGTTGGGGGTGAGAGCTTTGAAAGCGTGTTCCCGCTGCGCCCATGGCGGCGGGAAGACTTTGAACTTGCCCTGCAGACTGCCGGGTTCGCCAGGTGGGATTTCTTCGGGGATTTTGCCCGCCACCCCTATGGCCCCGACTCGCCCGCCCTGGTGGTGAGGGCCGTGGCCTGAAGCCCCGAAAGATGGCATCTGGTTCTTGTGGTGACCTTGGCTGTACCCATCCTGCGTCAGCCCTGCGCCCGTCCTAGCTTTTCCTGCGACGGGGCATTTGATCGCCGGGCCCAGATGTGGTAAAGTAATGGAAACAAGCGTTGCTCTGCAATGCTCATAGCTACCCGAAGCGCCGAGTTTCCCGTAAGAGGAAAGCGGGGGAACCAAACCACCTGGGGTGAATTGCCGGATTCCTACCGGCATAGGGTTACTCTTCGACCCGAACCCGTCAGCTAACCTCGTAGGCGTTGTAGGAGGGGTAGGGTGCCGAACCGGCTCCGCTGCCGGTGTGCTGCAGTTGTGCCCCGGACCCCCGAGGGCTTTTTCCTTCCCACCCCTCTTCTAATTGTGGCTTGATCCCGCTTGTCCATGTCCCGCTGGAGGTGTGTTCTTATGTTCTGCGAGCAGGTGGCCGTGTTGTACAGTGTGACCCGTGATGGGGTGCCGCCACCTCCAGGTGACAGGCACGGTGAAACCCAGGTCCGGGAAACCGTGGCAGCGGTGGCAGGCGTCCTGGACAGGACGGGGTACCGTGTCAGCCTGGTGCGGGCGCTGCCCGGCTTTTGGGAGGTCCTGGACCGGCTGCGCCCTGACCTGGTGTTCAACCTGGCTACTGGCGTCCACTCCAAGAAAGAACAGGCTCACGTGGCCGGGGTGCTAGAAATGGCCGGCTACCCTTTTACCGGGTCCGGGCTTACCGCCCACGTGCTTGGTCTGGAGAAGGTCATGGCCAAGCAGGTATTCTGCCAGTCTGGCGTCCCTACCCCCGCTTTCCAGGTATTCAGGGAACCGGGTGAGCCTCTCAACGCCCGGCTGTCCTTTCCGCTTTTTGTCAAGCCTGCCCGGGAAGGCTCGGGCCTGGGCATACACGGCGATGCCGTGGTATTCGATGAAGCGGCCCTGTTCGCTGCCATCGGGTGCCGGGACTTCGCACGCCTGGACATCAGGCTCAGCGAAGACGGCACTCCCTACGTACTGGAAGTCAACACCCTGCCCGGCCTGCAGCCCGGCTACAGTGAGTACCCGCGGCTGGCCGCTGCCGGAGGTCTAGGTTACGACGCCCTGATCACGCGCTTGGTGGAACAGGTCTGGGCACGACAAAAGCCCGCTGTTTCGCGTGGAGCATCCATAACAAGAGAGGGGGATGAGTTTGGAAGCTCGAGTTTTGACACTACGAACTGAAGAACGGCCCCGGCCGGCCCGCCCCTTGAGGATCACGGTCATCGGCGCCGGGCACGGTGGCCAGGCCATGGCCGCGCACCTTTCGCTGATGGGCCAGGAGGTGTGCCTCTATAACCGGAGCCCCGAACCGATGGCTGCGTTGCGTGCCACCGGGGGGATCCAGGTGGAGGGGGCGGTGCAAGGGTATGCCCGTCTTGGCAATATCACCTCAGACATGTCCGAAGCCCTGACGGGAGCCGATCTGATCATGGTGTGCGTCCCGGCGTCGGCTCACATCTGGGTGGCCGAAGCCTGCGCGCCCCACCTTCACAAGGGCCAGATCATAGTCCTGAACCCGGGGCGTACCGGGGGGGCGCTGGAATTCCGTAATGTCCTGTCAGCAACGGGTTTTGCCCCGGACGTGGTGGTGGCTGAGACCCAGACTTTTATCTATGCATCCAGGCGCGCCTCACCCGGTCACTGCCGGATCTTCCGGATCAAGCATTCGGTACCACTGGCGGCGCTGCCGGCTACCCAGACTGAGAAGGTGATCAGGCGTCTCAAGCCGGTATTTCCCCAGTTCATCCCGGCCTCAAGTGTGCTCAAGACTAGCCTCGATAACATCGGGGCCATGTTTCACCCGGTAATCACCATACTCAACGCCGGGCGCATAGAGGACACCAGCGGGGATTTCCAGTTCTACTTGGAGGGGGTCACCCCGTCCATAGCCCGCATGATCGAGGCAGTAGACCGGGAGCGGGTGGCCGTAGCCCAAGCCCTTCACGTTAGGGCCATGAGCGCCCTGGAGTTTTTGGAGATGGCATATGGGAAACACGCCGGCACCTTGTACGAGGCCATGCGCGGCAACGAAGCGTACATGGGGCTATTGGCTCCCCGGATCTTGCGACACCGCTACCTATTCGAGGATATCCCCACCGGGCTGGTGCCCATGGCCTCCATTGGGCGGATGCTCGGTGTAGCCACTCCCAACCTCAGAGCCATGATCCAGATGGCTTCGGAACTCCTGGAGGCCGATTTTTGGGAGACCGGTCGCACCGTGGAGAAGCTGGGGATCGCGGGCGCAACCGTGGACCAGATCAGCCATTACGTCCTGGAGGGAGGGATGCCTGCTTGGAACAGACGATTATAGCAGCGGCCATTGGAGACTGTGTTCACGTGACAGGAGTGTTGAACTTCCTCAAGCTCGCAGAAGCCCAGGGATACCGGACGATCTTCCTTGGACCGGCCGTGCCGGTGGAGAAGCTAGCGGGGGCGGCCAAGGAGACGGGAGCCCAGACCATTGCCGTGGGCTACCGCCTGGGACGCCGGGCGGCTGCTGGCTTGTTCGAGGCCCTACACCAGAGCCTGGCCAGGCATGGCCTCCTGGAAAGGCGGCTGGTATTCGGAGGGACGCCCACTGTGGCCGAGGTGGCCGTTGCCACCGGCCTATTCGACCGGGTTTTCTCAGGGCGCGAGGCTGTGGAGGATATCGTCGATTATCTGCGTGGCACAAGCCGGGGGAAGACAGAACGGCAGTACGCTGGGACCCTGGTAGAAAGGTTACAGCAGCAGGCTCCCCGCCCGCTTATCCGGCACCATTTCGGCCTGCCCTCCCTAGAGGAGACCGTACAGGGCATCGAACACATTGCCGGTTCAGGAGAGGTAGACATCATCTCCATCGGGCCCGACCAGAACGCCCAGGAGCATTTCTTCGAACCAGAAGAAATGGACCCCCTCCAGGACGGGGCGGGGGGAGTGCCGGTGCGGTCAACGGCCGATTTCGACCGTATATACCAGGCCAGTCGCCGGGGCAACTACCCTCTCCTCCGGTGTTACAGTGGCACTCGCCGGGTGCTGGACATGGCCAGGGTGCTGTACCAGCACTTGCATAACGCGTGGGCTGCTGTTCCTCTCTTTTGGTATAACCAAATGGACGGCCGGTCCGAACGACCGCTTCCTGAGGCCATCCGTGAAAACCAAGAGGCCATGGCCTGGCACGGCCAGCGGGGCATCCCGGTGGAAGTGAACGAAGCTCATCACTGGAGCCTGCGGGGAGCCCACGACACGGTGGCGGTGGCTGCTGCCTTCCTGGCGGCCTACAATGCCAAGCAAGCGGGAGTCCGGCATTACATCGCCCAGTTTATGCTGAATACCCCGCCCGGCACGTCCATCCCCATGGACATGGCAAAGATGCTGGCCAAACAAGACCTCATCGAGTCACTGGCCGGGCCAAAGTTCCAGGTATACCGCCAAGTACGGGCGGGCCTGGCCAGTTTTCCGCCTGACCTGGACTTGGCCAAAGGGCACCTGGCCTCCTCGACCCACGTGGGCATGGCACTAAGGCCGCACATCGTCCACGTGGTCGCTTACTGCGAGGCCATACACGTGGCCCGGCCCGAGGATGTGGTGGCCAGCTGCCGGATCGCCCGGGGTGCCATTGCCAATTGCCTCGGCGGGGTCCCGGAGGTGGCACGGGACGCGGTCGTGCGGCGGCGGAGACAGGAGCTTTTAGACGACGCGCGCTTCCTCCTCGACCACATGGTGGCACTGGCGCCTCCCGGGACGGCCGACCCATGGGCGGATGTGGAAACGCTGGTCACAGCAGTGAAGGCGGGTGTGCTGGATGCTCCGCAACTGCGAGGAAACCCGGTGGCACGGGGTAGTCTCCAGACCCAGCTCGTGGACGGGGCATGCCGGGCCGTAGATCCGGTTACCGGGGGCGCGCTCTCGGAGCCCGGGCGCCTCCGCCCGGCGTTGAGTGCCTGAGCAGGAAAAGCGCTGCCCGGAGAGAATAGCATATGGGGTTGTGCTGTACGACGGCGGTTGGGCATTCCCTACCGCCGTTTGCGCCGTGAAGGAGGGTTCCTCTTGGACTACAAGGAAGCTCTGGACTACCTGCACTCGCTGTACCGGTTTGGAAGCCGCCTCGGGCTGGAGCGAGTAACTCGGCTGCTGGAACTGGCCGGCAGGCCTCAGGACCAGGTCCGGGCCGTCCACATCGCCGGCACCAACGGTAAGGGCTCGGTCACCTCCATGGTGGCCAGTATCCTTCAAGCAGCGGGCTACCGGACCGGAATGTACATTTCCCCTTACCTCGAACGCTTTACCGAGCGGGCCGGGATCGGCAACGAGGAAATCCCCAAAGACACCGTGGCCAGGCTCGTGGGACAGCTGATCCCCCTCATTGAACGCATGGTAGCCGAGGGCCATGAGCACCCCACAGAGTTTGAGGTAGTGACCGCCATGGCCTTCCTGTACTTTGCCCAGGAGAAAACCGACCTGGTGGCCCTGGAGGTGGGTCTGGGAGGGAGGTTTGACGCCACCAACACGGTTAACTCTCTGGTATCGGTGATCACCAACATATCTTTCGATCATATGGAGCGACTGGGGAACACCTTGCCCCAAATCGCCTACGAAAAGGCCGGCATCATCAAGGAGCGGGGCGTGGTAGTAACCGGTGCCACGGGAGCCGCCCTGGACGTCATTGCCGGCGTCGCCAGGGAGAAGGGGGCGCAGATCACCATAGTGGGTCGGGACGTGACCTGGGAAGAGGTATCCAGCGCCCACACTGGGCAGGTGATAAACGTAAGGACCCAACGCCGCGAATACCTGGGCCTGGAGCTCTCGTTGCTAGGACGGCACCAGCAAGCCAACGCCGCCACGGCGGTGGCTGCCGTGGAGTGCCTTGCCCTTGCCGGGTACCAGGTTTCTCCCCGGGCCATTTTCGCCGGCTTGAAGGCAGCTGCCTGGCCTGGCCGGCTGGAGATCATGAGACGGGACCCCCTGGTAATCCTGGATGGGGCCCACAACGCCGACGGCGCGCGCGTGCTGGCGCTGGCACTGAGGGATGTCATCCCTCACCAACGGCTCTTTTTGGTCTTGGGACTCCTGGGTGACAAGTGTTCCCGGGACATCCTTGCCGAGCTGGTCCCCCTGGCCACCGAGGTAGTGGTCACCCGGCCCCTAAGCCCCCGGGCGCTACCACCCGAAAGGTTGGCCGAGGAAGTGGCTGTACTGGGCTGCCCGGCGGTGGTGGAGGAAGACATCGGCCGGGCAGTGGACGTGGCACTGTCCCGGGCCGGGCGTGCAGATGCAGTGTGTGTGGCTGGCTCCCTGTACCTGGTGGGTCATGCCCGTTCACATCTGAAACGCGGGCGCTAAGGTTGGGTATAGTTTGGCCACAGGCGAATATATTCGCAGTAGGAATTGTCCACGGTACCCTTTGTCCAGCCGGCAGACACCGGAGGGGAACGCATGGGCGGTTTCAAGAGGATAGCCCTGCGCACGTACGAGATGGCCCGGAACTTCGACACTCGGGAGTTCCTGGTTTTCGCGGCTGAACAGGACTTCCTTACGGTATACGGAATCACCAGGTATTCGCCCCGCATTGATTTTGCACGGAATTTCCTCGTCGCGGTACACTGTGGGGTCTGTCCTACCGGGGGCTACCGGGTGACCATTGAGGACATCTTGTGCCGGCAAAACCACGCTACCGTTCGGGTGCGATTCGAGGAACCGGGTCCTGACGACGTGGTAACCCTGGTCATAACGTACCCGCAAGACACCGTGCTAGTACCCAAGAACATCTGTTCTAACCAGAGGCAAGCACACTTTTCCTTTGTAGACCAGCGCGGGAACCACCTGGCCCGCAAGTCCGTCACTATGGAGTGAGACAGAAAGGGGAGTCGACAATGAGGCGAAGGAGTAAGACAGCCGGAAAGCAGAGCATGGCTGTGGTTGCCGTGTTCCTGGTCCTGGCTGCGGCGGCGGCAGTGGTAGCTGGCTACTTCCTTGGCCGGGTGGTGATGCAGTTCATCTTTAGCCCCTCTGAACCGGCTGCCGCTCCGAAACCGCCTGCAACGCCACCTGCACCAACTGTGGCTAAAGTGGATGTGAGCCTGCCCGCCATTACCCTGCACCGGGTGCAGGTAGGGGCCTTTGGTAATCCCGAAAATGCCGCTGCGCTGGCCAGTGAGATGCAGAAGAAAGGGTTACCGGCTTACGTCATGGGCCCATCGGGAGGCGACGCATTCTACCGGGTAGCCTGCGGGCTTTACACCAACAAAGATGCGGCCAACCGCATGGCAGATTCCATAAAGCAGAAAGGCTATCAAGTGTATGTGGGCAAGCTCGAGATCGGTGCCAAGGCCTTCACCTTGGAGTCCACTGATCAAGCCTACCTGAACAAGGCCAAGGCCGCGTACGAGTACCTGGCGCAGGCCATCTTCAAGCAGGCGGTAATGTGGGATAACTACCAGCTCAACAAGCGCACCACCCTAAAGGATGATTCGGTTGCCCTGGAAACCGCTGTCCGCGAGCACCACCTGGCTCTCACTGCCCTGACTCCCCCGGCCGGGCTCTCTGAACGCCACCGTGCGCTCACCGGTATCTATGAGGCGCTGCTCCGTAATGCCGTTGAACTTAGAAACTTGATGGAAAAGGGTGCCACCAACCATTACGTGAACTCGGCTATGTTCTTTGTAGAGGCTGTGGAGAAGTATGTGGCTCATACCCTAAGATAGGAGCTTTGCAGAGAACCTGCGGCCGGCTGTTTCCGTGCACAGCCGGCCGTTTTGATCCACGGCGCTGACCTGCTGGCGCAACCCAGGATTTGCCCGCTTTCTCTTGCCAGCTCATCCGGCCTCGCCCTACGTCTGAGTCACCTCATTGCCCCGGTGAAAGCTGCCAACTGGCCGATGCCTGGCCTCGGCGAGCCTGCTTTTTTTCCTACGGCAACGGCTGTAGCCTACAGGGCCGGGCGCTGCTATCGTCTCACGGCAGATGCCGATTGGTGTCAAGGGACAGTGAAAATGTCACCTCCTGTCGGAGTTCGGAGTAGGATCTCTGGTTCGTTGGTCCGTCAGATGTTGTCCTCCGGTTGAGATAAGGTTTAGCTAGCTGCGGGTGGTGTTGAACGCTTGACGGCCGGCTTCAGTGCCGGTTTGCGGGGCACCTTGGGAGTCGTAGGTTTGGGCGCAGGCTCGGCCTTGGGTGGCTCGGTGAAGGTTGGAGCAGGTAGTGCTGGTGGCCAACCCGCGCACTTAGGGTGCCATCCAGGTGGATGAGTACAGTTACAGAAGTTCTGGTACCTAAGGGCGCAATGGTGCCTTGAGCGGTAACCAGGCCTGACCCAGGTAGCGGATGACTGAGCCTTTGGCTTTGCGGCTATCGCGCTGGGCCAGGGTGCGCTCAAGATGGCTGGGAGCCGGGCGGTAGGCCGGTTCGGAATGGGCAGGCTACACTGCGAAACGTTGGTTGTAGCGGTGAAGGAAGCCCGGAAGGAAGCGGTTGGCGGCTTCGAGGGTAGCCATGCCTTGCCAGCGCAGTTCTACCAGGAGACGGCTTTGCCGGGTCCTCCGCAAACGTTCGCTGCGGCCCTTGGCCTGGGGAGAGCGAGCGGCAACCTGGTTGATACCCAGTTCGGATAGCGCCTCACCAAACTGGGTGAAGCCAACCACCCGGCCCTGGAGTTCATCTTCGATGGTGAGCTGGTCCCGCTTGGGCGCAAAGAAGATGCTGTGCCGGTCGCTGTAGAGGCTTTGAGGAACACCATGGTCCTGGATCACCTGCTGCATGCGGGTGAGATAGGCGTTGAGGGTCTCTTCGGGAGCGAAGACCAGGCCCAGCACCTTGCTGGTGGCGTTGTCGATGGCCCCATGCAGGGCAAGTTTGGGACCGCGGTCCTCCAGCCAGGCACAGGGACTGGCGTCGACCTGCACCAGCAGGCCCTCGCGCGGCATGCGGTCGCGGCAGCGGGTTTTTCGGGGTGCCCGGTGAGTATGGCGGTTAGGGATAGCCGCCTGAGCCAGGATCCGTGCGATGGTCTTAGCCGACACCGCCACCCGGTGATGTTCCATCAGCAGTTCGCTCATATGTAGACAACTGGCGTCTTTGCAGCCTGACGAGACTATATCCACCACTAACTGGCCAATGGCGTCAGGAGTGGTATGCCGGGGCTGTCTACCCCGGTTGTCGTGGAGCAAACTTGCTGGGCCCTCCTTGGTGAATGCTTGCTTGAGGCGCTTGACCTGACGCTGAGACAGCCCGATCAGCTCTGCAGCTTGGGCACTGGTGAGTTCGCCGGCAACCAGACGTTCCAACACGTATACCCGTCTGGCTTCCTCGGGGCCCAATAGAAGTCTCCTCTCATAGCGACATTTTCTCAGTCCCATTACAGGGTGACAACATCACTGTCCGGCTACACGGCAGACGCCGATTAGTTGTCCTAGCAGCACTTTTGTGTTAAAATACGTTAGTGTTGCGGTGTCTGATAAATGGACAAGACAGAACACGACACATCACGCAGCCTGGGCAGGAATTCTCCTGTATGAAGCGAAAACCACTCAAAGTTGGGTGTTCAGTGGAAACGTGACGGAGTATCCTCTGCCAAGTGATGATTTTCACTTCTTGCCGTCATTGTTGCAGTCAGGGAGGAGCGGTGAAGCTTTTTGCGCAGGAAAACCTTTGGGGGAGGCGTACATCCGCCTCACCACAAGAAACTCACAGAAGAACAGGCCATCCGCGACGCGCGGGAGCCCAAGCTGGTGGTGATCCCGCTCAGCCAGCACCTGGGTGCGCCCGGCAACCCACTGGTACAAAAGGGTGACCAGGTGGCGGTGGGGCAAAAGATCGGCGACACTGACGCGTATGTGGCCGCACCAGTCCACGCCAGCGTATCCGGGAAGGTCGTCGCCGTGGAGCCGCGCATGCACCCAGCACTGGGCAGGCCCGAACTGGCCATTGTCATTGAATCCGATGGAGAAGGCCGGGTGCACGAGAGTGTTCAGCCCAAGCCCAGCGTGGATGACCTGGATGCCGATACTATCAGGAGCCTTATCCGCGAAGCCGGGCTGGCCGGGTTGGGTGGAGCTGCATTCCCAACGGCGGTGAAAGTAAGCCCTCCCAGGAGCAAACCCATAGATACCTTTGTGCTGAACGGTGCTGAATGCGAGCCGTTCCTCACGGCCGACCATAGGCTCATGGTGGAAGAGGCGCCCGATATAGTGTTTGGGATGAAAGCGCTAATGAAGGCTATCCCAGTTAGCCGGGGTTTCATCTGTATTGAAGACAACAAGCCCGACGCGGTGCGTGCCATGAAGGAAGCTGTCAGAGGTGAGCCGGGCCTAGAAGTAGTGGCCCTCGAGACGCGTTACCCCCAGGGCTCGGAAAAACAGATGATCAAGTCCGTGCTGGGACGCGAAGTCCCTCCACCCCCGGGCTTGCCTTTGGACGTTGGCGTGGTAGTGAATAACGTGGGCACCGCCCACGCTCTGGCTACTGTGCTCAAGACTGGTATGCCATTGGTGGACCGGGTAGTTACAGTGACCGGACCTGTTATCACCGCCCCGGCCAACCTCCGGGTGAAGCTGGGTACTCTCTTTAGCGATCTTATCGAGCAGTGCGGCGGGTACTCGGCCCTCCCGGGCAAGCTGATCATGGGCGGGCCCATGATGGGCGTTGCCCAGCACACTGCCGAGGTCCCGGTCATCAAGGGGACTTCAGGCATCCTGGCGTTAGCCGAAAACCAGGCCTGGGACGGAGACCCCACGCCCTGCATCAAGTGCGCCCGCTGTGTTGATGTTTGCCCTATGCAGTTGGTGCCTGTGTTCATGAGTGCATATGCCGAGCGGGGGCAGTGGGATATGGCAGACCGCTATAACGCTGCCGACTGCCTGGAATGCGGCTGCTGTTCGTACATCTGCCCGGCGAAAAGACCCCTGGTCCAAACCATTCGCCTGGCCAAGCACGAGATTTTGGCCGCCCGCCGCCAGCGGGCCCAGGCCCGGTAGCCAGCCCAGCGAAACGGAGGGTTAGTGAAGTGGCAGACCACAAACTGGTGGTGAGTTCCTCACCTCATCTACGAACTAAAGAGACCACGCCCCGGCTCATGGGTGCGGTACTGTTGGCGCTCCTGCCTGCTGCGCTGGCCAGCATAGTCCTGTTCGGCCCCCGGGCGCTGGCCGTAATGGCCGTGACCCTTGCGTCGGCACTGGTGGCCGAGGGTCTTTACATGAAGATCGTACGCAAGCCGGTGACCATCGCCGATGGGAGCGCGGCCATTACCGGCCTGCTCTTGGCGTTCAACATGCCGCCCATGGTACCCCTATGGGTCCCGGTAATCGGCTCCTTTTTCGCCATCATCGTTGTCAAGCAGTTGTTCGGTGGGCTGGGCCAAAACTTCATGAACCCGGCCCTGGCCGCCCGGGCGTTCTTGCTGGCCGCGTGGCCCATGTCCATGACCACCGGGTGGGTAGTTCCCTTTGACGGTGTAACTTCGGCCACACCCTTACAGGTTCTCCGCGGGATGGCCAGCGCCAGGCTGCCTGAGACCTGGGAACTCCTGGTGGGCATGCGGGCGGGAGCCCTGGGTGAGACCTCGGCCGTCGCGCTCTTGCTTGGCGGTTTCTACCTCTTGTGGAAGGGCGTCATCGACTGGAGGATCCCCGGCTGCTTCATCGGGACCGTGGCCTTGGTCACGTGGGCTTTCGGCGGCAGTGGCGGGCTGTTCACTGGCAACGTGCTGGCACACACACTCACTGGTGGCCTGTTGCTGGGCGCATTCTTCATGGCCACCGATTATGTGACATCGCCAGTCACCCGGCGAGGGCGGGTAGTCATGGGCATCGGTTGCGGGCTGATCACCGCGTTGATCAGGCTCTGGGGTGGATTCCCCGAGGGCGTATCCTATTCCATCCTGCTTATGAACGTGGCCACTCCGCTCATTGATCGGGCTACCCTGCCGCGGGTATTTGGGCAGCGCCGGGTCAAGGCAGCCTGACGGGAAAGGGAGGTTTGGGCATATGAACCTGTGGAAGGACTTTTCCAACGGGCTCGTACGGGAGAACCCGGTGTTTCGCCTGGTGCTGGGACTCTGTCCGGTGCTGGCAGTTACCACGGCGTTGATGAACGGGTTTTGGATGGGCGTGGCCGTGATATTTGTGCTCACCTGCTCTAACGTCATTATATCAGTCCTGAGAAACTTCATCCCGGCCCACATCCGCATCCCGTGCTTCATCGTGGTCATAGCGACCTTTGTGACCATCGTGCAGATGACCATGAACGCCTACCTGCCCGAGATGTACGACATACTGGGGATCTTCGTCCCATTGATCGTGGTCAACTGCATCATCCTGGCTAGGGCCGAGGCCTTCGCTTCCAAGAACCGGGTGCTCAATGCAGCGGCCGATGGTATCGGCATGGGCATCGGGTTCACCGTGGCCTTGATGATCCTGGGCGCGATCCGGGAATTCCTGGGCACAGGCAACCTGGTTCTCAACGGGACGGCCCTGTTTGGAGGCCCCCTATTTGAGCCGGCCGTCATCATGATCATGCCGCCCGGGGCATTCATTACCATGGGCCTGGTGCTAGGGTTGCTCAATGCCATTAGCAACCGGAGCAAGGCCCGGGCCAAAGCCCGTTAACGCAGGGAGGAGGGATAGGTCATGGAAATCATCGCCATTCTGCTGGGTGGCATACTCATCAATAACCTGGTGTTTGCGCAGTTTCTGGGGCTGTGCCCCTTTGTCGGAGTGTCCAAACAGGTGGAGACTGCCACCGGTATGAGCGCGGCTGTGGTCTTTGTCATGACTATGGCCGCGGCCGTGACCGCGGCTTTGAACACCCTGGTGTTGCGGCCGTACGGCCTGCAGTACCTGGAGACGGTCACGTTCATCTTGGTCATAGCTTCGCTGGTGCAATTCGTAGAGACCTTCCTGCGCAAGGCCAGTCCCGTGTTGCACCGGGCTTTGGGGATCTACTTGCCGCTCATCACTACCAACTGCGCAGTGCTGGGAGCTGCCCTGATCAGCGTGAGGAAGGGCTATAGCATTGGGCTGTCGGCAGTAAACGGCCTGGCGGGCTCGCTGGGCTGGAGTCTGGCCATCATCTTGTTTGCCGGTATCCGCGAAAGGCTTGAGCTGGCGGACATACCCGAGTCACTGAAAGGTTTTCCCGTAGCGCTCATCTCGACGGGCCTGATGGCCATAGCCTTCTTGGGCTTCCAGGGCCTGTTCAGGTTCGTCTTCCAAAGGTAGGAGGTGCCGGCCTTGATCCCAGCGGTCATGAGTTTAGCGGTGATCGGGTTCATCTTCGGGGGTCTTTTGGCCTTCGCCGGGCAAAAGTTCGCCGTGGAAGAGGATCCCAGGATCGACGAGATCAATAATGTCCTGCCGGGGGCCAACTGCGGCGGGTGCGGTTTTCCGGGTTGCCGCAACTTTGCCGAAGCCGTGGTCAACGGCAAGGCGCAGGTTGACGGTTGTCCGGTGGGTCGGACACCAGTAGCCGCGGCGGTGGCGGCCATCATGGGCGAGGAGACCAGCGGCAGCGACCCGCTGGTGGCCCGGGTCTACTGCCAGGGCAAAGATGGGGTGGCCGTGGATAAGGCCATCTACCGCGGGATTGTCGACTGCGCTGGGGCCGCGGCCCTATCGGGCGGTGGACCCAAGGCCTGTCCGGCCGGGTGCCTGGGGCTTGGCTCATGCGAGCGGGCCTGCCCGTTTGATGCCATCAGCATGCAAGAGGGTGTGGCGGTGGTCGACATCGAGATCTGCACCGGCTGTGGCAAGTGTGTAAAGGTCTGCCCCAAGGGTCTTCTGATCCTAGCTCCCAAGACCAAGCCCGTTCACGTGTTGTGTCTGAACACCGAACGTGGGGCAGTGGCGCGGAAGAACTGCCAGGTGGCATGCATAGGCTGCCGGGTTTGCGTCCGGGTGTGCAAACCCGGGGCCATCACCGTGGACAACAACCTTGCGACCATCAACTACCCTCTTTGCGACGCTTGTGGAGCTTGTGTTGAGAAGTGTCCTACCAAGTGCTTGGTGATGGAGATGGGAGAGGGCCAAGCGGCTGCTGCCTCCTAGAAGCAAGATAACATCCCGGGCGGAGCGGCGGCACTGCTGCCGCTTTGTCCAATCGTGAGAGACCGGCCCCGGTGTTGACGGGGTGTTTGTGTGCGGGCAGCTTGTGGTATGGTAAGACTAAAGGCGAAAGTGGTGGGGAGAAAATGCAGCCGGCAAAGGCGAGTTGTCGCGGGCGAGCCAAGCTCTTACTGCTCGTCCTGGTGTTGACCACCTCGGTCCCGGGTTGTTTCCAACTGGGGAAACCGCCACCTGCGGCCCAGACCCTGGAACGCACCGAATTCATGATGGATACCATAGTCAGGATCACCTATTTCCAGCCGGGCCAGGGCGCAGCCGTGGAGAAGGCCCTGGCAGCCATGCAGGAAATCGAAGAGAAAATGAGCGCCCACCTGGATACCTCCGAAGTCTCCGCCATTAACCGGGCCGCGGGATTGCACCCGGTCAAAGTATCCTCCCAGACCCTGCAAACTATCATGTTGGGGTTAGAGGCCGGTCGCCTAACTGGTGGTGCCTTCGACATAACCATCAAGCCTTTGATCGACCTCTGGGGAATCGGCAAGAAGGGAGATTACGTGCCCTCCAGCGAGGAGATCGAGTCGGCCCGGCAACTGGTGGACTACCGCCTGGTCCGTGTCGATCAAGAGGCCGGAGAAGTCATGCTCGAAAAAGCCGGCATGGCCATGGACCTCGGTGGGATCGCCAAGGGCTACGCCGTAGATGAGGCGGCCCGAGTCCTGATGGAAAACGGTGTGACGGAGGCGCTGATCAACGCCGGCGGTGACATCTATGTCCTGGGCGAAAAGGCCGGCGGGAATCCCTGGCGCATTGCCGTACAGCACCCCCGGCGTTCCTCCGACTATATTGCCATCCTCCAGCTGAGGAGCATCTCCGCCGTCACTTCCGGCGATTACGAGAGGTTCATCGACGTGGGTGGCCAGCGTTATCACCACATTCTCGATCCCCGGACAGGACGTCCTCCGGGCGAACTAGTATCGGCCACTGTCGTGGCTTCCAGTGCAGCCATGGCTGACGCATTGTCCACGGCCGTCTTCGTGCTCGGCCTTGAGCCGGGGATGGCGCTGCTCAGGTCCTTGCCCGGGGTGGAAGGGCTGGTCGTGACCCCGGCCGGCACGGTGATCTACACAGATGGACTCAAAGGTAAGGTGGAAGTGCTGCGCTGGTAAGTGATACTGGGTAGACATGGAACTTATTGGTTAGAATCGATTACAGGAAACCCAACGGCCGGGAGCGAACTACTTGTCCACTGTACAACCTTTGAGGGGGACGGATCATGCACCGCCAAAAGAGCCTCTGGGCCCTCCTTTTCGTAGTCTTGTTCGGCGCCGTCGCCGGCAGTGCCATCGGTCAGACTTTAGGGACGCTGGTACCACTCCTGGCCCAAGGGATTACCGTGGGCACCCCCCAGCCACTAGGGCTGGACCTGTACGTGATCAGGTTCTCCCTGGCAGTGGATTTCACCCTCAACCTCACCGGTGCCCTGGGCATCCTGGTAGCTCTTTTCCTATACAGGCGTTAACGGGGGTTTGGCAGTGCGGCAAATCGTCCTGGCCTCAGCTTCGCCCCGCAGGCGGGCGCTTCTGGAGCAAGTGGGAGTTGTATTCTCGGTGGACCCCAGCGCCCTGGATGAGAGTTTCCTCCAGGGCGAGGAACCACAAGCAGCCGCCGGGCGTCTTGCATTGGGCAAAGCTGCCAGCGTAGCGTCACGCCATACCGACGCCCTGGTAATCGGGGCGGATACGGTGGTAGTAGCCGGCCAGGTCATGTTGGGGAAGCCCGCAAGCCCGGTCGAGGCCAGGACCATGCTGGACCTGCTGGCTGGCCGGGAGCACCGGGTAGTGACCGGGCTGGCGCTCTGGGATACCGGTACGGGTGATTATTGTGTGGACTGGGAGGAAAGCCGGGTGTGGATGCGTCCATTCTCGGCCGCGGAGCGCGACCGCTACGTAGCTACAGGCGAGCCGTTGGGCAAAGCCGGCGGTTATGCCATTCAGGGCAAGGGCGCTCTCTTGGTTGAGCGACTGGAAGGCTGTTACTCCAACGTGGTGGGCCTGCCGCTGGTACGCTTGGCCGCCATGTTGAAGGGATTTGGGGTTATCCTGCTTTAGCCTCCTTCCGTGCGAGGGCGCCGGTTGAGAGGCGGTGTACCGTGGACGAGCTGGAATACCGGACTACCTTGAAGGACCTGCCCGCCAGCGAACGACCCCGGGAGCGGCTGGCCATGCTGGGGACCAGGGCGTTGACCGACACGGAGCTAGTGGCCATCTTGCTGGGCAGCGGTACGCGTTCCAAGACCGCATTGGAGGTGGCGCGCTGCCTCCTGCAGGGCGAGGGCATCAGGGTCTTGGCCCAGGCTTCCGTGGATGAACTGGCCCGAGAGCCCGGTATCGGGCTGGCCAAAGCGTGTGTCTTAAAGGCGGCGGCCGAAATAGGCCGGAGGCTGGCATCTTCTAGCATGGACCGGGCAGTGGTCAGGTCTCCGGGTGATGTGGGTGACCTTTTGATGGAGGACATGCGCTACCTTGACCGGGAGCACTTTCGCATCGTGATGCTGAACACCAAAAACCAGGTCCTGGGAGTGGAATCGGTAGCTGTGGGAAGCCTGAACGCAGCAATCGTCCATCCCCGTGAGATCTTTAAGTCAGCCATCACGCGGAGCGCTGCCGCAGTGGTCCTGGTCCACAACCACCCCAGCGGAGACCCCACGCCCAGCCAGGAGGATATCCAGATCACGCGCCGGTTGGTGGAAGCCGGAAGGCTACTGGGCATCGAGGTCCTGGACCATGTGGTTATAGGAGACAACCGATACCTGAGTCTGCGCGGAACCCGGGCGGACTGGTGATGAGAAAGGGGCGGCGCCACCATGATGGACTTCTTGTACAACATCTTTTCCAGGGACATCGGCATCGACCTTGGCACAGCCAACACCGTGGTGCACGTACGGGGGAAGGGAATCGTGCTGCAGGAACCTTCGGTGGTTGCCGTACAGAGTGACACCAAGGCCATCTTGGCCGTGGGCAGCGAGGCCAAGCAGATGATCGGGCGCACCCCGGGCAATATCATTGCCATCCGTCCCATGAAGGACGGGGTCATCGCGGACTTCGATGTCACCCAGCTGATGCTCAGGTATTTCATTTCCAAGGCACACCGCCGTACCATTTTCAAACCCCGGGTGGTCATCGCCGTGCCTTCAGGAGTTACCCAGGTGGAGCGCCGGGCCGTACTTGATGCGGCCATGCAGGCCGGAGCCCGCGAAGCCTACCTCATCGAAGAACCCATGGCGGCCGCCATTGGTGCCGGGCTTCCGGTGTACGAGCCTATGGGCAACATGGTGGTGGACATCGGCGGTGGGACCACAGAGGTGGCAGTGATCTCCCTGGGGGGGATCGTCAACACTCGCTCCATACGGGTAGCTGGAGATGAAATGGACGAGGCCATCGTCAACTATGTCAAGCGAACATACAACCTGATGATCGGGGAGCGGACGGCCGAGGAAGTGAAGATCAAGATCGGCTCGGCCGCGCCGGTCAACGACGGCGAAACCATGGAAGTGCGAGGGCGGGACCTGGTCACCGGGCTCCCTAAGTTCCACGTAATAACCGCGGAGGAAGTGCGCAAAGCCCTGGCTGAACCGGTCTCGGCCATCATAGAGGCCATCAGGTCTACGCTGGAGAAGACCCCGCCCGAACTGGCGGCTGATATCATGGACCGGGGGATAATCATGACCGGCGGCGGTTCCCTGCTCCGCGGGTTCGACAATCTGGCCAAAGATGAGACGGGCATGCCCGTGCACATTGCAGAGGACCCCCTGCTATCAGTTGTCCGGGGCACGGGCAAGGCACTGGATGAGATCGAAACCCTAAGAAAGGTACAGGTGACTGCCAAGAAGCTCGCCTGACCCAGCCCGAAAGGCGTGGATGCATGTTTAGACGCCTGGCACAGGAGCGCTTCGCTCTATCCGCGGTAATCGTGGTGGTTATCACCGTTGCGCTAATGAGCCTGACTGCTCACCAACGGGACCGGTTAAGTGCCGTAGAGCGCATGCTCCAGGACGCAGTGGAGCCATTACAGCATCACCTGCACCAGGCTGCAGCCGGTGTTACCAGCCAGCTGGAGCGCTGGAGGGACGTACGCTTCCTCTGGGCGGAGAACCAGGTCCTGTCCAAGAAGGCCGGACTGGTAGAGGAACTCCAGCACCGGCTCGAGGAGCTCAATGCCGAAAATGAGCGCTTGCGGGCTTTACTGGGGTTTGCGCGCACACTGGAGGCTGAGTACATTCCGGCCGGGGTCACTGGCCGCAACCCGGATAACTGGTTTCAGACTATCACCATAAACCGCGGCAGCCTTCACGGGGTCAGTCCCAACGACGTAGTCGTGACCAGCCAGGGGCTGGTGGGGCGGGTGAGCACCGTTTCGGCCCGGTCGGCCACAGTCATGCTGATCCTTGACCCGGATAGTGGCGTGGGAGCCATGGTTCAGAGGACGAGAGACGCTGGGGTGGCGCTGGGCAGCGCCGGAGACAGGCGTTTTCTCCACATGAAGATGTTCTTCCGCGAGGCCAGCGTAGCCCCGGGAGACGTCATCGTGACCTCGGGCCTGTCTTATATCTTTCCCAAGGGCATCCTGGTGGGTGTGGTTGAGAGCGTAGGCATAGACCACAGTGGCCTGGTCAAGACGGCCCGTATCCGGCCTGCAGTGGACTTCCACCGGCTGGAGGAAGTGCTGGTGATCAAAAACCCCGGGTGGGAGAGGTGAGGCCATGAGCAGGCGTGCGCACAGCTGGGTGGGCATGGGCCTGCTCTTTTTGGTGCTGGCCGCAGCAGAACGGGCTATCTTGCACCGGGTGCAAGTGGGGGGTGTCAAGCCCGATCCACTCTTGATGTTCACGGTGGTTTACGGGTTCTTACGCGGAGTCCCGGGAGGAGCTGCCGTGGGCTTTGGAACCGGCCTGGCCCGGGACATTCTATCCGGGCGCTACATAGGTCTTACCGCTCTAAGCCGGGGCCTGCTGGGCGCGGGCGCCGGCTTTCTCCACCGCGGGTTTCACGGCGACAACACCCTTATTCCGCCAGCAGCCGGCTTTGCCGCCAGCGTGCTCTCGGACGTGGTGTTCCTGTTGGCGTTGGGAATCCCCGGCCGGGCCGAGGAAATCCTGCGCATTGGCCAGACGGTCATCCTCCCGGCGGCCGTTTATAACGCCTGCCTGGCGCCACTTTTTTGCACCTTCTACCGGATGCTCACCCGCCGGTGGCAGGTTACTACCGGAGATAGCCGGCCGCACCTGGAAGTGAGTTGAGATAGGCAATGCGTGACGATGGCGAATTCCTCAACACCAGGCTGCGCAGGAGCATGATAGGCATTGTGATCCTTTTTGCAGCCATTATCCTCCGGCTCGGCCAGCTGCAGCTGGTTATGGGCCAGCATTACCTGGAGCTCTCCGACGGCAACCGGGTCCGCCCCATGGTGGTACCAGCCCTCAGGGGCCAGATCCTCGACCGGGAGGGCCGGATGCTGGCCACCAATCGCCCGTCCTTCAGTGTTTCCTTCGTTTACATGGACGCCCAATCGGCGGACGAGAGCATCCCCAAGCTTGCAGAGATCCTGGAAATGGAAGAAGCCGAAATCCGGGCCTTGATCCGGGCACATTGGAACCGCCTGTACCAGCCGGTGCGCATACGCAGCGACATCTCTCCCAAGGTCCACTCCCAGATTGAAGAGCGTCGGGCCGAACTCCCCGGTGTGGTAATCGAACCAGAGCCGGTCCGGGACTATCCCTACGGTGCAGCGGCCGGGCACATCCTGGGCTATGTACACCAGATATCCGAGCGCCAACTGGCCCAGCCCGCTTTCTCTAACTATCAACCGGGTAGTGTCGTGGGCCAAGACGGCCTGGAAATCGCATACGAGCAGTACCTGGCCGGGCAAAACGGCGGTCGACAGGTGGAAGTAGACGCCCGGGGACGTTACCGGGGCACGTTGGGGTACGTGGAGTCCCAACCAGGACATGACCTCTACCTCACCATCGATATTGAGCTGCAGCATGACATCGAAAAACTCCTGGCCCAGCACCTGGAGATGCTGCGCACCAGGACCGATCGCCCCATGCCCAACGCCAGGGCCGGGTCGGTAGTTATCTTGGATGTGCATACCGGGGCGGTGCTGGCCATGGTCAACCAGCCGCTGTACGACCCCAACGAATTTGCCAGTGGGATCTCTCAGGCCAGGCTCAACGAGCTCAATTCGGTCCGGGCTTTCATGAACCGGGCCATCGCCGGTACCTACGTGCCGGGTTCCACCTTCAAAATGGCAACGGCCTTGGCCGGGCTGGAAGAGCGTAAGATCTCGCCCTACGAGCTCATCGAGGACACCGGGAGTCACTGGCTGGTGCCCTCCCTGGTCTGCTGGAACCGGACCGGCCACGGCAAGGTCAACCTGGAAACCGCCATCGCCGTATCCTGCAACGTCTACTTCTACGAGGTGGGTCGCCGGGTGGGGGTAAACAGCATTGCGCGCTACGCCTCCCAGCTGGGGCTGGGACGCCGGACCGGCATTGACCTTCCCGGTGAGGCGGCCGGGATTCTTCCCACCACGGAATGGAAGGAACGGGCGTTCAGAGAGGGCCGGGCCCTTGAGCCACAGTTTCTATTGTCCGAGCACATGATGGCCGCCATGGGCCAGGTTTTCCACTCATACACCCCGTTGCAGATGGCGGTATTTGCCTCCACCCTGGCCACCGGGGTGCAGTACCAGCCTTACATAGTGCAGGCCATAGCCAGTCACAGCGGGGAGATCATCTACGAGCGTGAGCCCACGGTAGTGTCACGGTTGGAGGTTTCCCAGGCCAACCTGGACATAGTTAGAAGAGGCATGCTGGGTGTGACCCGGCCAGGCGGAACGGCGTTCGGGGTGTTTTCCAACTTCCGTATTCCCGTGGCAGGAAAGACCGGTACGGCTGAGAATCCTCACGGTGATGACCATGGCTGGTTCGTGGGGTATGCCCCTTACGACCGCCCGCAGGTGGCCATCGCAGTGTTGGTGGAGCACGGTGGCTCTGGCAGTTCGGCGGCGGCTCCCCTGGCCCGGGACGTGCTGGCCCGGGTGTTCCAGACAAGGTAGAACCCGGGTCTGGGAACTTGCAGGATTTGGAAAGGCCTTGTGGAATGGAAAACGCGAACAGCTCAGGCCGGGCAGGTTCCGGGGCGAATTGGAGGAGCGCTTGTGAAAAGCGACGAGATAGTATTTCGCGGTACTCGCGACGGCCTGCAGATCATGTTGGATGACGAAAGCGAGTTTGATGCCATCAAGTCCAGGCTGGTCCAGCGCTTGCAGAGTGCGGAGTATTTCTTCCGGGGAGGCGATGTGATCCTGGACACCGGCAGGCGGATCCTCACCGAGGAGCAGGTCATGGCCCTGGACGAGCTTTCCCGCCAACACCGGATGCGCATTGTGAAGATCGTATCTCACCCGGATGCGCCTCACCGCGAGGCGGACCTGAAGCAGCATGCACCGGTCGAAGCCGTGCCTGGTGACACCCTCCTGCACCGGCGGACCCTACGGTCCGGTCAGAGCGTCGAGTATGACGGGAACGTCGTCATCTTGGGGGATGTAAACCCCGGCGCCGAGGTGCGAGCTGGAGGAGACATCCTGGTGATGGGCACAGTCCGGGGAGTAGTCCACGCTGGGGCTTCCGGCCGTGCCGACGCAGTGGTTGTAGCCTTTAGGCTCAGGCCTACCCAGATCCGTATCGGTCCTCACATTGGCCGGCCACCCGAGGAGGAAGGAGCGGGGCCGGCGTTGCCCGAGGTCGCCAGGGTCAGGGACGGTGCCATCATCGTCGAACACCTTAACCCGGCCTGAGAGGTATTATCAAGTAAGGAAGTGATTGCTAGTGGGCGAGTCTTTAGTGATAACCTCAGGCAAAGGCGGGGTGGGGAAGACCACTACCACCGCCAACATCGGTGCAGCGCTGGCATTAAACGGGCACAATGTGGTCTTAGTAGATGCCGACATTGGCCTGCGCAACCTCGACGTGGTTATGGGACTGGAAAACCGTATTGTCTACGATCTGGTGGACGTGATTGAAGGGTATTGCCGCCTCAGACAGGCCCTGATCAAGGATAAGCGCATTGAGGGGCTGCACCTTCTGCCTGCCGCCCAGACCAGGGACAAGAACGCCGTCAGCCCGGCCCAGATGAAGGCATTATGCAATGATCTTAAAGACCAGTTCGACTTCGTGATCATCGACTGCCCGGCTGGGATAGAACAGGGCTTCAAGAACGCCATCGCCGGGGCCGACCGGGCCGTTGTGGTCACCACCCCCGAGGTGGCTGCGGTCCGCGATGCCGACCGGATCATCGGACTGGTGGAGGCTGCCCAGCTGCCACAGCCACTGCTGATCATCAACCGCATTCGCGCCCACATGGTGAAGCATGGGGACATGATGAACATTGAGGACATCCTGGATGTACTGGCGATTGGTCTTTTGGGCGTGGTTCCGGAAGACGAGTACATAGTGGTTTCCACCAATCGTGGCGAGGTAGCAGTGCTGAACAACCAGTCCCGGGCCGGACAGGCTTACCGTAATATATCCCGGCGCATCCTGGGGGAAGAAGTCCCCTTGCTGTCGTTGGAGGAGTCTTCGGGGCTCCTTGGACGGCTGCGCCGGTGGATGACTGGCCGGTGAAAGGAGGCCATGTAGATGCTGGAGTTTCTGGGCAGGTTCTTTAACCAGCAACAGCCGAGCAAGCAAGCGGCCAAAGAGCGCCTCAGACTGGTGCTCATCCACGACCGGGCCAGTGTGGCCCCGCAGGTACTGGAAACACTCAAAGAAGACCTCATCGGCGTGATCAGCAAGTACATGGATATCGACGAAAAGTCCATGGAGGTTGGTCTTTCGCGTGTTGAGGGGTCTGTGGCTTTGGTAGCCAACATCCCGGTCAAGAGTCTCAAGCGGGCAATCCAAGCCTGATACGAGAGGGGTGCCATTTTTCGAGCGTAAGCTGCTCCGGAATCTAGATTTCCGGCTCATGGCATTGGCAGTGATCCTCACTCTCTTGGGAATCACCGTCTTGGAGAGTGCCACCGTGGGTCTGGCTGCCGGCAGCCAGTACTACCTGCGTCGGCAGCTGCTGGCCGCGGTCTTGGGTGTAGTAGCCATGGTCGTGATACTGGCCATCGACTACAGCGATTTCGCCCGCATGGCTAACCTCATCTATTTTGCCCACCTGGCGCTGCTTTTGGGAGTGCTGGTGATGGGGAGGACCGCCTCCGGGGCCACGCGCTGGCTGCAGCTGGGACCCATCCCGTTACCCCAGCCTTCGGAGATCGCCAAGCTGGCGGTGATCATTTCCCTGGCAACGTACCTGTCGGGCAAGGAAGAGCCCATGCGGGGCTGGCTGGACATGGCGCGTGCGATTCTGTACATCTTACCTTCGGCCGCACTGGTCTTGCTCCAGCCCGACCTGGGCACAGCTCTTACTTTCTTCATGCTGGGAGCAGGCATGATGTACGTGGCCGGAGTGCCGGGCCGCCGCTTGCTGGCGCTGGGAGTCATGGGCTTGACGGCCGTTACGGCGGCCCTGTACATGCACCTTAACCACGGGCTGAAGCTTCCGCTTTACCCTCACCAGGTTAACCGGTTGACATCTTTTCTGCGCCCGGACGTTGACCCGCTCAACACCGGGTACCAGCTGATCCAGTCGAAGATTGCGGTGGGTTCAGGGCGGTTGTGGGGCAAGGGCCTGTTTGCCGGAACCCAGAACATACTGCGGTTTATCCCGGAAAAGCACACGGACTTCATCTTCTCTGTCATCGGAGAGGAACTGGGTTTTGTCGGCTCCACCGCGGTAGTGGTGGCCTTTGTGTTGCTGGCCTGGGGCGGGCTTGCCATCGCACGGCGCGCCCGCGATCGTTTCGGCACTCTGCTGGTGGTCGGGATCGTTGTCATGTGGAGTTGCCAGGCCTTCATAAACGTGGGCATGACCATGGGGATCATGCCCATTACCGGGCTTCCGCTACCCTTTATTAGCTACGGCAGTTCGGCGCTGATCACGAACTTTGCCGCTCTTGGCCTTCTCCTCAATGTTGGCATGCGCCGGAAGAAGATCCTCTTTTAGACTTTCTCTTCTCCGGGCAGGGGCGCTACCCCTTTGACCCGTAGGTAGCGATGGAAGAACCACTCGGCTATGCCCACCAGGGCCGCCGCTACGGCCATGGCGCCGAAGGTGGTGATAAACCCGGGGACCAGTAGCTGGGACACCCAGATCAGGGCCAGGACCAAGGCTGAGTCGAACACCGCAGCGAGGATGTTACCAAACTCCGGGAACACAATTAGGTCGCCCACTATATAGCTACCGGCCGTCACCACCAGGGCCACGGCGAAACCCTGGCCGAAAGTGGCCGGGCCCAGGACCGGTAAGACGATGGCAAGTATAGACCCCACCATCAAGTACTTCACCAAGAGTGCCTGAACGTGCCTCATGGCTTCGCCTCCCACCATAGCATGCCCAGCTCCAGGGCACCTGCAGCTGGGAGACGCGCACGTTACCCTAAGAAGAGGCGTGCCTGCTCCGGGCAGGAGAACGATGCAGGTGGGTAGAAAGAGGTCGAGGCGCGGTTATTGCGCCCATTCTTACACTCCGGAGGGAGTCTTTATGCCCTACACCGCTGAGGTCAGCCGACAGAATCCATCCTGCTTCCTGTTCTTGGTGGACCAATCTGGTTCCATGAGCGATCCTTTCGGTGGAGGCGGTCTCAAAAAGAAGGCGGACGGTGTCGCTGACGCCATCAACCGCCTGCTACAGAACCTTGTCATCAGGTGTGCCAAGGCGGAGGGCGTGCGCGACTACTACCACGTGGGTGTCTTGAGTTACGGTCACCAAAGCGGGCCGGCTCTCGGCGGCGCCTTGGCCGGCCAGGAATTGGTGCCCGTGAGCCAAGTTGCGCTGCACCCGGCCCGGATCGAAGAACGCACGAAGAAAGTGGACGACGGGGCGGGCGGACTGATAGAGCAGAATGTCAAGTTCCCGGTATGGTTAGATCCTGTAGCCCGGGGCGGTACTCCCATGTGTCGTGCGCTGCAGCAGGCAGACAGCATCGTCGGGGGGTGGCTGGACCGGTACCCTGACTGCTTTCCCCCGGTGATTATCCATCTTACCGACGGTGAATCTACCGATGGAGATCCTTTGCCGTACATGAAGCAGCTCACCGCTCGCTCCAGCAGCGATGGTAACGTGCTGTTGTTCAACTACCATATTTCGTCACACCCGGCCCCCCCGGTGGCGTTCCCCGGCCGGCCGGACGACCTCCCGGACCAGTATGCCCGCACCCTGTACATGGCGGCCAGTGAACTGACGCCGTTTATGCGCGAGATCGCCGGGGAACACGGGTATGAACTGGCTCCCGGGGCCAAGGGGTTTACTTTCAACGCTGACTTGGTACTGGTGATCCAGGCTCTGGACATCGGAACCCGGCCGGGCAACCTCAGGTAAGCGCGCCATGCAAGTCCGGGTGTGGACGTTTTGGCTCCCTAAGGCCGGTAACCATCCGGACGAATACGAAGATGCTTTCTACCCACTGCAGGACGGGTACTATACCGGGGAGCATCTCCGGTTTGCCGTAGCCGATGGAGCCAGTGAGGGCATGCTCAGTGAGGTTTGGGCCCGGCTCCTGGTCAAAGCGTTTGTGCGTCACGGGAGCAGCGCGGCTGAGACCTGGCTGGAGCGCTCTTTCCGGTCGTGGGCCAGCTGGCAGCGGCACTACCTCAGCGCAAGAGCTGCCAGGAAACGGCCGCTACAGTGGTTCGAAGAGCCCGGGTGGAGGGCGGGTGCGTTCGCCTCCCTGGTGGGCCTGACCCTTTCCCCCGGCGCGTGGAGGGCGACGGCCGTAGGGGACAGCTGCTTGTTCCTCGTGCGGCAAAACCGGGTACATCGTGCTTTCCCGCTGACGTCGAGCTCGCAGTTCGGGGGGCGCCCGGGTCTGCTCTCTAGCCGCAGCGAGAGCAACCGTGGACTGGATACCCTGGATGCAGGCGGGCATGTGCAGGTGGGAGACCGGTTCTACCTCATGACCGACGCGTTGGCCTGCTACTTCCTGGGTGCCATGGAGAGGGGAGAGGCCCCTGGCGACGAGACCGCTTTGCTCGAACAAGACTTTCTCCGGCGCATACAGACCTTGAGGGCAAATGCCCTGCTCAAGAACGACGATGTGACCATGGTAGGCATCGAGATCCTGCAGGAGTGTGACCAGCGGTGAGCTGGCCCACCATGTCTGACTACCAGGAGGCCGTGCAGCACCCGGCTTCGTGTTTTCGTGATCCTCAGTTGCGACGAGGGGTGGCGCAACTGGACAGGTTGGGGTTGCCGCTGCCCGTCACCGGCAACTTCGCCTCGGTCTACCGGATCGTTACCGGGGGTACACCATATGCTGCTCGCTGTTTTCTACGCCACCGCCCCGACCACGAACACCGGTATACTGCCATCGGCCACTGCCTGCGCCAGCACGCCTTCGGCTTTACCGTAAACTTTGAATACCAAGGCCAGGGCATTCGCGTGCGCAACCAGTGGTACCCACTGGTCAAGATGGAATGGGCACGCGGGCTAACCCTGGGAGCCTTCGTCGAGAGCCACCTGGGAGATCCGGCGGCATTGGCACGGGTGTCGCGGAGGCTGCACCAGATCATATCCCAGCTCCGGGCAGCGTCGATCGCCCACGGAGACCTGCAGCTGGGAAACGTACTGGTAGCTGGAGATGACATCAAGCTTATCGATTACGACGGCATGTATGTGCCCCGCCTACGGGGGTTACCCGCCCCGGAACTGGGCCACCCCCACTTCCAGCACCCCGGCCGTTCCACGGCTCATTTTGGCTCTTACCTAGACGATTTCTCCCTTATGGTCATCACTATCTCGCTGGCGGCCTTGCAGGTTGAGCCGGGCTTGTGGCAAGAGCTGCAAGCAGGAGATGACTGCCTGCTGTTGCGCCGGGAGGACTTCCGAAGGCCAGGGCAAACCCGGGCCTGGCAGGTGCTTGAGAAAATCAAGGACCCGTCCCTGGCGACCTGGCTGGAGCGCCTGCAGCATTGCCTGGCGCAGGCCCCCGACCGTGCTGTTCCCCTGGAATGGCCGGGTCCGGTCCGGGTGCTGTCAAGCCCTCGCTGGCACCCAGCGCCTGTAGAGAAAGAGGCTGCTGCGGCCGTCACGCCGGCCGACTGGATCACCCAGTTCGTACCGGCCTCTCCACCGGTACGACTGGTGGGGTCCTTTTGGCTGGAGCGGGTCACCATGCTGCTACTGGTAGCCTGGTGCGGAGCAGTCATTTACTGGAGCCGGGCCGGGGGCCTCCGCGCCTGGGACGCGTGGCGCTGTGGCGGCGGTGGTGTGGCTGCCCTGGGACTGGGACTTGCCCTACGCTACGCCGGACTTACCCCAGTACGGGAAAAGCACCGATTGGCTTTCCGGCGCCCGCTGGCTCAGTGGCGCCTGGCCCGGCTTAGGCGACGGCTGTTCCGGTTTCAGGCGCGATATGATCGCTTGCTGCAGGCCCGGGACGCCCGCATCGCCTCTTTGGATGCTCAGGAAGCCCGGTTGAGGGCCGAAGAGAAGACCAGGATACAGGCTATCCACAGGCAGATGGAAGAGCGCCTGCGCGCCCTGAGTCGCGAACGTGATGCAGTCGGCAGTGGTGTGCCGGGGTCGTGGCTACTTTGGCTGGCCAGTGGGGCTTACCGCGCGGTGGTGCTGCACAATATCAAGGTCAAGGAAGCCCAGGCGGTGCAGGTGGCCGCAGCTAGGCAGGCAAGCGTGTCACAGGAACTGGCCGCACGCCTGGCGCGGGTGGCGGTCCACCGCAGGGAAGTGCACCGGAGGTATGACGGGCTAGGGCTAGAACGTCAACTCGAGGAGTTGACGGCGGCGGTGGCCGCGGCCCAGCTGGAAACCGGCCAACTCCGCCGCCAGCTCTCAGGTTACCACCAGGTGACGCCAATGACATACCTTAGGAGCATCCTGGGACTGCAGAGGGGCTTGGGCAGTCCACCCGGTTGAGGGCACAAAGCCCAGCTCATCCCTGGCCCACAAGAGCATGCCCTATTATGTTACCCCCTCACCACGGTGCACCGCCCCCAGGGCATCTCTGCATAAGTGCTGTTTGCCGGGCATACGCCGTAGCATGGTGATGGGGAGGGGTGAAGTCCCTTGCCGGATAGTTGGGCGGAGGCGGCATCGCTGGTGCTGGGGCTTTTGGGCGCACTTACGCCCTGCAGCATTCCCACGGTGGTGGCCATGAGCCGGGCGGTCCGGGGGATCACTGCCGGGCTCTTATTCAGCCTGGGGATGGTGGCTGGCTTCTGGCTGGTAGGCATAGTGGCGGGGTTGGCCGCCAGCGCCGTGGACGCTCATGTCCTGGAACGCCTGACGGCAGCGGTAATGGCTGCCAGCGGCCTATACCTGGTGGTGACCGGGCGGGCGCCCGCATGGCTCCGTCGCCGGCTGAGGTCCCGGGTCTTGGCGGGTCCAGTCGCCTTTTTGGCGGGAGTGCCTTTTGCCATCCTGTCCGACCCCTGCGCCGTCCCAGTCATCGTGTCGCTGGCAGCCTATGCTGCGGCGCGATCCCGCCCGGGCATCCTGGGATACTATGCCGCCGGACGCTGCCTGCCACTGTTTTTGATTTCCCGGACCGGGCTCTCGTGCCCGCGCCGCCCCTGGTCTCACCGCTTGGCAGGTGGCATCTTGTTGCTGACGGCAGCGTATATCCAGTTTTTGGCTCACTGAGGAAATCCACGTACCATCCCGTCCAAAGCAGGGATTCAACTAACTATAGCAAATTCTCGAATAGGTAAGAGCCCCAAAAACCCATTCTAGAAGTGGCAAGGAGGGCCTTGAGCATGCGCGCAGTCATCGGCATTACCTGTATCAAAGGCTCGGTTGACCAGCAAGTTGATGTGTTTAGCCGGGCCGTGGCGGGCGCTGGCGCTGTCCCCCTGTTCCTGCCCATCCCCACTGAGCCGGAGGGGTTGGGTCCGGCACTGGGAGCCCTCAACGGGCTCTTGGTTACCGGGGAGGACAGGGACCTAACCCGTCCCGAGCAGGCCGCCGAGGCCGAGCTAGTCAGGCTCGCGCTACGGCAAGACCTCCCGGTCCTGGCTGTGGGCGGGGGCCTTTTGTTCCTTAACAGTGTTTTGGGAGGGGAGAACCTCTCATTAGGCACCGGGGCCACCGGTCACCACCAGGGCTCGCTCCCCGGCAAC
Organism: Bacillota bacterium; assembly: GCA_040756655.1. Lineage (GTDB taxonomy): Bacteria > Bacillota > Sulfobacillia > UBA8153 > UBA8153 > JBFLYN01. Next base: position 33,794 of record JBFLYN010000020.1, read on the forward strand.
CTCGCCTGGCACTCCTTGAAAGTCGATCCCTGGTCATGCTTGGCCACGTACATGGGCGGCTCCCGGTTTGACGTCAACTCCTTTCACCGGGTCGCTGTGGCCAGGCCCGGTGTGGGCCTGGCGGTGGTGGGTTGGAGCCAGGACGGAGCCGTTGAGGCCGTGGAGAGCCGGGCCCACAGCTTTGTGGTAGGCATCCAGTTTCGGCCGGAACTCATGGCTGAAAGTCACCAGCGCGTTTTCCGGGCGTTCCGGCGGTCGGCCGAATCCCACCGCCAGAGGAAGCGTAAGCTTGCCTTAGCCGCCCAGTAGATCAGGCTGGGGGGTCCTTATGCAGCTGGTGCTGTTATTGACCACTTTCGCCCGGGTCGGGCTGTTTACCTTCGGCAGCGGCTATGCCATGCTGGCGCTGCTGCAGCAGGAGGTCATCGACCGTTATGCGTGGCTGACTCCGGAGGAGTTCACCGACGTAGTGGCCATTGCCGAGATCACACCCGGTCCCATCATGGTTAACCTGGCCACCTTCGTGGGCTATCGCCAGGCCGGGGTGCCCGGTGCCGCTGCCGCCACCTTGGGACTCATCCTCCCGCCCATCCTGGCCATCCTCATCATCAGTCGGTTTTACACCCAGCTTCGGGGCCATCCCACTGTGGAAGCCGTCTTCCGGGGGCTGCGGCCGGTCATAGCCGGCCTGATCGGTGTGGCCGTGCTAAGGATGGCACGCACATCCATCGTGGATGCCTGGGGCGCGATACTTTTTTTGGGCGTGATTGTGCTTGTCTACTTCTTCCGGGTAAGCCCGGTCCTGGCTGCCCTGGGCGGGATCGCGGCGGGAATCATATTCTTCCGCTGAGGAGGTGAAGAAACATGCCTATCGTCCAGATCGAGTTCTTCGCCGGTCGTACCGTGGACCAGAAGCGGGCCCTGGCCGACAAGGTTACCCGGGCTATCTGCGAGGCCCTGAGTGTCCCGCCTGAATCCGTCCGGATCATCCTCCGGGAGATGAAACACGAGGACTACGCCACCGCCGGCAAGCTCCGCGTGGATGGCTAGTTGCTTACCAGCGTGCGGTAGCAGCCCGGGTTCCTGCCCCGCAAGGGGTCGGTCCCGGGCGCTACCAGCTTGGCCCGGGCGTCGGCCACCAGGAGCGAGGCCAGGGTCGCCTGTTCTGTTCCGACCAGCGCGGGAGCGAGCAACCGCCCGGACGGGTCGGCTACGGCAGAGAAGCCTGACCCGGACGCGAGGTTATCAGCTACGGCCACAAAGACCCGGTTCTCCGCGGCCCGGGTGCGGGCAACACCAGTGTAATCCGGGCCGGCCATCCTGCGGGGCCATAACACTACATCGGCTCCTTGAAGCGCAAGGACCCGGGCGACCTCAGGGAGTAAGCCTTCATATCCCAGCATGGAGCCGAGCTTGAGCGAGCCGGTCTCCAGCACCCCTAAATGGTCTCCCGGCAGCAGTGTCTCGCGCTCATCCGACTCCAGGTGAACCTTGCGATAGCTGCCCAGAAGCCTCTTACGGTTGGCCAAAAAGAGGGTCTTATACTTGTCCCGGCCCGCCGTTTCCAGCGCCGTTACTGCCACCATGGTGCGGTCATTGCCAAGGACTCCAGCAAGGGACGGGAGCACTTCGCCGGCGTCCCAGCCTGCGGATGGCGAAGGCTCTCCCAACACCACCAGGTCTGCCCCCTGCTCCTCCATAACCCTGGCATACTCGCAAGCACGCTCCAATGCCCCAGGCGGTTCCAGTTCCAGCTGGACTAGGGCGACAAAGAAAGGACCGGTTCCCGCTGGCGAAGGCAGGGACGGGGCGGTGGGTTCGACTAACTGGCCATAGACCCCGGGACGGCGGTCCAGCAATGGGTGCAGGCGGCCGTCCACCGGGCCTCCGGGCCCGAAGGGCCCCAGCTCGCAGGTGAGGATTTCCTCCTGGTCGGCACTGGCCATGGCCAGGGTTTCGCCGCCCGGGCCCACCACCAGGCTGCGGCCGCAATACAGCACGCTGCCTTTTTCCATGCCGATTTTGTTGGCACAGGCTATGTACACGCTGTTTTCCAGGGCCCGGCACGACATCATGAACTCGGCCTGGGGATTCGTGAGCAGGGCCGTGTCCCTCCCATAGGTAACCCAGTTAGTGGGGTCCAGCAACAGCGTAGCTCCCCGCAGGGCAAGAGCCCGGGCGACCTCCGGAAGGCGCCCATCGGCACACACAAACATGCCCACGCTGACGCTCCCCCCGGCTCGTGCGTCCACCTCGAAGATGTCGAACTTGTGGCCGGGTCGAAACCAAGCGGAGTCAAAATGCCAAAGAAAGTGCTTGCGTGCTTTCCCTGCCACACTACCTCTGCGGTCAATGAGGAAGGCTGTGTTGTAGAGGGCGCCCTCGTTTTCTTCCACCAGGCCCACGCAAACCCAAGCACGATGCCGGGCGGCCCGGGCACAGAATTGCTCCAGAGCGTGTTCCAGGTCGGGGTAATGGTCACGCCGGTCTAACCAGGGTCGTAAGTAGTAGGCGGGGTAGACGCATTCGGGCAGGAGTATAAGGTCGGAACCATGTCCGGCTGCCTCATCCACGGCCTCCAGGGCCCGCTCAAGGGCCACTGCAGCTTGTCCAGCATCACGGGCTGCCAACTGCACACACGAGACTCTCAAGGTTGTCAAAGCGCTCACCTCTGGCTCCTATTGTACACTCACATCCGGGTGGTTAAAAGACTCCTTCCAGGTCATGCTAAGCATGCTGCTTGAGTCTAGGGGGCCTGGGAAGTGCCGGTGATCGAGTTTTTCAAGCGCCTTCTAACCGTGGATGACTCCACCATGCAGGAGACCTTTTCTTTGGGGGACCGTCCCGCCCAGCCCACACCCGGGGCTACGCCCGAGCCCGGCCGCAAGAGGCGCCGCCGTCGCCGCGCCCACGGCCGTCCTGCAGAGGGGGAACCCAGGGCCGGTGAGCCCCTGGCCACCTCGCTGGCAGCCAACCGTCGCCGGTTAGAAACGGTCTTCAACATACCGCCCAACGCTGACGTGGTCATACGGCCCTTCGACATCGGGACCCGGCCCCCGCTCAAGGCCATGGCCGTGTTCATGGAAGGCTTGGCCAAGCGGGACGTGATCAACGACGCCGTACTCACGTCTCTTATGCAATTTGCACACTTGGATCCCATGCCGCCAGACCGCACCAGACTCATGGAGGACATAGCCCTCCGGTGGTTGCCGGGTAACGAAGTGAGAGTCTTAGGCGAGCTACCAGCGGTCGTCAAAGAGATCGTCCTCGGGGCCACTGCCGTCTTGGTGGAAGGCTCCGACCGGGCACTCATCGTCGAGACCAAGGGCTGGGACTACCGGAGCGTGGAGGAGCCGCAGAGCGAAATGTTGGTGCGGGGACCCCACGAAGGGTTTGTAGAGAACTTCCGCACCAACACCGGCTTGATCCGGAAAATCCTCCGGACTGAACGGTTGGTCACCGAGATGACCACCGTGGGAAGGATAGGGCGCTCTTTGCTCGCCATCATGTACGTGGACGGCTTGGCCAACCCCAAACTGATAGAAGAGGTGCGACGGAGAATCCAGGCCATCGAGGTAGATTACGTGGCAGAGAGCGGGATCTTAGAGCAGCTCATCGAGGACTACCCGCTGGCGTTCATGCCGTCTGTCCTGGCCACCCAGCGGCCCGACCGCGTTGCGGCCTTCCTTTCCGAAGGGCATGTAGCCATCCTCTTGGACAACAGCCCGTTTGCCCTGGTTGTACCCACCACTTTCTTCACGCTCCTGCATTCGCCCGAAGATCATTACCTTCGCTGGCCCTATGGAGCGTTCATGCGCGTAATCCGCGTAGGAGCGTTCTTCATCGCAATTCTTCTGCCGGCTCTATACGTGGCAGTCAGCAATTACCATCAAGAGATGATCCCTACCGATCTGATGCTGAGCATGGCCGGCGCCCGGGAGCTTGTACCCTTTCCCACGGTGGTGGAGGTCCTGCTCATGGAAGGGGCATTTGAACTTATCCGGGAAGCCGGGCTCCGGGTGCCCACCGTCATCGGACCTACCATCGGCATAGTGGGCGCGCTGATTCTGGGACAGGCGGCGGTGCAGGCAGGCATCATCAGCCCGCTCCTGGTCATCGTGGTGGCCCTGACGGCCTTAGGTTCCTTCGGCATTCCCGACTACGGGTTGCAGTTTGGTGTGAGACTGTCCCGGTTTCTCTTCATCCTGGCCGGGGCAGTGCTGGGGTTTTTGGGCATTTCGGCCGGGCTGGTGTTACTGGCTTTGCACCTGACGAGCCTGAAGTCTTTCGGAGTGCCGGTGGCTTCCCCTCGTGCTCCCTACCGCAGAAGCCAGGACGTGATCCTCCGGGGCTGGGTGTACCGGGACGAAAAGCGCCCGGAGCATCTCCGTACGCTGGAATCCACGCGGCAGTCGGAGCTCACGCGACCCTGGTGGCCTCATGCCCGGGTTCACTGGCGGAGAAAGGGCAGGCGGTGAAGGCGCGGATCAAGGACGGCAACATAGACGGTCGGCAGGCGCTGGCATTGCTCATGGTAGCCACCAGTGCCAAGGTCTTTTTGCTGTTCCCACGAGTTATGGTCAACGCCGCAGCCACGGCCGGGTGGTTGCTGGTGCTCATCAGTGCCCTGCTGGCGGGAACCCTGGTGCTCGTGCTGGCCAAGCTTTTGGCTGCCATGGGCGGGGACTACAGCCTGGAGGAAGTGGCGGAAGCCCGCTTAGGTCCCGGGGGCGGACTGGTAGCCGGGGTAACGCTTTCGCTGCTTTTTTTGGCTGACGTGGCGCTAACTGCCCGGCAATTCTCCGAGGCTCTCATCACTGCCGTGTTGCCGGAAACACCCATTTCGGTGGTTACCGCTGTCCTGTTCCTGGTAGCCCTGTATGGAGCCTACCTGGGTATCGAGGCGCTCAGCCGGGTTGCTTGGCTGCTAGTGCCGTGGATAGGCATGGGCGTGGTCCTGGGGGGAGTGCTGGTGTTCCCCTACACCCGGCCCGAGCAAATTTTCCCACTTTTAGGCAATGGGCTGGATGTGCTGGTAACCCGGGGTATCACCGGCACCGGGTTCTTCATGGAGCTCCTGCTCATCTTGGTGATCCGGCCTTTCTTGCGCCAGCCCGGGCAGACGACCGTGGTGGCACTGAGCGCCACTGCACTGGCAGGCATGGCCATGGCCGGAGTTGTGGCCCAGTACATCATGGTTTTCCCGGTGCCCACTGCCGATACCGTCACTTTCCCGCTGTTACAGATGATACGCCTGGTGTTCCTCGGGCGGTTCACCCAGCGGGTGGAGGCGGCGTACATCTTCGTCTGGGTGATCACGGGTATGCTCAAAATGGGAATAGTACTATATGCCAGCGCCCTCTTGCTGGCACGGGGCTTAGGGTTGCCGGTGTTCAGACCACTTTTGTTTGCCCTCACCCTGCTGGCCTTTGCAGTTAGCTTCGTGCCTGACAGCATGGTGCAAGCCTTTGAATGGGATGCTTTCACCCTGCGCGAGCGGGGCTGGGTGGTAGGGTACATACTGCCCTTGGTGCTGCTGGGCATGGCCCTGCTGGCCAGGGGCATTGGGAGGAAAGGAGGCAGGGTCCGCTGAAGGCACGGTGGCTCGTCTACATTCTCCTGCCTTTGGTGCCGTTGGGGGCGGGCGGGTGCTGGGATCGCCACGAGATGGAAGAACTGGCCTGGGTCCTGGTGCTCGGGCTGGACCAGCGACCCCGGCAGCGCGTGGAAGTTACCGCCCTCATCGCCATCCCCCGCCGGCTGCAACAAGATGACGGGAGCGGGGAGAAGCCGTTCTTCGTGGCATCGGCCGTGGGCGACACCATTTTTGATGCAATGAACCTGCTAAACTGCTACGTAAGTCGCAGGATCAATCTCACCCATGCCAAGGCCGTGGTCATGGGCATGGACACCGCCGAGCAAGGCATCCAGGTGTACCTTGACGGACTGTCCCGTGACCGGGAGGCCAGGCGTATCATGTCGGTGCTGATCAGCCATGGGCCTGCCGGCGAGTTCATCCGCGCCATCGCGCCCCGCATCGAGGCCAACCCGGGCAAGTACATGGAAGAACTCATTGCCAACCGCCAGTTCACCGGGTTCTACGAGCCCTCGCTGGTCCATGACATACTGGTGGCCATCGCATCCCCAGCGGAAGAACCTGTAGCCATCCGGGCCGCCTTGAGCGAGGGACCGGGCCGCCCCGGGCAGGAGACTGCGGCTGACGTGGGAGCCGGTGAGGTCCCCCGCCGTGGCGGAGACCCAGTGGAACTCATAGGCGGAGTGGTTTTTTCCGGCGACCGGGCCGTGGGGACGCTTACCGGCGATGAGATGCGGGCGGTTGCCATGGTGCGGGGCACCTTTCGCCGTGCCTCGGTGACGGTCCCCCAACCGGGGGAAGAGGAGGGTTGGCTGGCGCTGGCTCTCAGTCAAAGGTCGCCTCCTCGCATATCCGTGGACCTTGGCAGCGACCCACCCAGGTTGCGGACTCGCATCAGCCTGGAAGCTGACATCCTTATGGCGGACGATGGCTTCAACTATTCCGGGCAAGAGACCATCGTGCGCCTTCAGCAGCAAGCCGCCCGGGTGCTGAAAGAGCGCATCGAAGCCGTAGTCAGACGGGCCCAGGAGGAGTTTCAGGCTGATATCTTCGGCTTTGGCCGTCATGTACAGCCCCACTTCCTTACCTGGCCCCAATGGCAAGACTATCGGTGGCTCCAAAGGTTTCCGGAGGCGGTCATTGAGGTGGAAGTCAACTTGGAAATCCGGAGGATCGGCCTACTGTTTAGGGAGCATCGTCCTCGCGGGGCTGAGACCAGATGATAGGGGCAACCAGGGTCGGCATAATCTTGGGCCTGCTCATGCCTCCACTCCTGGTGAGCATCTACACCCTGAACTTCGGCCGCTGGCTGGGGCGCCGGGGGTACCGCCGGGGAGCGCTGGGCGTGTACCTCCTGGCCATACTGGCCCTGGCCGTACCCGCATGGCTGCTCCTGGCTGACTAGAAGGTGACCCCATCGACTCCCGGCCCACGCCCTCTCAAGGTAATTACGATGCGGTTGGGCAGGCAGACAATGGACTGCCCGGTCCGGCCGATCCAGCCTGTTGCCGAGCAGATACCCAGAGGGCACACTTCGGAAGGCATGGGCAAAATGCGCACCTTGCCGTTTTGAGTCTCAATGGTAGCCTCTCCCCGGGGAAAAGCTACCTGGTACTGGAAAACCTCCTGGCTTCCCAGCTGCGGCACCTCGAATTCCAACACTTTCTGACCGGCGATCTCGACCACCGCTACCAGTCGGTCCGGGCTCGGCCACAGCTGGAACGTTGTCCACATCAAAATTGAGAACGCAGCCACCGACACGATGATGAGCTTGTCGTACCGGGTCATGAGCATCACCTTGGGTTTGCGTATTCTTCATAGTCATCATACCAGAACCGGGCGGCAAGGTAAAATCGCAGGCCACAGGGGCACACTGTAAAGGGTAAGTTTCGGCAAGGGAGGTTACCTCTTGGACGAGGACTTTCGGTTTTCGCCACGTCCCAACCGGGCCCACGAAATCCAGTGGAGAAACTGGGGACGGGCGCCGTTCGACGAAGCCCAGCGCGCCCAGAAACCAGTGCTGCTGGCCATCAGTGGGGTATGGTGCCACTGGTGCCACGTCATGGATGAGACCACCTATTCTGACCCGGACGTCATAGGGCTTATCAACGAGTATTACATCCCGGTCCGGGTCGATTCAGACCGCAGGCCCGATGTGAACTCCAGGTACAACTTAGGGGGGTGGCCGACCACGGCCATTCTCACACCCGGTGGAGAACTCCTCACCGGCGGGACCTACGTTCCGCCGGACCAGCTCAAGCGCCTGCTCCGGGGCATGGCCAAGGTCTTCTCCGAGGAGCATGAGGGTATTGTAAAGCGCTTGGCCCGAGCCAGCCTAGAAAGGCACGAGGAGCGCGAAGAGCCGGACGAGGCCCTGGAGCGCCCGGATGACCGGGAGGCCCGGAAATGCTACGCGCTGGTCCTACAGGCGCTGCGGAGGGCATACGACCAGGTGCATGGGGGCTTTGGTCGCGAGCCCAAGTTCCCCATGGTGGACGCGCTGGAACTGGCCCTGAAGGAGTATGTGATCACAGGTGACGAGAGCCTCAGGGAAATGGTCCTGCAGTCTCTCTCCGGCATGGCCGGCGGCGGGATGTACGATCACGTGGAAGGCGGCTTCTTCCGGTACTCCACTACTCGCGACTGGAGCATTCCTCACTTTGAGAAGATGCTAGAAGACAACGCGGGGCTTTTGAGACTCCTGGGCGAGGTCCATGCAGTCACCGGCGACAGCCGCTGGTCTGACCTGGCCCAAGATGTCTACCGGTTCTTGAAGAATGTCATGTTCCTGCCGGATACCGGCTGCTGGGCCGGTACCCAGGATGCTGACGAGGAGTACTACGGCCTGCCCGAGACCCGGCGCAGACAGCGAGAAGCTCCCTACGTGGATCGGACCATCTACACTAACTACAACGCCATGATGGCCAGGGCCCTCATGGAGAGCGGTGCCTATCTTGGCCAAGATGAGTGGATATCCGCTGGCGAGCGTACTCTCGAGGTCCTTTGGAATATGGCGTATCGGACCGGCTATGGAGTGGCCCACTACGTGCTGGACGGGGAGCCCAGGCTATTCGGATTACTCGAGGACAACGTGATGGTGGGAAGAGCAGCCCTTGCAGCCCATGCAGTTACCGGCGGTGCCAGGTGGCTGGACATGTCCCGGGAACTGGCTGACTTCACTGTAGCCAGATTCTCGGCGGCGGCTGGGGGGCTCCGGGCACACCTGGTGGACGGCGACGCCGTGGGCCCCTTGGCCCGGCCCCGGGTTGAACTTGATTCCAACTCCGTAGCCATGGCATGGCTGGCCGCCCTGGGCAGGACGACGGGAAGCACCGAGTACCTGGACCAGGTGGCGCGGTCGGTGACTGCACCTCACACCGGGCATGCTCAGGATAGGGTAACCAGCGCAGCCTACGCACTGGCCATCTCGGCCTGGCAAAGACCATGGGTAACGGTGGTGCTGTCTGGAACCAGCGGCGCCCAAGACGCCATGCGCGGGGCCGCGCTGGGAGTATACCTGCCCCAAAAAGCCCTGGTCACCGGGGAAGCTGGCCACCGCGTGCTGGTCTGCGTGGGCACCCGCTGCCTCAAGCCGGTAGCAAGCGCCCAGGCTCTGGCCGAGGAGCTCCGGGAACTTTCGACACCGGGCAAGAACCGGGAACTCCTTGACCAGTGGGGGGAAGCGTTATTGGTGGAAGATGCTTGTACAAACCGTGAACGAGAACTGGGTCACCGGTCTTTGAGCTAGGACCATGCCGAGGAGAGATGCCACTGGGCCATCTTTGCGCCCGTGATGGACGAGTGCTAGGAGAGTGCTGAAAAGTATACCCTCATAGGGTCTTGCAGTACCGGAATTGGGGTGTTGGATGTCCAATCCTCACTAACAGCAGCATTGTTGGGGGGATGGCAGATGCTCAAGCGTAAGAAGCCACAGTTAGGATTCTGGACTTGGAGGCGGCAGAGGGCTTGCGAGGGAGACCCATTGTTCCCCGGGACAGCATCTACCACGCTCTGTCCGAGGCCGATGACATCTTCGACGACGCGTTGTTCGCGCCCGCCTATGCCCGGGTAGGCCGACCGGCTATCTCACCAGGGCTGCTCACCAAGGTGTTGCTGTTGTAGCATATGGAGGGTATCTCCGATCGGGAAGCGGAGGCCCGGGCCCGGTATGACCTGCGGTGGAAGAAGGCCCTGCGGTTGGCCATCGACGAGGCCGGGTTTGAGAGCAGTACCCTATCGGTGTTTCGGACCCGGCTGCTGGCCAACGCGTTAGAAGCCACGGTGTTCCAGCAGATACCGGAGACCGCCGCCGACCGGGGTCTTCTGCAGCGCGAAGCCGCCCTGCAGGTGGTAGACTCCACTCATACGCTGGGGGCGGGAGAGGTACAGGACACCTATACCCTGCTCTGTGAGGTCATACGGAAACTGCTGCGGGTACTGAACCGGCGGATGGATTTCGTGGCACGGCTGACTAAACCACTGCGCCTGGACTATGGGGGTAAAGCCAAGAAGCCCAAGATCGACTGGAACGATCCCGAGACCAAGCAGCAACTGCTGTCCGATCTGGTGGCCGATGCCAAGTAAGTGCTGGTCGCCACCGCAGCTGTCAGCCTGACTCCGGCAGAAACGCGGTTGGTAGAAATGCTGGGCATCGTGGCCACCCAAGACATCAGCGAGAAACAAGGCCGAGTGGTGTTGAAGCAAGGGGTAGCCAAAGACCGGGTGATCTCCACCACGGACCCGAAGATGTGTCATGGTCGTAAGTCGCGCGCCCGTGAGTTCGACGGTTACCAAGACCCATACGGTCGTGGATGTCAGAAGTGAGATTATCACAAGCGCGGCAGTTACCCCCGGGAATGCTCATGACTCTGAGGCGGCGCCCAGCTGGTGGATGCACAGTCGCCGGAGCTGCGGCCTCAAGTGCTCATCGGAGATACCGCCCACGAGACCGGGCAGGTACGCGCCGATCTGGCCGCCCGCCAGCTGCAGGTGGTAGCTTCGGTGCCGCAAGGCCCACCTCCGGCGGGGCGGTTTCCCAAAACGGCGTTCATCATTGACCTGGTAGCACAGACCTGTAGCTGTCCAGCGGGAGAGCTGGCCATCGAGAAACACTATAGTCGCCAGGGGCGATTGAAGGCGTTTGCGTTTAGCAATGCGGGCGGTGTCCCCTCAAGGGCCAGTGCACGCAGAGCAAGCATCAACGACGCATAGTGACGGTACATGCTCATGAGCAGCACCTGCAGCAAGGGCGTGCCTTTGCCAAGACGGAGGCGTATGCCGAGCTTTACGGTAAACGGCATCTGGTCGAGGGCAAACAGGCCGAACTGGTGAGGCATGGAATGAGGAAAGCCCGCTACCTTGGGCAAAGGAAGGTAACCCTGCAGGCGTATATGGTGGCAGCCATGGTCAATTTCAAACGGCTCTTAACGTTGATGCGCCAGCAGGCAGTCGCTCACGCCCTGCTGGCACCGGCCTAAACGAGATCACCATGCCCCAATAGGCCCCCGAGGAAGGTCAAAAAGGGGCAGCCGTTGGGCATTGGTGCACTCGGATAAGCAAAGAATGTGTACCCGGGTTTCGCAATGGAATCATTGCCCAGCTCTACAGGATCGGGAGCCCAATCACACTCAAAACCCGTTTTGTTCAGCACTGTCCTAGCTAGTAACCCGTCGTAGGGCAACGGTGCCCGGCGGCATGGAATCACAAGGCGCAGGCATGTTAGGAGCTCCAGGGCTGCAAGCCCTTGGGAAAGCGTGAAGGTCTAGAGGCACTTGCGTGCCACGGCCAAGGCATCTACTCCGTGGTCCGCTGCGTACAACTGGCCCGAGTCGCCAGGTATCTAGCATGGCCGGGGTGAGTTACCCCGCAAGGTGGGTACCTTGAGAAAGACTACTTTGCAGCGAACCCCGGATTGCCTGGTTACCATAGTGTCTGATCTTGAGAGCCTGCTGGTTGGCTAGTTTGCGCCGTTCACGGTCCGGCCGCCATGACCCCTGCGCCAGGTGGTGGGTGTAGGGCGGAGGCCTGTTACTGCCTGGTCGATGACCGTGGAATACGAGAGTGCCTTGTTGAATACCCTTCAAGCGGACAAAGCTGGTGGACTACAGCCTACGTTAGTGTAATAACCCCATGAAAGGAAAAAACTTTCTCTTTTGCCTTGGCACTAGCAGGAAGTAGAGTGACTATTGCCGAATATACATCTCCTGGATAGGTTCCTGTCCGGCAAACTAGCACTTCCTTGCTGGCCTTGCCGGGTTAACTCCAGCCGAAAGGAGGTGAATTCGTAAATGCTAATGCTTCTTGCCGCTGCCGCTCCTGCTCCGCCGAAGTGGGGCTTCATCCGTCCGGTGGATCATGCCACCTCAGGTCTGTTTGTAACCCTTATCATGGGCTTTCTGACCTGGTTGATGATCACCCGGGCCCGGGCTGGTCTCCCCATTCCTGCCATCAGGAAAATCGCCGGCCTGGAAGCCATCGACGAGGCGGTGGGCCGTGCCACGGAAATGGGTCGCCCGGTTCACATCTCCGACTTCGACGCGGATCTCCAGTACCCGAGCACCTGGGCATTCTGGGCCTATCTGGCTCACACGGCCAAGCTCTGCGCCCAGTACGACACCAGGATCATCAACTGCAACCGTGACTACCTGGTGATCTCGGTGAACGAGGAGATCATCCAGCAGGCCTACCTGGAGGCGGGTCGCCCGGATGCCTTCAACCGTGACGACGTCCGCTTCTACTCCAGCCGCCAGTTCGCGTGGGCCGCTGCTGTGTGTGGGATGCTCCATCGCGAGAAACCCGCCGCCAGCTTGCTCATCGGCTTCTTCTATGCCGAGTCGCTGATCCTGGCCGAAGCCGGTAACCTTATCGGCGCCATCCAGATCGCGGCCACTGAGTCCACTGCACAGCTGCCGTTTTTCGTCGCTGCCTGCGACTACACCATGATCGGCGAGGAAATGTACGCCGGAGCAGCCTACCTGTCGCGCGAGCCGGTGATGACCGGGACCGTGGTAGCCCAGGACGTGGTGAAGATGATGGTATATGCCATCTTCGTAGTCGGCACTCTGGTGCAGACCTTCACGCCCGCTGGTGGGAAGAACTTCCTGAACGAGTGGCTGAAGTTCTAGTGCTCGGAGGAATTCCCGAAGAAAGGAGGTATATCAATGCGCCGGGAAGTTCCAATTTTCATTGCCACCGTGGTAGCGCTGTACGCGTTCGTCTGGCAGGTTTCACACCACGCATGGAATACAGGGTGGCTTACACAGACCGACCTGTGGCGGACATTCATGGTCCAAGTGGCGGTGTTCTTGGGTGCCATAAACCTCACGCGGCTACACGCCAACAACATACGCCGCCGTCGGGAGCACTGGATCTTCAGCGTGATATGTATCGTCGTGCTTTGGTCCTATATGGCACTTGGGATGCTTGGGAACGGCCTGTTTACGTCCGGAGGTAACAACCTCCCCACGTACCGCTGGATCCACGACGCCATGCTGGTTCCCATCGACTCTGCCATATTCTCCCTGTTGGCTTTCTTCATCGCGTCTGCCGCCTACCGCGCCTTCAGGGTGCGGACGCGTGAAGCCACAGCCATGCTGGTAGTGGCCGTCATCATCATGCTGTCTAACGTGCCCGTGGGCGAGGTCATCTGGTCCAAGTTCCCCACCCTGGGCCAGTGGATCCTCAAGTTCCCCAACGCTGCGGGCATGCGCGGTATCCAGATCGGTGTTTTCTTGGGTACTTTCGCTGCCACTCTGAGGTTGTTCCTCGGACTGGAGAGGAAATACCTTGGTGCATGATTACCGCTGTCCAGGCGGGATGAACGGAATTACTCTACCGGAGAAAGGAGGAAAGACCGGTGTCTATTTGGGAGCGTTTTGATCGAATTGACGCGCGCTGGATCTACCTGTTCATGGCCCTGGCTCTGATACTACCAGTACTCAGGCCCATTGGCATGCCAATGTCGGTGAATCCCCAGCTCACGCAGCCGTTCTACGACTGGATCGAGAAGGAACTCCCGCCTAACTCGCTGGTGATCATGGATGCGGCGTACAGCGGCGGCTCGGCAGCAGAGTGCGACCCGCAGATGGCCGCCAATTTCCGGCACCTGATGAAGAAGGGTCACAAAGTAGTGCTCATCGCTCAGTGGGAGCTGGGAGCGAGGCTCTCCAAGAACGTGGTTGACGCCGTGGCCAGAGAAGTCGGTGCCGTGTACGGCAGAGACTATGTGGTGGCTGGCTGGCGGGCTGGCGGCACGCCATGGATGCGCTCTCTTCAGGATGACTTCTGGGCGGGCATGACTGGTGTTGACATCGACGGTACGTCCCTTGGAGAGTTTCCTTTAATGCAGAGGCTCAAGGCCATCAAGCCTGACCAGGTCGCTGGTATCATCATCTATTCCGCGGGTTCTCCCGGGATCTCTACCTATACCCAGTTCTTCCCGGAGTTCCCGCTGTACGTAGGCAACGTGGCGGTGCAGGTGCCCGGCAATATGCCCCTGCTCCAGGCCAGGCAGGTGCTGGGCATGCTCTCCGGGCTGCGTGGAGCAGCCGAGTATGAGAAACTCATCGGCGAGCCCGGCCGCGCCACCAAGCTCATGGATGCGCAGTCCGTGGCGCACATGCTCATCATCATCCTGATCGTCCTAGGTAACATTGGCTACATCGTGAAGAACAGGCAGAAGTCTGCTTAGAACCGGCCGGTAAAGGGAGTCCATTCTCGCTAGGTAAGGAGGTGAACATGCATGTCAAGAGACCCGAAAGTCTGGGTCACGGCCATCATGACCCTGATGATCTATAGCTACCTCTGGAAAGAGAACCCTGCCTACCGGCTGGCCGAGCACGTCTTCTTGGGATTGGCCGCTGCCCACGCTGTTGTGCTCACCTGGGACACGGCTCTTTTGCCCAGAATTCACAACGATATCATCGCCCAGGGGAAGTGGCAGTTCGTCCTCTTCGGGCTGCTGGGCCTGCTTATGTATACCAGGCTCACTTCAGCCAAGTGGAGCTGGCTGTCCAGATACCCCATTGCCATAAGCGTAGGTTACGGCGTCGGATACAGCCTGGCGGTTCTGCCCCGTCCCTGGCTGATCCAGGTCCGGAACTCGTTCCGGGACCTATGGGTGGTCAAAAACGGGGTTTTCCAGGCTCAGGCCACCTTTGACGAGTGGGTGTTCTTCATCTGTCTCATGACGGTGTTGAGCTACTTCTTCTTCACCGTTGCCCGCGACCTGAAGTTCGTGAGGGGCAGCTCACTCATCGGTCGTTACGCCATCATGGTAGCCCTGGGTGCCGCCTTCGGCAATACTGTCCAGGGCCGTATCTCCCTGTTCCTGGGTCGCCTGCAGTACCTGCTCATCGACTGGCTGGGTTTCGTCATCTAGGCATGGATACAGGAAGCGCCCGTCGGTCGACGGGCGCTTCCCTCTTTCCCTTGATGCCACTGTCTACATAGCCCGGCTGAGTCCGGGCCAGTGGTCCAGCACCAGTTGGGACCAGGACTCAAACTCGGGCCGCAGCGCCAAAAGCTGAGAGTACGGGGCGAATTCGCCCCTCATCTGCCGCGTCTCTCTCACCCTGACGCGGGCCGGGTCGACCTGGGCCAGGCCCAGGAGCCCGGCGTGGACGCGCCCCACCGGGCGTCCGTCATCGTTGATAAAGGCCACCCAGGTCACGTCGGGTTCACAGTCCAAGAAGAGCTCTTCGTGCAGTTCCCGGCGGGCATTGGCGGCCAACAGACCGGTGAATCCCGGCTCCCCGGGGGCCGGGTTCATGTGGCCACCGATGCCAAGAGACAAGAGCCCGTGCAGTCTAGACTCACTCTGGGCAGACAGCCGGCGCACGCACAGGATGTGCTTGGCGTCGAACAGGACCACATAGGGGATGATCTGCTTGAACGAAGGATCGTCTTCCACCGCAGAGCGGGGCCGGAACTGACCATGGTTCCGGCACCTGTGCAGGAAATCTCCTGGGGAAGTCGAAAGCCCCTGGGGAGGAGACCCTGAGAAGAGTAGGTCCCGCTTTACGACATACACTAGTTCTTCCATGTGCCCTCCTTTGAAGTGAGACGGGAGGTATCGCCATGAGTCAAGCGCTGGTGGTTGTGGACATGCTGGTAGACTTCATGGACCCAGGTGGTAGGCTGTTCTGCGGAGCTGCTGCCCGTACCATCGTGCCCCGGGTGGCAGAACTCATCGAGGAGGCCCGGCGGGATGGCACTCCAGTGATCTTCATCGCCGACCGCCACCTGTCCAGTGACCCGGAGTTTGCCATGTTCCCGCCCCACTGTATCGCAGGCACCCAGGGTGCCGAAGTGGTGGATGAGCTCCGGCCCCTGCCCGCAGAGAGGGTCATAGCCAAGCGGCGGTTTTCCGCATTCTACGGCACCGACCTGGACCTTACCCTGCGCGAACTGGGCGTTGACCAACTGGTGCTGGTGGGAGTCTGCACCAATATCTGCATTCTCTACACGGCCGCCGATGCTTGCATGCGCCACTATCGAGTAGTGGTCCCCAGGGATGCCGTGGCTTCCTTCGACGAGGATGCCCATGGGTGGGCATTGCGCCAGCTCGAGACGGTGCTGGGTGCCACGATAGTCTAGGAGGTGACTGCTTTTGCAGCTGAAGATCATCGGGCGGAATTCCCCCTTTCCGGCGCCGGGCGCAGCCTGCGTTGGATACCTCCTGGAACACCAGGGTGAACACGTGCTTTTAGACTGCGGCAGCGGGGTGCTGAGCAAGCTTGGCCACTGGTTGCCGCTGGCGGAGCTCACCCACGTGGTCCTCAGCCACCTGCACGGTGATCACTGCTCAGACCTGTTTGTGCTCAGGTATGCCGCTGACGCGCGGCTCAGGTGGGGCTGGAACGACCAGCCCGTGAAAGTCTACGCTCCAGCGGAACCTGCCGGCGAGTACGGGCGGATACCCTACCGGGACGCCATGGTGGCAGAACCCATAGCCCCCGGCGGGACCCTGCAACTCGGTCCCTTTTGGTTTGAGTTCTTCCCAGTTGCCCACGCTTTGCCTGGCGTTGCCATGCGCATCACTGCCGGTGACCGGACTCTGGCCTACTCGGGCGACAGCGGGCCATGCGACGGCGTGGTGGAGGCTGCCCGCCAAGCGGATCTCTTCCTGTGCGAAGCCACCCTGCGCGACCAGGATGGCCCCGGTTACCGCCTGGGACACTTGACCGGAGGGGAAGCCGGCCAGCTGGCGGCAAAGGCAGGTGCCCGCCGCCTCTTGCTCACGCACTTCTTTCCTGGGTTCGACCCGAACGAGCGGGGGGCCGAAGCCCGCAGGCAGTTTCCCGGCCCGGTGGAAGTAGCGAGGGAGGGAGAGATCTACCAGGTCTAGTCGCGTATCCCCCGGGCTTCGTAGTGGTATTTGACCAGGTGCAAGAGGTCCAGCCTGACACTACCTGCAGCCGAGAGGGTGAGGGTGTAAGAACGACTTAGGTTGGTCATCTCACGAAACGCCAGGAAATCCCCGGCCGTTACCCGGCCGGCAGCTGCTACCAGCGAGGTGAGGTGACCGGGTCCTTGGGCCCACACCTCCACCAGCGCGTCGCTCCCCTTGCCCATAATGGTAAAGCGGACTCTAAACCGGGAATCGCCAAAGTAGATTCCCTGGCCCTTATCCCCAAATGTTGCGCTGCCTGTGTGCCACCTGGAAGCCACCGCCGCCAACCCCAGTGCCCCCGGCTCGTCCGGACTCTCGATGACCACCAGGGGCAGGGGCATCCCGCCCGGACCGGTGTCGAAGGCTTTGAGCGAGACCGCCAGCTTCCTCGTTGAGTATTGTATGGCGCTTCCCTCCCACTACCGCGGTCTTACCGTCTCCCGTGGTGATTCGCCGCCCTGGGCGCCACTACCTCCCAGACAGTCATAGGCGGAGAATGGGACAAATATGATGTTAGCGCAAAGATTAGCGACCGGGTCCCCTGGCCTGTTCGCCCTGGGAGGGACAGGTTATGCCAGCATACACGCGCCGCCCCCGCCCACGTTCCCCGGTCCGGCGCCGGAAGCTGCCGTCCTCGCGTTGGAAAGGGTTAACCCTCCAGGCTCTGGCGGCGGGCGTGGCTTTTACCGTGGTCTTCTGTGTCACTCTATTGCCCGAACCTTGGTCCGCTTCCCTGGTCGGACCAGTCCGGTCCATCCTCACCTGGGAATATGACTTCCTGGGTGCGTTCAGGAACCTCTCCCAGGTCAACCTGCCTGTGGACCTTAGCTTGGACCGCCTGCGCCGGTTCTGGGGCATCTACCCCTTACCTGACGCCGGGAGCATGACCTGGCCGGCAGGAGGTCCCGTGGTGGCCACCTTTGGTTGGCAATCCCCGAGCCCCGGCGGGCAGGCGCTGTCAGACGGCATAGACATCTCCGCGGCGGCGGGCAGCCCGGTCCGGGCGGCGCTGGCGGGAACGGTAACCGCCGTACGTTCCAGTCCGGTATATGGGATGGTCATCGAGATCGACCACGGCAACGGCCTGACCACCCTCTATGGCCGGTGTGATGAGGCGAGGGTGGCCCCCCGGCAAAGGGTAGATAAAGGACAGATCATCGCCAGCGTGGCCCGGTCGCCCACCGGCCGTCACCAGTTATACTTCGAGGTCCGCCTCTCGGGGCAGGCAGTGGACCCCTTGCGGTGGCTGCCGGCGGAAACGTCGCCCTGACCAGCGTGAAGCTGTGCCGTATCTTCGGAACTACCATCACCATCAGCCCGTGGACCCTGGCGCTTGGAGTAGCTTGCCTCCTTGCTGGCCTGGCCGAAGAGGTTGGGATGTGGTTGTGTGCCCTGGCGGCCCATGAGCTGGGCCACTTGACGGCCGCCACCGGGCTTGGTCACACCATAGACCAGGTAGATATCCAGCCCTTTGGTGGAGTCGCGGCCGGCACCGGGCCCTTGACTGCCGACGTAGCGGGTGAGGCCACTGTAGCTTTGGCCGGTCCCTTCAGCAACCTCCTCTTCCTGGCCCTGGGGTTGGCGGCTTCGCGCTGGCTCAGCGCTGATGTTGGCATGCTCCGCCTCCTTGTCGATTTCAACTTGGCCCTTGCCCTGTTTAACCTGCTCCCCGGCCTGCCACTGGACGGCGGTCGTGCCCTGCGCAGCTTTTGGTGCCGGCGTCTGGGTTACGCTCGGGCGACCCGGCGGGCTGCAGCTCTGGGCCGGGTGGTGGCCATGTCACTCCTGGGGCTCGCCGGGCTGGCGCTGGCTCTGGGCCAGGTGTGGCCCGCATTGCCCGTTATTGCCGTCACGGTGTGGGTGGTGTCCGGACGGGAGGCTCGTGAGGTCGCCTATGGGGCAGTGCGCCAGGCGCTCTGGCGCCGCAGGAGCCTGCAACGCCGGGGTCTCCTGGGCGTGGAGCGCCTGGTAGCTGATGCCAACGTAACCGTGGACGAGGCCGTGCGGGCACTAGTTCCCGGGCGGTTTTGCATTTTTGACGTGACCGGTCCGGAACGAAGAGTCGTCGGCAGCGTCAATGAAAACAGGGTCCTTGATGCATACTTGTCGGGCCGGGGATTCCAGAAGCTGGTCCAGCTAGCAGAACCCATACTTTGTCATGGACCACCCAAAAAGGTATAATTAGTGGGGAAGTCACAAAGCATCGACGGGCAGGTATGAACTTGATAGCCGGAAGGGACGCCATGACCATAGACACACTAAGCCGCATCCTACGCCGGGTGGCCAAACCGGGCCGCTACACCGGCGGGGAGTTTAATGAAGTAATCAAGGATCCCCAGGAGGTGTGGGTCAGGTTCGTCCTGGCCTTTCCGGATGCTTACGAAGTGGGCATGTCCCACCTGGGATCAAAGATCCTGTACCACGAGCTGAACCGGCGTCCCGATACCTGGTGCGAACGGGCCTTTGCCCCTTGGGTAGATATGGAGGCAGAACTCAGGTCGACCGGGCTACCTCTCTACGCTCTGGAAAGCAAAGACGCCCTCCACCAGTTCGATATCGTCGGCTTTACGCTTCAGTATGAAATGACGTACACCAACATCCTGACCATGCTGGACCTGGGACGGGTTCCGCTCCTTTCCCGGGACCGGACAGAGCACGATCCACTGGTCATCGCCGGCGGCCCGTGCGCGTTCAACGCCGAGCCCCTGGCAGGCGTCTTCGACTGCATCGCCCTGGGTGAGGGTGAAGAGGTGATTCACGAGGTCATCGACGCCTATGTTGAGCTGGCTGGCCGGCGAGGTCGCCCGGGATGGCGCCGGGACCTGCTGGTGCGCCTGGCGGCCATTCCCGGGGTATACGTCCCGTCGGGATACACCGTCTCCTATCACCCGGACGGCCGGGTGGCAGAGATCGCCCCGGTCGGCCACGAGTACCCGCCTACAGTCTCCAAGCGGGTACTTAGTGACCTGGACAGACTGGACTACCCGCTGCGGCCGGTTGTTCCGGCACTGGATGTTGTCCATGACCGGGGCATGGTGGAAGTGTTCCGGGGCTGCTCCCGTGGCTGCAGGTTTTGCCAGGCAGGTATTATCTACCGCCCAGTGCGGGAAAGATCAGCTGGGAAAGTGCAGGAACTGTCGCGCCAGGTCCTGGAGAACACCGGGTATGATGAGCTCTCGCTGGTGTCGTTATCAACCGCCGACTACTCGGGCATCCACCATTTGACCCGGTCCCTGGTGGACGAATGGCAAGGGAGCCGGGTAGGAGTGTCCCTGCCTTCTTTGCGCGCGGATGCTTTCTCCCTGGGGCTGGCCCAACAGGTCCAGCGCGTCAGGAAGACCGGGCTGACCTTCGCGCCCGAAGCCGGGACCCAGAGGCTGCGCGACGTCATCAACAAGGGCGTTACGGCCCGGGACCTCCTGGACACGTCCAGGGCAGCCTTCGCGGCCGGCTGGCAGTCCATCAAGCTCTACTTCATGATCGGACTGCCCACCGAAACCGATGAGGACGTGGCGGGCATCGCTCACTTGGCCCGCGATGTGCTGGGTACCCATCCCCACGGGACGCGGGGAGGGGGAAGGGTCACCGTGAGCGTAGCCGGGTTCGTCCCCAAGGCTCATACTCCGTTCCAATGGGAGGCGCAGGACACCTTAGAAGAGCTTACCAGAAAGCAGCGCCTGCTCAAGAAGGAATTGCGGGACCGGCGTGTGGAGTATGGGTGGCACGAGCCAGGCGTTTCGGTCCTGGAGGGCTGCTTCGCCCGGGGGGACCGAAGGCTGGGGAAGGTGCTGGTGAGGGCGTTCCAGCTGGGGTGCCGCTTTGATGCTTGGACCGAGCTTTTCGACCTTGCACGCTGGGAACAGGCCTTCGCCGATTGCGGACTGGAACGATGGTTCTATGCTCACCGGGAAAGAGACCGTGATGAGGTCTTCCCGTGGGCTCACCTGGATTCCGGGGTCGAACCCGAATTCCTCTGGCAAGAACGCCAGAGGGCTTATGCCGGTGAGACTACGCCAGACTGTCGGCGCTCGGCCTGTCACGGCTGCGGCACTTGCCCCAACCTTGGAGTGGACGTGCTCCTCCAGGAGGTGCGGGCTTGACCGTGTTGCGGGTGAGATTTACCAAGACCGGGCTTTCCTCGTTTCTGTCTCACCTGGACTTGATGAGGACCATGGAGCGAGCCCTGAGGCGAGCCGCGCTGCCTATGGCTTATACCGCGGGCTTTAACCCCCGGCCCCGGTTGTCCTTCGGCCCGGCGTTGCCCGTGGGCACGGCCAGCCTCGCCGAGTACTTGGATGTTGAACTACAAGACCCGGTAGACCCTGAAGTCGTGCCGGCCGTGCTCAATCCGAAGCTGCCGGCGGGCATCGAAATCACCGGAGCCCGGCTGTTGGAACATCGCCGCAAGTCCCTGGCCGCTGCCATCTGCCTGGCTACGTACGAAGTCGCCATGGAAGAATGCGGCCGGGTAGGGGTCTTGGAGGAAACCGTAGAACAGGTGCTTGGCCAAGCTCAGTGGGTGGTGCCCCGGTCCCGTGACCGCGCCCCGGGCGATATCCGCGGGCATATCAGCGATCTTGTGCTCTTGACCCGGACACCGACGGTCCGCCTGCACCTTGCGCTGCGCATGGGACCGGCGGGCGCAGTCCGCCCTGAGGAAGTATTGAATGGGATGGCTATTCGGTGTGGAGGGTGCTTTGACCCGGTCGCCGTTTCCATCACCCGTACCGGGCTTTTTGCTGAGGTAGAGGGGTGCCTAGTACCGCCCTGGCGCACCTGAGTTTTGCCGGTTTGAGAACACTTTTGACCATGTGTCAATTATTCAAGGAGATGAAAGCAAGCTTTGGAAAAGGAGATATTCATCAATGTCGACTATGACGAGACCAGAGTGGCTGTGGTTGAAGACGGCACCCTGGTGGAGGTCTACGTCGAACGGCCCGTCACCCAACGGGTGGCCGGCAACCTGTACAAGGCCAAGGTAGAGAACGTGCTTCCGGGCATGCAAGCGGCCTTTGTAGACATCGGCCTGGACAAAAACGCCTTCCTCTATGTTGATGACGCCCTGCCCCCGCGTAACGGCGAGGATGACCATGATGACCTCGTGGAGGATATGAAGAAAGCTACCATCCGGGACCTAGTGCGTGTCAACCAAGAGATCATGGTGCAGGTGATCAAAGAACCCATCGGCACCAAGGGGGCTAGAGTAACCCGGCATTTCACACTGCCGGGCAGGTATCTGGTGTTGATGCCCACCGTGGACTACGTAGGAGTCTCCCGCCGCATCACCGAAGACGGCGAGCGCGACCGGTTGCGTAAGCTGGCGGACAAGATCAAACCCGATGGGATCGGCCTCATAGTCCGGACCGTGGCCGAGGGTAAGACCGAAAACGAACTCAAGGCGGACTTTGATTTCCTAAGCCGCCTGTGGAACCGCATCCAGGCCCGGACCAGGTCGGCTAGCGCGCCGGCCCTTCTCCACAAAGACCTGGGACTGGTCTACCGCATCGTCCGCGATCTTTTTACCGCCGACGTATCCCGCCTGTACATCGACTCCCAGCAGGAGTATGATAAGATCCAGGAGCTTTTGGAGGTCACCTCGCCCGAACTCAAAGGACGCGTTCAGCTATTCCGGAGCCGTGACCGTTTTCTCTTTGAGCAGCATGGCCTGGATGCCGACATCGAGGCGGCCCTGAAGAAGAAAGTGTGGCTCAAATCCGGCGGGTACATTGTCATCGATCAGACCGAGGCCCTAACCGTCATCGATGTCAATACCGGCAAGTTTGTGGGGACCACCGACCTGGCGGACACGGTGTTCAAGACCAACATGGAGGCAGTGCGGGAGATCGCCAGGCAGCTTAGGCTTCGGGACATAGGCGGTATTATCATCATCGACTTTATCGATATGGAGCAGGCCGATCACCGCCAGCGGGTGCTGGATGCCCTCCACGGGCACCTGAAGAAAGACCGCACCAAGACCAACGTGCTTGGGCTCACCCAGCTGGGGTTGGTGGAGCTGACCCGCAAGAAAGTACGCCAGGGTTTGGCAGCAGTAATGGAACAGCCTTGCCCTTATTGCGAAGGACGGGCGCGGATCATGTCTGAGGCTACCATGTCGGCACGGGTGCGCCGGGAGATACGCCGGATACTCAGGCACTCGGGCAGCGAGGCGATTCTGGTGGAGGTCCATCCCAGCGTGGCAGCCCTGCTCATTGGGGCCGGAGGATCGAACCTGAAGGAACTGGAGCGCGAGACCGGCAAGATGGTCTTCATCCGCGGGTCCAACTCCGTTCATGTAGAAGACATGAACTTGCGAGCCCTGGGTAGCCGCGAGGAAGTGGAAGCCAAGGCGCTGCCCGTAAGGCCTGGCCAGATCATCGACTTGAAGGTGGAAGAGCCCCACGTTTCCAACCCATGGGACGGTATTGCCCGGGTGGATGGCTACGTGGTAGACATTGAAGGAGCGGGCAAGCTCATTGGCGAAAGCGTCCAGGTGGAGATCACCCGGGCCTTCCGGACGTACGCCAAAGGCAAGATCGTGGTGGATTCGACCCGGCCCGGGCGAGGCAATTGCACTGTGAAGACAGAGCAGATAATAGATGGAGGTTTTTGAGGCGTGTGGAAAAGTCTTTACCCCGGTGTAGAGGGGATTATGCCGGGGTTGAGGACGAGCCGGGACGGCTCAGCATGCTTGTCTTCCACTAAGTAACGGCGTGGTCGACCTGGGCATGCATGGCATCGGCGGTTACCACGGTACCGGTGAGGGCTAAAGGATCTAGTAAAGGCCGAAAGGCCGTGATCTCGTTGCTCTTGGTGTCGACCGCACATGGGGCAGCAACCACGCACCCAATGGAGCCGATTCGTGGAGGCTGACGGCTACTGGTTGTCGATGCAGCGGGACGAGAAACCCCGGCGCGAAGCGCGGATCATGGTGGCCTACGAGGGATGGCAGCCACAGACGGCAGGCAGCAGCGAGTTTGAGTTGGTGGAGCGTACATACTACGGGGAGCTGGAGGGCGGGGACTTCTGG